>NZ_BAAASQ010000045.1:0-133238 GCF_039532965.1 Streptomyces mauvecolor | reverse complement strand
GGGGGACCCTGTGGGAGAGTAGGACGCCGCCGAACAAATTTTGGGGAAAGCCCCGCACCAGACTCTTCAGAGTCACGGTGCGGGGCTTTTCTGCGTTTAAGGTCGAGTCATGCGCTACGACCTCATCATCTTCGACAACGACGGCGTGCTCGTCGACAGCGAGCCGATCTCGAACACCATCCTGTCCGGGTATCTCACCGAGCTCGGCCATCCCACCTCGTACGAGGAATCCCTCCGTGACTACATGGGGGCCGCCGTCCATCGCGTACACGATGTGATCCAGGAGCGGACCGGGCAGGTGCTGCCGGTCGACTTCGACGAGACGCTGCACGCTCGGATTTTCGCGGCTTTCGAGCGCGAATTGCAGCCCGTCGCGGGGGTCACGGACGTACTCGGGAAGCTTGTGGCGGACGGGGTGGCTTACTGCGTGGCGTCGTCCGGGACGCATGAGCGGATCCGGGTGGGGCATCGCACGACCGGGCTCGACGAGTGGTTCGAGGACGAGTGGGTGTTCTCGTCGGAGGACGTCGGGCGGGGCAAGCCGGCGCCGGACCTGTTCCTGCACGCTGCCGAGCGGATGGGCGTGGCGCCCGGGCGGTGTGTCGTCGTCGAGGACAGCAGGCTCGGGGTCCAGGCCGCGCGGGCCGCGGGGATGGATGTGTACGGGTTCACGGCGATGACGCCCGCCGAGCGGCTGGAGGGGGCCAATGGGTACTTCGACGACATGGGGCAGCTGCTCGGATTGCTCGGGTGATCTCTCTACCCAGGAGTAAGTAACGGCCCTAGGCTGTGCCGCCATGACAGACGCACGCCTGCGGCACGGCAGGGCGTCCCTGGCGGTGAGTTTCTTCGCGCAGGGCATGGCCTTCGCCCTCCTGGTGACCCGCATACCCGCGATCCAGGACCGGTACGGGATATCCGACGGGCTGCTGCCCGTCTTCCTGGCGGCCGTGCCGATCCTCGCGGGGGTCGGCAGCGTCTGCACCGAGCAGTTGATCAAGCGGGTCCGGCCCAGCGTGGTGCTGCGGTTCGCCCAGCCCGCCGTGCTCCTGGCGCTGCTCGGGGCCGGCGCGGGCGACCGGATGTGGCAGGCCGCGTTGTCGCTCGGCGCGTTCGGGCTTTCGGTGGGGGCGCTCGATGCGTCCATGAACATGCTGGGGGTCAGTCTCCAGCGGACGTACGGGCGCAGCATCATGCTCGGGTTCCACGCCTCGTACAGCCTCGGGGGGATCGGGGGTGCCTCGCTCGCCTGGGTGGGGGCGCACTGGCATTTCTCGCTGCTCGTGTCGTATCTGCCCGTCGTGGCCGTGCTGCTGCCGGTGTGTCTGGTCGCGAGCCGGTGGTACGTGGACGGGGAGCCGGCCGGGGCCGCGGTGGAGCGGGCCGAGGGGGCCAGGCCCGTCGTCTTCCGGCTGCTGCTGCCGCTGTGCCTGGTGATGAGCTTCGCGTACATCGGGGACTCGACCGTCTCCAACTGGAGTGCCAAGTACCTCCAGGACACCCTGGGCAGCTCCGAGCAGCTGTCGACCGTTCCGTACAACGTCTACATGGTCACCACGCTGCTCGGGCGGGCCGCCGGGGACTTCGGGGTGCGGCGGTTCGGGGCGGTGGCCGTGGTGCGGTTCGGGACGGTGCTCGCGGCGGCCGGGTTCGGGGTGGTGGCGGCCGCGCCCGGGGCCTGGGCGGGGATGGCCGGATTCACACTGCTCGGGTTCGGGCTGTGCGTGATCGTGCCGCAGACGTTCGCCGCGGCCGGGCGGCTGTTTCCGGACGCCAGCGACGCGGCGGTCGCCCGGCTCAACATCTTCAACTACGTGGGTTTCCTCGTCGGCTCGCCGCTCGTGGGGGCGCTGGGGGACGCCTGGAGTTACCGCGGGGCGATGCTCGTGCCGATGGTTCTGGTGCTGCTGACGCTGGTGTACGCCCGCTCGTTCGGCTCCGAGGCCGCCCGATACGGTGGCGGGCATGAGCGGCCGCGCACTGTTGATGTGGGATGAAGCTGTCACGCGCTACGACTTCGGGTCGAGCCACCCGATGGATCCGGTACGGCTCGCGCTGACCATGAGTCTGGTGCGTGCGTACGGGCTCGACAAGCAGATGGATGTCGTTGCCGCGCCGCCGGCCGGGGACTCCACGCTGCGGCTCGTGCACCGGCAGGACTACGTCGACGCGGTGCGGGCGGCGTCGGCGGATCCGGGAGCCGCCGACGCGTCGTACGGGCTCGGGACGATGGACGATCCCGCCTTCGCCGGGATGCACGAGGCTTCCGCGCTGATCGCCGGGCAGTCCGTCGCCGCGGCCGAGGCGGTCTGGGCGGGGGAGGCCGCGCACGCGGTCAACTTCGCGGGCGGGCTGCACCACGCCATGCCGGGCGGGGCGGCCGGGTTCTGCATCTACAACGATGCGGCGCTGGCCATCGCGCGGCTGTTGGAGCTCGGCGCCGAGCGGGTCGCGTACGTGGACGTGGACGTGCACCACGGGGACGGGGTGCAGGCGGCGTTCTGGGAGGATCCGCGGGTCCTGACGATCTCGCTGCACGAGCATCCCCGGCTGCTGTTTCCCGGGACCGGGTGGCCGGAGGAGACCGGCGCGGAGGGGGCCGGTGAGGGGTCCGCGGTCAATGTCGCGCTGCCGGCGGGGACGGGGGACGAGGGGTGGCTGCGGGCGTTCCACGCGGTGGTGCCCGAGCTGATCGCCGATTTCCGGCCGCAGGTCCTTGTCACTCAGCACGGGGCCGACACGCACTTCGAGGATCCGCTGGCTCATCTGGCCGTATCGCTCGATGCGCAGCGGGCGGTGCAGGCGGCCTGCCACTCGCTGGCCCACGAGTACGTCGAGGGGGCGAAGTGGGTCGCGCTCGGCGGTGGGGGTTATGCGGTGGTGGATGTGGTGCCGCGGTCCTGGACGCACCTGGTGGGGATCGCGGGGCATGTTCCTCTCGACCCCGAGTCGGTGATTCCTGCGTCCTGGCGGGATGAAGTGTTCGCGCGTACGCGGGAGTTGGGGCCGGGGCGGATGACGGACGGGCGGGCCGTGTCGTGGCGGTCGTGGGATGAGGGGTACGACCCCGCGGATCGGCTGGACCAGGCGGTGCTGGCCGCTCGGCGGGCGGCGTTTCCGTTGCGGGGGTTGCTGGCGTAGGGGGTCTTCCCCACCCCGCCCCTTCCCGGGAAGGGGCGGGGTGGGGAGCTCCTCCTGTGGGCAGCCCGCGTTACGCCAACTGTGGGGCGATGGCTGGGTTTTGGCCCGCGCTCCACCCCCCTGCGGGAGCATCGACGGGTGTTGAGCATCGGCGCGCTGCGGGCGCATCTTCTGGCGGCCAGGCTGGCCGGGCCCGTGGCGACCTCGCGGGAGGAGAGTCTGCGGAGCTATCGGCTGTTCGCGGCTCGCGATCCCCGGGTCACGCTCGGGCTCGACCCCGAATGGGGGTGGGGCGAGCGGGACTTGTTGCGGCTGATGGCGGACAAATGTGGGGTGAGTGACGACCCGGGGCATGTGAGTGGGCCCGATGTCATTGATCCTGAGCGGACGTTGGCGGGGCTCGACGCCTTCGCGGTACGGATCGGAGAGGTGGCCGCGCGGCGCGGCGCGGTGCTGCTCGGGACCGGGCATCCGCACCGGCTGCTCGGGTTCTACGCCGCCCTGGCGGACGCTTTGTCGGCGGCGGGGTGCCCTGTTCTCACCCCCGCGCAGGGTAGCTCTGTCGACATAACGACCCGGTTCGGGGTACGTACGTACAACCTTGACTACGTACGAGGAGTCGCGTTGGTGCGGGAACCCGGCGCGCGGGGAGCCGGGAGCGAGACCGGCGCGCACACCCATTCTCCGCTCCCGGTTCGGGTCGCCCTGGGGGCCTCGGCGGGGGGTTCCGGACAGGTTCCCGATCTCGTGATCGGAGATCACGGATGGGTCTGCGGGGCAGGTCAGCTGGGCATTGAGGCCGTCGGGCTCGCCGATACGGACGACCCCGCGCTGTTCGTCGGCGAGGCCGAGGGGCGGGTGGCCGTGGCCGTTCCGCTTGATGACGCTGTGCGGTCTGATTACTACCGGCCGCTTACTCGCTATGTACTCAATCGAGCGTGTCTGTCACAGTAGGCGGCCGATGGCAGCTCCTCTTCCCCACTCGCACCACCCGCCCCTAGTCTGGGGAGTGAGCGCACAGCGACGTTGAGTCACCGGAGGGGAAGCCGGTGCGCGTTGGGTGCGGAAGGTACAGGTGGGTCATGGCTGCAGACCAGAGGCCTCTCAACGAGGTCGTGTTCCTTACCGTGGCGGAGGTCGCCTCGGTGATGCGAGTGTCAAAGATGACCGTGTACCGCTTGGTGCACAGCGGTCATCTGCCCGCGATCCGGGTGGGCAGGTCCTTCCGGGTTCCGGAACAGGCAGTTCAGGAGTACCTCCGCGAGTCCTTTGTGGGGGTGGAGACGGCCTGAGGGGGACCCGCGCTCCCCTCGGATTACGTCCCTCACTCGGCGGCAGGTAGGCTAGGCCGACGTAGGTCGTGTGGGCCCAGACGCCCCGCACCGAGTGAGAAGAAGTGAGCGAGGGTAGTCGTGGGCTCTGTTATCAAGAAGCGGCGCAAGCGGATGGCCAAGAAGAAGCACCGCAAGCTGCTCAAGCGCACGCGCGTTCAGCGTCGCAACAAGAAGTAAGCGAACGCTGTTCGTGAGATCGCAGCCCTCCCGCCGCATTGTCGGTGGGAGGGCTGTGGCGTACACGGACGCAGTTTCTCGGCCATGCGCGCGCACGTGGTCATCGCCGCGCAACATCCAGCGGCTACGGTGGCGCTCAGGGCGTAGGGACGTACCGAAGGCCGAAGGAAGGCGCTGATCTTGGGGAAGGTCGTGCTCGTCACCGGAGTGGCCCGGCAACTGGGCAGCCGTCTTGTGCGGCGGATCCAGCGGGATCCCGAGGTCGACCGGGTGATCGGGGTCGATGCGGTCCGGCCGGGGCACCGTCTGGGTGGTGCCGATTTCGTACAGGCGGACATCCGCCAGCCGGCGATAGCGAAGGTGCTCGCCGAGCACGAGGTGGACACCGTCGTGCACATGGATGTGACCGGGACGCCGCTGAGCTCGGGCGGCGGGCGCACCACGGTCAAGGAAACCAATGTCATCGGCACGATGCAGCTGCTCGGCGCCTGCCAGAAGTCGCCGACGGTCAAGCGGCTCGTCGTGAAGTCGAGTACGAGCGTGTACGGGTCCGCGCCGCGCGACCCCGCGGTGTTCACCGAGACGACGCCCCCGAAGTCGCTGCCCAGCGGGGGCTTCGCGAAGGACGCCGTCGAGGTCGAGGGGTATGTGCGCGGCTTCGCCCGGCGCCGGCCCGACGTGGCGGTGTGCGTGCTCCGCTTCGCGAACATCCTGGGGGCGAGCGCCGACTCGCCGCTCGCCGAGTACTTCTCGCTGCCGGTCCTGCCGACGGTGCTCGGCTACGACCCGCGGCTCCAGTTCGTCCACGAGGACGACGTGATCGACGTGCTGCGGATAGCGGCGGGCGAGCCGCGCCGAGGGACGCTCAACAGCGGGACCTTCAACGTCGCGGGGGAGGGCGTGCTGCTGCTCTCGCAGTGTTCGCGGCGGCTCGGACGGCCCACGGTGCCGGTGCTGCTCCCGGCGGTCCGCTGGGTCGGCACCGCGCTCAGGACGGTCGGGGTCACCGATTTCTCGCCGGAGCAGATTCGTTTGCTCACGCACGGCCGGGTGGTCAGCACGGCCCAGATGCGCGAGACACTGGGCTACGAACCCAAATACACGACCGCCGAGACCTTCGCGGACTTCGCCCGCAGCCGGGGCCCGGGGCTGCTGCCCCCGGACTCGCTGGCCAGGGCCGTGGACCGGGTGGCGGGGCTGCCGTTCGCGCCCTTCCCCGGCGGGGCCCTCGCCGGGGCCACCACCCCTTCGAACGCGGAATGAGGAGCGCACCAACGATGGCGGACGCCAAGGTCATCCCGTTCGACGACGACCGCTCGCGCCAGAGCGCGCAGCGCACCGGCCGCAGGCGCCCGGTCCCGGGCCGCCGCAAGGCCGAGCCCGGGCCGCAGCCGCTCGGCACCCCCACCGCCCCGGTCAGTACCCTGCCCGGGGCGCAGGAGGCCGTGGAGCAGGCCTCCGGGACCCGCGCGGCGGACCGGCAGGAACAGCGCGGCGGCTGGGACCGGCGCATCGCGGGCGGCCTGTCGTTCCTGCGGCGGCGGATCACCGGCGAGTACGACGTCGACGAGTTCGGCTACGACAAGGAGCTCACCGACCAGGTCCTGATGTCGATCCTGCGGCCCTTCTACGACAAGTACTTCCGGGTGGAGGTCAAGGGCGTCGAGAACATCCCGGCCGAGGGCGGGGCGCTGGTCGTCGCCAACCACTCCGGGACGCTGCCGCTGGACGGGCTGATGATGCAGGTGGCCGTCCACGACCACCACCCGGCGGGGCGGCATCTGCGGCTGCTCGCGGCCGACCTGGTGTTCATGCTGCCGGTCGTCAACGAGCTGGCCCGCAAGGCCGGGCACACCCTGGCCTGCTCGGAGGACGCCCAGGCGCTCCTGGAGCGGGGTGAGGTCGTCGGCGTGATGCCGGAGGGGTTCAAGGGCATCGGCAAGCCGTTCGGCGAGCGGTACAAGCTGCAGCGCTTCGGCCGGGGCGGCTTCGTGTCGACCGCGCTGAAGGCGGGCACGCCCATCGTGCCGTGCTCGATCGTGGGCGCCGAGGAGATCTACCCGATGATCGGGAACTCCAAGACGCTGGCCCGCCTGCTCGGATTCCCGTACTTCCCGATCACGCCGACGTTCCCGTGGCTGGGGCCCGCGGGTCTGGTGCCGCTGCCGACGAAGTGGACGATCCAGTTCGGTGAGCCGATCCCGACCGACGGGTATCCGCCGGAGGCGGCCGAGGACCCGATGCTGATGTTCAACCTCACCGACCAGGTGCGGGAGCAGATCCAGCACACGCTGTACAAGCTGCTCGTACAGCGGCGGTCCGTGTTCTTCTGAGCCGTTCTTCCGAGCCGAGCGTTTCCTGAGCCCTTTTCAGAGCCCTTTTCAGGCTCTTCCGGGCTCGTACGCGTGGGAGGGGCCGGGGTTTCCCGGCCCCTCCCACGCGTCTGTACGCGACCTCTACTCCGCCTTGTCCGTGTCGATGCCCAGGCCCGGCAGCAGGCCGGGCAGGAGCGGGGGCAGGGTGACGTCCGGCACCGGGGGCTTGTTGTTGGAGGACTTGCCGGACGGGGCGGGGACGATGCCGCCGCCCGTGCCCGGCTCGAACAGACCGCCGGTGTTGCCGCCGAGCAGGCCCTCGCTGGAGGGCGAGCCGGAGGGCTGCGGCTTTCCGCCGGTGGCCGGGGCGCTGTGACCGGATCCGGGGGCCGAGGACGGCGTGGCCGGGCGGGCGGTGCCCGAGGTGCTGCCCGAGTGCGAGGAGCCCTGTCGGGTGTGCGTCGTGGACGACGTCTTGGGCAGCAGCGACTGCAGCGGGCCGACCTCCTGGTCTATGGCGGCGAAGACCGAACTCACCTTGTCGCCGACGTCGGTCAGCTGGGCGGGCAGCTTGCCGCGGAGCTTGCTCCAGCTCTCGCGATGGGCCTGGGCGAAGGAGTTCAGGGCGGCCATGGGGCCGATCGAACCGTCCTTCGCATAGGCCTGGTGCAGCAGGCGGTGGCCCTCGGAGGCGTCGTGCTCCATGCCGCTGAGGGCGCGCCGCACCTCGCCCAGCTGCTCGTGGTCGAGGTCGCCCGCGCGGCCCCGCTCCATCAGGCGTCTCGCCTCGGAGAGCCGGGTCGAGGCCTGGTCGAGGTAGAGCTCGCCCCGGCTGGCGTCGTCGTCGGCCAGGTTGAGCTTGAGGTCCTCCATGCCGCGTTTCAGCCCGTACAGGGAATCACCGGGAAGGGCGTCGGAGCTGGCAGCGGCCACGCCGCTGAACGCTCCCGCGGCCACACCGATGCTGAGTCCGCCCGCCGCAATGCCCTTGGACCAGCGGGAGCGGGGTCGCAATTTCCGGAGCGACGTCGCCCGGTGGGCGCCGCGGCCGGTCCGCTGCTCGGGCACCTGAGGGTCGGCGGCACCGCCGCCGGCGAACATCCGCTCCATCTCGGCCATGAGCAGCGCCCGCTGCTCGACCTTGACCTGCGGGTCCATCTCCGGTTTCGGCAGTTCGCCGAGCCCACCCGCCAGGGTCGACAGCCTGCCGGTCTCGGCCTGATCGGCCGGACCGCTCTCGGGTGTCTCCTGGTCGGCCGCCGAGGCTTCTTCCAGGGCCTGGGCGAAGGCGTTCGCCCGCCGGTGCGCCGATACGTTCGCGATCACTGGCGGCACCTCCTCTCGTCATCACGGTCGACTCCCCAAGGGGCCTGGAAGGTTGCACGCCTTGAGCACATCCACACGATCGAGTGAGCGGCTGTGGACATGGCGTGACCACAGGGAGCCTTCATCCCGCACAACGACGGACGCGGCACTTGGGTTACGGACGAAGGATGATCGGACCACAGCGTCATCGGGTGCTCACGGACGGCGTGTCGGACCCGCCTGGGGCGGGTCGGCGGGTGGTGTCCGGACGGGCCGGGCGGTCAGCGGGCGTCGTCCGGCAGGAGCCGGGCGAGGGTGCGCACGGCCCGGTACTGGAGGGTCTTGATCGCGCCCTCGTTCTTGCCCATGACACGGGCGGTCTCGGCGACCGAGAGGCCCTGGAGGAAGCGCAGGGTGACGCACTCCTGCTGCTGCGGATTGAGCTTGCGTACGGCTTCGAGCAGGGCGGCGTTGGAGAGCGACTCCAGGACGGAGTCCTCGGGGGAGCGCTCGACCTCGTTGGCGTCGAGCATTTCGCCGGTGGTCACTTCGAGCCGGAAACGGCTCGACTTGAAGTGGTCGGCGACCAGATTGCGCGCGATCGTGACCAGCCAGGCGCCGAAGTCGCGGCCCTGCCAGGTGAAGGTGGAGATCCGGCGCAGGGCGCGCAGGAACGTCTCGCTGGTGAGGTCCTCGGCCGTCGCCTTGCCGCCGACGCGGTAGTAGATGTAGCGGTAGACGGTGTCGCTGTACTGGTCGTAGAGCCGTCCGAAGGCGTCGGCCTCGCCCGCTTGGGCGCGCTCGACGAGGTCCATCATGCGGGCGCTGTCGCTGTCGGCGGTGGGCCGGCGGGCGGTGGGCGTCGCGGACGTGCCCGTGCTGCGGCCGCCGCTCCGTCTACCGACTGCGGCACCACCGTCGGCCAGGGCATAGCAGGGCCCGACGGGTGTTGCGGTGGCGAAGGCAGGGGCGCCGGCGTACGCGGTGGGGACGAATACGCGCAGGCGGTCGACGACCGCCCCGCGCAGCGTAGCCAGGCCCGAGGCGTCAACCCCGACGTGTGGGTACACGGGACTCCCAGAGGCAGAGCTTCCATCACGTGCAGTGCGGAACTGTTCACCCATCGTGGCGATGTGCGGGTTCCGGATTGCGTCTGAGGAGAATAACGCTTCGTGCAGGGAGCGCTACACCCAGTTGCTCAAATCGTCGATTCCGTCGCTTCTGTTACGTCTATGCGTCTGTTCAAGTCGCACATAGTGACCGGAAGTTGATCGGAATGCTTTCGGATTTGTCCGTGACGGGGATCTGTTGTGCCCGGGTGTGGGTAACGGGGCTGGCGAGCCAAGGGGGATGGGGACGAAACCCCCGCAATCGAATATTCCGGCGGCTGACGCCGCGGGCGGCCGCCGCGGCCGCCCGTTGACTGCGGACAGTGGCCGACTAGCGGCGGCGGCGGTGCAGGGCGACGGCCGCGGCCGTGCCGCCCGCGAGCGCGCCGACGCCGGCCGCGGCCGGGATGCCGACCTTCGCGGCCTTGCGTCCGGTGCGGTAGTCGCGCAGCCGCCACTCGCGCGCGCGGGCGTGTTTGCGGAGTTTGGCGTCCGGGTTGATGGCGTAGGGGTGGCCGACGAGCGAGAGCATCGGGATGTCGTTGTGCGAGTCGCTGTACGCGGCGCAGCGGGTCAGGTCGAGCCCCTCGGCGGCGGCGAGCGCCCGGACGGCCTCGGCCTTGGCGGGCCCGTGCAGGGGCTCGCCCACCAGGCGTCCCGTATAAACGCCGTCCACGGACTCGGCGACCGTGCCGAGCGCGCCGGTCAGGCCCAGGCGCCGGGCGATGATCGTGGCGGTCTCGACGGGTGCGGCCGTCACCAGCCAGACCTTCTGGCCCGCGTCCAGGTGGGCCTGGGCGAGTGCGCGGGTGCCGGGCCAGATGCGGTCGGCCATGTACTCGTCGTAGATCTCCTCGCCGATGGACATCAGCTCGGAGACGCGGTGGCCCTTGACGATGGACAGCGCGCTGTCGCGGGCGTCCTGCATGTGCTCGGGGTCCTCGACGCCGGCGAGCCGGAACCAGGCCTGCTGCCAGGCGAAGCGCGCCAGCTCGCGGCGCTGGAAGAACTTCCTCTTGTACAGGCCCCGGCCGAAGTGGAAGAGGGCGGCGCCCTGCATCACGGTGTTGTCGAGGTCGAAGAAGGCGGCGGCGAGATCGTCCCCGACGACGGGGAACTCGGGCTCCGACGGTGTCTCGTCGTCCGTGGCCTGCGCCAGTTCCGCCAGCTCTGCCAGTTCCTGCGAGGACTTGCGGGCTGCCTCGGCTGCGGCCTCGCCGGCCAGCACGCTGCGTGCTGTCGCCGAGCGCCTACGAGGGGTGAGCCATCCCAGTGCGGCCATGCCGTGAGCATAGCCAGTCTGTTCGGAACTTCCCGACTCGCCGGGGAGCGATGGCGTGAACTCTGCGAGGCCGCCGTGTTAAACGGACGATCCGGGCTTATGGGTCCCCGGGGCGGGTCGGGGGTTGGAGAATGGGAGGCATGAGTCCCTTGCTGCGACGTACGAAGAAGCCGGGCGGGAACCCTGCCGACCGGGTGGTCACGCTGATCGGGAAGCCCGGCTGCCATCTCTGCGACGACGCCCAGGAGGTGATCGAGGCCGTGTGTGCCGAGACGGGTGCGGCCTGGGAGAAGAAGGACATCACCCAGGACGAGGCGCTGTACAAGGAGTACTGGGAGCAGATTCCGGTCGTCCTGGTCGACGGTGAGCAGCACACCTTCTGGCGCGTGGATCCCGTACGTCTCAGAGGCGCATTGACCGGTTGAACGTTTGGCGTGCTCCGGGCGTGGGCGGTTGAACAGCCAAATGATGGGGTTCGCGATAGTTGCGGTTACCATCATGGTCGTTTTGCTGTGGTTCGGGGGTATCGCTGTGAGGAGTGTGTGCGGCTTTGCCCCCTTCGGGTCCTGAACGGACTGAACCCGTCTGTGGTTCCGCGATTCCCTCCTCGGGTCGCGTGAGCCCGGTCACTTTGCTCGGACAAAGCGGACACCATCTTTGTGCACGCGTTCACAAAGACATAGCCTGCATCCGACGGGGCGGCCCTGGGACATGTGGCCGCCTGCAGCCCCGCTCATCCCGCAGGAGCACCGTGGCAACTGGCCGAACTCACCGACCGGCGACCCGAAGCCGAGGAATCCCCGAGGCCACCGTCGCCAGGCTTCCGCTGTATCTGCGTGCGCTCACCGGACTCTCGGAGCGCTCCGTGCCGACGGTCTCCTCGGAGGAACTCGCGGCCGCCGCGGGGGTCAACTCCGCGAAGCTGCGCAAGGACTTCTCGTACCTGGGCTCGTACGGCACCCGCGGTGTCGGGTACGACGTCGAGTATCTCGTCTACCAGATCTCCCGGGAACTGGGCCTGACCCAGGACTGGCCGGTTGTCATCGTCGGTATCGGTAACCTCGGCGCGGCCCTCGCCAACTACGGCGGCTTCGCCTCGCGCGGTTTCCGGGTCGCGGCGCTGATAGACGCCGACCCCGCAATGGCCGGAAAGCCGGTGGCCGGGATGCCGGTGCAGCACACCGACGACCTGGAGAAGATCATCAGCGAGAACGGGGTCTCGATCGGGGTCATCGCGACCCCGGCGGGCGCCGCTCAGCAGGTCTGCGACCGCCTCGTCGCGGCCGGAGTGACCTCCATCCTCAACTTCGCGCCGACCGTCCTGTCGGTGCCCGAGGGCGTCGACGTGCGCAAGGTCGACCTCTCCATCGAGCTTCAGATCCTCGCCTTCCACGAGCAGCGCAAGGCCGGCGAGGAAGCCGCCGTCGCCGAGGCCGCGGCCGCCGTGGTGCCGCCGGTGCGTGCCGCGGGCAATGGCCGGAAGGGACCGGACGGGGACATGCCCGCCGTGATGCCGGCATGAGCCTCCTGGTCGTCGGCCTCAGCCACCGCAGCGCCCCCGTCAGCGTCCTGGAGCGGGCCTCCCTCTCCGCGGACGCGCAGGCCAAGCTGCTTCACGACACCCTCGCCGCAGAGCCCGCCGCCGAGGCCGCGGTGCTGGCCACCTGCAACCGCATCGAGCTGTACGCGGACGTGGACAAGTTCCACGCCGGTGTCGCCGAGCTCTCCACGCTGCTCGCCCAGCACAGCGGCGTCGGCCTCGAAGAGCTCACCCCTTATCTCTATGTGCACTACGAGGACCGGGCCGTCCACCACCTCTTCTCGGTGGCCTGCGGGCTCGACTCCATGGTCGTCGGCGAGGGGCAGATCCTCGGGCAGATCAAGGACACCCTCGCGCTCGGGCAGGAACTGCACACCGCCGGGCGGCTGTTGAACGACCTGTTCCAGCAGGCGCTGCGGGTCGGCAAGCGCGCCCACAGCGAGACCGGGATCGACCGGGCCGGGCAGTCGCTCGTCACCTTCGGTCTGGAGCAGCTCGCCGCCGGGGCGTCCGTCGAGGACTGGGTCAAGGGCAAGCGGGCGCTGGTCATCGGCGCCGGTTCGATGTCTTCGCTGGCCGCCGCGACGCTGGCCCGCACCGGTGTCGACGAGATCGTGGTGGCCAACCGGACGCACGCCCGCGCGGAGCGGCTCGTCGAGATCCTCGGCGAGGCGGGCACGGCCGCGCGCGCCGTCGCGATGGCCGATGTCGCACGGGAACTGACACGAGTCGACATCGCGGTGTCCTGCACCGGGGCGACGGGCCTGGTGCTGACCGGCGAGGCCGTCGCCACCGCGCTCGGCCTGCCGCCGCTGGCCCCGGCCGCCGACCCCGCCACGGTGGCCCGCCTCTCGGACGCCGACCGCACCGCCCTCGCCGAGGTCGCCGCCGCCGAACGCGCGGGCCTGCTCGCCGGCGGTACGGTGCCGGACGACGCCGCGAACGAGGCTGGAGCCGTACGTTCCGAAGCCCCCGCGCCCGACGCCGCGGGCTGCCCGGTGGACCTGGCCGCCCTCGCCGACGCGGGCATCACCTTCGCCGGGCCCGGCGTGGACGCCCTGAACACGGCCCCGGCTGTCGACGTCAACTCCCTTGAACTGCACGGCAGTTGGGCCGAGCGGGCGGAGCGGCCGCAGACCGGTGCCGGGCGCGGTGGTGCCGTACCGGCCGGGCCCGTGAAGCTGGCGCTGCTCGACCTCGCCATGCCGCGCGACATCGACGCCGCCGTGCACCGCATCCCCGGGGTGCGGCTCGTCGACATCGAGTCGCTCGCCGAGGCCTCGGCCGACGCGCCGATGGCCGCCGATGTGGACCAGGTGCGCTCGATCGTCTCCGACGAGGTGGCCGCGTTCGGCGCCGCCCAGCGGGCCGCGCACATCACGCCGACCGTCGTCGCGCTGCGCGCCATGGCCGCCGAGGTCGTGGCCGGGGAGGTCGCACGCCTGGAGGGCCGGCTCCCGGACCTCGACGACAAGCAGCGCTCCGAGGTCACCCAGACCGTGCGCCGCGTCGTCGACAAGCTTCTGCACGCACCGACCGTGCGGATCAAGCAGCTCGCCGCCGAACCCGGTGGCGCCGGGTACGCGGACGCGCTGCGCACTCTCTTCGACCTCGACCCGGAGACGGTGGCCGCCGTCTCCAGGGCCGATCTGAACGACGCCGATGTCAAGAACCGAGGGCGGTCATGACCGAGAAAGCACTGAGACTCGGGACCAGGCGCAGCAAGCTCGCCATGGCCCAGTCCGGCCATGTGGCCGACGCCGTACGGCAGTTGACCGGGCGTCCCGTCGAGCTGGTGGAGATCACCACGTACGGCGACACCTCGCGTGAGCACCTCGCGCAGATCGGCGGCACCGGTGTGTTCGTCGTGGCGCTGCGCGACGCGCTGCTGCGCGGCGAGGTCGACTTCGCGGTGCACTCCCTCAAGGACCTGCCCACCGCCGAGCACCCCGACCTGGTGCTCGCCGCCATCCCGGTGCGCGAGGACCCGCGCGACGTGCTGGTCGCCCGCGACGGTCTGACCTTCGACCAGCTTCCGGACGGCGCCCGCATCGGCACCGGTTCGCCGCGGCGGATGGCGCAGCTCAACGCGTACGCCCGCAGCCACGGCCGCACCATCGAGTGCGTGCCGATCCGCGGCAACATCGACACCCGCGTCGGTTACGTCACCAAGGGCGAGCTCGACGCGGTGGTCCTGGCCGCCGCCGGGCTCAACCGCATCGGACGCTCCGACGTGGTGACCGACTTCCTGTCGGTCGACACCGTTTTGCCCGCCCCCGGCCAGGGGGCCCTGGCGATCGAGTGCACGGCGGCCGACGCCGGACTCGCCGCCGCGCTCGCCGAGCTCGACGACCCGTTCACGCGGGCCGCCGTGACCGCCGAGCGGTCCCTGCTCGCCGCCCTGGAGGCCGGCTGCAGCGCACCTGTGGGCGCGTTGGCCGACCTTCTGGCCGACGGGCAGATTGTTCATGAGATGCGCCTGCGCGGAGTGGTCGGTACCACCGACGGTTCTTCGCTGGTGCAGCTGTCCACCACCGGTCCCGTACCCACGTCGCACGACGAAGCGATGGCCCTCGGACGCGAACTCGCGGACGAGATGCTCGCCAAGGGTGCGGCCGGTCTTATGGGGGAGCGAGCACTTTGAGCCCCACCACCCACCCCACCGCCGCCGGAAACGTCACCTTCCTCGGTGCCGGTCCCGGAGACCCCGGACTTCTGACGCTGCGCGCCGTGGAGGCGCTGGCGTCGGCCGACGTCCTGATCGCCGAGCCCGCTGTGCTCGACGTTGTTCGCGCGCATGCGCGGGCAGGTGTGGACACACCTCAGCTGACGGTAGTGGACGAGGCGTCAACTACCGCCGGTATCCCGGTGTTGCGGGACGCCGCCAATCTTGTCATGGAGGCCGCGCGCTCCGGCAGGCGGGTCGTCCGTGCGGTCTCCGGCGACCCGGGCCTCGACGGCGACGCGGCCGGCGAGATGCTGGTCTGCGCCTCCGAGGGCATCCCCTTCGAGGTGGTGCCGGGCGTGGCCGCCGCGGTCGGCGTGCCCGCGTACGCCGGTGTCCCGCTGAGCGGGTCCGGCGGCGCCGACGTCCGCTTCGTCGACGCCCGGACCGCTTCCGAGCGGTGCTGGGCCGAGGTCGGCGCGAGCGACGGCACGGTGGTGGTGTCGACGACCCTGGAGACCGTCGCGGCCGCGGCCGGCGAGCTGGTCTCCGCGGGCCGCAAGCCCGACACCCCGATGACCGTGACGATCGCGGGCACCACCACGCGCCAGCGGACCTGGTCCGCGACGCTCGGCTCGGTCGCCCAGGTGCTCAAGCAGGCGAAGGTGCTGCCCTCGCCGGACGGGCACCAGGCCGTCATAGCCGTGGTCGGCGAGCGCAGTGCCCCTGCTCAGCGCGACCAGCTGTCGTGGTTCGAGTCCAAGCCGCTGTTCGGCTGGCGCGTACTCGTCCCGCGCACGAAGGAGCAGGCGGCTTCGCTCTCCGACCAGTTGAGGTCCTACGGTGCGGTGCCGCACGAGGTGCCGACCATCGCGGTCGAGCCTCCCCGCACGCCGCAGCAGATGGAACGCGCGGTCAAGGGCCTGGTGACGGGCCGGTACGAGTGGATCGCGTTCACCTCGGTCAACGCGGTGAAGGCGGTGCGCGAGAAGTTCGAGGAGTACGGTCTCGACGCCCGGGCGTTCGCCGGCATCAAGGTCGCCGCGGTGGGCGAGCAGACGGCCGCCTCGCTGGTCGAGTTCGGCGTCAAGCCGGACCTCGTACCGAGCGGCGAGCAGTCCGCGGCCGGCCTCCTGGAGGACTGGCCGCCCTACGACCCGGTCTTCGACCCGATCGACCGCGTCTTCCTGCCGCGCGCCGACATCGCCACCGAGACGCTGGTGGCAGGCCTGATCGAGCTCGGCTGGGAGGTCGACGACGTCACGGCGTACCGGACGGTGCGCGCGTCGCCCCCGCCGGCGGACACGCGCGAGGCGATCAAGGGGGGCGGGTTCGACGCGGTTCTCTTCACGTCTTCGTCGACGGTGCGGAACCTTGTCGGCATCGCCGGCAAGCCGCACAACGTGACCGTGATCGCGTGTATTGGCCCTGCTACGGCCAAGACGGCGGAGGAGCACGGGCTGCGGGTGGATGTGATGGCTCCGGAGCCGTCGGTCCACAAGCTGGCGCAGGCGCTTGCGGACTTCGGGGCGGCTCGGCGTGACGCGGCGGTGTCCGCGGGCGAGCACGTGACCCGGCCGAGCGAGCGCCGCCCTGGGGCGCGGCGCCGCCGCACGACGTAGCCCGGGGTGCGATGGGGGGCGCCCCGGCCAAGGGTGCCGGGCTCCCCAAGGGTGCTGGGGCTCCGCCCCAGACCCCGTTGGCCCCTCCCCGCCCCTTCCCGCTGTGACACTCTGCGGCTCCGCCGCGTGGCCTCCGGGGGTGGGTGGGTTCGGCTGCGGCCGGTGGGGGCTGGTCGCGCAGTTCCCCGCGCCCCTGGCAGGGTTGTCCCTAGCCGCATCGGTTCTGGTCGGCAGCGGCATCTTCAGCCCGTCCGGCGTTTGAGGACGAGCGGCCTTCAGGCGCGAACGGGGTCCGGGGCGGAGCCCCGGCACACCCTGGTCGGCGGCAACCCCGCCCCCGGAGGCCACGCGGCGGAGCCGCAGAGGGTCACAGCGGGGAGGGGCGGGGTGGGGGAAAGCGCCCTCCCCGGCGGCGTAGCGTAGGGGCATGACGTACGGATCCTTCCCCGGGGCCCGGCCCCGTCGGCTGCGCACCACCCCCACCATGCGCCGCATGGTCGCCGAGACCCGCCTGCACCCCGCCGACCTCATCCTCCCCGCCTTCGTGCGGGAGGGCGTCGCCGAGCCCGTTCCGATCCAGGCCATGCCGGGTGTCGTGCAGCACTCCCTCGACACGCTGCGCAAGGCCGCCGTCGAGGCCGTCTCCGCAGGGGTCTCCGGGATCATGCTCTTCGGGGTGCCGGAGGACGAGAAGAAGGACGCCGCCGGGACCGCCGGGACGGACCCGGACGGGATCCTCCAGGTCGCCATCCGCGCCGTGAAGGAAGAGGTCGGCGACGACCTCGTCATCATGTCCGACCTCTGCCTCGACGAGTACACCGACCACGGACACTGCGGCGTGCTCGATGACCAGGGGCGCGTCGACAACGACGCCACTCTGGAGCGCTACGCCGAGATGGCCCAGGTCCAGGCCGACGCCGGAGTCCACGTCGTGGGTCCCTCCGGGATGATGGACGGCCAAGTCGGCGTCATCCGCGACGCGTTGGACCAGACCGGGCACGAAGACGTCTCCATCCTGGCCTACACCGCCAAGTACTCCTCCGCCTTCTACGGGCCCTTCCGCGAGGCCGTCGGGTCCTCCCTGCGCGGGGACCGCAAGACCTACCAGCAGGACCCCGCCAACACCCGTGAATCCATGCGCGAGTTGGCGCTCGACCTCGACGAGGGCGCCGACATGGTCATGGTCAAGCCGGCCGGGCCCTACCTCGACATCCTCGCCAAGGTCGCCGCGTCCGTGGACGTGCCGGTCGCCGCGTACCAGATCAGCGGCGAGTACGCGATGATCGAGGCCGCCGCCGAGAAGGGCTGGATCGAGCGCGACCGGGCGATCCTGGAGACCCTGACCGGCATCAAGCGTGCCGGTGCCCACATGATCCTCACGTACTGGGCGACCGAGGTGGCCAAGGGGCTCTAGGTCCCGCGAAGCCACCAAGTCCCTTTACCGCTGGTGCAGTTGGCGGGACGCAGTCAGCGCGCCCAGTACCAGCGGCATGGACTCCCTGGCGGCGGCCACGTACACCGGCGTGCCGCCGTCCTGGCACTCCAGGACCAGCCAGTTGTCGCCCACGTTCAGATCGCGGGGGTCCGTCCGGTACGGCGGGCGGACCCTCAGCGGTTCCAGCGTGGCCGGTACGGGCTTGGGGTGCAGGCGGTAGTTCGGGTCGGGGATGATCGACAGGCCGTCTGCGGCGGCTATCAGGTAGCCGCCGCCCAGAACGCCCCCGTACGGGACGTCGCCCCGCACGATCCCCGGGAAGAAGGTCTCTCCGTCCGGGACGGCCGATGCGATCGTGATGGTGTCCGTGCTCTTGCGTGCGTCGGCGCGGCGGAGGCCCAAGGCTGTCAGCGCGCAGGCCGCCGCGACGACCACCCCCACCACCCCGTACGCCAGCAGCGCCGCCCGCCACCCGTGGGTGACCCACGGGAGCAGGCCGCCCGCCGCGCCGAGGGCCATCGTGCCCACGATCAGGACTCCCGGCTGCCACGGGTACCGCAGCCGGGTCGTGGCGTAACTCCGGGCCCACCAGAGGCCGATCAGGATCAGGCCGAGGCCCGCCGAGCCCAGGCCCAGACCCCAGGCCAGGAACAGCCGGTACGCGCCGCGCGGGTCGGCGGCCGTGTACCAGCGTGCGTTCGCCCAGTCGGTGTACCGGACCGAGCCCTCCCAGTACGTGACGTGGATCCGCTTCCCGGCCAGCCCGTCGAACGAGTGCGATTGGTCCGGGCCGAAGTAGAGGGTGGGCGTGCTGCCCTCGGCGGTCTTCACGTACATCCAGTGGGCGGGCGTCTTGCCGCTCTTCGTTCTGGTGCGCTCGATCACCGCCGGTACGGAGTGCAGGCAGTCGGTGGCGGTCGCTCCCGGCGCGCAGTCCTTCGCCGACCGGAACGCCCGTTCCGTGTCGAGGCGTTGCGGCATCGGCCCGAGCAGCAGCCAGGTCATGACCAGGATCAGGGCCGTGCCGACGGCCGTCGTGCCGATGACCACCGCGGGGTTCTTGGGCAGCGCGGGTGTGGTCGGGGCGGCCTCAGCCCGTCTCTCGTTCATGCGTTCATGGTGCTCCTCGGGTGATCGATCATTGCGTCGAGGGTGCGGCTTCGGAAGTTCTCGGGGGCGCACCGGCAACGAACGGGTGAGTCAGGTGAGTTCGTGGCGGGTGCCGTCGGCGACGGCGTGGAGCTTGTCCGGGTTGGCCACGTTGTGGATGGTCGAGATGCGGCCGTCCGGGCCGAAGTCGAAGGTCATGGTGGCGATCACGCGGTCCGGGCCGTGGAAGACCATGCCCGGGCCGCCGTTGATCCAGGTGAGCTCTCCCCGCATCTGTCCGGGTTCGATGCCCTGGTAGGTCGTGGTGCCGAGCGCGGCGAACCAGCGGGCCACCGTCTCCAGGCCGATGACCGGCTTGAGGGCCTGGCGGACCTTGCCGCCGCCGTCGGTCCACAGCGTCACGTCCGGCGAGAGCAGTTCCATCAGGGTGTTGATGTCGCCGCCCGTCGCTGCCGCGAAGAAGCGCTCGGTGATGTCGCGTTGGCTGGCGCGGTCCGCGGTGAAACGGGGCCGGCGGGCCTGGACGTGCCCGCGGGCGCGGTGCGCGGCCTGCCGGACCGCCGTCTCCGAGCGGTCGACCGCGTCCGCGATCTCCGCGTAGCTGAAGGCGAAGACCTCCTTCAGGACGAAGACCGCGCGCTCCAGGGGGCTCAGCGTCTCCAGGACCACCAGCAGGGCCATGGACACCGAGTCCGCCAGGGCGGCGCCGTCGGCGGTGTCCGGGCCGGTGAGGATCGGCTCGGGCAGCCAGGGCCCGACGTAGGTCTCGCGCTGATGACGCGTCGAACGGAGCCGTTCCATCGCCAGGTTGGAGACGATCCGGGTCAGATATGACTTGGGGTCGGCGACCTGGGAACGGTCGGCCGCCGACCACTTGAACCAGGCGTCCTGGACCAGGTCCTCCGCGTCGGCGGCGGTGCCGAGGATGCGGTAGGCGACGGAGAAGAGCAGGGTGCGGTACTGCTGGAAGGCGAGCTGGTCGGGGCCGGCCTGCTGCGGCTGGGTCACTTGGTGCTCCTGATCCGGGTGTAGCGGCCGCCGTGCGGCCAGAGGGCGCCCGAGGCGGGCATCTTCTTCATGCGGGCGAAGGTCGCCCAAGGCGCGGCGGAGACCGTCTCCTTGTACTTCGCGGCCCGCTTGCCGGTCAGTACGATCCGGCGCGGGCTGTCGTCGGGGTGGGTGAACTGCACGACGGCGTCGTTGCGGCCCAGGCTGACGGGGGTGTGGTAGTAGCCGAAGCGGAACGGCTTGGGCTCCTTGCCGGCCAGGGTCCGCAGGATCGACAGGGCCGCGTGCACGCCGGTGGGCATGCCGCTCTGGCACGTCCCGTGCATCACGCCGTAGCCCTGGGGGACCGCCGCCGCGTCGCCGACGGCGTAGACGTCCGGGTGGGAGACCGAGCGCAGCGCGCTGTCGGTGACCACGCGCCCGCGCTCGTCGACACGCAGCCCCGCGGCGCCTGCCAGCGGCGAGACGCGGGTGCCGCTGGTCCACAGCACCGCGGCCGCCGGGATGCTGGAGCCGTCCGCGAGCTCGACGCTGTCCGGCAGCACCTTGACCACGTCGACGCCGCTGCGCACCCGCACACCGAGCCGGGCGAGCCCGGCGTCCAGGTGGGCCTTGGCCTTGGGGTGCATGCTCGCGCCCGGCTCCTGCCGGCCAAGGAGCACCACCTCCAGCTCCGGGTGCCGCTCGGCGATCTCCGCGGCGGCCTCGATGCCGGTCAGGCCGCTGCCGCCGACCACGACGGTCCCGCCGCCCGGCCGGGTCAGCCGTTCGGCGAAGAGGGCGGCGTCCTGTGGGCCGTTGAGGGTGTAGGCGTGGTCGTCCACGCCGGGTACGGCCACGGTGTCCGCGATGCTGCCCAGGCCGTAGACCAGGGTGTCGTAGTGCAGGACCCGGTCGTCGTCGATCCGCACCGTCTTCGCCCCGGCGTCCACGGCGGTCACCCAGCCGCGGACGAAGACGGCGCCGGTGCCCTCCAGCAGCTCCGGGATGTTCATCTCGGCCGTCTCCTGGCCGGTGGCGGTCATGTGCAGGCGAAGCCGCTCGGTGAAGGTGTCGTAGGGGTTGACCAGCGTCACCCGTACGTTCCCCCGCTTCCTGGTGCGGGCCGCGAGCTGGACCGCTGCGGAGAGCCCGGCATAGCCGGCGCCCAGGACCAGGACCTCGTGCCGCTGCGCTGCTGTCGCGTTCATCGTTCTGTCATCTCCATCGTGTCGGTCGTTCCCGCCGTGCGGACGACCAGCAGACGCAAGCAGCCCTCCCGTTCGTGACATCGGGCCGGTATGACCCACGTCACAGCGTGAAGAGAGTGCGGCGTCAGCCCCCCGAGCACCACGATGCGCAGCATTCAACCACCGAGGGGGCGCGCCGGATCCTGCCCGAGAGGCCGCCCCGAGTCATTCCCAAAGGAAGGTCCAACTCCGCTTTTCCGGAAGGGAGTCGGCGTACTCGTGCAGGTCGGTCTCTATCGTGTCCGGGCAGAACGCGAAGTGTTCCGCCGCCAGGACCAGGGCCTCTTCCCCCGTTGTGGGCGGGGCCGCGACCGAGACCGTGAGGCGGTCGGGCGTCAGGCCCACCACCCTGGCCCCGAACCTGTCCTCCCACGAGCGCAGCACCGCGCACAGGCGTGCCACGTCGGGCTCGTGGTTCTGCGTGCCGCGCCAGCCTATGGCCGCCGGGACGTCGGCGCTGCGGCGGGCCGGGACCAGGGCGATCCGGGCGCCCTTCAGGTGCCCCTCGCCCGTCGCTGCCCCGGCGGTGTCGGCCGCCCTGCGGTCCGGGTCTTCCTGAAGCGCGGGGGCCTCCGCCAGGCCGGGCCACTCCTCGGGGTCGTAGCCCAGCTCCCCCTCGGCGTACGTCTCCCAGAACTCGGCCAGCACGTCCTCGGCGTCATGGTCGCCCGGGTACGACGCCTCGCCCGGAGCGAGCCCCCAGTCCGCCAACTCCCTTGTTCCGCCCAGCAGTACGGGGTGCAGCCCGCTTGTCCTGCGGGCCGTCGCGAGGCGCGCCCAGTCCTGCGGGCCGGCCGGTTCGTCCGCGCACCAGAGCAGCGGCTCGGCCGCCGGGCCGATCACCCTGCCCGGCGGCAGGTCGAGCCCCAGCACCTTGCCGGTCGGGTCATCGGTCAATTGCGGGAGTGGATTCGCAAGCATCGCCATGCCCCGAATGTAAATCCCACCACTGACAACGCCGCCGCCGTCGCGTTCTGGGGGGCGGAGTGTGAGGCTGCGGGGTTCAGAGTCCCGCGAGGAAGCCCTGCCACGTGGTGGGGTTCAGGGTGAGGGTAGGGCCCTCGGGGGCCTTGGAGTCACGGATGTGGATGGCGGAGGGGTGGGTTGCCACCTCGACGCAGGCTCCGCCCTCGTCGCCGCTGTGGCTCGACTTGCGCCACGCGCAGGCGATTTCGACGCAGGCGCCGCCCTCTTCGCTGCTGTAGCTGGACTTGAACCACGTAAGTGCGATGCTCATTGCTCTCCTAGCAGCCGGTCCAACAGCCCTCTTGTCTCCTCGGAGTTGAGGGCCTGCGTCCGCAGCATCGCATACTTCTGCCCAAGGAGACTGACCTCGTTGGGGTCGGAGACGAGATGGCTGCCGCGTTGGGACTCGACGTAGGCGAGGTGCTGGTGGTCCGGAGTCTCCAGGAGCACGAAGGGGCCTGAGAGCCCGGCGTGCGTGTGCCTTCCGAACGGCATGACCTGGAGGGTCAGCCCGGGTAGATCCGCGCAGGCGCGCAGGTGCCGCAGCATCTCGACGTACACCGTGTCGCTGCCCAAGCGGTCCCGCAGGATGGCTTCGGAGATGACGAAGCTGAGGGTCGGCGGCTCCTTCCGGTGCAGTATTTCCTGCCGCTCCAACCGCTTCTCGACCTGCGCGACGATCTCGTCCTCGCTCATCGCGGGTACCTTGCTGAGGAACACCGCTCGCGCGTAGTTCTCCGTCTGGAGCAGGCCCGGCAGTGCCTGGTTCTCGAACCAGGACAGTGCGATGGCCTCGCGCTCCAAGTCCATGTACTCCTCCGCCCACGCCGGGATCAGGTCGATCTCCGGCATGTTCTCGACCGCCGTCGTCAACGCCCCCTTTGTGTCGAGGAGTTGGTCCAGCAGGGCGGCCAGGTCCAGTTTCAGGGGGCGGCGGCCCTGCTCGATCGAGGCGATCATCTCCTCGTGGAGCAGCACACGCTCGCCCAGCTGGCGCTGGGTCAGGCCTGCGGCAATCCGGAAGGTCGCCACGAGGGCGCCGACCATCCTCATCGCCGACGTGTTCTTCCGGGGTCGCTTCCTGGGGTGCATGCCTGCCAACTCCCCATACGTACCCGTACGTTACGCATCGCGGACCCGTACAGAATTTGTGTACGGGTCGGGCCACTGCGGCACGCAAGGGGTACTCCGCAACCCTCCCCCCATGACCGACAACACCACCACCCTCACCACAACCGGCAACGAAATGCGCGAGCGCTTCTACCCCCGCTGCCGCCCATCCGTCCCCGCCGCGCGGAACTTCGCCGCCGGGGCCGTTGCCGACTGGGGGTTTTTCCATCGCATCGACGACATCCTGCTCTGCGTCAGCGAGCTCGCCACCAATGCCCTGTTGCACGGGGTCCCGCCCGGGCGGGGGTTTCTGCTGCGGCTCCGGCTCTGTGAGGGGGCCGTATTGCGGGTCGAGGTGCACGACAGCGGGGACGGGGTGCCCCGGGTCGCGGACGTCCAGGACTGCGGTGGGCGCGGGCTGGTGCTCGTGGGGGCTCTCGCCGACAAGTGGGGCGTGGGGGAGCGGGACCCCGGGAAGGCTGTGTGGTGCGAGTTCTGGTGCCCGGGGCCCGGTTCGGATCATGGAATGGGGAGGTAGGGGTGCGTGAGGGCTGCGTAGGGTGCGGGGGTAGTTGGACGTCCGCGTAACTGACAGGAGCCGCACCATGACCGCCCCCTCACCGGCCGCCGCCGCCGTGCCCGCGCTCGCCGCGCGTGCCGCGTCCGTCGGGTCCTCGCCCGTGCGGGAGATCCTCGCGCTGACCGCCCGGCCCGAGGTGATCTCGTTCGCGGGCGGGCTCCCCGCGCCCGAGTTGTTCGACGGCGAGGGCATGGCCGCCGCGTTCCGCGCCGTGATGGAGGGGGAGGCGGCGACCGCTCTGCAGTACTCGACCACCGAGGGCAGCCCCGCGCTGCGGGCCGCGACGGCCGCCCGGCTCAGCGCGCGCGGGCTCGCCACCGGCGCCGACGACCTCCTGATAACCACCGGCTCCCAGCAGGGCCTCACCCTCCTCGCCGCCGCGCTGGTCGAACCCGGCGACGTCGTCCTCGTCGAAGATCCCTGCTATCTCGCCGCCTTGCAGGTCTTCGGCTTCGCCGGGGCCCGCGTCGTCGCCGTGCCCTGCGACGACGACGGTCCCGACCCCGCCGCCCTCGACGCACTCGTCGCCCGCGAGCGGCCCAAGCTCTTCTACTGCGTGCCCACCTTCCAGAACCCCACCGGCCGCACCATGACCGCCGAGCGCCGCCGCGCCGTCGCCGACGTGGCCGTGCGGCGCGGGCTGTGGATCGTCGAGGACGACCCGTACGGCGAACTGCGCTACGAGGGCGAGCACGTGCCCTGGATCTCCTCCTACGAGGATGCCGCCGACCGCACCGTGCTGCTCAGCAGCTACTCCAAGATCATGGCGCCGGGTCTTCGCCTCGGCTGGGTGCGGGCTCCCCGCGCGCTGCTGCGGGCCTGCGTGATCGCCAAGCAGGCCTCCGACCTGCACACTCCGACCGTCAACCAGCTCGCCGCCGCCCGCTACCTCGCCGACCGCGACCTGGACGCCCACGTCGCCAGGGTCCGCGCCGCCTACGGCGAGCGCCGCGACGCCATGCTCGCGGGCCTGCCCGACGCACTGCCCGAGGGGTCGACGTGGAACCGGCCCGAGGGCGGCATGTTCCTGTGGGTCCGGCTGCCGGAGGGGAGCGACGCGACTGCCTTGCTGCCGAAGGTGGTCGAGCACGATGTCGCCTACGTTCCCGGTGCGCCCTTCTTCGCCGGCGTGCCGGACGCCGCCGCACTGCGCCTGTGCTTCGTCACCTCCGCCCCGGATGAAATCCGGGAGGGGCTCGGGCGGCTCGGGCGCGCTCTCGGGGCCTGAGCCCTCCGAGGGGCGAACTCCCTTGATGCGCAAGCCGGTTACTCCTTCGGCTTCGCCCTCACGTGCATCCGCTCGCCCTGCCGTCCGAAGAGGCTCAGCACCTCCACCGGGCGGCTGTCCGCGCTGCTGAACCAGTGGGGCACCTTCGTGTCCCACTCGGCGACCTCACCCGGGCCGAGAACCAGGTCGTGCGCTCCGAGGACGAGCCGCAGCCGGCCGTCCAGGACGTACAGCCACTCATAGCCCTCGTGCGAGCGCAGGTCCGGCTCGGTGCCCCGGTGCGGGATCAGCATCTTGTACGCCTGAAGGGGGCCGGGGCTCCGGGTCAGCGGGACGAACGTGCCGCCGTTCGGCATGGGGCGCGGGGTCAACCGGACCCGGGGGTCGCCCACTTCGGGTGCCCCGACCAGATCGTCCAGGGGCACTCCGTACGCGCTCGCCAGCGGAAGCAGGAGTTCCAGGCTCGGGCGGCGCTGTCCTGATTCGAGGCGGGACAGGGTGCTCTTCGAGATCCCGGTCGTCTCGGCGAGTGCGGCCAGGGTGAGGCCGCGCTGGGCTCGGAGGCGCTTGAGCCTCGGGCCCACCTCGTCGAGTACTGCTTGATGCGGAGAGGGCCCGGCGGGAGGCGGTGGGGTGTTCATGGGGGCCAGTCCACTCCCGTATCCCGGAATCGGCAACACGGGTTGCCGCTGCGGACTCCGGCCCGCTACCACGCCTCGATCGAGGACAGGTCCGACTGCCAGTACGTGGCCATGGCCTGGCTGTCCACGACCGCGACGCTCTTGGAGAGCTTGGCGTACGCGGAGGGGCCCGTGGACTCCATGCCGACCTTGCCCCGGAAGTACACGACGACCTGGCCCGTGTTGTACGACTCGCTGCCGTCGTCCTCGCCCTGTGTGCGGACCATCGCGTACGCGGAGGCGCCCGGAGCCAGCGACACCACCGCCTGGGGGATCGTGTCCTTGTCGACCGCGATCGGGGACTGCTGGGCGTTGGAGAAGGAGACGGCGGGGGCGTCGTAGGCGTTGCACATCGTCTTGCCGGTGTTGGTGACGGTCAGCAGGATGTGGTTGACCGGGCGGTTCACCTCGGTCGCGGTCAGCTTCACGTTGGCGCCGGTGCAGGGTGCGTCGGTGCCGCCGCCGTCCCCGGAGGGCTTCTTCGCGGTCTTGCCGGTCGACTTGGCCGGGGCGCCGGTGTGCTTGCCGGAGCCCGTACCCGCTCCCTTGCCCGAGTCCGAACCCTTGCTGCCCGCCGCGTCACCCGCCGTCGGAGCGGGCGCGGCGGTCGCCGGGGCGGAGGCCGAGGGCTGGTCGCCCGACAGCGCCGCGTCGGAACCGCTGCCGCTGCCGCAGGCGGTCAGGGCGAGGGCGGCGACGAGCGTGGTGGTCGCGGCGGTGGCGATGCGGAAGGTGGTACGCATGATGGTGATGCTCCCCGTGTGTCGGTAAGTAGCTGTCCCGGACGCCGTGGTGGCGTCAGGCGCGGTAGTGGTGGATCAGCGTGATGAGGGTCGCGATGGATGCGGCCAGGACGACCACGGCCATCGAATCCGCGACGTTGAACCGGATGCGGAATCGCATGGACTGCTCCCGGAACGAGCTGTTCGGCTGGTTGCTGCAACTACCTTGTGGGGCGCCCGGAGCGGCCCGCAATCGACGGGGGACAATGGGGGAAGCTGGAACGCTGGAAGGGCTGTGACCTGGGGGAACGACCTGTCCCTGGAATGCGTTCCTGGGATGGATGGGGAGGGAACCGGGGCATGGCGACAACGGAGTCCGAGCAGTTCGCGGCGCTGCTGAGGGAGTTGAAGGACCGCTCGGGGCGCAGTTACGGAGTGCTCGCGGGCAAGCTCCACATGAGTACGTCCACGCTCCACCGTTACTGCAACGGAGACGCGGTCCCGAACGAGTACGCACCCGTCGAGCGGCTCGCCCGGCTGTGCGGGGCGACCCCCGAGGAGTCCGTCGAACTGCACCGGCGCTGGATCCTCGCGGACGAGGCGCGGCGCCGTGCGCGAGGGGCGAACGCCGGGCCGGTCGCGGCCGCGACCGCGCCCGTGGCCGTCGAACCCCCGCCGGTCCAGGCGCCCGAGCCGGCCACCGAGCCCGCTCCGGTTCAGGAAACCCGGCCCGAGCCCGCGCAGGAGTCCGAGGAGGACTCCGACGCCGTCTCGCTCCCCGACGTCGGCCCCGCCGTCCCGCACGCCCCGAGACGCACGGGCCGGTTCGACAGCGGGAAGCTGAGCGGCAGGAAGATGCGGCTCGGGCTCATCGGGGCGGCCGTCGTCGCGCTCGCCGTGCCCGCCGTCGCCGTCGCGAGCCTGTCCGGGCGGGACGACGACAAGAGCTCCACGGTCGCCGACGCCAAGGAGAGCAGCCCCGCCCTCAAGAGCCCGTCCGCCCGCCCGCCGAGCGGCTCACCCAGCGCGCGCCCGAGCCCGTCCGGCTCACCCTCCCTGTCCGTGTCGTCGGGCTCCCCGGCCCCGAAGGGGCAGCAGAAGCACGCTCCGGAGGCGGGTGTTCCGCTGAGCGTCGGCATCAGCTCGTACGACTGGGACGCGCCGTGCTTCAAGTTCTACCTGCTCGACCAGAAGCCCGGCGCGGTGCCGCCGCCCCCGACGAACGAGCAGGACCGGCGCTCCTGGGCGCGGGCCCTCGGCGGGGTCGACGGCGGTGACCTGAAGCTGGAGCTGACCGCGACCGGCAAGAGCCAGGACTCGGTGGTGATCACCGGCATCAACGTGCGGGTGGTGGGCCGCGAGGCGCCGCTCAAGTGGACCGCGTACTCGATGGGTTCGGGCTGCGGCGGCAACATCGTCCCGCGGTCCTTCGACATCGATCTGGACGCGGCCCAGCCGGTCAGCAAGCCGGTCGCCGGCCAGCAGGCCGACGCGGTCGTGCCGGCCAAGGACTTCCCCTTCAAGGTGTCCACGACCGACCCCGAGGTCTTCGACCTGGAGGTGCACACCGAGGCGCACGACGTCAGCTGGTACCTGGAGGTCGCCTGGAGCAGCGGTGACCGCTCGGGGAAGATCCCCGTCTACGACAGCAACGGAAAGCCGTTCCGCACCAGCGCGATCAAGGGCCGCCCGGCGTACGAGTACCGCCTGGACACCAACGTGTGGGACCACCTGGAAACCGGGTGAACCGGGTGAACCAGGCGGCCCCGCACGGGAGTTGGCGATACTAGAGGCGCTCGGGCGTCCGGATGCCGAGCAGGGCCATGCCCTGGTGCAGCGTCCGGGCGGTCAGGTCGCACAGCAAGAGGCGGTTCTCGACCACGTCCTGCGCCGGGCGCGGCTTGATCACCGGGCACTGGTCGTAGAACGTCGTGAACAGCGACGCCAGCTGGTACAGGTACGCCGCCAGCTTGTGCGGCGCGTACTCGGCCGAGGCCTCGTAGACGAGATCGCCGAACGCGTCCAGGTGCAGGCCCAACGCCCGCTCGGCCGGGGCGAGTTCGAGCTCCGGGTGCGCGGCGGCGGTGTCGCCCTCGGACTTGCGCAGGATCGACCTGATCCGGGCGTACGCGTACTGGAGGTACACGGACGTGTCGCCGTTCAGCGACACCATCTGGTCCAGGTCGAACTTGTAGTCCCGGTTCGCCGACGTCGACAGGTCCGCGTACTTCACGGCGCCGATGCCGACGTACCGCCCGTTCTCGACGATCTCCTCCTCGGTCAGGCCCACCTTCTCGGCCTTCTCGCGGACGACCGCGGTGGCCCGCTCGGCGGCCTCGTCCAGGAGGTCCTCCAGCTTGACCGTCTCGCCCTCACGGGTCTTGAACGGCTTGCCGTCGGCGCCGAGCACCGTGCCGTAGCCCATGTTGTGCGCCGTGACATCGTCGCCCAGCCAGCCCGCCCGGCGGGCCGCCTCGAAGACCATCTTGAAGTGCAGCGACTGGCGCACGTCCACGACGTAGATCAGCGAGGTCGCGTTCAGGTCGGTGACCCGGTTCCGGATCGCCGAGAGGTCGGACGCCGCGTAGCCGAAGCCGCCGTCCGCCTTCTGCACGATCAGCGGGACCGGCTGGTCGTCCTTGCCCCGGATCTCGTCGAAGAAGACCACGAGCGCGCCCTCGGAGCGCACCGCGACACCGGACTCCTCAAGGAGCCGGGCCGTCTCCGGCATCAGGTCGTTGTACGCCGACTCGCCGACGATCTCGTCGTCCCGGATCTCCATGTCCAGCTTCTCGAAGACCGAGTAGAAGTAGACCTTCGACTCGTCCACGAACTGCTGCCACAGCTCCAGGGTCTCCTTGTCGCCGGACTGGAGGGCGACCACCCGCTTGCGGGCGCGCTCCTTGAACTCCTCGTCGGAGTCGAAGACGGCGCGCGAGGCCTTGTACACCCGGTTCAGGTTCGACATGGCCTGCTCGCCGTCGACGTCGTCGGCCGGGGCCAGCTCGCCGGGGTTCTCGATCAGGTACTGGATGAGCATGCCGAACTGGGTGCCCCAGTCGCCGATGTGGTGCCGGCCGATCGTCTTCTCGCCGGTGAAGTCGAGCATGCCGCGCAGCGCGTCGCCGATGACCGCCGAGCGCAGGTGGCCGACGTGCATCTCCTTGGCCACGTTGGGCTGGGCGTAGTCGATGACCGTGACGCCCGGGTGCTCCTTCAGCGGCACGCCGAGCCGGTCGTCGGCCGCACGGGCCGCGAGCGTCTCGATGATCGCCCGGTCGGCGAGCGTGATGTTGAGGAAGCCGGGTCCGGAGACCTCGATGTCCTTGATCGCCTCGCCCTGGACCTGGTCGACGACCTTGGTCGCGAGCTCGCGCGGGTTGCCCTTGAGCTTCTTCGCGAGCGCCAGGATGCCGTTGGCCTGGAAGTCGGCCCGGTCGCTTCGTCGCAGCAGCGGGTCGGTGGAGCCGGCCTCCGGCAGGGCAGCCGAGAGGGCGTCCGCCAGGCGCTGCTGGACAGTGGAAGCGAGGGAATGGACCGAGGCCATGAGGTGCCGTTCCTGTCGGGAGTGAGGACGATTGCCCTCCGATTCTCCCATGCGGCCCCTGCCCGTTTCTCCCGAGTTACGGGCAACCCCGGAGGAGCTCGTTCCGTCTGGGAGAATGGGCTTGCCAGCCTCTCCAAGGCATACGAGAAAGAAGGACGTGCCGACCGTGGCTCAGAGCAGCACCGAGACCGACTGGGTCTCCCGTTTCGCGGACGATGTCATCGCCGAGTCGGAGCGACGTGCGCCTGGCAAACCGGTCGTCGTCGCGTCCGGACTCTCCCCCTCCGGCCCCATTCACCTGGGCAACCTGCGCGAGGTCATGACCCCGCACCTGGTCGCGGACGAGATCCGCCGGCGCGGGTACGAGGTCCGTCACCTGATCTCGTGGGACGACTACGACCGCTACCGCAAGGTGCCGAAGGGCATCCCGGGCGTCGACGAGGACTCCTTCAGCGAGCACATCGGCCGCCCGCTGACCTCGGTCCCGGCGCCGGTGGGCTCGGCGCACCCGAACTGGGCCGAGCACTTCAAGGCCGCCATGATCGAGGCGCTCGCCGAGCTGGGTGTCGAGTACGACGGCATCAGCCAGACCGAGCAGTACACGACCGGCGTCTACCGCGACCAGGTGCTGCACGCGATGAAGCACCGCGGCGACATCGACGCGATCCTGGAGCAGTACCGGACCAAGAAGGCCCCGGGCAAGAAGTCGCAGAAGCCTCTCGACGAGGCCGAGCTGGAGGCCGCCGAGGGCTCCGGCGCGGCGGCCGAGGACGACGGCACGGGCTCGACCGGCTACTTCCCGTACAAGCCGTACTGCGGCGGCTGCGGCAAGGACCTGACCGTCGTGACGGCCTACGACGACGACACCACGGAGCTGACCTACACCTGCTCCGCGTGCGCGTTCTCGGAGACCGTCCGGCTCAGCGAGTTCAACCGCGGCAAGCTGGTCTGGAAGGTCGACTGGCCGATGCGCTGGGCGTACGAGGGCGTGATCTTCGAGCCCTCGGGCGTCGACCACTCCTCGCCGGGCTCGTCGTTCCAGGTCGGCGGCCAGATCGTGTCGATCTTCGACGGCGTCCAGCCGATCGGCCCGATGTACGCCTTCGTCGGCATCAGCGGCATGGCCAAGATGTCCTCCTCGAAGGGCGGCGTCCCGACCCCGGCCGACGCGCTGCAGATCATGGAGCCGCAGCTGCTCCGCTGGCTGTACGCGCGCCGCAGGCCGAACCAGTCGTTCAAGATCGCCTTCGACCAGGAGATCCAGCGGCTCTACGACGAGTGGGACAAGCTGGAGGCCAAGGTCGCCGACGGCTCGGTGCTGCCCGCCGACGCCGCCGCGTACGCCCGGGCCGCCCGCACGGCCGCCGGTGAGCTGCCGCGCACCGCGCGCCCGCTGCCGTACCGCACGCTGGCCTCGGTCGTGGACATCACCGCGGGCCACGAGGACCAGACCCTGCGCATCCTCAGCGAGCTGGACCCGGCGAACCCGGTCACCTCGCTCGACGAGGTGCGCCCGCGCCTGGACCGCGCCGAGAACTGGATCACCACCCAGGTCCCGGCCGACCAGCGCACCCTGGTCCGCGAGGAGCCGGACACCGAGCTGCTCGGCTCGCTCGACGACGAGGGCCGCGAGTCGCTGCGGCTCCTGGCCGAGGGCCTGGACTCGCACTGGTCCCTTGACGGGCTCACCACGCTCGTCTACGGCGTGCCGAAGGTGATGGCGGGCCTGGCCCCCGACGCCAAGCCGACGCCCGAGCTGAAGGTCGCCCAGCGCTCGTTCTTCGCGCTGCTCTACAAGCTCCTGGTGAGCCGTGAGACGGGGCCGCGCCTGCCCACCCTGCTCCTCGCCGTCGGCGCGGACCGGGTGCGCAAGCTGCTCGCCGCCTGACGTACGTACCGCAAGGCCGAGGGCCGCCACCCGATCGCGGGTGGCGGCCCTCGTTCCATCTTTCGGTGGACCGCGGATTCCGTCCCGGGCAGGAACCGCCGGGCCCGTCGCCTGGTGACCATGGAGTCATGAACGCGTACATCACCAAGCAGGTCGTCGGGGCCATCGGCTGGGTCATCGGCATCCAGGGCGCACTCGGGTTCGCCGGCGCGCGGTTCGGCAACGGACCCTGGGGCTTCCTGCACAAGCTCGCCGACATCCCGGCCGTCGGCTACCTCGCCCTGGCTGTCGTCGGCGCCGCCCTTGCCGTCTGGGGTGAGATGGCCAAGAAGGCCCGGCGGAAAGCATCTTGACGCGCCGTCAGGCGATGTGGTCCTCGGCGAGTTCCGCGTCGTAGCGCTGCTTGAAACCGGGGATCAGGCCGCGCAGCAGGGCGGTGCTGCGGGGGTGGGTCACTCCGTGGCCGTCGGAGAGGTGTATTTCGAGGACCTCGACGCTGGGGTAGTCATTGTGCTGGTGCGCGTACTGGCGGAACACGCTGTACGCCACCTGGGCGAACTCCGCGTCCTCCAGGGAGGATTCCCCGGCCTCCGGCACGGGCTGCGGGCCGGCCGCGCGCGGGCCGGGTACACCGAGGCGGCGTTCGCGGCCGGGGCCCGCCGGGACCATCACGGGCTCCTGCTCCGGCTGGAGCCCGGCTTCCGCTTGCATGTCCGCTTCCGCTTCCGCTTGCGCGAAGGCCGGGTCGTACGTGCCCGCGTACTCCTCGGGCGAGACGTGCTGGGCGGCGAACCAGGGGCTCTCGTGCGTGGTGGGCTGCTCCTGCTCCGCGTACGCCTGCTCCTGCCCGGGCTGCGGGGCCTGGGGCTGAGCCTGGAGCGGGGGCTCCTCGGGGGCCGAGTGGGTGTGGGCCGGAGGCAGTTCCGGCTGCGGCTCGTGCTGCACGATCACCGGCGCGGGCGGAAGCAGCACCGGGTCCATGCCGGCGGCTGCGAGGCCGGCCGGGGCGGTCTCGGCGAGCGGGACGCCGAACTTCGCCAGGCGCAGCGGCATGAGGGATTCGACGGGGGCCTTGCGGCGCCAGGCGCGGCCGTAGNCTTCCATGTGCTTGTCGGCGGTGATGTCGGCGATCCGGCCGACCGCGTGCCGGGCCGCTTCGACGGCGACGACGAACAGGACGGGGATGACCGCGTGCATGCCCACACCCAGCGGGTCCGGCCAGGCGGCCGCGCCGTTGAAGGCGATGGTGGCGGCCGTGAGCAGCCAGGCGGTCTGGCGAAGGAGCGGGAACGGGATGCGCATCCAGGTCAGGAGCAGGTCGAGGGCGAGCAGCACACAGATGCCCGCGTCGACTCCGACCGGGAAGACGTAGGAGAAGTTCCCGAAGCCCTTCTTGAGCGCGAGCTCGCGGACCGCCGCGTACGAACCCGCGAAACCGATCCCGGCGATCACCACGGCACCCGCGACCACCAACCCGATCAGAATGCGGTGCGTGCGTGTCAGCTGAGTCGCGGCCACCCGCGCCCCCTCCCCTTGTCAAGCAACTGGCGGGCACAGCCTGGCACATGTGTACGGAGTCCGGCCCACAGGGGAGGGCCGGACTCCGTATCGTTGCGCGAGTGCTACTTGTTGTTCGCGGTGGCCACCGCGGCGACCGCCTCCTTGGCGGTGACGGTGGCGCCCTCCTGGACCTCGTTGGTCTGGGGGGCGTCGGCGCCCTGGTAGCCGGTGCCGTTGTAGTCGACGGCGACCACGACGTTGGCGGTGCGGACCACGACGACGCCGTACTTGAAGTCCGCGTCGGTCTTCTTCAGGTCGAAGGTGATCGCGGTCGCCTGGTCGCCGAGGCCGGAGACCGGCGAGGTCTTCACGTTCTTCGCGTCCGCCGTGGACTGGGCGGCCGAGACGGCCCGGTCGAACTGCTTCTGGGCCAGCGCGTCACCGGCGCCGAGGCCCTGCGTGGAGTCGTACCGCTTGAGGTCGACGTCGAGCCAGCGGTAGAGCGAGCCCTGGACGCCCTTGTCGTCGAGGCCGTTCCAGGTGCAGCTCGCCTGGGACTGCGGGTCGGAGGTCTTGCCGACCTCGCCCGCCTTCGTCTTCGCCTTGGGGACGTACTTGTCGATCGACCCCGCGCCGATCGACTGGCACGCCTCGGGGAGCTTCTTGAACTTCGCCGGGGCGAGCGAGGGCGACGAGGAGGCCTGCTTGCCGCCGGAGGCCGACGAGGACGCCGAGTCCGACTTCTTGTCGCCGCCCGAGTCGGAGGAGCAGCCCACTGCGACGAGCATCACAGGGACGGCGGCACAGGCGAGGACGCGGGCGAGCCGGATGCGCGGGGCCGGGGCGTGGGCCTTTTCGGGGGTGGCCGGGGCTGATCGGTGCATGATTCCTTCGCTCTTCGTTCTTCGCGCTGGCGCGCTATTCGCTGAACTGCTCGACGAGCTTGCCGGCCAAGGCCTGGGCCTGCTCCTGCAGCTCCTTGCTGTCGGGGACCACGGCGGATGCCGCGGCCTGGGCGGTGTACTCGATGGTCACGATCACATTGGACGTACGGAAGACCACAGTGACGGTACGTTGTCCGGCCCCCGAACTGCTGTCGGAGCCGGACGGGGACAATACGTCGTTCACGAAGGCGGCGTCACCGAGCCCGCTCAGCCGGCGCGGCCGGAGGCCGTCCGCGTCACTGCTCTCCGAGGGGCTCGGGGAGACCGGGGAACCGCTCGGCGGGACCGCCGGGACGGACGGGGTGCCGGGGGCGCCGGAGGCCGGCGCGCCGGACGGGGTCGGGGCAGCGGACGAGGTCGGAGCGGGTGCGGAGCTCTTGGGGGCGGGCAGGTTCGCCGCCGTCTCCTTCTTCCCGTACAGCTCCTTGGTCTGGTCGTCGTCGCTCACCGCGGGGTCGTAGGAGACGACCCGCTCGAAGTCGACCGTGAGCCTTCGCACACCGTCGGCCGTCTCGTCCTTCCAGCGGCAGCCGACCCGGCGGTCGGTGTCGTAGGTCAGGTCGGCGGTGCCCCCGTACTCCTTGGTGGCGTCTGCCTCCGCGAGGGCGGCCGCGCCCGGCAGCATGTCTTTCAGCACACTCTTGCTCACGGCCCGGCAGGGCTCGGGAAGGGTGCGGTACTTGCCGGGCTGCGCGGCGGCCGACTTGGGCACGCCCGCCTTGGAATCGTCGGTGGAGCCGTCGTCGCCCGAGGCCGCCGAGCAGCCCGAAGCGAGCGCCACAAGCAGCGCGAGACCGGGCACGTACGCCTTTCGCTGCACGGCTTCCAGGCTCCTTTCAGCAGGACGACGCAAGAAAAAGCGGTTGCCGCCCGAGGGCGGTGGCCGGACACAATGTGTATCGCACGCGCACCTGTGAACGCCGGTCCACTGTCCTGGATGTGGATGTTGGCGCCAGTTTTGCCTTTCGTGCACTTTCAGGCGCTTTGGTGCCGTTTTCTGCTCTCGGGGGATCGAGGAATTATGTCGTACGTGGAGATGCCCGGGGCACGGGTGCCCATCAGGATGTGGACGGACCCGGCGTCGGTGGACTCGGGCGCGCTGCAGCAGCTGCGCAATACGGCCACCCTGCCGTGGATCAAGGGCCTGGCCGTGATGCCGGACGTCCACTACGGCAAGGGCGCCACGGTCGGCTCGGTCATCGCGATGCAGGGCGCGGTGTGCCCGGCGGCGGTGGGCGTGGACATCGGCTGCGGCATGTCCGCGGTCAAGACGTCGCTGACCGCCAACGATCTTCCGGGCGACCTCTCCCGGCTCCGCTCGAAGATCGAGCAGGCCATCCCGGTGGGCCGGGGCATGCACGGCGACCCGGTGGACCCGGGGCGGCTGCACGGCTTCTCGACGTCGGGGTGGGACGGGTTCTGGGAGCGGTTCGGGGGGATCGCCGAGTCGGTCAGGTTCCGCGAGGAGCGGGCCGCGAAGCAGATGGGAACGCTCGGATCCGGAAACCACTTCGTCGAGTTCTGTCTGGACGAGTCGGGTTCGGTCTGGCTGATGCTGCACTCCGGGTCCCGGAACATCGGCAAGGAGCTCGCCGACTTCCACATCGGCGAGGCCCGGAAGCTGCCGCACAACCAGGGCCTGGTCGATCGTGACCTGGCCGTCTTCATCGCGGACACGCCGCAGATGGCGGCATACCGGGGCGACCTGTTCTGGGCGCAGGAGTACGCGAAGTACAACCGGGCGATCATGATGGCGCTCTTCCAGGACGTGGTCCGCAAGGAGTTCAAGAAGGCCAAGGTGACCTTCGAACCGGTCATTTCCTGTCACCACAACTATGTGGCGGAGGAGCGGTACGACGGCATGGACCTGCTGGTCACCCGCAAGGGCGCGATCCGGGCGGGCTCAGGCGACTTCGGGATCATCCCGGGCTCGATGGGCACGGGTTCGTACATCGTGAAGGGCCTCGGCAACGCGGCGTCCTTCAACTCGGCCTCGCACGGCGCGGGCCGCAAGATGAGCCGCAGCGCGGCGAAGCGGACGTTCTCGACGCGGGACCTGGCCGAGCAGACGCGGGGCGTGGAGTGCCGCAAGGACGCGGGTGTGGTGGACGAGGCGCCGGGCGCCTACAAGCCGATCGAGAAGGTCATGGACCAGCAGCGCGACCTGGTGGAGGTCGTGGCGAAGCTGAAGCAGGTGGTGTGCGTGAAGGGCTGAGGCGCCGGTGCGGGGGAGCGCGGCCGGGCCGGGGGCTCTCGCCCCCGGCCGCCGCCTCTTCCCGGCCCGCATGCCGGGAAAGCGCCGGAAGGGGCGCGCGGCTGTGCCTTCGGCGAGCCGAAGGCCTGCCGGGCACTGCCCGTATCACGAGGACGTACCGGGGAGGGGTCCGGCTTTGTCCGGGCGGCGGTGGCAGAAGCCGCCCGGTGTCCGCGGGACGCCCGGCAGGGCATCGTCTGCCCATGCCCTGCACTGCCGGTTCTGGCGTACGCGGACAACGTCCTCGTGACAGCGGACGTCTGGACGGTCCGGCGCCACCCCTGTTACGGGGTGTGCCATTGATCGTCCTCAACCAGCATGCAGGAAGCGGCGGTAGTTTTCCGCTGAAGATTTATCCGCTGAAAAGCGGGGTGGGAAAAGATCCGGCCCGGCGGGCGGGAAGCCGTGGTCACGTGGCCGGAAGGGCTCTGACCTGGTGACGCGCTGTCAGGCCGTGGCCTGACCGTGGTGCGGCGGACGGTCGTCGATGAGGCGCTCGTCCGACAGGGCCCACTGATAGGTGAGTTCTTGAAGCGTGGACGCTCCGAACAGCTCCCGCAAGGTTTGTACCTCCTTGGAAAGGCTGCGCAGGCCGATACCGAGGCGCTGCGCGGTGAGCCGCTGCTCGATGCCGCGGGCCATGTCGCGCAGGATCTCGCGCTGGAGCAGCGTCGTGCGCGTACCGCCGGACCCGGCCGAGCGGGGCGCGCCGCTGTGCGGGTCGCCGTTCCAGGGGTCGGCGCGCCGCCAGCACTCCTCGAAGACCTCGGCGATGAAGGCCACCACGGCCCTGTCCCGTACGTGCCAGGAGGCATGGCCGGGCGCGGAGTTCACGACGTGGTCGGAGATGAACGCCTGGCGCCGGTCGATGACCACGCAGCGCTGGAACTGGGTGACCTGGGTACGGAACTGGGCTCCGCGGCCCGTCATCGCGCTCACATAGGCGCGGGTCACCGCGTCGTCGCGGGTGGTGTCGAGATACAGGCCGCGGATGTGGACGCCGCGGGCGAGCGCCGCGCGGTCCCGCTCCTCGACGGCCGCGAGCTGGGCCTCGGTGCGCGGGCCGCAGGGCTGGGCGGTGAGGAGCTCGGCGCGGGCCCGGCCGACGGCCTGCTCGATCCGGGCGTCGACGAGCTCGGGCTCGCCGAGGAACTCCGAGCCGCGGCCCGAACGCCACTTGGCGCGCTCGAAGTGCAGGCTCAGCTCGTCGGTGACCTGGGGGATACGGGCCGCGAGCGCGGCCTTGGCCGCCATCCGGCGCAGCTCGTCGTCCAGGCGGCGCCGGCCGGCCTCCTGGGGGTCGAGCGCGATGGGCAGGTGCGGCAGCCGCGGATCGGTGCTGACCAGGCCCCACTCGGCGAGCTCCGCGAGCGGCCGGGCGTCCCGCTCCGGGTCGATGTGCTCATGGCGGGTGACCCGGCCGTAGACATCGACGGCCTCGGGTGACAACGCTCCGGCGTTGGCCGCCCGGCTGTCCGGTTCGCCCATGTATGCCCCCGTTGCGACGCTGCGTGTGTGCGCCCGGCGTACGTGCGCACCCCGCTACCGCTTGATCCCTGCACGGCTCATCAGCCAGCGTACCTGTGGGGTCTCTCCTGGCGGGTGCCTCGGTGGCCACCCCGAAGGGGGCGGGCGCCAAAGCTGTGCCCGGAGGGGGCCGACCGTACCCGACCCGTCCACGAAAGGGCACACCTCGCCAATCACCTCCCGGCCCGCGTTCCGGCCGTGATGGCCGACACCGTCCTCGCTCCGCCCGCGGTGACCGCTGTGCTCCCAGCCCCTGACGCGCTCGTCTCCGTCCGGGGCCGCTGTGCTGTCGGCGGGCCGTGCCCCCGCCGGCCCGCACCGGCCGCCCGGCGCCCCGCGGCCACCCCGTGCGCTCCGAGGAATCGATCCGCTCCGACAATGGGACGTACGCCGACAATGGAGCGTACGCCGACCATGGGATGCGCACCGGGAAGCCGGTGCACGCCGATCAACCGGCCCGGAGCCGATGGCAGAGTCGGGACCGAACGTCGGGAGCGGCTGTTCCAACCGCGCGGCCAATGGCGAAGTCGCCGGCCGCCCGTTACCGGGGGAGAACCACAGATGGACAAGCCCGCTCTGCGCTCTCTGCTGCGCGAGCGCCGCGCGCTGATCACGCCCGAGAGCCATGGGCTGAGCAGACCCACCCGGCAGGGCCGGCGGGCTCCCGGCCTGTCCCAGGCCCAGATCGACCAGATCCTGCACCGCGCCCCCGACACCTACGGCCGCCTGGAGTCCGGCCGCTACCCCAACCCGCCCGCGGACCTGCTCCAGGACGTGGCCCGCCTGCTCGGCATGAACGAGCAGGAGTGGATAGCCCTGTGGCGGTACTGCCTGGGCCAGGACCCCCCGTTCCCGCTGCATTCGCAGTCCGGAGAGGAGATCCCCGGCGTGTGGCAGGAGGCCGTCGACGGCATCGGACACATGGCCTACGTCAATGACCGGTCGTGGAACCTGCTCGCCCACAACCAGCGCTGGACCGAGATGTTCCCCGGCGGGCGGGTGCCGCAGAACACCATGCGGTGGATGGCGCTCGACCCCGCCGCCCGCGAGACCCTGACCGACTGGGAGCACTCCTGGGCGCCGCTGGTGCTGCCCCAGTTGCGGGCCGCGCTGGCCGCCGACCCCACCGACGAGACGCTGGCGCAGATCGAGAAGGAGGTCCTGGAGGACCCGCTCGCCTCCGGGATCTACAACCGGGCCAGCTCCTACCTCCACCTCGACGGCGACGAACGCCCCCTCAACCACGCGGCCCAGGGGCCCGGCTGGGTGACGATGTGCGCCGCCCAGCCGATGGCGGCGCCGGGCGCCCGCATGATCATCCTGGTGTTCCACGCGGGCGAGAAGCGGCGGCACACGCGGGCCCCGATGCTTCGGGCGCGGGTGCGGTAGGCCCGGGCGCGGGCCGGGGTGGGCCCGGCCCGGTTCCGGCTACAGCTCGCGGTGGACCTTGGTGTTGGAGGCCTGGGCACGGGGCCGGACCACGAGCAGGTCGATGTTGACGTGGCTGGGCCGGGTGACCGCCCAGGTGATCGTCTCGGCGACGTCGTCGGCGGTCAGCGGCTCGGCCACGCCCGCGTACACCTTGGCGGCCTTCTCGGTGTCGCCGCGGAAGCGCGTCGTCGCGAACTCCTCCGTCTTCACCATGCCGGGCGCGATCTCGATGACCCGCACCGGGCGGCCGACGATCTCCAGGCGCAGCGTCTCGGCGAGCACCCGGGCGCCGTTCTTCGCCGCCACGTAGCCGCCGCCTCCCTCGTAGGTGGCGTGGCCCGCCGTGGAGGACAGGATGACGACCGTGCCGTCGCCCGAGGCTTCGAGCGCGGGCAGCAGGGCCTGGGTGACATTGAGCGAGCCGATGACGTTCGTCTCGTACATCTGCCGCCAGTCGTCCGGGCTGCCGGTGGCGACCGGGTCCGCGCCGAGCGCCCCGCCCGCGTTGTTGACGAGCACCCCGATGGTGCGGAAGGCGGTGGCGAACTCGTCCACCGCGGCCCGGTCCGTCACGTCCAGCGCATACGCCGTCGCCTGGTGGCCCGCCTCGTTGATCTCGGCTGCCAGCGCCTCGATGCGGTCCTTGCGGCGGGCGGTGACCACCACGCGGTAGCCGGCGGCGGCCAACTGGCGGGCGGTGGCGGCACCGATCCCGCTGCTCGCTCCGGTGACGACGGCGATCGGGGTCCCGGCGGCAGTCATGTCGTGCTCCTCGCGCGTGTGGCGACCGGCGCTGCGGTCGAGGTGTGGCGGCGGTCGAAGGGGTGATCGAAACCGATACGCGGCCAGGATAGGCGGGGCAGGGTGCGCGCGGGCGGGGCGATGGTCAGCGGCCGCGCGGGGCGTACATGATCACGGCCATCCCGGCCAGGCAGATCAGGGCGCCGGTGACGTCCCAGCGGTCGGGGCGGTAGCCGTCCGCGACCATGCCCCAGGCGATCGAGCCCGCGACGAAGACGCCGCCGTACGCGGCGAGGATCCGGCCGAACTCGGCGTCCGGCTGGAGCGTCGCCACGAAGCCGTAGATGCCGAGCGCGACGACTCCGGCGCCGATCCAGACCCACCCCCTGTGCTCCCTGACGCCCTGCCAGACGAGCCAGGCCCCGCCGATCTCGAACAGGGCGGCCAGGACGAAGAGAAGGGCTGAGCGTGCGACGAGCATGGGCTCAGGGTGGCATGGAGCCGGACCTCCTTCGGGACGGTGATGTCCGGGATGGTGGCGCACGGGATGACGTACGGGATGGCGTTCGCAACGACGTACGGGGCGTAGTTCGGGATGACGTACGGGGTGGCGTTCCTTGGAAATAAGGGGTGAAAGGTACCTTTCGCTCATGGTGGTTCGTGTGATGAACAGATTTGGCAGGGCGGGTGGAGCCGGCGCGCCCCGCCGGGCCGGTGCTCGTCCGGCCGGGGGCCGCCCCGCCCGGGCCCGCGGAACTCTGGCGACGGTCGGTGTCGCCGTCCTGGTGGCGGCGACGCTGATCGCGACCGGCACACCGAGCGGGGCGGCCGGGCCCGAGCGGAATGCCGGGCCCGTCGGCGGCGCTGCCGGGTCCGACGGTGGTGGCGACGACCCCGGCCCTGTTGTCAGGCCCGCTCCACCCCTGGCCGGCGACACTGCGGCCGGCAGCGCCGCGGCCGAGGCGGATGTGTCGTATCACGGGCATGTCTCCTTCTGGAACGGCCACGTCGGCATCTGGCTCACGACGGCCAACCACGGTCCGGCGCCGGTCTCCGGAGCCACCCTGAGGCTCCGGTTCTCGGTGCCTCTCGCCTCCGGCGCCACCCTGCCGCCGAGCTGTCTGCGCACCGGCCCGGCGGAGGTGCACTGCGGCACTGGCTCGATGCGGGCGGCCGGGACCGGTGTGCAGCTCGCCATGGACGTGGCGACCGTCGGCACCCGGGCTGAGATGGGCCTCGACATCGACACCGTCTGGAACGGCGGCGCGAGCGACCGCAACCCGGCGAACAACACCCACCGCGTGCTGACGCTGGCCACGGGCGACCCGTACACGTTCTGAACGGCAGGGCGTGCGGGGCGGGTTGGGCCTTTGGGCCGGCCGGCCGTTACGCGCGCCCGGTCCAGCCGGTGAGGGCCGCGTGCAGGCCGGGCGCGTCCGGGCGGTCGCTCGCCCAGGCCACGTACCCGTCGGGGCGGACAAGGAGCGTGCTGCCGCGCCCGCTCTTCCAGTGCGCGCATATCGCCCCCTCCGGCGCGGCCACCCGGCCGTCCCGCGGTGCCACCAGGACGAACTCGCCCCGCCGCAGCACCTCGTAGAGGCGCCCTTCCGCGAGCTCCAGGTCGGGGACGCGCTTGCCGGTGAGCGGGTGCGATCCGCGCTCGGCTCCGTACGCGATGCCGAGGCCGCTGATCATCCCGATCGCCTTGTCGGCGGCAGGGCGTACGGCCTTGAGGAATCGGGTGACCGCTGAACGTACCGCCCGCTGAAGGGGGTTGTGGGCCATGGCGAGCCGCACGAGCGCGCCGCTGCTGCGCAGCACCATCGCGCCGACCGGGTGGCGCTCCGCCTGGTAGCTGTCGAGCAGGGCCTCGGCGTCGGTGGTGCGGCCCCGTAGTGCGGCGGCGAGTTTCCAGGAGAGGTTCGCGGCGTCCTGGAGGCCGGTGTTCATGCCCTGGCCGCCGGCGGGTGAGTGGACGTGTGCCGCGTCCCCGGCGAGGAAGACGCGGCCGACCCGGTAGGCCGGAGCCTGCCGCTCGTCGCTGTGGAAGCGGGAGATCCAGCGGGCGTCGTGCATCCCGTAGTCGGTGCCGAAGGCCTCGCGGGCGATCGCGCGGAGCTCGTCGAGGTCGACCGGGGCCGTGTCGGGGACCTGGCGCTTCCGGCTCCATCCCATGACCCGGTGGTAGCCGTCGCCGAAGGGGGCGACGAGGGCGAAGGAGTCGCCCGAGCCGTTGACGGTGAGGATGTCCTCCGGCTCCTCGGTGAGCCGCACGTCCGCCAGCACGATCGAGCGGATCACGGCCACGCCGGGGAACGGGAGGCCGAGCTCCTCGCGGACCCTGCTGCGCACGCCGTCGGTGCCGACGAGGTAGCGGGCCCGGACCGACACGGGCCCCCCGTCCTCGCCGCGCAGCTCGGCGGTCACCCCCTCGCCGTCCTGACGGAGGTTCAACAGCTCGGTGCCGTAACGGAACTGGACCCCTTCGGACAGGGCGCGCCGCTCGAGGAGCTGCTCCACCTCGTACTGCGGAGCGATCAGGACGTACGGGAAGCGTGTGCGCAGCCTGGTCAGGTCGAGGGTGAGGCGGCCGAACATGTTCATCTGTTCCATGACCCTGCCCCGCTTGACCAGCTCGTCGGCCAGGCCGCGGGCGTCGAGCATCTCCAGCGTGCGCGCGTGGACGCCGAAGGCGCGGGTCATGTTGCTGATCCCGTGCGGCCGGCGCTCGGCGACGGTGACGCTCAGGCCCGCGGCGGCCAGGTCACCCGCGAGCAACAGCCCGGTCGGCCCCGCGCCGACCACGAGGACGTCGCTGATTAAGGGGCCTTCGGGCCGGGGTGTTTTCGTGGCGCTCTCGGGGGTGGGCGAGCTGGTGGAGCCGGACGAGCTGGTGGTGTCGTTCATGGCTTCCTCCTCAGGTGCCAACGGTTGTTGGTCAACGCTTGTTGGCAAATGTAGAACCCTCACGGCTGGCATGTCAACACTTGTTGGCCTACAGTCGTTGGCATGACGACCGAAACCCCCGCCGGAGGCCCTCGCCGCACCTCCGAAGTCACCAAGGCCGCGATCCTCGAAGCCGCCCGCGAGCGCTTCGCGTCCGACGGCTATGAGCGCGCGACCATCCGGGCCATCGCCCGGGACGCGGGGATCGACCCGTCGATGGTGATGCGTTACTACGGGAACAAGGAGGGCCTGTTCGCCGCCGCCTCCGAGATGGACCTGGGCCTTCCTGGGCTGGGGGGGCTGCCCGGCAAGCACATCGGAGCCGCACTCGTCACGCACTTCCTCGACCGGTGGGAGGCCGACGACGTGCTCACCGCCCTGCTGCGGGTCGGCGTCACCAACCCGGCCGGCGCCGAGCGGATGCGGACGATATTCGCCGAGCAGATGATCCCGGTCGCCGCCGGTGTCTGCCCCGACCCCGCCGACGCCCCGCGCCGCGCCGCGCTGGTCACCTCGCAGATCCTGGGCATGGCGATAGCCCGCTATGTACTGCGCTTCCCGCCCGCGGTGGCCATGTCCCGCGACGAGGTGGTCGCCTGGCTGGCCCCCACGCTGCAGCGCTACCTCACGGCCGAGGGGGCGTAGGCCTCCGCCCGGCACGGGGTCCGCCGGGCATGGCTTTCCCGGGCAGGGGTTCTGCCGGGCACGGGTTGCCGGTTGGGGTTCTGCCGCGCTTCGCGCCTGCGGATCCTCTGCGCCGTACGCTTTCTGCATGGCACAGAAGAAGCGCACCGGAGAGCGGGCCCCTGCCGACCGGGCCGAGCTCATGCGTGACCTGGGCGCCGTCTCGCGCCGCTACATGGCGTCGTACGCGCTCTTCAACCAGGCGCTCGCCGACCATCTGGGGCTGCACCCGACGGATCTCCAGTGCCTCAACCTGCTGGGTCTCGAACCCGGGCCCGTCACCACGGGGCGGATCGCCGGGCTGACCGGGCTCACCACGGGTTCGGCTACCCGGCTCGTCGACCGGCTGGAGAAGGCCGGGTATGTGACGCGGCGCCGGGACACCGAGGACCGCAGGAAGGTGCTCGTCGAGGTGGTGCCCGGGCGGATGGCGGAGCTCGGCAAGGTCTGGGGCCGGCTCAACGGTGCCTGGTGGGAGATGTTCGACGCGTACGAGGACGACGAGATCGCCCTCATCGCCACCCATATGCGCCGGACCGTCGAGCTCGGCGCGGCTCAGATCGAACGCCTCAGGAGCGGGCAGCTCTGAAGCCGGTATCCGGTGGGGGCTCCAACAGGGCGTATCTGGTGAGGAGTTGAAAGGCTGTCGCCCGGACCGGGCAGGACCGGGTTCCGCTATCCGGCTCGGTCCACCGGGCAGGTCCCCGCCGTGCCGAACTCGCGGACGGCCTCGTCGACGATCGCCTCAAGGCTCGCGTGGTGCGCGCCGCGCCAGTAGACGCGCTCGCAGGAACTGCACTCGGCGAAGACGTCGTACGAGGTGCGGGTGCCGTGCTCCAGGCGCTCGCGCACCGTCTCCTTGTCGGCCTCCCGCAGCGGCGCGTTGCAGGCGGTGCAGCGCGTCCAGGGCGCGAGGCCCGGCGCGAACCGGCCGAGCACGTCCCGGAGTTGCTCGTCGGTGCGGTGGCTGTAGACGTACGCGCCGGCCCACAGCTCCCTGCGGTGCAGCAGCCCGCGGTCCCGGGAGAGCATGACGCGCTGTTCCCGCGCGGAGAGTGCGGCGAGCGCCGCGTCCCCGATGTCCTCGCTCTCGTACGCCGCGTCGACGCCGAGCAGCCTCAACCGGCGCGCCAGCGTGCCGAGATGGACGTCGAGCAGGAAGCGGAGCGGGGCGCCCGGCACCTTCTGCGGGCGCTCGACGGCGAGCACCTCGATGAACTCGCCCGCCACCGGGATGTGCGAGACCGGGACTTCGCGGCCGTCGGCGAGCAGCCGGCCGGCCTCGGTGAGCGGAACGCCCAGCGATTCGACGACGTGGCCGAGGGTGGACACGCCGTCGGTCACGACGGCGCTGCGCCCCTCACGGCGCTTCGTCGGAACGAAGAGCCGCAGCTCAGGGGCGAAGTCGATATGGATCTCCGGTCCGTTCACGCGGTCAGGATCGCATTGCTGCGGGGGCGGGGGCCAGGGATTTCGGGGCGCGCCCCGGTGCTCGCGCCGGAGCACCGGGGGCTCGTTCATGGTGCGGGCATGCGCCAGGAGGTGTCCGGTGGGCGCGGCCCCGGCCATGGCTCGCCGGCTGTGCCCTACGGGCGGAAGGCGTCCGCGTTTTCGCCGGCCCAGGCCGCGAAGGTGCGGGCCGGGTGGCCGGTCAGCTCTTCGACGGCGGTGGTGACGGCGTCGGGGCGGCCCTGGTGCGCGGCGAAGTAGCCGAGCAGCGCGTCCGCGACGGTCGGGGGTATGAAGTCGGCCATCGACTCCTTCCAGGCCGCTCCGCTCACGGCGTTGACACTGATCGGCCGTCCGGTGGCCTCGGCGACGACCGCGACCTGCTCGGCGGCGCTGAGGGACGCGGGCCCGGTGAGGTGGTAGGCGCGGCCTCGCAGTTCGGGCCTGGTGAGGACGGCGAACGCGGCCTCCGCGATGTCCGCCTCGTGGATGGGGCTGGTCTGCGCCTCGGGGTAGGGGAGGTCCACGCTGCCGGACGACTTGGCCGCCCAGGCCCAGCCGAGCGCGTTGCCCGCGAAGGCGCCGGGCTGCAGGAAGGTCGACTGGATGCCGGAACGTTCCAGGCCGCGCTCGACGGCCAGGTGCATGGCCGCGATGGCGTTCGTGTCGGCGTCGGGGTCGAGCACGGAGCTGGAGGAGAGCAGCGCTATGTGCTGGACCCCGGCGGCCTTCGCCTCGGCGAGGAACGCCTCGATGTGCTTCGGGTTGGCGTACAGGAAGACCGACTCGACGCCGGCCAGTGCGGCCGGGAACGTCGCCGGGTCGTCGAGGTCGAGGACGACGCGCTCCACACCGTCCGGAAGAGTCAGCTTGTCGGGGCTGGCGGAGGCCGCACGAACGGCGAGACCGCGCTCTCGAAGCAGTGGGATGAGAGTGGCGGCGACCTTGCCGCGGCTGCCGGTGATCAGAACCGTCATGGTGGAAATGCCTTTCAAGCAAAGGAAGTTGAGGGACTACGGCAGTGCTGACACGCAAGGAGCGAGCCTACGTCGCAGCCGCCTGGTCGGGGCGGGGCCGGTGTGGTGGGCGCGCGACGCGCGGGTCGGTCCCGGCGGGGCCGCCTGGGCGTCGACGGGTGACGGCGAGGCGTCGGGGGAGTCCCGGGGGGCTGGGCCCGTCACTAAGCTGCACTGCGCATCATCTGTGTTACGCAGATAAATATCCTCGACGAGGCCGCAGTCGTCAACCGCGTTTCGACGGGCCCGGTCGGGGCCGGCCGTACCGGGCAGGGTGAAGCGGCACGGGGCAGGGCGGAGCCTTACCCTTCCCGCATGAAGATCATTGACCTTGAGCCGGGCGACCCGCGTCTGACGGACGACCTGCTGCCGGTACTCAGCGAACTCCGCCCGCACCTCACCGATGAACTCTTCGCCGAGATCTACGGAGAGGGGCACGCCCAGGGGCTGCGCTTCACCGCCGCGTACGGCGACGACGGGGCCTGCGTCGGCGCCGCCGGATGGCGGATCGTCGTCAACACCAGCGCGGTCCGCAAGCTGTACGTCGACGACCTGGTCACCGCCGCCACCGCCCGCTCCACCGGCGTGGGGCACGCCCTCCTCGCGCACCTGGAGGGCCACGCGAGGGCGGCCGGCTGCACCTCCCTCAACCTCGACTCCGGCACCCACCGCACCGACGCGCACCGCTTCTACTTCCGCGAGCGCATGGCCGTGACGGCCTTCAACTTCGACAAGCAGCTGGACTGACGGTCGGGGCTCCCGGGCGAGGGCGGCCGGTGGTGGGTCAGCCCCCGGCTCCCAGGTCCATCCGCCAGTCGTTGGAGCGGATCCGCGTGCCCGGCGGGTACTCGAACTCGACCTCCCCGGCCCACTCGAACCCGGCCTTGCGGCAGGTGGCGTTGGACGCGGTGTGGTCCACGGACGGGTAGGCGTGCAGCCGGCACCGGCCGCCCGCGGCACGGGCCTCCTCCACGACCGCCAGGAGCGCCGCGACGGCCAGGCCGCGGCCCTGGAACTCGGGGAGGATGCCGTACCCCGTCTCGTACACCGCCTCGCCCTGCCATATGCGCGGCCAGTACCCGACCGATCCGACGGTCTCGCCCGTCCCGTCGAGGACGACCTTGAACATCCGGCCCTCGGTGGCCGGGCGGGCGCTCATCGCCTTGTATCTGTCGTGCCGGGACAGCACCTTCTCGTCGGACTCCGTGCCGCCGACGTGGGCGGTCATCTCCGGTGCGTTCTGCCTCCGGAGCAGGCCGAGGTCGCCGTCCGACCAGGCTTCTAGACGGATGTGCGGGGGAACTTCACGGGTCGTGTCGCTCATGTCGAAAACAGTAAACGCCGGGTCTGACAACGGCCGTTGATCAGGCGCGGGAGGCCCCGGGGCGCAGGGCCGAGGGCGGCGCGCCGAGCGTGGCGGTGAAGTCCCGTACGAGGTGGGCCTGGTCGGCGTAGCCCAGCTCGGCGGCCAGCCGGGCCCAGTCGACGGCCTCGGTGGATTCGGCGTGTTCGAGGGCCTCGTGGATGCGGTAGCGCAGCACCACCCACTTCGGGCCGACGCCCACACAGGCGGCGAAGAGCCGTTGCAGGGAGCGCGCGGAGAGCCCCGCCTCGCGGGCGAGTGCGTCGACCCGGCGGACCGTGCGGTCGTGGCGGATGCGGTCGACCAGTTCCCTCGCGAGCTCCGCCTGCGGGTCGGGCCGGGGACCGAGGCCGAGCAGGAAGGCGTCGAGGGCGGCGACCCGGTCCTCGTCCCGGTCCGGTGAGAGCACCGCCGTGGGGTCGGCCGAGGGGAACACGGGGTCGGCGGGGATCACCCGGTCCGTCCACTCCGAGACCGGGAACCCCGGCGCGAAGGGCCGGAACCCGCCCGGCCGGAACTGGATCCCGCACACCCGCCCGCGGCCCGCCAACTTCCGGGTGTCCAGGGTGAGTCCGACCCCCGAGAGCTCCAGGAAGTCGGGCCGGCCGTCGTCGTACCGCTGGAAGACCAGGTTGACGGACGGGTGCGGCACCACGTGCGAGGCGTACGGCTGGGGCAGGTCCCAGTCGATCAGCCAGTAGTGCTCCAGGTAGGGGCGCAGCTCGGGCGCCGGTTCATGGCGGCGGAACCGTACGTGCGCGAAGAGATCGGCGGCGTCGACGATGCCGCGGGTGTCGCGCCGCGGGCCGGAGTTCTGCGCTGACATGGGCCGATCCTATGAAGCGGCCGCCTCTTCAAGGAGGGTGGGCTTTGCGCGGCGCCCGCTGCCTACGGGGTGGGCGGCCGTTTCCGGACCGGTCGCCTCCTTAAGGAGCGGGCGTCCGCCGGGCCCGTCGGGCGAACCAGTACAGCGCGCCCGCGTACAGGGCGAGCACCAGGGCGAGCAGCGGGTAGTAGGCCAGGGGCAGTGCGGTCATGCCGATGAGCGGGCCCAGGGGCGAGAGTGGAAGCAGCAGGCCGGTCAGCGCGAGGACGCCGGCGGTGACGGGGATCCCGCCGCCGCGGCCCGTGCGCAGCAGGACCATGACCAGGGCCTGGGTCAGCAGGTTCTCCGTGAACCAGCCCGCGTGGAAGGCCGTTTCGGCCCGGGTGTCGCTCACCGCCCAGACGAGTACCGCGAAAGTCGCGAGGTCGGCGACGGCATTGAGCACGCCGAACCCGGTCACGGAGGCGAGGACTTCGCGTGGACGCAGCTTCAGCGGGCGGCGCAGCGCCCCGGCCGGCGGACGGTCGTAGGCGAAGGCCAGCTGGGCGGCGTCGAAGCACAGGTTCTGGACCAGGACCTGGGCGGGCAGCATGGGCAGGAACGGCAGCAGCAGACCTGCGGTCAGCATCGCGATGACGTTGCCGAGGTTCGAGGAGAGCGTGATCCGCAAATAGCCCGCGATGGTGGCGCCGCTGCTGCGCCCCGCCACGATGGCGTGGTCGAGCGAGGTCAGATCCTTCGCCGCGAGCACGACGTCCGCCGTCTCGCGGGCCACGTCCACGGCCTCGGGCGGGCAGATGCCGACGTCACAGGCGCGCAGGGCGGGCAGGTCGTTGACGCCGTCGCCGAGGAATCCGGTGACGTGCCCACGCTCGCGCAGGGCCCGTACGATCCGGGCTTTCTGCTCGGGGGAGCAGCGGGCGAAGACAGTACTACGGTCGGCGAGTTCGCCCAGCTCGGCTCCGCTGAGGCCGTCGAACGAGGCGGCGGTGACGACCTCGCCGGGCTCCAGGCCGAGCTCACGGCAGGCACGCGCGGCCGTGCCGGGGTGGTCACCGGTCAGGACCTTCACGGCGACACCTCTGTGGAGGAGGGCGGTGAGCGCGTCGGCCGCCGTCTCCGCCGTCGCGTCGCGCAGCCCGACCAGCCCCTGGAGGGTCAGCCCGCGCTCGTCCGTGGTGGTGTACGGGCGCCTGGCGGCGGGCCGTTCGGCGAGCGCCACCGCGAGGACGCGCAGGCCGTCGGAGGCGAGGTGCTCGGCGAGCGCGAGCGCCCGGTCCCGTTCGTCGCCGGTGAGCGCGCACCGTTCCAGGACGTCCTCGACGGCGCCCTTGACCACCAGGGTGTGGCGGCCGAGCCGGTGGGGTGTGTTGACGACGGCGGTGGACAGGCGGCGTACCGGGTCGAAGGGAAGGGCGGCGACGGCGTCGTACTCCAGGGCGTCCAGGCCCTCGGGGAAGCGTTCCTCGGCGGCGTCGAGGAGAGCCTCGTCGAGGGCGTCGGCGCCGGGCAGCTCGGCGAGCTGCAACGTCCACAGGCTGTTGACGGCGGCCCAGTGCAGCACCGAGTCGTCGGGGGAGCCGGACGCGTCCAGCGCACAGTCCAGGACCGGCCGGTCCTGGGTGAGGGTGCCCGTCTTGTCGAGGCACACGACGTCGACGGCACCCAGGTCGTGCAGCGCCGGCAGCCGCTTGACGATCACCTGGTGGGTGCGGGCCAGCGCGGAGGCGCCCCGCGCGAGGGTGGTCGTCACGATGACCGGCAGCATCTCGGGCGTGAGCCCGACCGCGACCGCCACCGCGAACGGCAGCGTCTCCAGGCCGCGGCCGCGCAGCGCGGCGTTGGCCATGAGGACCAGCGGCGGGGTGAGCAGCATGAACCGGATCAGGATCCACGAGACGCCGTACACCGACCGGTCGAAGGCGGTCGTGCGCCGGTCGTTGCCCGGCAGCCGGTCGGCCCGCGCGAACCGGGTGTCCGCGCCGGTCGCCACCACCACACCGGTGCCGCTGCCGGAGGCGACACTGCTGCCCTGGAAGCAGACTTCGGGCCGGTCGAAGTCCTGGGCGTCGAGGGGGCGGGCCGGAGACTGCGCGAAGGGCTCGTCCACCGGGTACTTGGCGACCGGCGCGGACTCCCCGGTCAGCGCGGCCTGATGCATCGTCAGACCGGTGGCCCGCAGCAGCCGCAGATCCGCCGGTACGAGATCGCCGGGCGCGAGGCGCACCACGTCGCCCGGCACCACCTCGTCCACGGGCACCTCGCGCGCCACCGTCGCCGCGTCGTCGTCCGCCCTGCGCAGCACGGTCGCGGTGCTCGCCACCAGCTCCCGCAGCCCGGCCGCCGACCGGTCGGCGCGGTGCTCGCCGGCCGCCCGCAACGCACAACTCACCACCACCAGGACCGCGATGACCCCGGCCGTGGCCCAGGCGGCGACCGCCGCGGAGACCAGCGCCAGGCAGGCGAGGACGGCCGTGAACGGGTCGCGCAGACTCCGGAGAAAAATGATCGGGAGGGAGGGAACCTGGCGCGCGGGAAGGACGTTTTCCCCATACCGCGTGAGTCGTTTCTCGGCTTCCGACTCCACCAGCCCCCGGGGGCCGGAGCCGAGCGAACGCAGCAGCTGCAGAGGAGTGCTCCTTGACAACTGCAGAGTGGAGATCCGCTCAGGCGCCCAGGTCACGAACGAGTCCTGAGGGTCCCGGCAGCTTGACGCCCCCGCCCAGCCGGGCCACCAGCCAGCGCACCATCTGAGCCACATCGGGGTCGTCGACGAGGTAGACGACCCGGCGCCCCTCCCGCCGGGACCGGACGAGCCCCGCGAGTTTCAGCTTCGCCAGATGCTGACTGACGGCCGGCAGCGCACCGCCGACCCTCTCGGCCAGCCCCGACACGTCGGACTCGCCGTGGCTCAGCGTCCACATGATGTGCAGCCGCGCGGGCGAGGCAAGGAGTCCGAAGACGCCCGCTGCCTCGCCGAGCACCTCGGCCGACGGGTCGGTGCTGCTCGTGGTCGTCACCGTCGTCTCCCGTCTCCTAGGCGTGGCGGCCGTTCCTGTCGCCCCCGGGCAGCCAGTCTAGGGGCGCAGGCTCACAGGGATACGAGGGTCACCTCGGTTGCCTTCACGCTCGACCACACGGCCGCGCCCTCCACCAGGCCCAGCTCGGCCGCCGCCTGCGGGGTGACCTCCGCGATCAGGTCGGGCGACTCGGCGGACCCGATGAGCACCCGCAGCCTGCTCCCGCTCGCCGTGATCTCCCGCACGGTGCCGGACCAGACGTTGCGGGGGCTGCCGTCGGGGCGCTTGCGGTGCACGGACACCGACTCCGGCGCGATGATCGCCAAAGCCCGGCTGCCCTCGCGCAGTTGCTCGGCCGCGACGATCCGCCCGCCGCCGGCGAGGACGAGACCGTCGCCGCTCGCCTCCCCGGCCCACGCGTTGCGGCCCAGCATCCGGGCCACCCAGGGGGAGCGCGGATTCCGGGTGACCTCGGTGGGCGGCGCGTCCTGGAGGGTGCGCCCGGCATCCAGGACGAGGACGCGGTCGGCCAGCGAGACCGCCTCGACCGGGTCATGGGTGACGATCAGGCAGACCCCGGCGAACCCGGCCAGGTGGGTGCGCAGGGTGTGGCGGACATGGGCCCGGGTGGTCTGGTCGAGGGCCGCGAGCGGCTCGTCCAGGAGCAGCAGCCGGGGGCGGGCGGCGAGCGCCCTGGCCAGGGCGACGCGCTGGGCCTGTCCGCCCGAGAGCTGGGCGGGCCTGCGGTGGGCGAGGTGGCCGACACCGAGCCGGTCGAGCCAGCGCTGGGCGGCGGCGCGGGCCTCGGCGCGGGCCACACCCTGGGCGCGCAGCCCGTACGCCGTGTTGGCGAGCGCGGTCAGGTGCGGGAACAACGCGCCGTCCTGGGGCACCCAGGCGACCCCGCGTTTGTGCGGCGGCAGCGCGGTGACGTCGAGGTCGCCGAGGCGCAGTTCGGCGTGGGCGCGCGGGGTGAGGCCGAGCAGGGCCCGCAGCAGGGTGGTCTTGCCGGCGCCGTTCTCGCCGACGACGGCGATGGTGATGCCGGGGTCCGCCTCCAGTGTCAGCTCGTTGAACCCGGTCACTTCGGCGTGCAGCGACCAACTCGCCGCGGAATCAGCAGAGTTGAGGACTTCGGCGGGCTGTGGGGCCCGCCCGGCCTCTTCCGGCTCGCTCAGGGGGGAGCCTCCCTGGGTTACGGAGCCGGAGCCGGCCGGAGCCGTCAGCCCCGGGGCGGAATCCGGCGTGGAGGGATCCGCAAGTGCGGCGTCGGCAGGAGCCCCGCCCCGTACCGAGCCGCTCCGCACCGAGGCGGAGCCCGTCCAGCGGCCGCGCAGGGCCACGAGCACCGCCATGGCGATGGCGAGCAGGAGCAGCGAGACCGAGGTGGCGGCCTCGGGGGAGTCCTGGAGGAGGAGGTAGACCTGGAGCGGCAGGGTCTGGGTGGTGCCGGGGAGGTTGCCGGCGAAGGTGATGGTGGCGCCGAACTCGCCGAGCGCGCGGGCCCAGGTGAGTGCCGCGCCCGCCGCGAGACCCGGCGCGACCATCGGCAGGGTCACGGTGAGGAAGACGCGGAACGGGGAGGCGCCGAGCGAGGCGGCGGTCTCCTCGTAGCGGGGCCGCAGTCCGCCGAGCGCGCCCTCCAGGCTGATCACCAGGAACGGCATCGCGACGAAGGTGGCCGCGACCACGGCGCCGGAGGTGTGGAAGGGGAGGGTGATCCCGAAGGTGCCCTCCAGCCAGGGGCCCAGCAGGCCGCGCCGCCCGAAGCCCAGCAGCAGGGCGACGCCGCCGACCGTGGGCGGCAGCACCATCGGCAGCAGCACGAGCGAGCGCACCAGGGCCTTGCCGGGGAAGTCGACGCGGGCGAGCAGCCAGGCCAGGGGCACACCGAGAAGAAGGGAGAGGCCGAGCGCCCAGAACGAGACGACCAGCGAGAGCCGCAGGGCTTCGGTGACATCGGGGCCGGTCAGGTGCGTGCCGAGTTCGCCCCACGAGGTGCGGGCCAGGATGCCGAGGAGCGGCATCAGCAGGAACGCGATGGCGAGCAGCGCGGGCAGGGCCAGCGCGGCGGGTGGGCGCTGGCGGGTGCGGGAACGGCTGCGAGTCATGGAGGTCCCCGGTGGCCTGAGGGCGCGGGGCCTGCCCGTCCGGCGCGAACAGGCAGGCCCCGCAAGGGAGTTGGAGCGGTTGCGGACGAGGGAGCCGCAGGGGTTACGGCTGCTGGAAGCCGGCGTCCTGGAGGATCTTCTGCGCCTCGGGGGTGGACAGCCACTTCACGAAGGCAGCCGCGGCGTCGGCGTTCTTCGAGGTCTTGAGGGTGGCGGCCGGGTACTTGGCGACGGCGTTCTGCGCGTCCGGGATGTCGACCGTGTCGACCTTGCCCTTCGCGGAGGCGGCGTCGGTCTTGTAGACGATGCCCGCGTCGGCCTCGCCCAGCTCGACCTTGCTGAGTACGGCGCGGACGTTCGGCTCCTGGGAGACCGGCTTGACCGTGATCTTCTGGGCGTCGAGGACCTGCTTGCTGTAGCGGCCGACCGGCACCTCGGGGGCCGCGAGGACGACCTTCAGGTTGGTGTCGGACAGGTTCTTGAGGCCTTCGACCTTCTTCGGGTTGCCCTTGCCGGTGGCGATGACCAGACGGTTCTTGGCGATGATCGACGAGTCGTTCACGTCGGCCTTCAGGCCGTCCATGGTCTTGGTGTCCGCGGTCACCAGGGCGTCGGCGGGCGCGCCCTGCTTCACCTGGGCGGCGAGCTCCTGCGAACCGGCGAAGGAGAACTTCACGTGGGTGCCCGGGTGCTCCTTCTCGTAGGCCGCGCCCGCCGCCTTGAAGACGTCGGTGAGCGAGGACGCCGCGAGGACGGTGAGCTGGGCCGCCTTCGGCGCCGAGCCGGAGCTCCCGGACGGGGACGCGGTCTTGTCGCTTCCGCTGTCCTTGCCGCTACTGCTGCTACTGCTGCACGCGGCGGCCAGCGGGATGAGCAGGGCGGCGGAGACGACGGCCGTGGCGGCGCGGCGGCGCTTGGTGCTGAGAGCCATGACAGACATGGATGGTGCTCCTTCGGATGCTTGACGAGCCGCGCCGGAGGTGAGGGCTTCCCCTGCTTGCTGCCCTCGGTGGATGTCCGACGGCCGGATGTCCGATTGGCCGGATGTCCTGCGAGGAGCCAGGGGTGGGGAAGGGCGACGCCGCGGGGACGTTCGTGAGTGGCCGGATATCGACCTAGGTGCGGTCGACGTGCACGCTGGTGGACTTCACCCGCGCGGTGGCCTGCATGCCCACCTCAAGGCCCAGCTCTTCGACGGCCTCCCGGGTCAGGAGGGAGACCAGCCGGTGCGGACCGGCCTGGATCTCGACCTGGGCGGCGACGTCACCGAGCTTGACGGCGGTGACGATGCCGGGGAAGGCGTTGCGGACAGAGGTGTAGGGCACCTCTTCCTCGCTGTTGGAGGACTGGCCGACTTCGATGGAGAAGGCGGCCAGATCCCGCCCGTCGATGAGTCGGCGGCCGCCTTCGTCGCGATGGGTCGCGACGCGGCCGCCGTCGGCCCAGCGGCGCACGGTGTCGGGACTGACGCCGAGCAGACGCGCTGCCTGGCCGATGGTGTAGGACTGCATGTGCGACAAGATAGGCGGCTTCACGCCGCATATACAAAGGGTCCGGCGGAACGTACGCCGTAGGTGCAGAGCCGAATGGATGAAGGTCCAAGCTGATCGTCCCGCCCGGTGTGGGCCCTGCGCCCCGGCGCCTCAGCCGTGGGCCCGCGGCCCGCGGGACCTTGTGCCCCGCCCCGCGCGGCGGGCGTCCCGGCCGGGCGGGCGAGGGATCAGGGCCAGACCAGGCAGTACGGCTGGTGCCCCGCCTCGTGCAGCCGATGCGAGAAGTCCTGCCATTCGTGCAGGAGCTGATAGACGTTGAAGGCGTCGCGCGGTCCGCCGCGGTCCGGGACCGTGGACCAGATGAAGGCGGCGGCGCCGACCGTCTCCTCGCCGACGCCGCGCAGCGGGTCGACCACCGTCATGGGGAGCTTGACCACCGCGTAGTCGGGGTGGAGGACCACGAGTTCCAGCGGCGGGACCTTGTGGAGCGGTATGCCCTGGATGCCGGTGAGGACCATCGCGGCCATCGTCTCCGGTTTGATCTTGGTGAACATGCCGCCCATGCCCAGCTCGTCACCGCCGAGCTCCTCGGGGCGCATGGTCACGGGCACCCGGGCAGCGGTCGCGCCGTCCGGGGCGCCGAAGTACTTGTAGGTCACCCCCACCCGGCCACTTCCGTTCCCCGCCCCTGCGCCGTCCCCGACCCGGTCGATCCGGTCCTGGGCGTCGCGTCGCCGGTGCCGTCCCCGACGGTGGGCGCGCTCGGGACCCCGGTCATCGGTCCCTTCGCCCAGTCCGCCACCGCGATGCATATCCTTCACCCGACTGCTTGTAGCCCGACTGCTTTGTAGAGGGCGCGGCCCCCACCGCGCAACCCGATCATCCGCCGATGCAACTCGATCATCTGCGGATCATCGTGTCATTGACCTCCCCCGCGCGGGTGCGGTGAAACACCAGTCCGCAAGATCGCCCGGCCCTCTGCCACCATGGCGTGTGTGAGCTATCCGTACGAATACGACGCCCCAGTTTCGCAGAACCTCTTCGACCGCGCGTCCGCCGTGACGCCCGGCGGCGTGAACTCCCCCGTCCGTGCCTTCCGGGCCGTGGGCGGTACGCCCCGGTTCATGGTGTCCGGTACGGGTCCGTACCTGACCGACGCCGACGGCCGCGAGTACGTCGACCTGGTGTGCTCGTGGGGCCCGATGATCCTCGGGCACGCGCACCCCGAGGTCGTCGCCGCCGTGCAGGAGGCCGTCGCCCGCGGCACCTCCTTCGGCACCCCCGGCGAGGGCGAGGTCGCGCTCGCCGAGGAGATCGTGGCCCGGGTCGAGCCGGTCGAGCAGGTCCGCCTGGTGTCCTCCGGCACCGAGGCGACCATGTCCGCGATCCGCCTGGCGCGCGGCTTCACCGGCCGTGCCAAGGTCATCAAGTTCGCGGGCTGCTACCACGGCCATGTGGACGCGCTGCTGGCCGCCGCCGGTTCCGGGGTCGCCACGTTCGGCCTCCCCGACACCCCCGGGGTCACCGGCGCGCAGGCCGGCGACACGATCGTGCTGCCGTACAACGACCTTGACGCGGTGCACGCGGCGTTCCACGCCAACCCGGGTGAGATCGCCTGTGTGATCACCGAGGCCTCGCCCGGCAACATGGGCGTCGTCCCGCCGGCGGACGGCTTCAACGCGGGCCTGAAGGCGGCCTGCGCCAAGAACGGCGCGCTGTACATCTCGGACGAGGTGATGACCGGGTTCCGTACGTCCAAGGCGGGCTGGTTCGGCGTCGACGGCGTCGTACCGGACCTCATGACGTTCGGCAAGGTCATGGGCGGCGGCTTCCCGGCCGCGGCGTTCGGCGGCCGCGCCGACGTCATGGGCCATCTCGCCCCGGCGGGCCCCGTCTACCAGGCGGGCACGCTCTCCGGGAACCCGATCGCGACCGCCGCCGGCCTCGCCCAGCTGCGGCTGCTCGACGACGCCGCGTACGCGAAGGTCGACGCCGTCTCGCGCGAGATCCAGGCGCTGGTGACCGGAGCGCTCAGCAAGGAGGGCGTGGCCCACCGGCTGCAGACGGCGAGCAACATGTTCTCCGTCTTCTTCACGGCCGACGAGGTCCGTGACTACGACGACGCGAAGAAGCAGGAAGCGTTCCGCTTCAACGGGTTCTTCCACTCGATGCTGTCGCAGGGCGTGTACCTGCCGCCGTCGGCGTTCGAGTCCTGGTTCGTGTCGACCGCCCACGACGAGCGCGCGATCGAGCGCATCGCGGCCGCGCTGCCCGCCGCCGCCCGTGCCGCAGCGGAGGCCACCGCATGAGCGAGAACAGCAACGGCGCGAGCGACCTCACCGTCGTGCACCTGATGCGCCACGGCGAGGTGCACAACCCCGACGGCGTGCTCTACGGGCGCCGTTCGGGCTACCACCTCTCCGAGCTCGGCCGGCAGATGGCCGACCGGGTCGCCGAGCACCTCGCGGGCCGCGACATCACGCATGTCGTCGCCTCCCCCCTGGAGCGCGCCCAGGAGACGGCGAGCCCGATCGCCAAGACGCACGGCCTGGACCTCGCCACCGACCCGCGGCTCATCGAGGCGGGCAACGTCTTCGAGGGCAAGACCTTCGGGGTCGGCGACGGCGCCCTGCGCAAGCCCGCCAACTGGAAGCACCTGACGAACCCGTTCCGCCCGTCCTGGGGCGAGCCGTATGTCGAGCAGGTCGTACGGATGATGGGCGCGCTCGAAGCGGCGCGCGACGCGGCCCGCGGGCACGAGGCGGTGTGCGTCAGCCACCAGCTGCCGATCTGGATCGTGCGCAGCTTCGTCGAGAAGCGGCGCCTGTGGCACGACCCGCGCAAGCGGCAGTGCACCCTGGCCTCGCTGACCAGCTTCACCTATCAGGGTGACCGGATCGTGTCCGTGGGCTACAGCGAGCCCGCCCGCGATCTCGTACCGGCGCATCTGCTGGCCGGTGCCAAGCCGGTCAAGGGCAAGTCGAAGGCCTTCGGCGCCTGACGCGTCCGGCCGGCCGGACGTCCCCGGCCGGCCAGCCGGCCCGTGCTGCCCAGCGAATCCAGCAGGTCAGCCCGCCCGCACACCCCCCGCCTCGCCACCCCGCACCCCACACCTCGTACGGTTTACGAAGATTTGTGCGAGCCGTGGGGAACCATCCCTGTTCCTCCCGGCATCTCACAGATTGCCCAACTGCGGTGACGTACTTGGGCTTCGAGGACGACGAGACGACGGTGCAAAGCGATGGGAACGGACGGGCTTATGCGGGAGATCGGCCGGAATGTCAGCCGAAGGGGCGTGCTGGGACTGGGTCTGGGGGCCGCGGCCGCGGCCGGGCTGTCCGGCTGCGGCACTTCGGGCGGTAGCGGATCGGGCGGCAAGGGCGGCGACGATCAGGCCGCCAAGAAGGCCGACGCGAAGCTGATAGGCGACGGTTCCACTTCGGACACCGGCAAGCAGCCGCACCAGCCCGACAAGCCCGTTCCGCTCGAACCCGGCCAGACCCCGCCCCAGTTCGTCGTCTTCTCCTGGGACGGCGCCGGAGAAGTCGGCAACGGCCTCTTCCCGCGCTTCCTCCAGCTCGCCAAGGACCACGGCGCGGGCATGACGTTCTTCCTCTCCGGCCTCTACCTGCTGCCCGAGGGCAAGAAGCGGCTCTACCAGCCGCCGAACAACCCGGTCGGCGCCTCCGACATCGGCTACCTCTCCGACCCGCACATCAAGGAGACGCTGAAGTACGTCCGCCAGGCCTGGACCGACGGACACGAGATAGGCACCCACTTCAACGGTCACTTCTGCACCGGGCGCGGCACCGTCGAGCACTGGACCCCGGCCCAGTGGCAGAGCGAGATAGACCAGGCGATCGACTTCGTCACCAAGTGGAAGACCAACACGGGCTGGACGGACGAGGACCCGCTGCCGTTCGACTACAAGCGCGAGCTCACCGGCGGCCGCACCCCCTGCCTGCTCGGCCAGGACAACCTGCTGCCCACCGCGCAGAAGCTGGGCTGGCGCTACGACGCCTCCTCGCCCGGCGGCACCCAGGTCTGGCCGGTCAAGCGACATGGCCTGTGGGACCTGCCGCTCCAGCAAATACCCTTCCCCGGGCATTCCTTCCAGGTCCTGTCGATGGACTACAACATCCTTGCCAACCAGTCGCAGAATTCGACCAAGGCGCCGCCGGCCAACTATCCCGGCTGGCGCAAGCAGGCCACCGAGGCCTATCTCGCCGGATTCAAGCGCGCCTACGAAACCAATCGCGCGCCCTTCTACATCGGAAACCACTTCGAGCAGTGGAACGGCGGCATCTACATGGACGCCGTCGAGGAGGCGTTCAAGGGCATCGTGGCGAAGCGGGACGAGAAGAAGGATGTGAGGCTCGTCTCCTTCAAGCAGTACTGCGACTGGCTCGACGTACAGGACCCGAAGGTGCTCGCCAAGCTCCGTACGCTCGGTGTGGGAGAGGCCCCCGCCGGTGGCTGGAACGCGTTCATGAAGGCTGTTTAGACCTTCCTGACAAGGGGCTTTACGGGCACTCAGGGGGGCGCGGAAGATCCCCGAAACCGCCATGCGAAACTTTTCACATGTCCGTGAGTCCTGCCTTCCGACGCCGTCGCACCCTGACGCTGGCCGCGGCTGCCGCGGCCGCCGGTGCGCTGACCCTGACGGCCTGCGGTTCCGGTGGTACGTCCGGTGGTTCCGGTGACACCAAGTTCGTCACCGGTACCGGCGGCATCGCCACCGTCGCCAAGGGCGACCGCCAGAACGCCCCGGAGCTGTCCGGCGAGACCGTCGACGGCAAGCAGCTCGACGTCGCCTCCCTCAAGGGCAAGATCGTCGTGCTGAATGTGTGGGGCTCGTGGTGTGCGCCCTGCCGCGCCGAGGCGCCGTATCTGGCCAAGGTCTCCAAGGAGATGAAGGCCAAGGGCGTCGAGTTCGTCGGGATCAATACCCGCGACACCGACAAGGGCCCGGCCCAGCAGTTCGAGAAGGAATTCGGGGTCGACTATCCGAGCCTGTACGACCCGATCGGCAAGCTCATTCTGCGTTTCCCGAAGGGCAGCCTGAATCCGCAGGCCATTCCGTCGACGATTGTTCTCGACAAGAACGGGAAGATCGCCGCACGCGCCCTGATGGCGCTCGACGACACCAAGCTGCACCAGATGATCGACCCGCTGATCGCGGAGAAGTGATCGCGTGATGGCACTGGCCGCCGTCGGCGGAATGAATGAGACGGTCTTCAGCGGGGCCCTTCTGGTGGCCCTGCCGGTCGCCGTACTCGGCGGCCTCGTCTCGTTCTTCTCGCCCTGCGTACTGCCGCTGGTCCCCGGCTATCTCTCGTACGTCACCGGAGTCACCGGCACCGATCTGGCCGAGGCGCGGCGCGGCCGCATGGTCGCGGGCGCGAGCCTGTTCGTGCTCGGCTTCACCGCGGTCTTCGTGTCCGGCGGCGCGCTGTTCGGCTACTTCGGCCGGAACCTCCAGGAGTACGGCGACACGCTCTCCAAGGTCCTCGGCGTCCTGATGATCCTGATGGGCGTCTTCTTCATGGGCCTCATGCCGTGGATGACGCAGCGCGAATTCCGCGTCCACAAGCGGCCGGTGACGGGTCTGGCGGGAGCGCCGCTGCTCGGCGCGCTCTTCGGCATCGGCTGGACGCCGTGCCTGGGCCCGACGCTGACCTCGGTGAACGCGCTGGCGATGGACCAGGCGAGCGCCGGCCGCGGGGCGATACTGACGGTCGCGTACTGTCTCGGCCTCGGGCTTCCGTTCGTGCTCGCGGCGGTCGCCTTCCGCAAGGCGCTCGGCGCCTTCGGCTGGGTCAAGAAGCATTACGTATGGGTGATGCGGATCGGCGGCGGCATGATGATCGTGACCGGTGTGCTGCTGCTGACCGGGGCTTGGGCGGAGCTCGTCCAGCAGGTACAGGGCTGGTCCCAAGGCTTTCAGGTGGGTGTCTGACGCATGAGCAAGACCGAATCGACTCCCGAGCCGGACCTCGGCGCGGCCGGGGCGCAGCTCTCGACCGCGCCCACCGAGGAACGGTCCAACGGGCCGGTCGGCATCGGCGTCCTCGGCTGGATCCGCTGGTTCTGGCGGCAGCTGACCTCGATGCGGGTCGCGCTGATCCTGCTCTTCCTGCTGTCGCTCGGCGCCATCCCCGGCTCGCTGATCCCGCAGACCAGCGTGGACGAGATGAAGGTCGCCGACTTCCAGAAGCGGCACGACACCATCTCGCCGATCTACGAGAAGCTCGGCCTCTTCCACGTCTACAGCTCGGTGTGGTTCTCCGCGATCTACATCCTGCTGTTCGTCTCGCTCATCGGCTGCATCGTGCCCCGCACCTGGCAGTTCGTCGGCCAGCTGCGCGGCCTGCCGCCGGCCGCGCCCGGCCGCCTGACCCGGCTGCCCGCCTACACGACGTGGCGCACCGAGGCCGAGCCCGAGCAGGTCCGCGAGGCCGCGCTCGCCATGCTCAAGAGGCGCCGCTTCCGCTCCCGGATCAGCGGGGACGCGGTTGCCGCCGAGAAGGGCTATCTGCGCGAGGCAGGCAACCTGATCTTCCATGTCTCGCTGATCGTGATCCTGGTGGCGTTCGCCACCGGCCAGCTCTTCAAGTCCGAGGGCGGCAAGCTGATCGTCCAGGGCGACGGGTTCTCCAACACGCTCACCCAGTACGACGACTTCAAGTCGGGCTCGCTGTTCGACACCGAGGACCTGGCGCCGTTCAGCTTCACCCTGGACCGGTTCGACGCGTCGTACGAGCGCAGCGGGCCCGAGCTGGGCACGGCCCGCGAGTTCAAGGCGCACCTCACCTACTCCGAGGGCGCCGACGGCAAGCCGCAGCAGAAGGTCGTCGAGGTCAACAAGCCGCTCGTCGTCGACGGTTCCAAGGTCTACCTGCTCTCGCACGGCTACGCGCCGACGGTCACCGTCAAGGACGGCCGGGGCAAGGTCGTCTTCCAGGGCTCGGTGCCGCTGCTGCCGATGGACAACAACCTCACGTCCAGCGGCGCCATCAAGGTGCTCGACGGCTACCGCGACGCCAAGGGCAACAAGGACCAGCTCGGTTTCGCCGCGTTCTTCGTGCCGACCTTCGGCGGCAAGGGCACCGGCGCGACCCAGATGTTCTCGAAGTTCCCCGCGCCCGACTTCCCGGTGCTCAACATCGGCGCGTACCACGGCGACCTCGGCCTCGACTCGGGCCTGCCGAAGAACGTGTACCAGCTGGACACCGGCAGCCGTTCCATCAAGCCCTTCAAGGACGCCCAGGGCAACATCCTGAAGAAGCTGCTGCTGCCGGGCGAGAGCCTCGAACTGCCCGACGGCGCCGGGTCGATCACCTTCGACAAGGGCCCCATCAAGCAGTGGGCGAGCTTCCAGATCTCCCACCAGCCGGCCAACGGTCTCGCCCTCACCGGCGCGATCGGGGCCATCGCCGGCCTCGCCGGCTCGCTGTTCATCCAGCGGCGCCGGGTCTGGGTCCGGGCCGTCAAGGGCGACGACGGAGTGACCGTCGTCGAGATGGCCGGGCTCGGCCGCAGCGAGTCCGCGAAGCTTCCCGAGGAGCTGGCCGATCTCGCGGTCACGCTCATCCCGCAGGCGCCGACCGCGCCGGATCCCCAACCCGAATCCTCAGTTGTTCCTGCCGAAGGGGCTGAGAAGTGAATCTCGCCGCCACCACCAATGAGAGCCTGGCGCACACCAGCAACTACCTGATCTATTCGTCGATGGCCGTGTACATGCTGGCCTTCTTCGCCAGCATGGCCGAGTGGCTCTTCGGCAGTCGCAGCAAGGTCGCCCGTACGGCTGCCGCGCTGACCGGCGGCGCTCAGGACGCCAAGGACGTGGGCACCGTCAAGGTCGAGGTCGCCACCAAGGGCGGCACCGCCGTCCTGGAGCGCCCCAAGATCGTTACGCGTTCCACGAGCGGCACCCGCGACGTGCCGGACGGCCCCGGTGCCTCCGGCGGTGACGAGAAGGGCGACCTCTACGGCCGTATCGCCGTCTCCCTGACGGTGCTCGCCTTCCTCATCGAGTTCTCCGGTGTGCTCACCCGCGCGCTGTCCGTGCAGCGGGCGCCGTGGGGCAACATGTACGAGTTCAACCTGACCTTCTCCACGGTCGCGGTCGGCGTGTACCTGACGCTCCTCGCGCTGAAGAAGAACGTCGGCTGGCTCGGCCTTCCGCTGGTCACCACGGTCCTGCTCGACCTCGGCCTCGCGGTCACGGTCCTCTACACCGCCAGCGACCAGCTGGTCCCGGCGCTGCACTCGTACTGGCTGTGGATCCACGTCTCCACCGCGATCTTCTGCGGCGCGGTCTTCTACGTGGGCGCGGTCGCCACGATCCTCTACCTCTTCCGCGACCGGTACGAGGCGAAGCTCGCGGAAGGCGGCAAGCCGGGCAACTTCGCGACGTCCGTCATGGAGCGCCTGCCGGCCGCGTCCTCGCTGGACAAGTTCGCGTACCGGGTCAACGCGGCGGTCTTCCCGCTCTGGACCTTCACGATCATCGCGGGCGCGATCTGGGCGGGCGACGCCTGGGGCCGCTACTGGGGCTGGGACCCCAAGGAGGTCTGGTCCTTCATCACCTGGGTCGCGTACGCCTGCTACCTGCACGCCCGCGCCACGGCCGGCTGGAAGGGCCGCAAGGCGGCGACGCTGGCGCTGATCGCGTTCGGGTGCTGGCTGTTCAACTACTACGGCGTGAACATCTTCGTGAACGGAAAGCACTCCTACGCCGGGGTGTGAGTCGGTACCCCGGTGCGGGCCAGCACCAATGCAGCCAGGGGCGCGGGGAACTGCGCGCCCAGCCAGCCACGGTCCGCAGCCGAACGAATCCCCCGGAGGGTTGAGGGAAGGGGCGGGGAGGGGCCAAAGCGGGGTCTGGGGCGGAGCCCCAGCGCACTCGTACCCGGCCCTACTCCTCGCCCCGTTCGCGCCGCTTCAGCTCTTCCTCCCGGCGCCGAAGGTCCGCCTCCCAGTCCTTCAGCAGCGCCTCGTCCTTCTTGTTCTCCTCCCCGAGGGAGGCAAGGAAGGCCGGGTTGTCGTCGGGGGCGGTCCAGCGCCCCCCAGGGTTCCCGCCGCGCACCTTTCCCGCCGCCAGCCACGCGACCGGCCCGATCAGAACCTCGCCGAAGAGCAGGATGATGATGATCCACACCACCTTGGGGAGGCCCTTGACCTCTTCCTCCGGGGTGTTCAGGCAGTCGATGAACGCGTAGATCCACAGCGCCAGGACCAGCAGGAATGGCAGATACCTGAGCATGGTTGGAGGGTCCCCCCGGGAACGGTTGCGGGCCGTGCCTCGGCCCCGGTGACCCGGCCAGGGTATCGGGTGCCCGATACTTGACCCCATGGCTTACGACGATCTCCGATCGCTGCTCAGGGCGCTGGAGCGCGAGGGCGACCTCAAGCGCATCAAGGCCGAGGTCGACCCGTATCTCGAAGTCGGCGAGATCGTCGACCGGGTCAACAAGGCCGGCGGCCCCGCCCTCCTCTTCGAGAACGTCAAGGGCGCCTCGATGCCCCTGGCCATGAACGTGTACGGCACCGACCGCCGCCTGCTCAAGGCGCTCGGCCTCACGTCGTACGAGGAGATCAGCGACAAGATCGGCGGGCTGCTCAAGCCGGAGCTGCCGCAGGGCTTCGTCGGCATCCGCGAGGCGTTCGGCAAGCTCGGCTCGATGGTGCACGTGCCGCCGAAGAAGGTGAAGCAGGAGGCCGCGCCCGTCCAGGAAGTCGTCCTGAAGGGCGACGACGTCGACCTCGACCAGCTGCCCGCGCTGTTCACCTGGCCCGAGGACGGCGGCTCCTTCTTCAACCTGGGCCTCACCCACACCAAGCACCCCGAGACCGGCGTCCGCAACCTCGGCCTCTACCGCCTCCAGCGCCACGACAAGCGCACCATCGGCATGCACTGGCAGATCCACAAGGACAGCCGCAACCATTACGCGGTCGCCGCCAAGAAGGGGGAGCGGCTGCCGGTCGCGATCGCCTTCGGCTGCCCGCCGGCCGTCACGTACGCCTCGACCGCGCCGCTGCCGGGCGACATCGACGAGTACCTCTTCGCCGGGTTCATCCAGGGCAAGCGGATCGAGATGGTCGACTGCAAGACGGTGCCGCTCCAGGTCCCGGCCAACGCAGAGGTCGTCATCGAGGGCTGGCTGGAGCCGGGCGAGATGCTGCCGGAGGGCCCGTTCGGCGACCACACCGGGTTCTACACCCCGCAGGAACCGTTCCCCGCGCTGACGATCGACTGCGTGACGATGCGCAGGCGCCCGCTGCTCCAGTCCATCGTGGTCGGCCGGCCCCCGACGGAGGACGGCCCCCTCGGCCGCGCCACCGAGCGGTTCTTCCTGCCGCTCCTCAAGATCATCGTGCCGGACATCGTGGACTACCACCTGCCGGAGTCGGGCGGCTTCCACAACTGCGCGATCGTCTCGATCGACAAGAAGTACCCCAAGCACGCACAGAAGGTGATGCACGCGATCTGGGGCGCGCACATGATGTCGCTCACCAAACTGATCGTGATCGTGGACGCCGACTGCGACGTCCACAACCTGCACGAAGTGTCCTGGCGGGCCTTCGGCAACACCGACTACGCCCGCGACCTCACCGTCGTCGAAGGCCCGGTCGACCACCTCGACCACGCCTCCTACCAGCAGTTCTGGGGCGGCAAGGCGGGCATCGACGCGACCGCGAAGTGGCCCGAGGAGGGCTACACGCGCGACGGCGGCTGGCCGGCGATGGTCGAGTCGGACGCGGATACGGCGGCGAAGGTCGACCGCCGCTGGAAGGAGTACGGGCTCTAGTGAGCGCTTCAGCCGCAGCAGTCCCGCAGCCGGGCCGCACCAAAGCCTTCCTGCGCCTCGTCATGATCGAGCACTCGGTCTTCGCGCTGCCCTTCGCCTACACCGCCGCGCTGACCGCGATGTTCCAGCTCGACAAGAACATCCACTGGGGGCGGCTGCTCCTGGTCACCGTCGCCATGGTGGGCCTGCGCACCTTCGCGATGGCCTGCAACCGGATCATCGACCGCGAGATCGACGCCCGTAACCCGCGCACCGCGGGCCGCGAGCTCGTCACCGGGGCCGTGTCGGTGCGCTCCGCGTGGACGGGCGCGCTCATCGCCCTCGTCGTGTTCCTCGGCGCGGCCGCCGCGCTCAACCCGCTGTGCCTGGCGCTCGCCCCCGTGGCGGTGATCCCGATGGTGGTCTATCCGTACGGGAAGCGGTTCACCAACTTCCCGCAGGCCATTCTCGGGCTCGCGCAGGCGATGGGCCCGGTCGGCGCCTGGATCGCGATCACCGGCTCGTGGTCGTGGGACGCGGTGATCCTCGGTCTCTCCATCGGCATCTGGATCGGCGGCTTCGACCTGATCTACGCCTGCCAGGACGTCGAGGCCGACCGCGGCCACGGCGTGAAGTCGGTCCCGGCCCGCTTCGGCATCCCGGCCGCGATCCACGGTGCGCGCGGCTGCCACTCCCTGACGATGGCGCTGCTCGTCTGGTACGCCCTCGCCACCGGCGCCGGGTTCTTCTTCTGGCTGGGCCTGCTCATCGTGCTCGCGGCGTTCCTCTACGAGCACACCCTGGTCAAGCCGCACGACCTGTCGCGCCTCAACCGGGCGTTCTTCCAGGTCAACGGCTTCATCGGGATCGCCCTGTTCCTCTGCGCGCTGCTCGACCTGCTGGTGCGAGGTCTGACGGTCTGACACCTGGCCCAGACCTGCGGGCGGGCCGCCGGATAGGCTCGGACACGTGGAGCACGTGAACGTACACAGTCAGCAGCGCACGCCCTGGGTCGTCGGCGTGTCGGGTGCCTCGGGGACGCCGTACGCGGCGGCGGTGCTGCGTGCGCTGCTCGCGGCCGGGGAGAGCGTCGACCTGGTGGTGTCGCGCGCCTCGCGCCTGACGCTGCTCGACGAGACCGGCATCGCGTTCCGCGACGCGCACTGGCAGGACGACCTGCGGGCGTGGCTGGCGCGGGGCGCGGACGGAAAGCCGGACACCTTCGGGGCGCTCGACTTGTCGGACGTACGGCACTGGGCGGCCGGGGATCTGGCGGCCGGGCCCTCGTCGGGCTCGTACTCCGTGAAGGGGATGCTGATCGTGCCGGCGTCGACGGCCTGTGTGGCCGGGGTCGCGCTCGGGCTGTCGAAGGACCTGTTGCAGCGGGCCGCGAGCGTGACGCTCAAGGAGCGGCGGAAGCTGGTGGTCGCGGTGCGCGAGACGCCGCTGAACGGACAGACGCTGCGGCACCTGGTGACGCTGGACGAGGCGGGCGCAGTGGTGCTGCCCGCCTCTCCGGCGTTCTACGCGGGGGCGACGCACATCCAGGATCTGGTGGACTTCGTCGCGGGGCGCGTACTGGATGCGGCAGGGGTGCCGCACGGCCTGTACCGCCGTTGGGAGGGAGAGCTAGGTGGAGGCTCTCGCGGTAACTAGCGCTTCTTGGCGGTGCGCTTGGCGGCGCGGGGCTTCGTCGCGGAGGGCTGGTGGGCACGGGACCGGTTGGCCAGGTCCTGAAGCTCGCGCATCCGGGCGTAGGCCATCTCGATCGTGTACACGGTGACAACTCCTGAAAGATCGTCTTTGATCTGCTGGAAAATTATGCAAGCAGCTGAATGATTCGCAGGGTGTTGGCCCTGCATGCCTTAGATTCTACACTTAAACTCGCGGTATCGCTGAACAATGGAAGGCTTCAGGCATATGGACGCCGTCGATAGGCAGCTCATCCAGGCACTGCGCGAGAACGGCAGGGCCTCGTACGCGGAACTGGGCCGGCTCGTCGGGCTCTCCGGCCCCAGCGTCACCGACCGCATCAACCGGCTGGAGGCCGCCGGTGTCATCACCGGATACCGCGCCACGGTCGACGCGGCCTCGCTCGGCCTCGGTGTCACCGCGCTGATCGGCATCTCGCTCTCCGACGCCGCCGACCACGAGGACGTGGCCCGGCGCCTGCGCGACCTCGCCGAGATCGAGGACTGCTGGTTCATCGCGGGCGACGACTCGTACATGCTCAAGATCCGGGCCGGCGACGTGGACGGCCTGGAGAAGACGATCCGCCGCCTCGGCTCGACCAAGGGCGTCTCGCGCACCCGCACCACGATCGTGCTCTCCACGAAGTGGGAGAACCGGGTCGGGGAACTTCCCGAGTAGGGCGGGGCGTACCTTTGGTGGAGCCTGAAAGACACACGTATGGGAGGCGGCCTTGATGGACGCGGGACTCAAGCGCGAGCTGGAGCAGAAGGTCCGGGCCGGTGAGCGGCTCAGCCGCGAGGACGGCATCGCGCTCTACGCGTCGGACGATCTGGCCTGGCTCGGCGGGCTCGCCCACGAGGTGCGCACGCGTAAGAACGGCGACGTCGTCCACTTCAACGTGAACCGTCACCTCAACATGACCAACGTGTGCACGGCGTCGTGCGCGTACTGCTCGTTCCAGCGCAAGCCGGGCGAGAAGGACGCGTACACGATGCGCATCGAGGAGGCCGTCCGCCTCGCCAAGGCGATGGAGAACGACAACCTCACCGAGCTGCACATCGTCAACGGGCTCCACCCCACGCTCCCTTGGCGCTACTACCCGCGCTCGCTCAAGGCCCTCAAGGAGGCGCTGCCGAACGTCGGCCTCAAGGCGTTCACGGCGACCGAGATCCACCACTTCGAGACGATCTCCGGGCTCACCGCCTCCGAGATCCTCGACGAGCTCATCGACGCGGGCCTCGAATCGCTGACCGGCGGCGGCGCGGAGATCTTCGACTGGGAGGTCCGCCAGCACATCGTGGACCACCGCACGCACTGGGAAGACTGGTCGCGCATCCACCGCCTCGCCCACGAGAAGGGCCTCAAGACCCCCTCGACCATGCTGTACGGGCACATCGAGGAGCCGCGGCACCGCGTCGACCACGTGCTGCGCCTGCGCGAGCTCCAGGACGAGACCGGCGGCTTCCAGGTCTTCATCCCGCTGCGCTACCAGCACGACTTCGTGGACATGCAGGACGGCAAGGTCCGCAACAAGCTCCAGGCGCGTACGACGATGGCGACGGGCGCCGAGTCGCTCAAGACCTTCGCCGTCTCCCGCCTCCTGTTCGACAACGTGCCGCATGTGAAGTGCTTCTGGGTCATGCACGGCCTGCAGACCACCCAGCTCGCGCTCCAGCACGGCGCGGACGACATGGACGGCTCGGTCGTCGAGTACAAGATCACGCACGACGCCGACAACTACGGCACGCCGAACAAGCTGACCCGGGACGACCTGCTCGACCTCATCCGCGAGGCCGGCTTCCGCCCCGTCGAGCGCAACACGCGGTACGAGATCATCCGCGAGTACCCGGGCCCGGACACGGAGCTGCGCGAGACGCCGCAGGCCATGCGCTTCTGAACCGGTTCTCCTCCATGGCACTCACGTTCCGGCTCGACCCGCCCGTCACGCCCGCCCTGCGCGACGGGCTGCTCGGCCTGTGGACCGACGTGTCCAACGCGGACGGGGCCGTCGGGTTCGTCCCGCCGGTCTCCGTCGAGGACGTACGGCCCGAACTGGTCAAGCACTTCGTGGCGATGGCCGAGGGCCGGATGCGGCTGCTCGTCGGGTTCGACGAGGCCGGTCGGGTCGCCGCCACCGCGTTCATCGCGTACAACACGCACCGGCTCATGACGCACTGGGTGTGGCTGTACACGGTCATGGTGCATCCCGCGCACCAGGGCAAGGGGTACGGCCGCGACCTGATGGCGGCGACCGCCGACGCGGTACGGGGGCTCGGCGGGCCCGGCGGCTCCGGCGGCATCGAGGCGATCCGGCTCACCTGCCGGGGCGGCACCGGCGTCGACCGCTTCTACGGCTCCTGCGGTTACAAGGAGGTCGGGCGGGTGCCCGGCGCGATCCGGGTCGCCGACGGGGACGACCGGGACGACATCATCATGCTGCTGCCCCTGACCTGAGGCCCGTGCCCGCTGAACTGATCCATTTGTGGGCGTGCTTCACTAGTCGGGCAGGGGCCACCGTAGAGAGAAGGTCAGTCGTGAACGCCGCAAAGCCGAGCGCCACCATCTGGTACACCATGCTGCGCGTGGGGATCTTCATCGGCAGCCTGGTCTTCGTCGGCCTGCTGGTCCAGTTCGGCGTGCTGCCGAAGGGGCTCGGCCACTCCAACTTCATCTGGGTGATCCTGCTCGCCCTCGTCATCTCCGCGCCGCTCAGTTTCGTACTCCTGCGCAAGCAGCGCGACGCGATGTCCGCCCAGCTCGTCAACAAGGTGGAGAACGCCAAGGCGAAGCTGGAGGCGAACCGGTCGCAGGAGGACGGCGTCGTCCAGTAGGCGCGACCGGTAGGCGGGACGCCTCGCGTCAGCCACCTCACAACCCCGGCGGGCCCGGGTCCGGAGCACACCGCTCCGGACCCGGGCCGTCGCTGTTTTCCAGCCCTCGCGGTCCGTTGCGGAGTGGCTTGCGGTCATCCCGGGGTAAAAGAACTGCTTTGAGGTTCTCAAAGTTCAAGTGTTAACGTGTTCGACATGACGACAGCAGCTGTGCACCAGCACCCCACCGGCGGAGCCGTTCCGCTCGTGGCGCGTCTGCATGTCGACCTCTGCCGCTGCATGTCCGCGGTCTGTTGCCGCGACGTCTGACCCCGGCATCATGCGGCGGTGTCCCCAGCGTTACGTGACCGGTCCACGCCGACCAGTCCCTTGTGAACGGGCGCCGCGCTCATCCGAACCGAACGTCCGCGTGTCCGCACGCGCGGAACGTCCGAACGTCCCCGTCTTCGCTCACCAGGGAGTGTTTCCGTGTCCTCCGCGACCGCCCAGGAGAAGCCCAAGCGAGGCTTCTCCATATCGTCCAAGTTCCCCTTCTGGGCCCAGATCATCGCGGGTCTGGTGCTCGGTGGCCTGCTCGGCTGGCTGGCCCGCAGCCAGGACGTCGGCTGGCTCAAGGACACCCTTGAGCAGATAGGCAGCATCTTCGTCCAGCTCCTGAAGCTGGCCGTCGCGCCGCTCGTCTTCTTCGCGATCCTGGTGTCGATCACCAACCTGCGCAAGGTCAACAACGCCGCCAGGCTCGCCACGCGCACCCTGCTCTGGTTCATGATCACGTCGTTGATCGCGGTGGCGATAGGCCTGGTCATAGGCCTGCTCACCAACCCGGGTTCGGGCACGGGCCTGACCCCGAAGGACGGCAAGCTCCCGAAGCACACGGGCTCGTGGCTGGACTTCCTGACGGGCATCATCCCGACGGACGTGGTCACCCCCTTCACCGAACTGAACGTCCTGCAGATCGTCTTCATGGCCGCCGTCGCCGGCATCGCGCTGCTCCAGCTCGGCGAGAAGGCCAAGCCGATCCTCACGCTCAGCGAGGCCGTCCTCGAACTCCTCCAGAAGGCCCTGTGGTGGGTCATCCGGCTCGCCCCGCTCGGCACGCTCGGCCTCATCGGCTTCGCCATCGCCGACTACGGCTGGGACCTCATCGGCAAGTACGCCACCTTCACCGCCGACGTCTACATCGGCTGCGCCCTGGTGATGTTCGGGGTGTACCCGCTGCTGCTCGCCACCGTCGCCAAGGTCAACCCGATCCAGTTCTTCAAGGGTGCCTGGCCCGCGATCCAGCTGGCCTTCGTCTCCCGCTCGTCGGTCGGCACGATGCCGCTCACGCAGAAGGTCACCGAACGGCTCGGCGTGCCCAAGGAGTACGCGTCCTTCGCGGTGCCGTTCGGCTCGACCACCAAGATGGACGGCTGCGCCGCGATCTACCCGGCGCTGGCGGCGATCTTCATAGCCCAGATCTTCGACGTGCACCTGGGCGTCGGCGACTACGTCCTGATCGCCTTCGTGTCGGTCATCGGCTCGGCGGCGACGGCGGGCCTCACCGGCGCCACGGTCATGCTGACCCTGACCCTCTCCACGCTGGGCCTGCCCCTGGAGGGCGTCGGCCTCCTGATGGCCATCGACCCGGTGTTGGACATGATGCGTACGGCTACGAATGTGGCGGGCCAGGCGCTGGTGCCGGTGATCGTGTCGGCCCGGGAGAACATCCTGGACCACGACGCCTTCAACTCGGTGCACGTCTCGCCGGGCGAGGACGACTACGGCGTTCGCGAGGCGGAGCCGAAGGAGGCCGTCGCGGCCGCGGCCTGAGCACCTCGCTCGACCTCGCTTCCGAGACGCCCGCGCCCCGCTTGTCGGGGTGCGGGCGTCTGGTGTCTCAGACCCTTTCAGGGCGGATGGCCAAGCGCCCGGGCGGCCGGTCCCGACCGCCCTCTCGCACCCTGGCGCGGAGCCCACTTGACGGACATGAGTGTGCCGCTCAAGCCGCGCGCGACGCCGTATCCGGAAGCGCGGAAGGGCCGGATTCCTGCCGTACCGATGCGGCCGCCGAACGCAAATACGTACCCAAATCCCTTATGGCCAGGCCAAGTTGAATTGTGCCGGATCGGCCGGACGCATCCGTTACGCTCCGACCGCTCCACGCCTAGGGTGAGGGAGCTCGATCAGACCCGTACACCGTCCTGACCTGGAGGCTTTCATGCCGATCCTGCCCGATGGCGAGTACCTGATCAAGAACGCGGCCGAAGACCTGTACGCGGACGTCTCGGGCGGGAGCCCGCACCCCAACACGCCCGTCATCGGCTGGCCGCTCAGCAAGGAGCCGAACCAGAAGTGGCGGCTGACCTGCATCAACGGCATCAACGAGTTCCACATCAGGAGCTCGCTCAGCACCGGTGAGGCGTTCTTCGCGCTGAGCGCCCTGCGCATCTTCCCGCCGCGCATCGCGGTGCAGCCGTTCCCGGAGCGCTGGTCGATCGAACCCGTCGGTGAGCACCTGTACCGCATCGCCTTCCCGTACATGGACGGCGTCGTGACACTCCCCGACGGCCAGAAGGGCACGCAGCTCACCCTGCAGCCCTTCGAGGGCCTCCGCTTCCAGAAGTGGATCTTCGAGCAGGCCTGAGTCGGGCCGACAGCGCGGCCGCACCTTTACCCGAAGGGGGTGCGGCCGCGCTGTTGTGCCCAGGCACGGACCTCCGGAAATCCCATTCGCCGGGCCGGAATTCGCCGGGTAACCTCACCACGGTTATACAAAAGCGAGCAAAGGTAAAAAGTGGTGGGGACTGCAGGAAAGTACGCCGTACCGGTTCTCGGGGCGGTGCTTGCCGTGAGCCTTTCGGCCTGCGGGGGCGGGGACGGCGGCAAGGGTGCCGACGGCAAGAAGGACGCCAAGAGTGCCGCGAGCAGCGCGCCTAAGAGCGCGGACCGCCGCGACGCGAAAGCCGTGATCTCGGCCGCCGCCAAGAAGACGTCCCAGGTGACGGCGTTCAAGACCGTCCGGACGACGAAGAATCCTCAGGACGACAAGCGCTCCGAGCAGGCCTGGCGCAAGAAGCCCGCGCCGCTCACCGCCGTCAGGGCCACCGACAACAAGCCCGGTACGCCGGGCAAGGAGACGTACAGCATCGTCACCGGCGGGTTCGTCTACACCAAGACCGACCAGGTGCCCGCGACCGGCAAGAGCTGGTTCAAGATCGAGACCAAGGCGGGTACGGATCCGAACCGGGTCGAGGGCCTGCTCCCCGACTACCTCGGCGCCCTCGGCGCCACGAGCGCCACGAAGTGGGTCGGCGACGAGGCCGTCGGCGGCCACCCCGCCGACCACTACCAGGCGACCGTCGTCATGGCCGACCTGGCCAAGTACGACGGGCCCGCCATGGACGACGTCAGCCGGGACGGGTACGTCGCCGACGCCAAGCAGGCCGGCAAGACACAGGTCGTCCTCGACGTGTGGGTCGGCAAGGACGACCTCGTCCTGAAGTCCCAGGAATCGGGCAAGGGCAAGCAGGGCGACGAGGTCGTGACCGAGGAGTACTCGGACTACGGCGTCGACCCCAAGGTCGAGGCCCCGCCCGCGTCGGCAGTCCTCACCTGGGACGAGTACATGGCTGCCCTTTCGAAGGGCTGAGCGTCCCTACTGCTTGGCGTAGGCGGTGAACGCCGCCCAGCTGGCGGGCGCCACCGCCAGTTGGGGGCCCTGGGGGTTCTTCGAGTCCCTGATGTGGATCGTGGTGGGGTGGGCGGCGATTTCTATGCACTCGCCGCCACCTCCGCTACTGTGGCTCGATTTGCGCCAGTGGCAGGCGACCTCGATGCACTGGCCGCCCTCGCCATCGCTGTAGCTGCTCTTGAACCAGGCAAGTTCCTTGGTTTTCATAGTGCTTTCAGCATCTCCTCGATCAGAGACATTGATCTCCGGGGCGTTAGAGCCTGCGCCTGCATGATCCCATAACGCTCGCTGAAGACGCGGACTTCTTCAGGCTCAGTGATCAGGCGCGGATGCCCGTGGATCTCCATGTAGGCCACCTGCTGGCGACCCTTGGGATTGAGCAGGGTGAACGCGCCGCTCAGGCTCGGGTGTTCCTCGCGATCGGTCGGCATCACCTGTAGCTGGACAGTCCTCAGATCTCCGATCCGCAGCAACTGGCGTAGCTGTCCTGCTTGGACGGTTCGGCCGCCGATAGGTCGTTGCAGAACGCTCTCCTCCAGAATGAAGCTGAACGTAGGCGCAGGCCAGCGCTCGAAGATCTGCTGCCGCGCCAAGCGGTCCGTAACGCGCTTCTCGATAGTCGCGTCATCCAGCAGGGGGCGCCGGTGAGTGAAGACTGCCCTCGCATAGTCCTCGGTTTGGAGCAGCCCGAGAACCGCCTGCGTGCTGTAGTCATACAGCGCCACAGCCTTCGCCTCGGCCTCCGCATAGTCCCGGAACCAGTCCGGGTGTCGGGTCCGGGACCTGGCCAGGGCCTCTCGTACGTCCGGTACGGCTGCCTTCAACACGCCGTCGGCGCCCAGGATTTCGTCTACTCGCTCAAGAAACTCCGGCTGCGGGGTGCGTACGCCGCGCTCGATCGCCGAGATCAGGTCCTCCCCGTAGCTGACCATCGCGCCGAGCTCTCGTTGGCTCAGTCCCGCCTGTTCGCGGAGCACCTTGATCTGTTTGCCCAGCGCCTTGAAGAGGTGGGCCGTGCCGTCCGATTCGACCGGGCGCTCCGGTCGAGCCTCCTGGTTCATGCCCCGCACCTCCCGGTTACGGCCGACGTCCCGTACAGCGCCCGGCCCGGGGGCGTACAGCCCGCCGGGGTCGTGGTTGTACCCCTGTTCAGGCTACGCACACCTCGTCACGCTCGGTGACATGAATCCCCAATCCGCCGTCACGGCAACCGAGTTCGTCCAGAGAGTCAGCAGCACGCGGCGCGGCGCGCGGCTCGCCCGGTGGCTGGCTGTGCAGCAGTTGGACGCGTGGGGGATCCCTTACGGGAGCCCGCGTTCCGATGCCGCCGCTCTTGTCGTCGCCGAGTTCGCTGCCAATGCCGTGACCCACGGTCATGTGCCGGGGCGGGACTTCGAGTTGCGGCTCACGTTGGGGGAGTTGTTGCGGATCGAGGTGAGTGACGCGCGCGGAGAGAGCGAGCCCGTCGGATCTGGGCCGGTCACGGAGGATTCCGAACGCGGGCGCGGGCTGTTGCTCGTGGCCGCCGTCGCCGTGGCCTGGGGCGTGAAGGCGCGGCCCGGTGTCGGCAAGGTCGTCTGGGCGGAGCTCCATCCGCGTGATGAAGGGGTGGGGGTCATGTAAAGGGACGGTCAAGGGCGGCATAGCATGCGGGTGACTATTTCTGGCTTTCTTGGGTAACCGGGGGAATCACATGAAGTTCACGCGCATATCGGCGCTCGTCGCGTCCGCGGCCATCGCGCCGGCTGTTCTGCTCGCCTCTCCTGCGTACGCTGCCGACGCCAAGGCGCCCGCCGTCTCGGCGCCGGACGCGGGGACGAAGACGGCCGACGGGCAGGCGGAAGCCGACAAGGCGGAGATCCTGCGGCTGATGGCGGCCAAGGGCGCGGGGACGGGCATCAAGGAAGAGGGGGCCAAGGCCATCTCTGGTGGTCCGGCTGCCATGCGCAAGTTCCTTGAGGTGGATCAGTACGAGGTCCGCTTCCAGGACGACCGGGTGCGCGTGGCTCAGATCATCAGCGTGGGCGGGCGTTCGGTGCGGGAAGCCGGGAAGGCGGCGCTGAACGTGAGCACCCGTGAATCCATCAAGGAGTTCCTTGAGGTCGGCCAGTTCAAGGCGCGCATCATCGACAATCGCGTCCTCGTCAGTCAGATCATCAACGCCGGTGGTCCGGGTGTGAAGGCGGCCGGGATCAAGGCGCTCCAGGGTACGCCCGAGGATGTGCAGGCCTTTATCGACAAGGGGCAGTACGAAGCCCGCATCATCGACAACCGGGTGCTGGCCACTCAGATCGCCAGCAAGGGCGGCCCCGCCGTGAAGGCAGCTGCGAGGAAGGCGCTCAACGGCACCCCCGAAGACGTTCAGGCATTCCTCGACAAGGGGCAGTACGAGGCCCGCAAGAAGGACGAGGCCGACGCCGCTGCCGCGAAGGACAAGGACAAAGACAAGGACAAGGGCAAGAAGGACGACGGGAAGAAGGGTGAGGGCGAGCCCAAGCCCGACGCCTCCAAGGAGGCCGACAAGGGCGCCGGTGCTGCCGTCGGCACCGGCTCGGGTGACAAGGGAGGCAAGGCTGTGACCGCCGCCTCCCAGAGCACCCCTGCCGGGGGCACCTCCCTCGCCTCCACCGGAGCGGGGTCGGCGCTGCCTTGGGCTGCTGGGGGTACCGCCGTTGCCCTTGCGGGCGGTGCGGGGATCCTGGTGGCCACGCGTCGCCGTCGCGCTGCGGAGTAGGCGCCGGCTGCGGGGCGCCGGGGGATTGCGCAGTTCCCCGCGCCCCTTGGGGGAGGGCGGTGTCGGGTGCGAGTTGTGTGTGGCTGGTCGCGCAGTTCTCCGCGCCCCTGTAGGTGACCCGGCGCCGTTGCTCCCGCCTGGAAGGCGGGGGAGCGGAGTGTCAGAGGCCCGCGCCCCTGCAAATAACCGGCCCAGGGTCAGTTTTCCCCGGCTCCCGCACGGGCGGGCGGCTGGGCAGAGCCCCCCTTCACCCGGCGCCCGAGCCGTTCCGCCGCGCTCCGCCCCCGCGCCTCCAGCGGTACGACCCCCGTTGCCGCCGCGAGGCCGAACGGTGGCATGTCCGCGTAGATCGACTCGTACGAGCCCTCGGGCACGATGTACGTCTCGTGCCACAGCCCCACGTGTCCGCGCAGCTTGCCCTTGCGCTCCTTGCGGTTGAGGATCGCCCACGCCCGGTGGTGGAACATCTCCGGCGAGTGCGCGTAGGCGTACAGCTTCTCCTTGGACTCCCAGTACTGGACCACGTAGTACGTGCGCGGCGACGCGGTGAGCAGGACGTGTCCGAGGAGGCCGCGGCTCTTGTCCTTGCCGAGTTCGCCGAGCATGCGGAACATGGCCAGGCCCACCGGCACCCACTGGTGCATCGCCCAGAAGTGGTTGACGCGCATCCCGATCAGCAGGACCACCACGTCACCCTCGACGGCGGCGGTCGTGCGGTTCGGGATCCTCTTCGCGGACATGGTGCCTCCAGCTCCTCGACGGTGCTCCTCGACGGACGGCTTCCCCGGGCGTCAACTCCCGTGTTGGATAACGGAGTTACCCAGGGTCGATATCTTGGATAATGGCGTTATCCGAGGAAGGGCGCAAGAGATGCGGCTTGCCGAGTTGAGCGAGCGGAGCGGGGTCTCCACCGCGATGATCAAGTACTACCTGCGGCAGGGCATGCTCGCGCCGGGGCGCAAAGTGGGTGCCACCACGGCCGACTACGACGAGAGCCATCTGCGCCGGCTCCGCCTCGTGCGCGCCCTGATCGAGGTCGGGCGGCTCCCGGTGGCCACGGCCAAGGAGGTCATCGGGTACGTCGACGACGACTCCCTCGACCGCACCATCCGCCTCGGTGCCGCCTTGTGGGCCCTGCCTCACGGGCCCGACCCCGATGAGGGGGACGAGGCCGTGGTTGCCGCCCGGGGCGAGGTGGACCGGCTGCTCGACATGCTGGGGTGGGCCACCGCTCGCGAGCTCGGTGAACTCTCTCCCGACCACCGGGCTTTGATCACCGCCGTCGCCACCCTGCGTCGGCTCGGCTATTCCTGGGACGCCGAGCTCATGGCCCCGTACGCCCGGCTCATGCACCAGGCCGCCGTCCGCGATCTCGACTTCGTCGAGACTCACCCCTCCGAGGCCGAGAAGGTCGAGGTCGCCGTCGCGGCCACCATCCTCGTCGACCCGATCCTGCGCGCCCTCCACCGCCTGGCCCAGCAGGAGGAGTCCGCCCGTAGGTATGGCCTGTAGCGCCACATGTGCTGAGCCCGTCTTCGGCAAGCGCCGAAGACGGGCCCAACTTGCCGTGCGTCACTAGCAGTTGGAGCTGGTCGGCCTTGCCGCGAACCTGTCCGCCAGCCAGTTCGCCGCCGGGACTCCGCCCACCGTCACCCCGCCGATGTGGCCGAGCAGCGGCAGTGCGTGCCACTCCACGTTCGCGTCCTTGGCGCACCAGTCCGAGCGGAGCTGTTGGCCCACCGCGTACGGGATCAGCTCGTCCACCGTGCCGTGGTAGAGGTACACCGGCGCGTCCGGGCGGTGCGTGCCGAGCTTCGACTCGGCCAGCCTGGCCTGCCAGTCCGGCTGTTCGAGCGGGTTCTTCACGGTCAGGTCGGTGACATGCTTGAACGAGCCCACCGTCGTGTCGATCGCCACGCAGTTGTTCTTGAAGTAGTCGACAAGGGCCTGGCCCGCCGGGTTCAGGTACGAGTCGAGCTTCAGCTCGGGGAAGGCCGCGTTCTGGCCGGCCGCCGCCATGAAGATGAGGCCGGAGCCGAGGCCGCCGTCGTTGGACGCGGCCACCTTCATCAGGTCGGCCGGGACGCCGCCGGTCGCGGTGCCCTTCACTTTCAGGTCGGGGGCGTACGAGTCGTGCAGCTCGGCCGCCCAGCTGCTGGCCTGGCCGCCCTGCGAGTAACCCATGATCCCGACGGGCGAGTTGGTGTCGACGCCGGGGATGCCGAGGCGTTCGGCGGCGCGGGCGGCGTCCAGCATGGCGGTGCCCTCGGCCCGGCCGACCGTGTACGTGTGGTCGCCGGGTGTGCCCAGTCCCTCGTAGTCGGTGACCGCGACCGCCCAGCCCTTCTGCACGACCTGGTTGATCAGCGTGGCCTCGACGGCCGTCCCGTACGGGAAGTTGGCGCTCGGCGCGCACGAGTCGCCGAGCCCGACCGTGCCGACGGCGTAGGTCACGACCGGGCGCGGGCCCGTGCGGCCGTCGTTGGGCACGATGACCGTCCCGGAGACGACGTTCGGGCCGCCCTTGGCGTTGGTGGAGCGGTAGGTGACGTGCCAGGCCTTGGTGTTGGTCCACTGTCCCGGCAGCGGATGGAACTCGGTGGGGGACTGGGTGACGATGTCCCCGGGCGAGGCGGTCGCCGTGTCGTCGGCGAACGCGGTGGGGGTGGCTGCCGACAGGAGGAGTGCGGCGGTGATGGCACCGGCCACTCTGGTACGGACGTGCATGCGGCTCTCCCAACGGTCCTATGGGGCGCGGGCAGTTGAGGAGAAGGTAGTGACTGACCGGTAGGTACGGAGCTGACCGTACCGCTCACCTTCACTGACCCCTATGGCCCTCGGTGGTTCAGTGCTGAGCCCTCCGACACGTACCAAAGGCTCAGCGGCCCAGCCGGTACGACCCCGGTGTCGCTCCCGTCCAGCGGCGGAACGCCCGGTGGAAGCTCGTGTCCTCCGAGAAGCCGAGGCGGGCCGCGATCTCGGCGATCGGCTCGCGGCCCTCCGCCAGGCCCGCGATCGCGGCATCGCGCCGTACCGCGTCCTTGAGCTGCTGGAACGACGTGCCCTCCTGCGCCAGGCGGCGCCGCAAAGTCGCCGGAGACATGGCCAGGCGGGCAGCCGTCTCGTCGAGGGTGGGCAGCCGGGGGGATGCGCGCAGGGCGGCGGACAGGGCCCGGCCCACCTGTTCGCCCACGGTCGTCCCGTACGCGCGGCGGCTGAGCAGTTCGAAGGGGGAGCGGCGCAGCATCTGGCCGAGGGCGGCCTCGTCGCGTACGAGCGGGGCGGTCAGCCAGCGCGCGTCGAACACCGCCTCCGTGCGGGTGTCCCCGAACCGGACCGGGCAGCCGAAGAGCGACTCGTACTCGTCCTTGTGCGGGGGCGGCGGATAGCCGAACGCGGCGCGGGTCAGCGGAATGCGGCGGCCCACCAGCCAGCTGCACAGGCGGTGCCAGATGATCACGAGGCACTCGGTCAGGAACCGGTCTTCGTCCCGGCCCGCGAGGTCGCCCCGCACCGCGAACACCGCCTCGGGGCCGGCTGTGTCGAGGGTGAGGTCGGGGCCGTGCGCGAACAGGCCGTAGAACGCGGTGCCGCGTCGCATCGCGCCGCCGAGGTCGCGGCAGCCGAGCACGGCGTAACACATCATCGCGAAGGTGCCGGGGCGGCTGGGGGCGCCGCCGAGCCCGAGGAACTCGTCCCCGGTCGCCCGGTACAGGGCCCGGAAGAGCTGCGCGAACTGGGCCGGGGTGACCCGCGCCCGGTCGTCGCCGAGCAGCAGCGGGGGGATGCCGGACGCCTGGAGCAGCGGCACGGTGTCGATGCCGTGCCGCTCGGCGCCGCGCAGCACGGCCCGCACGTGGTGCACGGTGATCGTCGGCTTCGCCATGGTCAACGACGGTAGCCGGGTTGAGCGTTGAGGTCAGCCGGGGTGACGTTTCCCGTCATCCCGTATGGCCCGCAGTCGTACCTACCGTCGGATCATGACCCCCCAGAGCCCGTACGAGAGCCCGCGCCCCGAGACGCTCGCCGTGTTCACCGCATGGGCGGCCGCGCGCCACCCGGACCGGCCGGCCCTCAGGTTCCGCGAGGCGGGCGGGGGCTGGGCGACGGTCACGTACGCCGAGCTGCGCGAGACCGTACGCCGCACCGCGCGCGGCCTGCTCGCGCTCGGCATCGGGGCCGGCGACCGGGTCGCGATCCTCGCCGAGACCCGCCCCGAGTGGACGTACGCGCACTTCGCCTGCCTGGCGGCGGGCGCGGTGGTGGTGCCGGTGTACCCGACGGCGGGCGACGAGGAGGCCACGTGGGTGCTCGCCGACTCCGCGGCGAAGGCGGTGATCTGCGAGGGCCCTGCGGAGGCGGCCCGGGTGGAGGGGCTGCGAGGGGACCTTCCCGAGCTCGCTCACGTCCTGCTGATGACGGGGGAGTCGCCCGACGGGTCCGCCGTGCCGCTCGCGGATCTCGCGGTCCGGGGCGAATCCGTGCCGCTCGACGAGCTGCGGGCCCGGTCCGCGGCCGTCCGCCCCGGCGACGACGCCGAGCTCGTCTACACCTCCGGGACCACCGGCCCGCCCAAGGGCTGCCGGCTCACGCACGGCAACATGGGCGCGGTCCAGGACGCGACCCTGAACCTCATCGAGGGCGGCCCCGGCGACCGCACCTACCTCTACCTGCCCCTCGCGCACCTCCTCGCCCAGCTGATCCAGTTCTCGACCCTCCTGTACGGCGGCGAGCTCTGCTACTTCGGCGGCCGGATCGAGGACGTGGTCGGCGAGCTCGCCGAGGCGCAGCCGACCCATCTCCCCTCCGTACCGCGCCTCTTCGAGAAGGTCTACTCGGTGGTGCGCTCGCTCGCCGAGGCGGCGGAGGGCGGCGGTGAGCGGTTCGACGCGGCGGTCGCGGTCGGCGTCCTCGCGGCGGACGGGCAGCTTCCGCCCGAGCGGCAGAGTGAGTACGAGGCCGCCGACGCCTCGCTGTTCAGCCTGGTCAGAGCGGCCTTCGGCGGACGGCTCCGCTGGGCGCTGACCGGCGGCGCCCCGATCGACCCGGCGATCCTGGACTTCCTGCGGGCCTGCGGGATCCAGGTCTTCGAGGGGTACGGGATGACCGAGTCCGCGGGCGTGATCTCGCTCAACCATCCCGGGGCGGTGCGGTACGGGACGGTGGGACGGCCGGTCTCGGGGTGCGAGGTGAAGATCGCGTACGACGAGGAAGTGCTGGCCCGGGGGCCGATGATCTTCCCCGGGTACCACGCGAACGCCCAGGGCACCTCGGAGGCGCTGGATGCGGACGGGTGGCTGCACACGGGGGATCTGGGGGCGCTGGACGCGGACGGTTACCTCACGATCACCGGCCGCAAGAAGGACCTGATCATCACGTCCGCCGGGAAGAATCTGACCCCCTCGCACGTGGAGCGGGTCATCGAGCGGGCCCGGGTCGTCTCGCACGCGGTGATGGTGGGGGACCGGCGGCCGTATCCGGTCGCGCTGATCACGGTCGATGCGGAGGAGACGGCGGGGCGGGATGCGGGCGAGGTCCGCGAGCTCGTCCGGGCTGCGGTCGAGGCGGCCAACGCGGAGGTGTCCCGGCCTGCGCGGATCCGGGGGTTCGCGGTTCTGCCGCGGGACTTCTCGGTGGAGCGGGGTGAGCTGACCCCCACCTTGAAGGTGCGCCGGAAGGCGATTCTGGAGCGGTACGCGGCCGAGATCGAGGGGCTTTACCGCTGAGCGGGGCGGTTCGCGTTCGGGTGCAGGCCGATCCGGGGCGCTCGCGCAGTTCCCCGCGCCCCTAACCCGGCTTTCGGCCCCGGGACGTGGGTGGTTGCTCGCGCAGTTCTCCGCGCCCCTAGCGGCATGGGTGTGGGCCGGCGCGCACAAGTGGGGGGTGTCCTGCAGGGGCGAAGTCCCTGAACCGTGGGTTCTGCGCAATCCCAGCCCTGCCGGGGGCGCGGGGAACTGCGCGAGCAAGCCATCACGGTCCGCAGCCGACACCGGACCCTTCGGGGGGCGGGGGAACTGCGCAAGTGGCCCGGCACAGTCCGCAGAGGGAAGCGCACCGCCCCCGGGGGGCAAAAGGCAGGAGCCCCGGTCCGAGAGGACGGGGCTCCTTGGGTACTGCTAAGTCAGCGATCGCCAACCCGGGCAAGTTAGGCCGGGGTGACGTTCTCCGCCTGCGGGCCCTTCGGACCCTGGGTGACGTCGAAGTTCACGACCTGGTTCTCCTCCAGGGAGCGGAAACCAGACGCGTTGATCGCGGAGTAGTGGACGAAGACATCCGGGCCGCCGCCGTCCTGGGCGATGAAGCCGAAGCCCTTTTCAGCGTTGAACCACTTCACGGTTCCGGTAGCCATAAGCCCTCCTTGGGCCAAAGGGTTGCCCTGCTCCAGAACCTGCAAACAAGTCTGAAAACTACAAAAGCCTGCGGGTTACATGCTCCGCAGGCTCTGTACTGCAAGGGAAACCAAACTGCAACTTGCGCTGAGCGTAGCACGCAGCTCAGGTGCTGCGGTAGAGGGAAAGATCACTCCACCCGGACGTTTGACCGGGGGCTGAGCAGGTGATCAAGCCCTCCCGCGCGGCACCCCGTACGGCCCAGCCGGGACACCCCCGCAGCGCCCCCGCGGCACTCCCGGCAGGGCCCGGCGGAGTCCACGGATTGGGACGGGTCTAGCCTCGCCATGTGGACAATTCAACCAGCCCCCAGCACCACGGCGGCCGGCCGCGCGTCGGTCACATCCAGTTCCTCAACTGCCTGCCCCTGTACTGGGGCCTGGCACGGACGGGGACGCTGCTCGACCTGGAGCTGACGAAGGACAGCCCGGAGAAGCTCAGCGAGCAGCTGGTGAACGGTGACCTGGACATCGCGCCGATCACCCTCGTGGAGTTCCTGCGCAACGCCGACGACCTGGTCGCCTTCCCCGACATCGCGGTCGGCTGCGACGGGCCGGTCATGTCCTGCGTGATCGTCTCGCAGCGGCCCCTGGAGGACCTGGACCGGGCCCGGGTCGCGCTCGGGTCCACCTCGCGCACCTCCGTACGCCTGGCGCAGCTGCTGCTCGCCGAGCGGTACCAGGTCGCCCCCGACTACTACACGTGCCCGCCCGACCTCGGCCTGATGATGCGCGAGGCGGACGCCGCCGTGCTGATCGGGGACGCCGCGCTGCGGGCCTCCCTGCACGACGCCCCGCGGCTCGGGCTCCAGGTCCACGACCTGGGCACGATGTGGAAGGAGTGGACGGGGCTGCCGTTCGTCTTCGCCGTGTGGGCGGCCCGCAAGGACTACCTGGCCCGCGAGCCCCACGTCGTACAGCAGGTGCACGAGGCGTTCCTCGCGTCGCGGGACCTCTCCCTGGAGGAGGTCGGCAAGGTGGCGGAGCAGGCCGCGCGCTGGGAGGTGTTCGACGCCGAGCTCCTGGAGCGCTACTTCACGACGCTGGACTTCCGCTTCGGGGACCAACAGCTCGAAGGCGTGCGGGAGTTCGCCCGGCGTACGGGGCCGACCACCGGGTTCCCCGCGGATGTGAAGGTGGAGCTGCTCGCTCCGTAAAAGATCTTCGGCCGGTTCAGGAGGACGGGACCGGGGCGAGCATCTGCTTGCTGATCCACTCCATGGTCCCCTCGCCCATGCCCTTCACGTAGGTGTGGGCGTTGTGGGTGCCGCCCTCGATCAGCTGGAGGCGGGTCTTCACCGGGCCCTTGCCGTACGTGTCGATGAACTTCTTCACGTTCGGCACGACGGTGCCTTCCTTCGTGCCCACCTGGAAGGCGAGGGCGACCTCGGGGCCCTTCTTGTCGATCAGGTCCTGGGCGAGCTTCTCCGGATTGTTCGCCTGCTTCTCGGCCTCGTGGCCGGCCCACAGCGGGGAGTCCGGCACGATGTCCGGGCCCGAGGCGATCGCGGCCTTGAACAGGTCGGGCCGCTTGAGCACCGACTTCAGGCCGACGAAGCCGCCCGACGAGGAGCCCATGAAGGCCCAGCCGTCACGGGACTTGAACGTGCGGAAGTTGGCCCGCACCAGGTCCGGCACGTCCTCGGTCATCCAGGTGCCCATCTTCGGCTGCCCCGGGATGTCGCTGCCGTCGTAATAGTGCTTGGTGTCCGGGTTGAGGACCGGCATGACCACGATGAACGGCAGGCTCTTGCCGGTCTTGGACCACTCGCTGATGCTGCTCTGCAGCTTGAGGTCGGTGCCCATCCAGTAGTTCTTGGGATAACCGTTTCCGCCGGGCAGTGCGATGAGCACCGGGAAGCCGCTGTTCTTGTACTTCTCCTCGAAGTACTGCTTCGGCGCCCACACCCACACCTTGCCCGTGAACCCGGACTTGGCGCCCTTGAGCGTGGTCACGCCGATCTTGGTGCCGTCGCCGAGGCTGCTCTGCGTGGTGAACTCGGCCTTCGGGCCGGTCGGCAGGAGCGTCTGCGCGGCCGCGCCGTTCTTCTCGGAGGCGTCGTCGTTCTTCTTCTGCCCGCCCTGCTTCTGCCCGCCCTGCGGCGAGGCGTTCCCCGACGGGCTGCTCGGCCCCGAGTCGAAGCTGACCGGCTTGCCCTCGTCGGAGCAGCCGGAGACCAGCACGACCGCGCCGATGACGGCAGCTGCTATCAGAGCGCCAGGGCGGCGACGGTTCATTCGGGACTCCGTGAATCTGGCTGGGGCGGTGGCATTTTGGGCGATTAAGCATGAACTACGCCAGTCAAGAGGGCGGAACCCGCCCTTCGGTTCGCTCAGGTAAGCATCGGATCAGTCTCGGTTGAGGGTGATCCCGCGCACGTGCGGCTCTACGCTGCTGTGCGACCGGCTTGACCAGGGTGGGCGTTGGGGGAGCACCGGATGCAGTCGTTGCAGCCGCTGGAAGCGGGCGAACCGCAGACGATCGGTGCCTACCGGCTGCTCGGCCGGCTCGGCGCGGGCGGCATGGGCCGGGTGTACCTGGGCCGCAGTGCGGGTGGCCGCACGGTCGCGGTCAAGGTGGTGCACCCGCACTTCGCCCTCGACGAACAGTTCCGGGCCCGCTTCCGGCACGAGGTCGAGGCGGCCCGGCGGGTCGGCGGCGACTGGACGGCGCCGGTCCTCGACGCGGACCCGGAGGCGCCGGTTCCGTGGGTGGCGACGGGCTATGTGGCCGGCCCCTCGCTGACCCAGGCCGTCATGGACCGCGGCCCGCTCCCCGAGCATTCGGTACGCGTCCTGGGCGCCGGCCTCGCCGAGGCCCTGGCCGCGGTGCACGCGCTCGGCCTGGTCCACCGCGATGTGAAGCCGTCGAACGTGCTGCTCACCCTCGACGGGCCCCGCCTCATCGACTTCGGCATCGCCCGCGCCACCGACGGCACCGCCTCGCTCACCGCGACCGGCGTCTCCATCGGCTCGCCCGGCTACATGTCGCCCGAGCAGATCCTCGGCCGGGGCGTCACCGGCGCCGCCGACGTGTTCTCGCTCGGCGCGGTCCTCGCGTACGCGGCGACCGGCGAGCCGCCCTTCCCCGGCGACTCCTCGGCGGCCCTCCTCTACAAGGTGGTGCACGAGCCGCCCGAACTGGGCGCGGGCCTCACCGGCGAGCTGCGCGACGCGGTCGGCGCCTGCCTCGCCAAGAACCCGGCCGACCGCCCCGCCCCCGCCGCCCTCGCGGCCCGCCTCGCCCCGGCCGGCGCGGCGGCGCTGGTCCAAGGCGGCTGGCTGCCGGGCCCGCTGGTGGAGGAGGTCAGCCGGTCCGCGGTGCGGCTGCTCGACCTGGAGCCCGAGGAGTCGGTGAGCGGCTCGGGGCCGATCCCGTTCAGCAGCCCGGCGGTCGGGGTCGGCACGGGTCCCGCGTCCGGCTCCGCAGGTACCTTCGGGCCGCCGGACGCCTCGTACGGCAGGGACGCGGCCCCGGTCCCCGGCCCCCGCACACCCCCGCCGCCCACGGCCCCGCCGGGACCGGTGGACAAGGGCCCGCGCGTAGCCCTCTCCGTGGCGACCGCCACCGAACCGGGCGAACGCGGCCGCGGCCGCAAGGTCAGCTGCACGGTGGCCCTCGCGGTGGCGGGTGCCCTGGCCGCCGTCACGGTCGGCGCGGCCTTCCTCTTCGACATGCTGCCGGGCGGCGGCAGCGAAGCGACCAATACGGGCGCGAAGCCGCCGGCTTCGAGCTCACGAACGGACACGCCCGAACCGGGCACGCAGGCCCCGACCGACGCCGCGACCCCTTCGGGCTCGCCGCCCGGCACCCAACTGGCCGAACTGCCCGCCCAGTTCATCGGAACCTGGCAGGGCCCGACCACGGAGCAGAGCACCGGCCAGCCGCACGGCACGGTCACCGCCGCCTTCACGGCGGGCAGGACGGGCAGCGACGTCGTCCTGACGACCTCGACGATCGAGGTGCTGGGTACGAAGGTGGAGTGCCACGGCGTGGGCAAGCTGGTCTCCGGCACGGCGGGCGAGGTGCGCATCGAGGAGCGCACCGACCCGCGCAAGCCCGGCACCGCGGGCCTGTGCACCACCGGCACCGCCGAACTGGTCTTCACCCTCGGCGGCGACGGCAAGCTCACGTACCAGTCCGAGGAGGCGGCCGCCGGAAGGCCGTCCGGCATCCTGACGAAGCAGTGAACGGGCCTGAAGCGGTGAACGGGCTTCTCGTCGCCGGAGCCGCGCTGTGGGGCGCGGCCGCCGGGGTGCTGCTGCCCCGCCCGGCGTACCGGCTGTCCGTCGAACCCGACGAGCCGTGGCGGTCCGCGGACCCCGACGGGCGGCCGTTCGCCGGCCCCGCCCGGGGCTGGCTCGGGGCCGCTCGCGGGTACGGGCCCTCGGCTCCGGGTCTCGCGGTGCTGACCTCGCTGGTCTGCGCGGGGCTAGCCTGCACCACCGGCGCCCGCCCGGAGCTGGGGGTCTGGCTGCTGCTCGCGCCGGTGGCCGTGCTGCTCGGGGTTGTCGATCGGGGCGTACACCGGCTGCCCGATGTGCTGACCCTGCCCTTCGCCCTCGCGGCCACCCTGCTGCTCGGGCTCGCCTCGCTGCTGCCGGGGGATGCGGGGGCCTGGACCACGGCTCTGCTCGGTGAACTCGCCCTGGGCGGTGGGTACGTGGTGCTTGTGCTGATCAACCCGGCGGGCATGGGCCTCGGCGACGCCAAGCTCGCGCTCGGGCTCGGGGCCGTCCTCGGGTGGTACGGCTGGCCGGTGCTCCTCGCGGGAGCCCTGCTCGGGCTCGTACTGGGCGCGGTCTATGGGGGCGGGCTTCTGGTGCTGCGAAGGGCGAACCGTACGACCGCGTTCCCGCTCGGCCCCTTCATGATCGCCGGGTCCTTCGGCGGCCTGCTCCTGGGCGGGCTCGCCGGATAGGGAGCCCTGCGGCCCCCGCTCAGCGGGGCGGAGCCGCTGGCGTAGGCTGGATCGGTCCGTCCATATCCCCTCCGAAAGGGACACCCCCGGTGACTGAGAAGGCCGATCTTCAGTCCGTTCTCGACCGTGCCGCTGAGGGTGGGCGGATCACCCCGGAGGAAGCGCTCGACCTGTACCGGTCCGCGCCGCTGCACGCGCTCGGTGCCGCCGCCGACGCGGTGCGCCGCCGCCGCTACGCCGGTACCGAGCACATCGCGACGTACATCATCGAGCGGAACATCAACTACACGAACGTCTGCGTGACGGCGTGCAAGTTCTGCGCGTTCTACGCCGCGCCCAAGGACACCGCCAAGGGCTGGACCCGCGACCTCGACGACATCCTGCGCCGGTGCGCGGAGACCATCGAGCTGGGCGGCACTCAGATCATGTTCCAGGGCGGGCACCACCCCGACTTCGGCGTCGAGTACTACGAAGAGCACTTCGCCGCGATCAAGAAGGCCTACCCCCAGCTGGTCATCCACTCCCTCGGTGCCTCCGAGGTCGAGCACATGGCCCGCATCTCCAAGGTGAGCGTGGAGGAGGCCATCACGCGGATCCACGCCGCCGGGCTCGACTCCTTCGCCGGCGCCGGTGCCGAGCTGCTGCCCGAGCGGCCGCGCAAGGCGATCGCGCCGCTCAAGGAGTCCGGCGAGCGCTGGCTGGAGATCATGGAGACCGCGCACGGCCTGGGCGTCGAGTCCACCTCCACCATGCTCATGGGCACCGGCGAGACCAACGCCGAGCGCATCGAGCACCTGCGCATGATCCGCGACGTGCAGGACCGTACGGGCGGCTTCCGCGCGTTCATCCCGTACACGTACCAGCCGGAGAACAACCACCTCAAGGGCCGCACCCAGGCGACGATCTTCGAGTACATCCGCATGATCGCGATCGCCCGGATCTTCCTCGACAACGTCGCGCACATCCAGGGCTCCTGGCTGACCACCGGCAAGGAGGCCGGGCAGCTCACCCTGCACTACGGCGCGGACGACCTCGGCTCGGTCATGCTGGAGGAGAACGTCGTCTCGTCGGCCGGTGCCAAGCACCGCTCGAACCTCCGCGAGATGATCGACATGATCCGCACGGCCGACCGGGTGCCCGCCCAGCGCGCGACCACCTACGAGCACCTCGTCGTGCACGACGACCCGGCGAACGACCCGGTCGACGCGCGCGTCCAGTCGCACATCTCCTCGACCGCGATCGAGGGCGGCACGGCCCACCCGGAGCTGAAGCTCCTCGCCTCCAACTGAGGCCGCGTTGCTGACGATCCACGCCGCCGACCTCGTACTGCCCGGGGACCGCGAGCCGGTCCCGGGCGGCGCGGTCCTGGTCGACGGCGACCGGATCGCGATGATCGGCGCATACGAGGACGTGGCCGCCGAGCACCCTTCCGCCCGCGTCCGCCGCTGGCCCGGCGTGCTCACCCCCGGCCTCGTCAACCGGCACGGCGCCGCCCTCCTTGAGCGCACCTACTTCCCGGACGACCCCTTCGAGGTCGACGAACTCGGCACCGAACCGCTGACCGGCGCCGCGCTCGCCGCCCTCGGCCCGAGCGAGTCCCGCCGGGGCAACAGCGCCCGCCGCTGCACCCAGAAACTCCTCGCCCACGGCGTGGTCGCGGTGACCGGGCCCCTCACCACCCCGGCGGTACGAACTGCCGTACAGCGGGCGGGACTTGAAGTGCTGATGAGCGAGGGTGGCGAGGGCGCCCTGGATCCCCTCGCCGGCACCGGGCCGAGCGAGGCTTTCCGGGGCCCGCTCGCCGTGGGCGGCCCCGCCCGGTTCGCCGTCTTCGCCGTACCGGACGAGGACGCGCTGGCCGCAGAGGGCGCCGGGACCTGTATCGCCACCGTCATCGGCGGGCGGCTGGTGCACCGGCGCCGCTAGGTCAGCTTCCGGACAGCGCCTTCGCGAAGGCGCCCGGCTCCTGGTCCACGCCGCTGCAACTCGCCTGCGCCGCAGCCGAGTTGATGCCGCCACCGCACTTCTGGTCGCGGTACGTCACCCACATCGACAGCCGTCCGACGCCCTTGTCCTGGGCGAACTTCCGTACCTTCGCGGCATCGTCCAGGGTGAACGTCTCGCCCTTCACATCGTTGACGCCGATCATCGACGTGACCCCGAGCCCCTGCCAGGCCGCAGCGTCCGAGAGGCCCAGGACCTGCTGGAGCTGGCCGTGCGCGGCGGTCGCGGCCTTCACCGCGTAGTCGCCCATGTCCCCTCCGAAGGAGGTGCCGTAGTTCATCGTCATGATGTTGACGGCCGAGACCTTCACGCCGTGGTCCTTGGCCGACTTGAGCAGCGCCGTGCCCTGGGGCGTGAGCCCCGTCGGCATCACCGCGAGCGTGAACGTCACCTTGAGGCCCCGCTGCTTCTGGAGCTGGGCTATCGCCTCCGCGCGCCGGGTGAGCGCGGCGGAGTCGGCAAGGGCGGCGCCCTCGATGTCGAAGTCGGCCTCACCGGCGCCGGCCGCGTCGAGCGCGGAGCCGTACGCCGTGGCCAACTGGGCGGGGGTCCGGCAGGTCAGGGCCAGCTCCTTGCCGGCCTGCCCGCCGAAGGACACCCGCACCGCGGCGCCCGACTTCTTCAGCCCGGCCGCCCGGTCCTTGACGTCCTGGTCCACGATGGCCGTGTCGTCGTCCCACACCGCCCGGCAGGTGTTCCCGTGCGCGACGGCGAACGCCAGGTTGTAGACGGCTGGGGAGCCGACGGCGTCGGTCGGCGAGGCCGTGGTGGCGCTGACGTAGGGGGAGTACGCGCTGTTCAGCGGGCCGTGCGCGGCGGGCCCGGCCGGGGCCTCGGGTGCCACGTCCGGGGCCGAGGAGCACCCCGCGCACACCAGCGCGGCCAAGGCGCCGAGCCCCGCGACCGGCACCCTCAGGAAACTCCGCATGTCGTGTGCACCCGCTCTCGTGGTTCCGCGCCCCCGTGGCACGGAAAGGAGAATGTACGCGGCCCGGCTGTGCCGGTGAGGGCCGGGCACCCGGCTGTGCGGCGTACTGCTTGAATGGGAAGCGTGACCCGCGCATCCCTGGACAAGCAGCCGCACGAAGTCGCCTCGATGTTCGACGACGTCGCCGCGCACTACGACCTCACCAACGACGTGCTCTCCCTCGGCCAGACCCGGCTCTGGCGCAAGGAGGTCGCGAAGGCGGTCGACGCGCGGCCCGCGCAGAAGGTGCTCGACCTCGCGGCCGGCACGGCCACCTCCTCGCAGCCCTTCGCCGCGGCGGGCGCGTACACCGTGCCCTGCGACTTCTCGCTCGGGATGCTCAAGGTCGGCAAGGAGCGCCAGCCCCACATGCCGTTCACGGCGGGCGACGCGACGAAGCTGCCCTTCCGCGACGACACGTTCGACGCGGTGACGATCTCCTTCGGGCTGCGCAACGTCCAGGACACGGACGCCGCGCTGCGGGAGATGTACCGGGTCACCAAGCCGGGCGGCCGTGTCGTGATCTGCGAGTTCTCGCAGCCGACGTGGAAGCCGTTCCGGACGGTGTACACGGAGTACTTGATGCGGGCGCTGCCCCCGGTGGCCACGGCCGTGTCCTCCAACCCGGAGGCGTACGTGTACCTCGCGGAGTCCATCCGGGCCTGGCCCGCCCAGGATGCGCTTGCCGCGCGGCTTCAGGGGGCGGGCTGGTCCAAGGTGGCCTGGCGCAACCTCACGGGCGGGGTTGTGGCGCTGCACCGGGGTTTCAAGGCGTAACGGGGTCGTGCGGGGGCGCCGCTCCCACACCCCCCGCTCACTCGGACTCCCCCAAGGCTGAAGGGGCAGGGGCCCTCAGGCGCTGGCTGTGCCCAGCTCCAGCCGGAAGCACGGGATTCCCAGGCCCGACACCCTCGACTCGTACGTGGTCGACAGCGTCATCCCCAGCCGCTCCGTCACTGCCAGCGAGCGGGTGTTGTCGGGGTGGACCATCGCCACCACGTGGTCCAGGCCCTTCGCGCGGACGCGGTCGAGCGTGGCGCGGGCCGCCGCCGTCGCGTAGCCGCGGCCCCAGTGCGCGCGGCCCAGGCGCCAGCCGATTTCCACCTCGCCCGCCGGGCCCCAGTCGTCCAGCGGCCAGGGCTGGGCGCCGGTGAAGCCGATGACCTCGTCGTTCTCGTCCAGCATCGTCCAGAAGCAGAAGCCGTGTTCGGCGTCGTGTCTGCGCTGGCGGGCGGTCAACTCCTCGTAGACGGAGACCTCGGCGGAGCGGCCGCCGTGGAACTCCATCACCTCCGGGTCGTCGAACACCCGGTGCCAGGCGTACGCGTCCTCCTCGGTGGGCACGCGCAGCCGTACTACGGGCAGGGGCTTGTCCGGTACGGCGGACGGTACCGACGACGGTATGGGGGACTCGGGGGAGACGGAGCTCATGGCGTGGGCAACCCTTCGCGATGTCGATCAACAGCCACCCATAGACTGCACATGTCCTGTGCTTCTCGGCACGCAAATTCGAGTCTTCGGGAGATCCCGCTGTGACCGAGCCGCTCTCCGAACACACCGCGGACGTGATCGTCGTCGGGGCCGGTCCTGCCGGATCGACGACCGCGTACTACCTGGCCAAGGCCGGACTCGATGTGCTGCTCCTGGAGAAGACCGCCTTCCCGCGCGAGAAGGTGTGCGGCGACGGGCTGACCCCGCGCGCCACCAAGCAGCTCGTCTCCATGGGGATCGACATCTCCGAAGAGGCCGGCTGGCTGCGGAACAAGGGCCTGCGGATCATCGGCGGCGGCGTCCGCCTCCAGCTCGACTGGCCCGACCTCGCCTCGTACCCGGACTACGGACTCGTGCGCAAGCGCGACGACTTCGACGAGCAGCTCGCCCGGCAGGCGCAGAAGGCCGGCGCCCGGCTCTACGAGCGCTGCAACGTGGGCGCCCCGATCATCGACGAGCGCAACGGCCGCATCACCGGCGTCAACGCCAAGCTCGGCGAGGAGAAGACCCCGGTCACCTTCCACGCCCCGCTCGTCGTCGCGGCCGACGGCAACTCGACGCGGCTCTCGCTCGCCATGGGCCTGCACCGGCGCGAGGACCGCCCGATGGGCGTGGCCGTGCGGACGTACTTCACCTCGCCCCGGCACGACGACGACTATCTGGAGTCCTGGCTCGAACTGTGGGACCGGCGCGGCCCGCAGGACCGCCTGCTTCCCGGCTACGGCTGGATCTTCGGCATGGGCGACGGCACGTCCAACGTCGGCCTCGGCATCCTGAACTCGTCCTCCGCGTTCCGCGAGCTGGACTGGCGCGAGATCCTCAAGGCGTGGTGCGCGTCCATGCCCGAGGACTGGGGCTACACCCCCGAGAACATGACGGGCCCGATCCGCGGCGCCGCTCTGCCGATGGCCTTCAACCGCCAGCCGCACTACACCAAGGGCCTGCTGCTCGTGGGTGACGCGGGCGGTCTGGTGAACCCGTTCAACGGCGAAGGCATCGCATACGCCATGGAATCGGGGCAGATCGCCGCGGACGTCATCGTCCAGGCACACGCCCGCGCGACCCCGTCCCAGCGCGAACTGGCCCTGCACGCCTACCCGAAGATCCTCAAGGACACCTACGGCGGCTACTACACGCTGGGCCGCGCCTTCGTGAAGCTGATCGGCAACCCGAAGGTCATGAAGATCGCGACCCAGCGCGGGCTCACGCACCCGATGCTGATGAAGTTCACGCTGAAGATGCTGGCCAACCTGACCGACCCGACGGGCGGCGACGCGATGGACCGCATCATCAACGGGCTCTCGAAGGTAGCGCCGAAGGCCTGAGCCGAGCGCCCTTTCCAGGAGCTCTGCTCCCCTTCTCAAACCGTTCCACTTCTAGAAGCGCCGCTCCACCTCGTCCGTCCAGCGGACGGGGACTTCTCCGGCGAACCGGGACAGACCGGTGCGCAGTTCGTCCGCGGAGAGGTCCCCGCCCTGGCGGCGGGCTATGTATTCGTGCCGCTTGCCGCTGTGCAGCGTCACCCACACCGCGCGATGGTGCTCGTAGCCACCCGCGTGGCTCTCGTCGCCGTGCTCCCAGATCGCCACGGTGCCGACCTCGATCTCCCGGACCTCCGCCCAGGGTGCGTCGAAGCGCGTGGCGAGGTGCACCCCCGCCGCGTCCGCGCGGATGACCGGGCGCACCGCCCCGTACACGCAGGCCAGGACCAGGAACGCGCCGGCGCCGAGGACGAACAGGGCGAAACCCCAGCCAAAGGCGAGTTTGGCCCAGTCGACGGGCCCGTGCCAGGGGCGGATGCCGGTCAGCATCCACAGGCCGAGCACCATGAACACGATCCCGATCGCGGCGAACATGCCGAGCCCGTCGGCGTAGACCTCGTAGGACTGCGGTTCCGAGTCCCGCACCTGCTCGTCCATGCGCGCACCCCCCTGATATGTGCATGGTGCCCCGGAACAGGCAGAGTTCAACACATTCCGGGCATGCCGAAGGGCCGTTCCTCCCGAGCGGGGGAGCAACGGCCCTTGCAGGCGGTGGAGGTGCGGCTCAGAAGGCCGCTGTACGCCTCAGAGAACGCGGACGGCGCCCGTGGGCTGGTCCCAGTCCAGGCTGCGCTCGACGACGCCGGTGGAGGGGTTCTGTGCGCCGACGAACTTGCCGCCGCCCACGTAGATCGCCACGTGGTACGCGGAGCCGGAGCCGCCCCAGTACAGGATGTCGCCCGGCTGCAGGTTCGACAGCGAGACCTGGGTGCCGGTCGCCGATTGGTCCTGCGAGACACGCGGCAGGTCGACGCCGATCTGGCGGTAGGCGGCCTGCACGAGACCGGAGCAGTCGTACGCGCTGGAGCCGGTGGCACCCGAGACGTACGCCTTGCCGACCTGGGCCAGCGCGAAGTTCACGATGGTGGCGGCGGAACCGGTGGCGTTGGACGCCTTGAACGACGTGCTGCCGGAGGTGGAGCCGCCGTCCGAGGAGGAGGACTTGAGCGTGGTGCGCTCGGAGGAGCGGGAGGCGCGCGCTGCGGCGTCGGCCTTGGCCTTCGCCTCCGCCTCGGCCTTCGCCTTGGCCTCGGCGGCCTTCTGCTCGGCGTCGTCCTTGGCCTTCTTGGCGTCCTTGGCGGCGTTGGACGCGGCGGCGTCCTGGGCGGCCTGGAGCTGGAGGTCGGCGGCGACGGTCTTGGTGGCCTGCGCCGTGGCGGCCGCGGTGGTCGCGAGGTCGCCCGTCAGCGTCGGCATCTCGATGGTCTCGGTCACCGGCTGGGCGGCGATGGCCGGGGCGGCCGCGCCTGCCAGCGCGATGGTGCTGAGTACGCCACCGGCAACTCCGGCCCGAAGCGAGACCTTCGAGGCGCTGCGGCGGGGCTTCCGGTGGCTGGGTATGTGAGCGGTGTGGGACATGGGTACAACCGCTATCAGGGGTTCAGGGTTCCCTTCAAGAAACGTGTGCTGCGCCACAGTTGGTGCCGGAAGAGGTGAATCCGCTTCTTGCCAGCACTTATTGACGCCGTAACGGACAAACCTGGCATGCGCGATCAGGGCTGTGATCATGTGTTTTCCATGAAACGCCCGAATTGCCCGGCGCCTACCATCCCCTCACGTCGATGGCCAAGCCCCGTTGATTCCACGACCGTTGACGTGTGACGCAGGTCACATCATGGGTTGATCCGGTTGGGTGGCGCCCTCCTGGGCAGCGGAGGCGGCTCTCGTGAAGAGGTGCACGCGTCCATCTTTGGGTGCCGAAGTCCCTCTCGCGGGTGACGGGCGCCCGCTTATCACTGGACGCCCGCTCATTGCCAATTTGCCTGTAGCGCACATGTCTTGATAACGCCAGACGGTCGCCGACCAGCGGTAACACCTCCAGATGTCACCTCTCGTGATCACTCGGGCGCTTCACGTATGAAGATCACCGCTCATCCGACTTGATGATCCTTCGTCAGGTGGTGGAGATCACAAAGGCGTTGGTGTACCCCGTGTCGCAGATCACAGACCGCCGGGCATAGGATGCGGAGCAGTCGGGCTTGTGAACTGCCTCACATGTACGCGATCTTCCGCGAACCGTGAGGCGGCGAGACGTTTGCGAGACCCGCTGTGCGGTCCAACGGTCAAGGACGACTGGAAGGAGCGAGGAGCGTGAATGCCTACGCGCCCATCCTCGTGCTCGGCGCCCTCGGGGCAGGGTTTGCGATCTTTTCCGTGGTCATGGCCACGCTAATCGGCCCAAAAAGGTACAACCGGGCCAAACTTGAGGCGTACGAGTGCGGCATCGAACCCACTCCCACGCCGGCCGGCGGCGGGCGCTTCCCCATCAAGTACTACCTGACGGCGATGCTCTTCATCGTCTTCGACATCGAGATCGTCTTCCTCTACCCCTGGGCGGTCACCTTCGACGCCCTGGGGCTTTTCGGGCTCGTGGAGATGCTGCTCTTCGTGCTCACCGTCTTCGTCGCCTACGCGTATGTGTGGCGGCGCGGCGGCCTGGAATGGGACTGAGGGGCTGAGGGGCACCTATGGGACTCGAAGAGAAACTGCCTAGCGGCTTCGTACTGACCACTGTTGAGCAGGCCGCGGGCTGGGTGCGCAAGGCGTCCGTCTTCCCCGCCACCTTCGGCCTGGCCTGCTGTGCCATCGAGATGATGACGACCGGCGCGGGCCGTTACGACCTGGCCCGCTTCGGCATGGAGGTCTTCCGCGGCTCCCCGCGCCAGGCCGACCTGATGATCGTGGCCGGCCGGGTCAGCCAGAAGATGGCGCCGGTCCTGCGGCAGGTCTACGACCAGATGCCGAACCCCAAGTGGGTGATTTCCATGGGGGTTTGCGCCTCATCGGGCGGAATGTTTAACAATTACGCAATTGTTCAGGGTGTTGACCACATTGTCCCGGTAGATATCTACCTGCCCGGTTGCCCACCCCGGCCCGAGATGCTGCTCGACGCCATCCTCAAGCTCCACCAGAAGATCCAGGGCTCCAAGCTCGGGGTCAATCAGGAGGAGGCGGCCCGCGAGGCGGAGGAGGCGGCCCTCAAGGCGCTCCCCACCATTGAGATGAAGGGGCTGCTGCGGTGAGCTCTCCCGACACTCCGGACACCCCCGAACAGAACGGTGTGCCCGCCCAGCGCGACGACACCGGCGAGGTCATCGGCGTACGCAAGGGCATGTTCGGCGCCGCGGACGGCGGTGACACCAGCGGCTACGGCGGTCTCGTACGCACCGTCACGCTGCCCGGCGCCTCCTCGCGGCCCTACGGCGGTTACTTCGACGAGGTCGCCGACGAACTCGAAGGCGCCCTGGAGGAGCAGGACCTGCTGCCCGAAAACGCCATCGAGAAGACGGTCGTCGACCGCGGCGAGCTCACCTTCCACATCGCCCGCGAACACCTCGTGCGCGTCGCCCGCACCCTGCGCGACGACCCCGCCCTGCGCTTCGAGCTCTGTACGGGCGTGAGCGGCGTCCACTTCCTGGGGGACAAGGGGCGTGAGCTGCACGCCGTCTACCACCTGCGCTCCTTGACCCACGGCCGGCTGATCCGGCTCGAAGTGAGCGCCCCCGACAGCGACCCGCACATCCCCTCGCTCGTCGAGGTCTACCCGACCAACGACTGGCACGAGCGCGAGACGTACGACTTCTTCGGCCTCGTCTTCGACGGTCACCCCGCCCTCACCCGGATCATGATGCCGGACGACTGGCAGGGCTTCCCGCAGCGCAAGGACTACCCCCTCGGCGGCATCGCGGTCGAGTACAAGGGCGCCCAGATCCCGGCTCCGGACCAGCGGAGGTCGTACAGCTGATGTCCACATCGAACGGAACGTCGCACGCTTCTGCCCGCGAGACCACCGAGGGACCCGTATATACGGTCACCGGCGGAGACTGGGACGAGGTCGTCCAGTCCGCGGCCAAGGCCGACGACGAGCGCATCGTCGTCAACATGGGCCCCCAGCACCCCTCCACGCACGGCGTGCTCCGGCTGATCCTGGAGATCGAGGGCGAGACCGTCACTGAAGCCCGTTGCGGAATCGGTTATCTGCACACCGGCATCGAGAAGAACCTCGAATTCCGCACCTGGACGCAGGGCACCACCTTCGTCACGCGCATGGACTACCTGACGCCGTTCTTCAACGAGACGGCGTACTGCCTCGGCGTCGAGAAGCTCCTCGGCATCACCGACCAGATCCCCGACCGGGCCTCGGTCATCCGGGTCCTGCTCATGGAGCTCAACCGGCTCTCCTCGCACCTGGTCTGCATCGCCACCGGCGGCATGGAACTCGGCGCGACCACAATCATGATCTACGGCTTCCGCGATCGTGAACTCATTCTCGACATCTACGAGCTGATCACCGGCCTGCGCATGAACCACGCGTTCATCCGCCCCGGCGGACTCGCCCAGGACCTGCCCGCGGGTGCGGTGGACCAGCTCCGCGAGTTCGTGAAGACCATGCGGAAGAACCTGCCGGAGTACGACAAGCTCGCCACCGGCAACCCCATCTTCAAGGCCCGCATGCAGGACGTCGGCTACCTCGACCTCACCGGCTGCATGGCACTCGGCGCCACAGGACCGATTCTGCGCTCGGCCGGTCTGCCGCACGACCTGCGCAAGACCGATCCGTACTGCGGTTACGAGGACTACGAGTTCGACATCCCGACCGCCGACAGCTGCGACTCCTACGGCCGCTTCCTGGTGCGCCTGGAGGAGATGCGCCAGTCACTCAGGATCGTCGAGCAGTGCCTGGACCGGCTCGAGCCGGGACCGGTCATGGTCGAGGACAAGAAGATCGCCTGGCCCGCGCAGCTCGCGCTCGGCCCGGACGGACTCGGCAACTCCCTCGACCACATCAAGAAGATCATGGGCACCTCGATGGAGTCCCTGATCCACCACTTCAAGCTGGTGACCGAGGGCTTCCGGGTCCCCGCCGGACAGGCCTACGTGGCCGTCGAGTCGCCCAAGGGCGAACTCGGCGTCCATCTCGTCTCCGACGGCGGAACCCGCCCCTACCGGGTCCACTTCCGCGACCCGTCCTTCACCAATCTGCAGGCCATGGCGGCCATGTGCGAGGGCGGCCAGGTGGCCGACGTCATCGTCGCCGTCGCGTCCATCGACCCCGTGATGGGAGGCGTCGACCGGTGACAGACATCCAATTGGGCATGCCTCAACTGCCCCCGCCCGGCTACCCGGCCGATGTACGCGCCCGGCTCGAAGCGGACGGCAAGGAGATCGTCGCCCGCTACCCCGACAGCCGCTCCGCGCTGCTGCCGCTGCTCCACCTCGTCCAGGCCGAGGAGGGCTTCGTCTCGCGCACCGGCATGGCCTTCTGCGCGGACCTGCTGGAACTGACGACGGCCGAGGTCACGGCCGTCGCCACCTTCTACTCCATGTACCGGCGCAAGCCCTCCGGCGACTACCAGGTCGGCGTCTGCACCAACACGCTGTGCGCGGTGATGGGCGGCGACGCCATCTTCGAGGAGCTGAAGGAGCACCTGGGCGTCGGCAACAACGAGACGACCGAGGACGGCAAGGTCACCCTCGAACACATCGAGTGCAACGCCGCCTGCGACTTCGCACCCGTCGTGATGGTCAACTGGGAGTTCTTCGACAACCAGACCCCCGAGAGCGCCAAGCGCCTCGTCGACGACCTGCGCGCCGGCCGCCAGGTCGAACCCACCCGGGGCGCGCCCCTGTGCACATACCAGGAGACCGCGCGCATCCTCGCGGGCTTCCCCGACGAGCGGCCCGGCGCGGTGGCCGCGACCGGCGGCGCGGGACCTGCCTCGCTGGCCGGCCTCAGGCTCGCCAGGGGCGAGACGCCGGGAGCCCGCGTGGTGCACCCGCGCGGCGAGGAGCCGCAGGACGGGCACCCGGTCAACGAGGAGGGGGAGTGATGACCTTGACAACCGAGATCGCAGGAAACGGGAACGGGAGCAGCCCCGAGAAGCTCCTGGTCCCGGTCCTCTCCGCGTTCTGGGACCAGCCGGAATCCTGGACGCTGGACACCTACCGGCGCCACGACGGCTACGAGGGGCTGCGCAAGGCGCTCGCCATGACGCCGGACGACCTCATCGCGTACGTCAAGGACTCGGGCCTGCGCGGCCGTGGCGGCGCGGGCTTCCCCACCGGGATGAAGTGGCAGTTCATCCCCCAAGGGGACGGCAAGCCGCACTATCTGGTGGTCAACGCCGACGAATCGGAGCCCGGGACCTGCAAGGACATCCCGCTCCTGTTCGCCAACCCGCATTCCCTCATCGAGGGGATCGTGATCGCCTGTTACGCGATCAGGTCGTCGCATGCCTTCATCTATCTACGGGGCGAAGTCGTCCCCGTACTGCGGCGCCTGCACGAGGCCGTGAAGGAGGCCTACGCGGCGGGCTACCTCGGCAAGAACATCCTGGGCCGCGGTCTGGACCTCGAACTCACCGTGCACGCGGGCGCGGGCGCGTACATCTGCGGCGAGGAGACCGCACTCCTGGACTCCCTCGAAGGCCGTCGCGGCCAGCCCCGGCTGCGACCCCCCTTCCCCGCGGTAGCCGGTCTGTACGCGTGCCCCACTGTCGTCAATAACGTGGAATCCATCGCGTCGGTTCCCGCGATCCTGCACCGCGGAAAAGACTGGTTCAAATCGATGGGAAGCGAGAAGTCGCCCGGCTTCACGCTGTATTCGCTGAGCGGGCACGTCGCGGGCCCCGGCCAGTACGAGGCGCCGCTCGGCATCACACTGCGCCAGCTGCTCGACATGAGCGGCGGGATGCGGGCCGGCCACCGGCTCAAGTTCTGGACGCCGGGCGGCTCCTCCACCCCGATGTTCACCGACGAGCACCTCGATGTGCCGCTGGACTACGAGGGCGTGGGCGCGGCCGGGTCGATGCTCGGCACCAAGGCGCTCCAGTGCTTCGACGAGACCACCTGCGTGGTGCGGGCGGTCACCCGCTGGACCGAGTTCTACGCCCACGAGTCCTGCGGCAAGTGCACACCGTGCCGTGAAGGGACGTACTGGCTGGTCCAGTTGCTCCGCGACATCGAGGCCGGCCAGGGCTCGATGGACGACCTCGACAAGCTGAACGACATCGCCGACAACATCAACGGCAAGTCGTTCTGCGCCCTCGGCGACGGCGCCGCCTCGCCGATCTTCTCCTCGCTGAAGTACTTCCGCGACGAGTACGAGCAGCACATCACGGGCAAGGGCTGCCCCTTCGACCCCGCCAGGTCCACCGCCTGGGCGGACGACAGCACGGAGGTGAACGCATGACTGTGACGACGAGTAGCGCTTCCTCCGGGGGCGGCGAGGCGGCCGTGCCGCCGGAGGACCTCGTCTCGCTGACCATCGACGGCATCGACATCAGCGTCCCCAAGGGCACGCTGGTGATCCGAGCCGCCGAACAGCTCGGCATCGAGATCCCCCGGTTCTGCGACCATCCTCTGCTCGACCCGGCCGGCGCCTGCCGCCAGTGCATCGTCGAGGTCGAGGGCCAGCGCAAGCCGATGGCGTCCTGCACCATCACCTGCACCGACGGCATGGTCGTCAAGTCCCAGCTCACCTCGCCGGTCGCCGAGAAGGCCCAGCGCGGAGTGATGGAACTCCTGCTGATCAACCACCCGTTGGACTGCCCGGTCTGCGACAAGGGCGGAGAGTGCCCGCTGCAGAACCAGGCCATGCAGGTCGGTGACACGGATTCGCGTTTCGAAGGCAAGAAGCGCACCTATGAGAAGCCGGTCCCGATCTCCACCCAGGTGCTCCTGGACCGCGAGCGCTGCGTCCTGTGCGCGCGCTGCACCCGGTTCTCCAACCAGATCGCCGGCGACCCGATGATCGAGCTGATCGAGCGCGGCGCGCTCCAGCAGGTCGGCACGGGCGAGGGCGACCCGTTCGAGTCGTACTTCTCCGGGAACACCATCCAGATCTGCCCGGTCGGCGCGCTGACCTCGGCGGCGTACCGATTCCGCTCCCGGCCCTTCGACCTCGTGTCGTCGCCGTCGGTGTGCGAGCACTGCGCGGGCGGCTGCGCGACCCGCACCGACCACCGGCGCGGCAAGGTCATGCGGCGCCTGGCGGCCGACGACCCCGAGGTCAACGAGGAGTGGATCTGCGACAAGGGCAGGTTTGGATTCCGGTACGCGCAGAAGGCGGACCGTCTGACGACGCCCCTGGTGCGCGACTCCGAGACCGGTGAGCTCCAGCCGGCCGGCTGGCCCGAGGCCCTTGAGGCGGCCGCCGCCGGACTCGCCGCCGCGCGCGGCCGGGCCGGGGTGCTCGCCGGCGGCCGGCTGACCGTCGAGGACGCGTACGCCTACGCCAAGTTCGCGCGGATCGCCCTCGACACCAACGACGTCGACTTCCGGGCCCGTGTGCACTCCGCCGAGGAGGCCGACTTCCTGGCGGCCCGGGTCGCCGGTCACGGCCGGGACCTCGACGGGCGCGGCGCCACCTACACCTCCCTGGAGAAGGCACCGGCCGTCCTGCTCGCCGGGTTCGAGTCCGAGGAGGAGGCGCCCGGCGTCTTCCTGCGGCTGCGCAAGGCCTGGCGCAAGCACGGCCAGCGCACCTTCTCGCTCGCCACCCACATGTCCCGCGGCCTGCAGAAGACGGGCGGCACGCTGCTGCCCGCGGCGCCCGGCACCGAGACCGAGTGGCTGGACGCGCTCGCGGGCGGCGTCGGCCTGGACACGGCCGGCATGAAGGCGGCCGAGGCGCTGCGCTCCCCGGGCGCCGTCCTCGTCGTCGGCGAGCGGCTCGCGGCCGTGCCCGGCGCGCTGACCGCCGCCGTACGCACGGCCGCGGCGACCGGCGCCGACCTGGTGTGGATCCCGCGCCGGGCCGGCGAGCGCGGCGCGGTGGAGGCGGGTGCGATCCCGTCGCTGCTGCCCGGCGGCCGCCCGGCCACCGACCCGCGCGCCCGCGAACAGGTCGCATCGGCCTGGGGCGTACGCGAACTCCCGCACCGCTACGGGCGCGACACCGGCCAGATCGTCGAGGCCGCGGCCACCGGCGAGCTGGGCGCGCTGCTCGTCGCGGGCGTCGACCCGGCGGACCTGCCGGACCCGGCGCGCGCCCGCGAGGCCCTCGCGGAGGCCTTCGTGGTCAGCCTGGAGCTGCGGCCCACCGAGGTCACCGCCCACGCGGACGTGGTCTTCCCGGTCGCGGCCGTCGCCGAGAAGCCCGGCACCTTCCTCAACTGGGAAGGCAGGGCCCGCCTGTTCGAGGCCGCGCTCAAGCCGGAGCAGCTGACCCGCACTCCGGCGCCCACGGACGCGCGCGTGCTGCACATGCTGGCCGACGCGCTCGACGTCCATTTCGGGCTGCCCGATGTCCGCGCCGTACGGGGCGAGATGACGCGGCTCGGCACCTGGGACGGGCCGCGCGCGAGCGAGCCCCTGGAGTCGGCGCAGGCGCTGCCGAGGCCCGGCGAGGGCGAGGCGGTGCTCGCAGGACACCGGATGCTGCTCGACCAGGGCTCGCTCCAGGAGGGCGACGAGGCGCTCGCCGGAACCCGGCACGCGGCCGTGGCCCGGCTCTCCGCGACCACCGCGGCCGAGTCCGGCGTCAAGGACGGAGACCTCCTGGAGGTCACCGGACCGTCCGGCAGCGTCCGACTCCCCCTCCAGGTCAGTGAGATGGCCGACCGGGTGGTGTGGCTGCCGATGAACTCCGTCGGCGGCGGAGTCACCGCCGACACCGGCGCGGTCCCCGGCCAGGTCGTCCGCATCGGCCCGGCCGTTACGGAAGCCCCCTCGGAGGTGGTGGAGGCGTGATCACGCTCGCTGCGGAGGACCTCTCCCTGTTCGGCCGCGACCCCTGGTGGCTCGTCGTCGTCAAGGCCGTCTTCTGCTTCGCGTTCCTGATGGTGACCGTGCTGTTCTCCATCGTGTGGGAGCGCAAGGTCGTCGCCTGGATGCAGCTGCGCATCGGCCCCAACCGGCACGGCCCCTGGGGCATGCTCCAGTCGCTCGCCGACGGCATCAAGCTGATGCTGAAGGAAGACGTCATCGTCAAGCGGGCCGACAAGGTCGTCTACGTCCTCGCCCCGATCATCGCCGCGATCCCGGCGTTCATGGCGATCGCCGTGATCCCGTTCGGGCCCTCGGGCAACGAGGTGTCGATCTTCGGCCACCGCACCACGATGCAGCTCACCGACCTGCCGATCGCCATGCTGTACGTCCTGGCCGTGGCTTCGGTCGGGATCTACGGCATCGTGCTCGCGGGCTGGTCGTCCGGTTCGACGTATCCGCTGCTCGGCGGTCTCCGCTCGTGCGCGCAGATGATCTCGTACGAGATCGCCATGGGCGCGGCGTTCGCCTCGGTCTTCCTGTACTCGGGGTCGATGTCGACCTCGAAGATCGTCGAGGCGCAGGGCGACCGCTGGTACATCGTGCTGCTGCCGGTCTCCTTCATCATCTACATCATCACGATGGTCGGCGAGACCAACCGCGCCCCGTTCGACATGCCGGAGTCCGAGGGCGACCTGGTCGGTGGCTTCAACACCGAGTACTCGTCCATCAAGTTCGCGATGTTCATGCTCGCCGAGTACGTCAACATGGTCACCGTCTCGGCCGTCGCGGTCACCCTCTTCCTCGGCGGCTGGCGCGCGCCCTGGCCCATCAGCACCTTCTGGGCCGGCGCGAACCACGGCTGGTGGCCGATGCTCTGGTTCGTCATCAAGGTCCAGCTGCTGCTCTTCTTCTTCATCTGGCTGCGCGGCACCCTGCCCCGGGTCCGCTACGACCAGCTGATGAAGCTCGGGTGGAAGGTCCTCATCCCGGTCTCCGTGGTCTGGCTGATGCTGGTCGCGACCGTGCGGGCGCTGCGCAACGACGGCTACGACTTCTCGAAGATCGTGCTGTACGTCGGAGGCGCGGTCATCGTGGTGCTGCTGCTCTCCTTCGTCGCGGACATCTTCCGCGGCAAGAAGGAGGCCGAGGAGGCGAAGGCGCCGCCCGCGGCCTTCGACCCGATGGCCGGCGGATTCCCGGTACCCCCGCTGCCCGGCCAGACCCTTCCGCCCGTACCCCGCCGACGGCCGCGCCAGGAGCGCGAGTTGATTGTCAGTGGCGGGGTCGATACTGAGAGTGACCGAGAAGGAAGGGAGGACGACGGTGTCTGAGTCATCGACCGGTAAGTCGGGGAAGCCCGGAGAGTCGGGGAAGCCCGGGGAGCCGGGGGAGAAGTTCCTCAACCCCGTGGCCGGCTTCGGCGTGACCTTCAAGGCCATGTTCAAGAAGCGGCTGACCGAGCAGTATCCGGAACAGCAGAAGACCACCGCGCCGCGCTTCCACGGCCGCCATCAGCTCAACCGGCATCCGGACGGCCTGGAGAAGTGCGTCGGCTGCGAGCTGTGCGCCTGGGCCTGTCCCGCCGACGCCATCTATGTGGAGGGCGCGGACAACACGGACGAGGAGCGCTACTCGCCGGGCGAGCGCTACGGCCGGGTCTACCAGATCAACTACGCCCGCTGCATCCTGTGCGGCCTGTGCATCGAGGCCTGCCCGACCAGGGCGCTGACGATGACCAACGAGTTCGAGCTGGCCGACTCCTCGCGCGAGAGCCTGATCTACACCAAGGAGCAGCTGCTCGCCGGGCTCGACGACACCATGGTCGACACCCCGCACGCGATCTACCCGGGCATGGATGAGCAGGACTACTACCGGGGCCTGGTCACCGAGGCCGCGCCCGGCACCGTCCGGCAGGTGGCGCTCAGCAAGGGGGAGCGGCCCCAGGAGGGCGCCTCGACCTTCGGTGAGGACGAGCCCGCCTCCAGCAAGGTGGTGGGGGCATGAGCGCGCCCACCGAACTGCTCGCCGCGGCCGCCTCGCACACCTCGACCGGTGAGGCCTTCCAGTTCTGGGTGCTCGGCACGGTCGCCGTGATCGGCGCCCTGTGCACCATCCTCATGAAGAAGGCCGTGCACAGCGCGCTCTGCCTGGCCGGAACCATGATCATCCTCGCGGTCTTCTACCTCGCCAACGGCGCGTACTTCCTGGGCGTCGTCCAGATCGTCGTCTACACCGGCGCGATCATGATGCTGTTCCTCTTCGTCGTCATGCTGGTCGGCGTCACGGCCGCCGACTCGCTGAAGGAGACGATCAAGGGCCAGCGCTGGTGGGCCGCGGCCTGCGGGCTCGGCTTCGGGGTGCTCCTGATCGCCGGCATCGGCAACGCCTCGCTGAAGAGCTTCAACGGACTCGGCCAGGCCAACGCCAACGGAAACGTCGAGGGTCTTGCCACCCTCATCTTCACCAAGTACGTCTTCGCCTTCGAGATCACCGGCGCCCTGCTGATCACCTCGGCGGTCGGCGCGATGGTGCTCACCCACCGGGAGCGCACCGAGCGCGCCAAGACCCAGCGGGAGATGTCCGAGGAGCGCGTACGCGGCAAGCACCTGCCCCCGCTGCCCGCCCCCGGCGTCTACGCCCGGCACAACGCGGTGGACATCGCGGGCCTGCTCCCCGACGGCACGCCCTCCGAGCTCACCGTCAACCAGACGCTGCGCGGCCGCGGCCAGATCCGTGACGTGTCCAGCGAGGCGCTCGCCGACCTCAAGGCCCTGGAGCAGCGCTCCGAGGAACGGCTCGGCCGGGACGAGGAGGCGGTCAAGTGAATCCGGTCAACTACCTCTACCTTGCAGCCCTGTTGTTCACCATCGGCGCCGCCGGAGTGCTCATCAGGCGGAACGCGATCGTGGTCTTCATGTGCGTCGAGCTGATGCTCAACGCCTGCAACCTCGCGTTCGTCTGCTTCTCCCGGCTGCACGGCAACCTCGACGGCCAGGTCATCGCGTTCTTCACGATGGTCGTCGCCGCCGCGGAGGTCGTCGTCGGGCTCGCGATCATCGTGTCGCTCTTCCGTTCCCGCCACTCGGCCTCGGTCGACGACGCCAGCCTGATGAAGCTGTAAGGGGTCGCTGAATCGTGGACAACCTCATTGCGCTGCTCATCGCGGCGCCTCTGCTCGGAGCGGCCGTACTGCTGTGCGGCGGACGGAGACTGGACGGGATCGGCCACTGGCTGGGCACGCTGCTGGCGGGCGCGTCCTTCGTCCTCGGCGCGGTGCTCTTCCTCGACATGCTGGACCGCGCGGCCGGCCACCGGACGGTGACCAAGCACCTGTTCAGCTGGGTTCCGGTCGAGGGCTTCCAGGCCGACGTCGGCTTCCAGCTCGACCAGCTCTCGATGACCTTCGTGCTGCTGATCACCGGTGTGGGCACGCTGATCCACATCTACTCGATCGGCTACATGGAGCACGACGAGAACCGCCGCCGCTTCTTCGGCTACCTCAACCTGTTCCTCGCGGCGATGCTGCTCCTGGTCCTCGCCGACAACTACCTTCTGCTGTACGTCGGCTGGGAAGGCGTGGGCCTCGCGTCCTACCTGCTCATCGGCTTCTGGCAGCACAAGCCCAGCGCGGCGACCGCCGCCAAGAAGGCCTTCCTGGTCAACCGGGTCGGCGACATGGGCCTGTCCATCGCCATCATGGTGATGTTCACGACGTTCGGCTCCTTCGCCTTCCCCGCCGTCCTCGGTGGTGCGGACGGCGCGAGCTCGGGACGCAACACCGCCATCGGCCTGATGCTGCTGCTCGCCGCCTGCGGCAAGTCGGCGCAGGTGCCGCTGCAGTCCTGGCTCGGCGACGCGATGGAGGGCCCGACACCGGTCTCGGCCCTGATCCACGCGGCGACCATGGTGACCGCGGGCGTCTACCTGATCACGCGCTCCGGCGCGGTCTTCAACGCGGTGCCCGACGTCCAGACGGTCGTCGTGATCGTCGGCGGGGTCACGCTCCTGTTCGGTGCGATCGTCGGTTGCGCCAAGGACGACATCAAGAAGGCCCTGGCCGGCTCGACGATGTCGCAGATCGGTTACATGATCCTGGCCACCGGCCTCGGCCCGATCGGCTACGCCTTCGCGATCATGCACCTGGTGACGCACGGCTTCTTCAAGGCCGGGCTCTTCCTCGGGGCGGGCTCGGTCATGCACGGCATGAACGACGAGGTCGACATGCGGAAGTACGGCGGTCTGCGCAAGTACATGCCGGTCACCTTCGTCACCTTCGGCCTCGGCTACCTCGCCATCATCGGCTTCCCGGGCCTGTCCGGCTTCTTCTCCAAGGACAAGATCATCGAGGCGGCGTTCGCCAAGGGCGGCACCGAAGGCTGGATCCTCGGCGCGGTCACCCTGCTCGGCGCCGCGATCACCGCGTACTACATGACGCGCGTGATGATCCTGACCTTCTTCGGCGAGGAGCGCTGGAAGCACGCGAAGACCCCCTCGCCGGACCAGCCGGGCGTGGAGCCCGCCGCCGAGACGCACGGCGCCCACGACGAGCCGCACCCGCACGAGTCCCCGAAGTCCATGACGATCCCCATGATCGTGCTCGCCTTCGGCTCGGTCTTCGCGGGCGGCATCTTCGGCATCGGCGACCGGTTCGTGAAGTGGCTGGAGCCGATCACGTCCTTCAGCCACGGCGACTCGCCGGTGGGGGAGTGGACGGTCACCGCAGCCACCATCGTCTGCCTGCTGATCGGCGTGGGCCTTGCCGTCGCGCAGTACGGCCGCAAGCCCGTCCCGGTCGTCGCCCCGCGCGGCTCGCTGCTCACCAGGGCCGCCCGCCGCGACCTGCTCCAGGACGACTTCAACCACGTCGTCCTGGTGCGCGGCGGCGAGCACCTCACCCGCTCGCTCGTCTACCTCGACCACAGCCTGGTCGACGGAGTCGTCAATGGAACCGCCGCCTCGGTCGGCGGGCTCTCCGGCCGGCTGCGCAAGCTGCAGAACGGCTTCGCCCGCAGCTACGCGGTCTCGATGTTCGGAGGTGCTGTGGTGATCATCGCCGCGACTCTGCTGATGAGGGCGGTGTAACGCAATGTCCTTCCCCCTCCTTACCGCGACGGCGGCGCTCCCGGCGCTCGGCGCGATCGCGACCGCGGCCGTCCCGGCGGCCCGGCGCACCGCCGCCAAATGGCTGGCCCTGCTGGTCTCGGTCGGCACTCTGGCGCTGGCCGCGATCCAGCTCGTACGGTTCGAACCGGGCGGCGACCGCTACCAGTTGACCGAGTCGCACGCCTGGATCAAGGACTTCGGAGTCCGCTACGAACTGGGCGTGGACGGTATCGGCGTCGCCCTCATCGGGCTCACCGCGCTGCTCATCCCGTTCATCATCGCGGCCGGCTGGCACGACGCCGACCCCCTGGAGACCAATAGCAGCCGCTGGCGGCCGACGCAGGGCTTCTTCGCCCTGATCCTGGCCGTCGAGGCGATGGTGGTGCTCTCCTTCGAGGCCACCGACGTCTTCCTCTTCTACATCCTGTTCGAAGCCATGCTCATCCCGATGTACTTCCTCATCGGCGGCTTCGGCGACCGGGCCGCACCGTCCCAATACGGCGCTGCCGCGCCGGGGCAGGGCGACGAGGCGGCGGCGACCCAACGCTCGTACGCGGCCGTCAAGTTCCTGCTCTACAACCTGGTCGGCGGGCTGATCATGCTGGCCGCGGTCATCGGCCTGTACGTCGTGGCGGGCTCGTTCTCGCTGAGCGAGATCGCCGCGGCCCGCGCGAGCGGCTCGCTCCACATGGCGACCAACACCGAACGACTGCTGTTCCTCGGCTTCTTCTTCGCCTTCGCGGTGAAGGCCCCGCTGTGGCCGCTGCACACCTGGCTGCCCAACGCGATGGGCGAGGCGACCGCGCCGGTCGCCGTGCTGATCACCGCGGTCGTCGACAAGGTCGGCACGTTCGCGATGCTGCGCTTCTGCCTCCAGCTCTTCCCGGAGGCCAGCAAGTGGGCGACGCCGGTGATCGTGGTGCTCGCCGTGATCAGCATCATCTACGGGGCGCTGCTCGCGGTCGGCCAGCGCGACATCAAGCGCCTGGTGGCGTACGCGTCGATCTCGCACTTCGGCTTCATCATCATGGGCATCTTCGCCATGACCAGCCAGGGGCAGTCCGGCGCCACGCTCTACATGATCAACCACGGGATCTCGACGGCCGCGCTGATGCTGGTGGCCGGCTTCCTGATCTCGCGGCGCGGCTCCCGGCTCATCTCGGACTACGGCGGCGTGCAGAAGGTCGCCCCGGTGCTCGCCGGCACGTTCCTGATCGGCGGCCTCGCCACCCTGTCCCTGCCGGGCCTGGCTCCCTTCGTCAGTGAATTCCTGGTCCTGGTGGGCACGTTCAGCCGCTACCCGGTGGCCGGAGTGATCGCGACCCTCGGCATCGTCCTGGCCGCGCTCTACGTCCTCGTCCTCTACCAGCGGACGATGACCGGACCGGTCAAGGCCGGGGTTCAGGGCATGCCGGACCTCAAGGTCCGTGAACTGCTCGTGGTGGCCCCGCTGATCGCGCTGCTGATCTTCCTCGGGGTCTACCCGAAGCCGCTCACCGACATCGTCAACCCGGCGGTGCGGCAGACCATGTCGGACGTACAGAAGAAGGACCCCAACCCGGTGGTGGAGGCGGCCAAGTGAGCTCATCAGCTGTCCACAGCCTGTGGACCACGGCGGCCGAAGGCAAGCTGGACAAGATCCCCGCGCCGCACATCGAGTACGCCCAGCTCGCACCCACGCTGATCGTGGTGGGCGCGGCGATCGTCGGCATCCTGGTGGAGGCCTTCGTCCCGCGCCGCAGCCGCTACTACGTGCAGGTGTTCCTGTCGGTGGTCGCGCTCGCCGCCGCCTTCGCGGCGGTGGTCGGCCTCGCGGCCGGCGGCTACGGCACGACCAAGGCGCACATCGCGGCCATGGGCGCGATCGCGGTCGACGGCCCGGCGCTCTTCCTCCAGGGCACCATTCTCCTGGCCTCCATCGTGGCGATCTTCACCTTCGCCGAACGTCGTCTGGACCCGGTGGCGCACGGCAACAGGGTGGACTCGTTCGCCGCTCAGGCGGCCTCGGTGCCGGGCAGCGACAGCGAAAAGGCCGCGGTCAAGGCCGGGTTCACCACGACCGAGGTCTTCCCGCTGGCCCTGTTCGCGATCTCCGGCATGCTGGTCTTCCCGTCGGCGAACGACCTCCTGACCCTGTTCGTCGCCCTTGAGGTCTTCTCCCTCCCCCTCTACCTGCTGTGCGCGCTTGCCCGCCGCAAGCGGCTCATGTCGCAGGAAGCGGCGGTCAAGTACTTCCTGCTCGGCGCGTTCTCCTCGGCCTTCCTGCTCTTCGGCATCGCGCTCCTGTACGGCTACGCGGGCTCCGTCTCGTACGCCACGATCGCCGACGTCGTCAGCGGCTCGGTCCAGAACGTGGACCCGGCCCTTGCCGGGACCATGGGCAACGACGCGCTGCTGCTCATCGGCGGCGCGATGATCCTGATGGGCCTGCTGTTCAAGGTCGGCGCGGTGCCGTTCCACATGTGGACGCCGGACGTCTACCAGGGCGCGCCCACTCCGGTGACGGGTTTCATGGCGGCGGCCACGAAGGTGGCGGCCTTCGGCGCGCTGCTCCGCCTCCTGTACGTCGTCCTGCCCGGCATGAGCTGGGACTGGCGGCCGGTGATGTGGGGCGTCGCGATCATCACGATGCTGGGCGGCGCGGTCGTCGCGATCACCCAGACCGACATCAAGCGGCTGCTCGCCTACTCCTCGATCGCGCACGCCGGGTTCATCCTGGCCGGTGTCATCGCCACCAACGCGGACGGCATCTCGTCGGTGCTCTTCTACCTGGGGGCGTACTCCTTCGTGACGATCGGCGCGTTCGCGGTGGTCACGCTGGTGCGGGACGCGGGCGGCGAGGCGACGCACCTGTCCAAGTGGGCGGGCCTCGGCCGGCGTTCGCCGCTGGTGGCGGCGGTCTTCGCGGTCTTCCTGCTCGCCTTCGCGGGCATCCCGCTGACGTCCGGCTTCTCCGGAAAGTTCGCCGTGTTCAAGGCGGCGGCGGAGGGGGGTGCGGGGGCGCTGGTCGTGGTCGGTGTGGTGTCCTCGGCGGTCGCCGCGTTCTTCTACATCCGGGTGATCGTGCTGATGTTCTTCAGCGAGCCGAAGGCGGACGGGCCGACGGTGGCGGTGCCGTCGCCGTTGACCATGACGGCGATTGGGGTGGGGGTGGCTGTGACGCTGGTGCTGGGTGTGGCGCCGCAGTACTTCCTTGATCTTGCGCATAGCGCGGGGGTCTTTGTGCGGTAGGGGAGTTGGGGGTGGGGGATTCCCCACCCCGCCCCTTCCCGCTCTGACACTCTGCGGCTCCGCCGCGTGGCCTCCGGGGGTGGGGACGGAGGGGAAGGTCCGTTTCCCGGGGCTGCGCCCCAAACCCCTGCGGGGGCCGCGTCCCCTGGACCCCTTCCTGGGGCGTGGCCAGGGCGCCCCGCCCGGGCTCGGGCGGGGCTGGTCCAGGGCTTGTCCAGCAGGGCTAGTCCATGGCTGCCAGGACGGACAGGACTCCCTCGCCCCACGTCGCGAGTTTCTTCTCGCCCACCCCGCCAATCGTGCCCAGCTCATCCAGCGACCCGGGCCGAACCGTCGCGATCTCCCGCAACGTCGCATCATGGAAGATCACGTACGCCGGAACCCCCGCCTCCTTAGCCTGCGCCCCCCGCCAGGCCCGCAGCGCCTCGAAGACCGGAAGCGCCTCGGCCGGCAGGTCGGCCGCCGCCGCGGCGGGCTTCTTCGAGGCGCTCCGCGCCGCCGCCCGCACCGTCTTCTCCGGCTCGGTCCGCATCCGGACCTCGCGCTGCCCGCCGAGCACCTGTCCGCTCGCCTCCGTCAGGACCAGCGTCCCGTACTCGCCCTCCACCGCGAGCAGGCCCAGCGCGAGCAACTGCCGTACCACGCCCCGCCATTGGGGCTCGGACAGGTCTTCGCCGATGCCGAAGACGGACAGCGCGTCATGGTCGAACTGGATGATCTTCGCGGTCCTGCGGCCGAGCAGAATGTCGATGATCTGGCCCGCGCCGAACTTCTGGCCCCGCTCGCGCTGAAGCCGTACGACGGTGGAGAGGACCTTCTGCGCGGCCACCGTGCCGTCCCACGTCTGCGGCGGGGTCAGGCAGGTGTCGCAGTTGCCGCAGTTCTCGGCCGTGGCCTCCTGGCCGAAGTACCCGAGGAGCTGGGCCCGGCGGCACGAGGCGGTCTCGCAGAGCGCCAGCATCGCGTCCAGGTGGGCGGCCGCCCGGCGCCGGAACGCCTCGTCGCCCTCGCCGCCCTGGATCAACTTCCGCTGCTGGACTACGTCTTGGAGCCCGTACGCCATCCAGGCCGTCGAGGCGAGGCCGTCACGCCCGGCGCGACCGGTCTCCTGGTAATAGCCCTCGACCGACTTCGGCAGGTCGAGGTGGGCGACGAAGCGCACGTCCGGCTTGTCGATGCCCATGCCGAACGCGATGGTCGCCACCACGACCAGGCTGTCCTCCCGCAGGAAGCGGGACTGGTTGACGGCGCGCGTCCCGGCGTCGAGGCCCGCGTGGTACGGGACGGCCTGCACCCCGTTGTCGCTCAGGTACTGCGCGGTCTTCTCCACGGAGGCCCGCGAGAGGCAGTAGACGATGCCCGCGTCCCCGTCGTGCTCCTCCTTGAGGAACGTCAGGAGCTGCTTCTTCGGGTCGTTCTTCGGCACGATCCGGTACTGGATGTTCGGACGGTCGAAGCTCGCCACGAAATGGCGGGCGTCCGGCATGCCGAGGCGCTGGGTGATCTCGCGGTGGGTGGCGTCGGTGGCGGTCGCGGTGAGCGCGATGCGCGGTACGTCCGGCCAGCGCTCGCCGAGCAGGGACAGGGCGAGGTAGTCGGGGCGGAAGTCGTGGCCCCACTGGGCGACGCAGTGCGCCTCGTCGATCGCGAACACGGAGATCTTGGCACGGGCGAGCAGGTCGAGCGTGGCCTCCACGCGGAGCCGCTCGGGCGCCAGGTACAGCAGGTCGAGCTCGCCGGCGATCAGCTCGGCCTCGACGGTGCGGCGCTCGTCGAAGTCCTGGGTCGAGTTGATGAACCCGGCGCGCACGCCGAGCGCGCGCAGCGCGTCCACCTGGTCCTGCATGAGCGCGATGAGGGGGGAGACCACGACGCCCGTGCCGGGCCTGACCAGGGCGGGGATCTGGTAGCAGAGCGACTTTCCGCCGCCGGTGGGCATGAGGACGACGGCGTCGCCGCCTGCCACTACGTGGTCGATGACCTCGCCCTGTGCTCCGCGGAAGGACTCGTATCCGAAGACGCGGTGCAAGGTCTGGAGGGCCTCGGTCTCCGCGTCCACCGTGTGCGTCCCGCCCGTGCCGTTCATCGCTCTGTCCCCCGTACTGGTCCGTCTGCTGCCTCACCGTTCACCCTCGCAACGATAGGCGTCCCCGCCGACACCCCGAGAGTTATCCACAGCCCTGGCCGGATTCCTCCTGGGCGGGGGGCGCTGGGGCTCCGCCCCAGACCCTGTTGCGGCCCCTCCCCACCCCTTCCCTGGACCCGCCGGGGGTGTGGGGTGGGCTGAGGTCCGTCCCCCGGGGGCTCCGCCCCCGGACCCCCGCTCCTCAAACGCCGGAGAGGCTGAGTGTGCGAGCGTTCGGCTGCAGACCGTGGACGGCTGGTCGCGCAGTTCCCCGCGCCCCTAGCAGGATCGATAGCGGCAGCACCGGTATCTTCAGCCCGTCATGGGGGTCCCCCTGGCGTTTAAGGCCTTGGGGGAGTTTGAGGACGAGCGCCCTCAAGGCGCGAACGGGGTCTGGGGCAGAGCCCCAGGAACGCCCTCCCCCTTCCCCCCGGAGGGTCTCAGGAAGGGGCGGGGAGGGGATGACTCAGCGCGGTGGAGTGATGCGGCCCCTCACCTCGCCCAAGCCCACCCGCACCCCGTGCGCCCCCGGTGCCCACGCCGTCAGGGTCACCTCGTCGCCGTCCTCCAGGAACGCCCGCTTGCCGGTCGGCAGCTCCAGCGGCTCCGTGCCGTTCCAGGTGAGTTCGAGGAGCGAGCCGCGCTGGTCGCGCTCGGGGCCGCTGACCGTGCCCGAGCCGTACACGTCCCCGGTACGCAGCGACGCGCCGTTCACCGTCATGTGGGCCAGCTGCTGCGCCGCCGTCCAGTACATCGAGGCGAACGGGGGCTCGGCCACGACCGTGCCGTTGATCGACACCGTGATGCGGAGGTCGAACCCGCCCGGGACCTCCTCCGCGGAGTCGTCCAGGTAGGGGAGGAGGGGGAAGTCGCGGGCCGGGGGAGAGACCCTGGCCGCCGCGAGGGCCTCCAGCGGGGTCACCCACGCCGACACCGACGTCGCGAAGGACTTGCCGAGGAATGGGCCCAGCGGCACGTACTCCCAGGCCTGGATGTCCCGCGCCGACCAGTCGTTCAGGAGGAACAGGCCGAAGACGTGGTCGTCGAAGCCGTTCAGTCCGACGCGGGAGCCCAGCTCCGAAGGCGTGCCTACGACGAAGCCCACCTCTGCTTCGATGTCCAGCTTCACCGAGGGGCCGAAGACGGGAGCCGGATCCGTCGGGGCCTTGCGCTGGCCCTGGGGGCGGGGCACCTCCGTGCCCGAGACCACGATCGTGCCGGAGCGGCCGTGGTAACCGATCGGCAGGTGCTTCCAGTTGGGGGTCAGGGCCGCGCCGTCGGGGCGGAAGATCTGGCCCACGTTCGTGGCGTGGTGCTCGCTCGCGTAGAAGTCGACGTAGTCGGCGACCTCGTAGGGCAGGTGCAGTTCGACGTCGGAGAGCGGGTGCAGCAGGGGCTCGACGACCGGGCGGTGGGCGGGCACCGTCACCCAGGCGGTGAGCGCCCGGCGTACATCGCGCCAGGCCGTGCGCCCCGCCGCGAGCAGCGGGTTGAGGCTCGGCTTGGCGAGGAGCGCCGCGTACGGGGAGCCCAGCGCGTGCGCCGCCGCCCCCGCGTCCAGGACGTGGTCGCCGATGCGGACGCCAACCCTCCGGTCGGCCGGGCGGTCCGGCGTGGAGAAGACGCCGTACGGGAGATTGTGCGGGCCGAAGGGGTCGCCCTCGGCCAGTTCGAGCGGGCTCTGCTCGGACATCGGTGCCTGCCTCGCTTTCCACGGTTTGTGGGTCACACGTTACGTCGGCGGTGCGCGGGGCGGCAGTGCCTAAAGAGTTCGTAATGTCCGGAAATTCCGCCTCCGGAAGCGGTCATTCCCCCTTAGCGTCTCTGTCCGGGGCGCGTCAGGCGAGGGGGCCGCGTGTCCCGCGGGGCTGTGGGGGCTCTCTGTCCCGAGGGGGGACTGGTGGCGGGCAGTAGCGTGCTGTTCAGGGCGGACCGGGACGTACCGGGCCTGATCGTGAAGTTCGGGAACTATCCGTTGCATCACGGAGGAGTCGGCGCCATCCGCAGTCTGGGCAGACTCGGGGTGCCGATGTACGCGATCACCGAGGACCGCTGGACTCCCGCGGCCCACTCCCGTTACCTCCGGCGCGCCTTCGCCTGGCCGACGACCGGTGCCGAGGAGCCGGCCGCTCTGGTGGACGGGCTGCTCGGGATCGGCCGGCGGATCGGGCGGCCGGCCGTCCTCATTCCGACCGACGAAGAGGCCGCGGTGCTGATCGCCGAGCACCAGAAGGAGCTCGCCGAACTCTTCCTCTTCCCTTCGGTGGCGCCCGAGTTACCCCGGCGTCTCGCCAGCAAACAGGGGCTGCACGAGCTGTGCGTGGAGCACGGAGTGCCGTCCCCGGCGGCCGCCTTTCCCGAGACGTACGCCGACGTCGAGGACTTCGCACGGCACGCGCGCTTCCCGGTGGTGGCCAAGAACCGGGAGGCCTTCGTGCGGCGGCGCAGCCCGGCCGTGCCCGGCACCACCCGGGTCGAGGACCGCGCGCACCTGCTCGCGCTGGCCCGCGGCTGGGGCGATCGGCCCGGCGTGATCCTCCAGGAGTACCTGCCGCGCGAGCAGGCCGAGGACTGGATCGTGCACGCGTACTTCGACGAGAATTCCAGCCCGCTCGCCCTGTTCACCGGCGTGAAGGTGCGGTCCTGGCCGCCGCACGCGGGGATGACGGCGAACGCGTACGTCGTCGACAACCCCGAACTGGCCGCCCTGGCCGAGCAGTTCGTCAAGAGGATCGGCTTCACCGGCATCGTCGACCTCGATCTGCGCTTCGACCGCCGCGACGGCCGCTACAAGCTCCTGGACTTCAACCCGCGCATGGGCGCCCAGTTCCGGCTCTTCGAGAGCGAGGCGGGCATCGACGTCGTCCGCGCCCAGCACCTCCACCTCACCGGCCGCCGGGTCCCGGAGGGCGAACAGCGGGCCGGGCACCGCTATGTCGTCGAGAACATCGACCTGCCCGCGCTGCTCGCCTACCGGCGCAGCGGCTACACCACGCCTCATGCGCCCGAACGCCCGGCCGGCACCGAGTACGCGTGGGTCGCCGGGGACGACCTCAGACCCTTCTTCACGATGATGGCCCGTTTCGTGGGCCCCGGTGCACAGCATCTGTACCGGCTCTGGCGGAGCTCCCGCCGCGCGGTGACGAAGTAGATCCAGTACCAACTCACCTGACCCGTACGGTTGTCGAGACCGTGAGCGGGGTGAGTCACATTCCGAGAAGGGGACTGCGAGTGAGCACTGCGACACGTCCGGTGGCGGTCATCGGGGCGGGGCCGTTCGGCCTGTCCGCCGCCGCCCATCTGCGCGCCCGGGGCATACCGGTCCGCGTCTTCGGCTCGCCGATGGTGAGCTGGCGGAAGCACATGCCGGCGGGCATGGTCCTCAAGTCGACGCCGGTCGCCTCCAGCATCGATGCTCCGCAGCGGGGGTACGGGCTGCTCGACTTCTGCGCGGACACCGGGGCGCGGCGGCTCGAATCGGACTGGGACCTGATCCCCGTGGAGACCTTCGCGGCGTACGGGCAGTGGTTCGCCGAGCGGCTTTTCCCCGATCTGGAGCAGGTCAGGGTGGTCTCGGTGGACCGGGTGCCCGGCGGGCACTTCGCGCTCAAGCTGGACTCCGGCGAGAGCTTCGAGGCGCGGGCCGTCGTGGTGGCGACCGGGCTCTCGGGCCTGGCCCGGCTGCCGCGCGAACTGGCCGCGGCGGTTCCGGACGGCCCCTCGGCGACCGGGCCCGTCTCGCACGCCGCCCAGCACCACGACCTGTCCGCGTTCGCGGGGCGTGAGGTCCTGGTGATCGGGGCCGGCCAGTCCGCCCTGGAGGACGCGGTGCTGATGGCCGAGGCGGGGGCCCGCGTGCGGGTCGTCGCGCGCGGGGCGGGGGCCGTGCGGTTCGGGGCGGCCCCCGACCAGCAGCCCCGCTTCACCCCCAACTCGCCCTTCGGCAGGGCGTGGTCGCTGCACGCCTTCTCGTACCACGCGACCCACTTCCGCCATCTGCCCGCGCCGGCCCGCCACTATCTGGTCCGCAACGTGCTGGGGCCGCTGGGGGCGTGGTGGCTGCGGGACCGGTTCACCGGGCGGGTGGCGGTGACGGACGGGCGGCGGATCGTACGGGCCCGGGTCGAGGAGGGCCGGCCGGTGCTCACCCTGAGCGGGGGGTCCGGGCGCGAGCTCTCGGCGGACCATGTGATGGCGGCGACGGGCTATCGCATGGACGTGGCGGCGCTCGACTTCCTCGGGCACGGGCTGCGGACGCAGTTGTCCACGTCGCGGGGTGCGCCGGTGCTGGACGCGGGCTATCAGTCGACGGTGCGGGGCCTGTACTTCACCGGCCTTCCGGCCGCGTCGTCCTTCGGGCCGGTGATGCGGTTCGTGTGCGGCACGGAGTACGCGTCGCCGCGGCTGGCGATGTCGGTGGCAGCGGGCTGAGATCCTCCCCACCCCGCCCCTTCCAGCAGAGTGTCACAGTGGGAAGGGGCGGGGTGGGGGAACTACCCCGCGTTCCGGGGGATGCGCCGCTCCCATGTCCGGTGGAACACCACCTCGCCCCCCTCCCGGCACACCACCTCGTCAGAGGTGATGAAATCCGCCGCATCGCACGTGATCTCCGAGCGCGTGTCGATCGTCACGTCCCACGCCAACTCCGGCCGGTGCAACCGCAGATGCCAGTCCGAGCGGGTCCGCGCGGACAGCGGGTCGGACTCGTCGATCGTGTACGTCTCCTTCGCGTCCTCCGTGAATTCGAGCCCGTCCGGGTACACCCGCGTGCCCCCGTACCGCGGATCCACCTCCAGGCGCCACTCGCCCTTCGCCACGTCGCGTACCACCAGGCGCTCGGGGCGCGGCTCGTCCAGCGGGGCCGGGTACGAGACGCCCAGCGGCTCGGACTGCTCGGGGTCCGCGAAGGCGATCGTGTCGTTCGACGTGTGCTCCCTGAGCGGGAGTCGGAGGGCGGAGCCCACCGGGTCGAGGGTGAAGCCCACCGAGTCGGCCTGCGGCCAGATCCACGGCCAGTAGGCGGAGGAGACGGCCAGCCGGATGCGGTGGCCCGGGGGGAAGGTGTGCCCGATGGCGTTCAGGGAGAACGCCACATCCTCCGTCCTGCCCAGGGGCCACGGCTCCGCCCGGTCGCGTCCATGCCGCGCCGACAGGTTCAGCACCCCCCGCGTCACCAGCGTCGACGAGCCGTCCGGGGCCACGTCGCAGAGGCGGGCGATCGCCTGGCCGTACGGGACGTCCATGCGCAGGCGGAGGGTGACCTGGGGGCGGCCCAGGATTTCCAGCGGGCCCGAGTCCGCCGGTACCGGGAAGTCGAAGGCCGCCGAGTGGGCGTCCTCGGCGCGCTGGTCCGGGGGGAGGTCCGCGTCGTTTCCGAACGGGAAGAAGCGGCCCGCGTCCAGGCCCGTGTGCTGCGGCGAGCGCACCCGCACGGGCGCGCCCCGGAGTGTGTAGGAGACGGGTGTGACGTGGGGCGAGGGCCAGGCCGGATCGCCCACCCAGCGGCCCGGGAGCTCCGCGTACACCGTGGCCGGCGGGTGCGACTCGCTGATCCAGGAGCGCAGGAGCGGCTCCTTCATCACGCCCGTCTCCTCGCCCTTGAGATGGTGGTCCCACCAGCGCAGGGTCTCCTGGAGGAAGCCGATCGCCGGGCCAGGGGGGAGCCCGCGGTCCGGGTACTGGTGGGACCAGGGGCCGATCAGGCCGCGTACCCGGTCGGGCGGGAGGTGTTCCACGAGGCGCAGGACCGTGTCGCGGTACGGGTCGTGCCAGCCGCCCACCGCGAGGACGGCCGCGTCGATCGCGCCGTAGTCCTCGCAGACGCTGCCGTGCTTCCAGTAGTCGTCGCGGGTCTGGTGGGCGAGCCAGGTGTGGATGAACGGCTTCACCGCTTCGAGGCGTTCAAGCCACATTTCTCGCCATTTTTCCCCGACGAACGCGGGGTCCGGCGGGCGCGAGACGAAGGCGAGCATGGTGGCGGCCCAGGCGTGCATGTCGACGGCGAGCACCGAACCGCCCATGTAGTGCACGTCGTTGTCGTAGCGGTCGTCGGTCGAGCAGACGGTGACGATCGCCTTCAGCGGTTCGGGTGCGAGGGCGGCGATCTGGAGGCTGTTGAAGCCGCCCCAGGAGATGCCGAACATGCCGACCCTGCCGGTGCACCAGGGCTGCTGGGCGAGCCAGTTGACGACCGCGACACCGTCGGCGAGTTCGGTCGCGTCGTACTCGTCGCCCGGCAGGCCCTGGGAGCAGCCGTGCCCGCGCACGTCGACGCGTACGGACGCATAGCCGTGCCCCGCGTACCAGGGGTGGCGCTGCCAGTCGCGCGGCGCCGTCCAGTCGGTCAGGCGGTACGGGAGGTATTCGAGCAGCGCCGGAACGGGCTCCTCGGTGACCGGGCGCCAGACGCGCGCGTACAGCAACGTGCCGTCGGACAGCGGGATCCGGACATCCTCGCGCTGCGTCTGGTACGGGAATTCGGTGCGGATGTGCATGGCGGCAACCTCAGTGGACGGGGTGCATGGTGCGCTTGAGCCAGGGGGCGGCGAGGATCACGGCGATGCCGACAGCCACCGCGATGGCGCCGTTCAGGCCGAAGTAGGCGGGGTCGGAGACCTTTCCGTACACCTTCACGGTCTGCGCCTGGATGCCGTTGGCGAGCGCGAGGGAGAGGAACCAGAGCGACATCGTCTGGCTGGCGAAGGCCTTAGGGGCGAGCTTGGTGGTGGCCGACATGCCGGAGGTTTCGAGCAGGATGTCGCCGAGTCCGAGCAGCAGATACGAGCCGACGATCCACCAGGCCGCCATCTTGTACGTGTCGCCGCCGTGCCCGGCCGTCGGCAGGACCATCAGCAGGAAGGACAGGCCGCCCAGGATCACGCCGAAGGCGATCTTGTTGGAGGCGTGCGGCTGGCGCGGGCCCATGCGGGCCCACACGGCGGCCACCACCGGCGCGAGCGCCACCTCGAACGCGCCCAGCGCGGAGGCGTACCAGCTCGCCGGGAAGTGGAAGCCGAGGATGGTCGTCTCGGCGTTGGTCGAGGCGAGCAGCATCATCGTCGAGTACGCCTGGAACAGGATGAAGTTGAACGCCACCGAGGCCAGGAACAGGACCACGTAGGGCCTCAGGCGGCCGCGTTCCTCGGCGCTCACACGGGGGCTGGCGAACATCACCGCGAAGTAGACGACCGGCGCGATCACCGAGATCAGGGTGAGCAGGTCGACGAAGCGGCCCATCGTCAGCCAGCCGCCGAGCGCGAGCAGCACGGCGAGCGCCGCGACCAGCAGGGCGCCGAGCACCATGAGGTGGACCGCGCGGCGCATGCCCTCGGGCGGCAGGGCGAACTCGGCCGCGTGCTTGCGTCCGGCCAGGTGGCGCCGGCCGAGCACGTACTGGATCAGGCCGAAGGTCATGCCGATCGCGGCCGCCGAGAAGCCCCAGTGCCAGCCCTTGTGGTCGCCGAGCCAGCCGGTGATCAGCGGGCCCGCGAAGGCGCCGACGTTGATCCCCATGTAGTAGAGCGCGAATCCGGCGTCCCGCCGCTCGTCGTCGGTGCGGTAGAGCTTGCCGACCATGGACGCCACATTGGGCTTGAGCAGGCCGGTGCCCGCGCTGATCAGACCGAGCCCGGCCCAGGTCGCAGCGGGGGCGGGCACGGCCATCGCGTAGTGGCCGCAGGCGATGAGGACGCCGCCGTACAGGACCGCGCGGTACGAGCCGAGGATGCGGTCGGCGAGCCAGCCGCCGGCCACCGAGACCAGATAGACGAGCGTGCCGTACGCGGCCGAGACGGAGGCGGCGGTGCCCGCGGCCATGCCCATGCCGTCGTTCGCGACCGAGTCGGCGAAGTACAGGACGAGGATCGCCTGCATCCCGAGGAACGAGAACCGCTCCCAGACCTCCAGGCCGGAGAGGGTGAGCAGACCGCGCGGCTGACCGAGGAAGGCGTGGTCGTCCCGCGGAGGCGGCTGCTCCGCGGCCGGATCGTCGGGGATGTCGGTCATCGTTCCGGACAAAAGGTCCACTCCTGATCGTATGAGCTGATCAAGAACATACCGGGGTCGAAGGGACTGTGCGCGAGGGGTGACGGGAAGGCGCCCACGGTGATCGAACAGCGACCCGATACGCTGACTTGAGTGAAGGCAGCGACACATCGACAATCCGTGTGATCGTCAGCAGACAGGAGTACCCCTCGTGACCGTCGTCGGGCCGTTCGGGCTGAGCGTGCGGGACCAGGCACTTGAAGCCGATGTCCAGACCGGATTGGCGGCTGTCGAGGCGGGACTGCTCGATGCCACCAAGAGCGAGGTTCCGTTCATCACGGAGGCCGCGCAGCACCTCATCCGTGCAGGTGGCAAGCGATTCCGCCCGCTGATCGTGATGCTGGCCGCCCAGTTCGGCGATCCGTACGCGCCGGGCGTCGTGCCCTCCGCGGTGGTCGTCGAGCTCACGCACCTCGCGACGCTGTACCACGACGACGTGATGGACGAGGCCGATGTGCGGCGCGGCGTGGACAGCGCCAACGCCCGCTGGGGCAACTCCGTCGCGGTTCTCACGGGTGATTTTCTCTTCGCGCGCGCCTCGCACATACTGGCGGATCTCGGTCCCGAGGCCGTACGGATTCAGGCCGAGGCGTTCGAACGGCTCGTCACCGGCCAGATCCTGGAGACGGCGGGCCCCCGCGACGGGCGCGACCCGGTCGACCACTACCTCGACGTGCTGTCCGGCAAGACGGGCTCGCTCGTCGCGGTCTCCGGCCGGTTCGGCGCGATGATGTCCGGCGCCGACGAGACGGTCGTCGACATCCTCACGCAGTACGGCGAGCGCCTGGGCACTGCCTTCCAGCTCGCCGACGACGTCCTGGACATCGCCAGCGACTCGCACGAGTCCGGCAAGACCCCGGGCACCGATCTGCGCGAGGGCATCCCGACGCTGCCCGTGCTGCACCTGCGGGCGCAGGCCGCCCAGTACGGCCGCCCGGACGACCTGGAGCTCGTGGCGCTGCTCGACGGCGACCTCAGCGACGACGCCCGGCACGCGGAGGCGCTGCGCCGGCTGCGCGTCCACCCGGCCCTTGAGCAGGCGCGCAGGGACACCGTCCGGTACGCGGAGGAGGCGCGGGCCACGCTCGCGCCGCTGCCCTCCGGGTATGCGAAGTCCGCGCTGGAAGAGCTCTGCGACGCGGTCGTGCACCGCGCGGGCTGACGGCCGGCCTCAGCCGTCAGTAGCCGGAGCCGCCTCCCGAGCTGCTGCCGGTGTCGCTCGTCATGGCCTTCGCGCCGGTCGGCGTCGCCGCGAACCAGATGCCGCCGACGCCCTGGCCGTACGCCTCGTGCGGCTCGTCGTCCTTGGCGTACCGGTAGAGCGGCCACCCCGCGAGGGTGAGCTGCTTGGTGCCGTCGTTGCGGATGACCGAGCCGACCAGGGACTTGTCGATGCCCTTCACCGTGACGTTGCCGGTCGCGGGGGCGGGCGGCCACTGGGCGGCGCAGGTGCCGTAGCAGTTCGACCTGGGCGTCGGCTTCGCGGTGTCCTTGTCGAAGCGGTAGAGCACGAACCCCTTGCTGTCGACGACCACCGTGCCGACCTTGTCGACCTTGGCCGTGGAGAGGGTGTCGGCGGCGGGCAGGGCCGTGCTGCCGCTTGAGCTGCTGCTGGTGGAGGGGCTGGTGGTGGAAGTGGAACCACCGGAGCCGGAGTTGCTGCTTCCGCATCCGCCGACGGCGAGCGCGAGGGCGAAGACCCCGGCTGTCGCGCCGACCGCGATGCGCTGATTCCTGAGCATGGCGAACCCCCTTGGTAGGGCTTCAGCAGGGCTTGACGGTGCCGCTTGCTCTCACCCAGGGATACGGATCCGGCCGCCTCGGCACTCACTTCGAGCCATGCATGTGTGACCCGGGCGACTCGGCCGGGAGGCCGGACGCGCCGCCGACCCCTACTGGACGGGCTAGCCGCCTCGGGGTTCTGTCATACCGGAGAGGTACGTGAGGTTGCTCCCGGGGGCTGACGCGCCGAGGCGGTCGTTTTGGTCAGATTGGAAGCACCACTCCTGACCAATTCGGGTGAGAATGGCGGCGCGGGGTGGAACTGAGCACGACGGACGGACGCCGCCGACCACGGAGGTAGGGCACACATGGCACCGAACGACAGCGCACAGGCCACCGACGAGGCCAGGGACCTCGGCGCGGGCCGCCGGAAGGCGGCGCGCTATCTCGTCCCGGTCGGGGTGGCGGGGGTCGCGGCGGCGACCATTGGACTGGTCCCGGCGCTCGCCGCTTCCGGTGACCCCAGTCTGCCGAAGATCAGCGCGCAGCAGCTCATCGAGAAGATGGCCGCGTCGGACACGCAGCAGCTCTCCGGCACGATGAAGATCACGACCGACCTGGGCCTGCCCGGCCTCGGCAGCCTCGGCTCGTTCGCCCCCAAGGGCGGCGGCTCGGACAAGTCGGCGTCCCCGGACGCGAAGCTCACCGAGCTCGCCTCGGGCACGCACACCCTGCGCGTCGCGGCCGACGGCCCGGACCGCCAGAAGGTGTCGATCCTGGAGGACGCGGCCGAGTACAGCCTGATCCACAACGGCAACGACGTCTGGGCGTACGACAGCGGCTCCAACCAGGTCTTCCACTCGAAGAAGTCCGCGGCGGACGCGGCGGAGGGCCACGGCGGGAAGACCCCGGACGCGGGCATGCCGACCACGCCGAAGGCGCTGGCCGACGAGTTCCTGAAGAACGTCGACCCCACCACCGCGGTGTCGGTCGACGGCACGTCCCAGGTGGCCGGGCGCGACGCGTACCAGCTCCTGATCAAGCCGAAGCAGTCCGGCTCGACGATCGGCTCGGTCCGCATAGCGGTGGACGCCAAGACGGGTGTGCCGCTGAAGTTCACGCTCTCGCCGAGCGCGGGCGGCAAGGCCGTGGTCGACGCGGGCTTCACCAAGGTCGACTTCTCGAAGCCGTCGGCGGACACCTTCAGGTTCAGCGCGCCCAAGGGCGCGAAGGTCACCGAGGACGACGGCAGGCAGAAGCAGACGTCTCTGCCCGAGCAGAGCCTGCCCGGCGGCCTCGGCTCCTTCGGAGACGCCAAGAACGCCAAGAACACCAAGGTGATCGGCAAGGGCTGGACCGCCATCGCCGAGCTCGACACCGGCGGCAAGGGCATGCCGAAGGCGGACAACACCAAGGGCGGGGGCGACGCCCAGAAGTTCCTGGACTCCCTCGGCGACAAGGTCTCCGGCAAGTTCGGCACGGGCACGGTCTTCAAGACCCGCCTGGTGAACGCCCTGATCACGGACAACGGCAAGGTGTACGTGGGCGCGGTGACGAAGGACGCACTGGTGAACGCGGCCAACTCGGCCAAGTAGCAGGGGGGCCGGGAAGAGGGCTGGTCGCCCCCTTCCCGGCCCTGCGCACAAAGGAATGCCGCTCGGGGCATGTCCAGCTTCGCCGAGCAAAAGTCAGCCCCTCCGGCGGTTGAGGAGCGGGGGTCCGGGGGCAGGCCCCCGGGAACGGACCTCGGCCCATTCACGCCCTCGGAGGCCACGCGGCGGAGCCGCACAATGTCACAGTGGGAAGGGGCGGGGTGGGGAAAGAACCGGCGGCCATCGAGACGCACGGCCTGACCAAGCGCTACCGCGGCGGCCAGCTGGCCGTGAACAGGCTCGACCTCACCGTGCCCCGCGGCAGCGTCTTCGGCTTCCTCGGCCCCAACGGCTCGGGCAAAACCACCACCATCCGCATGCTGATGGGCCTCATCGAGCCGACCGACGGCACCGCGCGCGTCCTGGGCAGCCCCATGCCGAGAGCCGCCCGCACCGTGCTCCCCAGGGTGGGCGCCCTGATCGAGGGCCCCGCCCTGTACGGCTTCCTGTCCGGCCGCGACAACCTGCTGCGGTACGACGCCGCCGACCCCACCGCCGACCCGCGCACCCGCACCGCCCGGGTGACGGCCGCCCTGGACCGGGTGGGCCTCACGGCGGCGGCGGGCAAGAAGGCGCGGGCGTACTCGCTGGGCATGAAGCAGCGCCTGGGCCTCGCGGCGGCGCTGCTCCAGCGCCGGGAACTGCTCGTCCTGGACGAGCCGACCAACGGCCTCGACCCGCAGGGCATGCGCGAAATCCGGGCGCTCATCAGGGAGTTGGCCGAGGATGGGACGACCGTCTTCCTTTCCTCGCACCTCCTCGACGAGATCGAGCAGGTCTGCTCGCACGCCGCCGTGATGAACCAGGGCCGGCTCGTGGTGCAGGGCGAGGTGGCCGAGCTCGCCGCGAGTGCACGAGGTCGGCTCGTGGTGACCACCCCGGACACCGGGGCGGCGGCCCGCCTCCTGAAGGAGCGCGGGATCGCCGACGTAACGGTGGACGAGAACCGCGTAACAGCGGAACTGCCGCCAGAGGACACGGAGTTGGCCGACATCAATGCCGAGTTGGTGCGGGCCGGGGTGCGGGTGCGGGGCTTCGTGGCCGAGCGGGCGTCCCTGGAGGACGCCTTCGTCGCGCTGACCGGGGAGGGCTTCGATGTCGCGGGCTGAGGCCATGGACGTAGCGCTCGAGAAGCCGGAGCCCGCTCCCGAGCGGAAGCCGGGCGTCCTGTGGTCGCTCGGTCTGTTCCGCTCCGAGCTGGTCACGGTGCTGCGCCGCTGGCGCACGCTCGCACTGCTGGGGGTGCTGGCCGCCGTGCCGGTCCTGATCGGCATCGCGGTGAAGATCCAGACGGGCGGCGGCGGGGGAGGCCGGGGCGGCGGTGGCGGAGACGGCCCCGCCTTCGTCGCGCAGATCACCAACAACGGTCTCTTCCTCGTTTTCGCGGGCCTCGCGGCCACCCTGCCGGTGTTCCTGCCGATGGCGGTCGGGGTGGTGGCGGGCGACGCGGTGGCCGGCGAGGCCAACTCCGGGACCCTGCGCTATCTGCTCGTCGCCCCGGCGGGCCGCACACGGCTGCTTCTCGCCAAGTACGCCTCGGTGCTCGCGTTCTGTCTGATAGCCACGCTCGCGGTGGCGGCATCCGCGCTCGCGGTCGGTGCGCTGCTCTTCCCGCTCGGCGACGTCACGACGATCTCCGGTACGCAGATCTCCTTCGTGGACGGGCTGCTGCGGGCCGTCGCGGTCGCCGGGGTGGTGGCGGCCTCGCTGTCCGGGATCGCCGCGCTCGGGCTGTTCGTCTCGACGCTGACCAACAGCGGGATCGCGGCGATGGCCACGACCGTCGGGCTGCTGATCACGGTCCAGATCCTGGGCCAGATACCGCAGCTGTCCGCGATCGCGCCGTACCTCTTCCCGCACTACTGGCTGTCCTTCGCGGACGTTCTGCGCGAGCCCGTCTACTGGGACCAGCTGGTGAAGAACTTCGAGCTCCAGACCCTGTACGTCGCGGTCTTCGGCTCGGCGGCCTGGGCCCGTTTCACGGCGAAGGACATCACGGCGTGACACCCCGGAAGGCCGAGGCCATTACGGCGCAACAGCCCAAAAGAGGCCATTGAACGTCCGGAACAGGATGCGAAGCGTCCAGAACAGGACGTGAAGTGTCCGGAACGGACCGGTCGTGCGAGCCGACCCCCGTGGCGGCTCGACACGACACGTTCCGTTTCCTGCGTCATTGTTGGAGTCGTACGCCCGACTGTCAATCCGGTTCGGGGCGTGCTCGTAGAGTGAGGGCATGATCACCCCGTCCGTTTCCGACCCGAGCCCCAGGCGCCGCAGCGAGAAATCGCGCAGCGCGACGCTGTCGGCCGCGCTCGAACTGTGTGCGGAGAACGGATACGGGAAGGTCACCATCGAGGCCATCGCGGCCCGGGCGGGAGTCAGCAAGAAGACGATCTACCGCTGGTGGTCGACGAAGGGCGCGATTCTGCTCGACGCGGTGACCGAGCTGGTGGCCAGTGCTTCACCACTGCCCGACACCGGTGACATCGAAGCCGATCTGCGCACGCACATCGGAAGCCTGGTGCGGCTGTTCACCTCGCCGGTGGTGGGGCCCGCGTACACCGGCATTCTCGCCGAGCTGCTGCACGACGAGCGGCTCGCCAGGGCGGTCAACGACGAACTCGTCATCCCGCGCGTCGCGCTGGTCTACCAGCGCATGCGGGGCGCCCAGGAGCAGGGCCAACTGCCCCCGGACGCCGATCTTCCGCTGGCCGTGGAGATGCTCTACGGGCCGCTCTACTACCGCCACGCGCTGGGGCGGGTGCTGCCCGACGAACAGCGGATCGAGACCCTGGTGGCCCATGTCATGCGCGCGCTGCGGACTCCGGGGCGGAGCTGAAGAAGGTCTTGGCACGGGCCACCGCGTCCGCGTCGCCCTCGATGTCACCGGGCCGTATGCCGGAGCCGAGCAGCACCCCGCCCCAGTTCATGTTCATGTACGCGGCAGAGTTCCGCAGGGTCCCCACCAGTGGGTCGGCCTGCGAGTGGTCCTCGCCGGCGAGCGCGGTCACGCCCCACAGGGTGCGGCCCGCCATGCGCTGCTTGAAGTCGAGCTCGGGGTCGTAGAGCCAGGTCACCCAGTGGTCGAGGTAGTGCTTGACCGGGGTGGAGACGCTGTACCAGTACAGCGGCGAGGCGATCACCAGATCGGTGGCGGCCAGCGTCGCCTCCAGGAGTGTCGCCGCGTCCCCGGTGGGGGCGGCCTGGCCGCGGTCCTCGGTGTGGCGCAGGTCGCGGAACTCGGGGAGCTGGAGCTCGGCGAGGCTCAGCCAGCGGGCGGTGTCGCCTGCCGGGAGCTGCTCGGCGGCCTGCCGGGCGAGCGTCTCGGTGTTGCCGCCGCTGCGGGTGCTGCCGAGCAGGAAAAGGAAATCGCGAGCCATGGTCCCCTCCGTAGGTAAGCCAGATGCAACCCAAAACGCATGCGTGTGCATTCTATGCACACGCATGCATCTCGTGGAGGCCCGGTACGGGACGCGTCGGGGAACTCAGGAGGTGGGCTTGCGGCCGCCGTTCGCCGTCCCGGCGGAGGCGGGCGCGGTGTACGTCACGACGAGGTCCCGCCGGCCAGTTGCCAGAGCGCGTACGCGATCGCGTCGCTGTTGTGGTCCAGTGCGGTGTCGTCGATGTTGGTGCTCGTGTCGCAGGAGGAGTGGTAGCAGGCGTCGAACTCCTTGCCCGCCGAGCCGCCCCACTTCTGAGCCTGGGCCGCCGTCTTGGTGTAGTCGGCGCCCGAGAAGAGGCCGCCCACGGGGATGCCCGCGTTCTTGAACGGGGCGTGGTCGGAGCGGCCGTCGCCCTCCGTCTCGATCTCGGTCGGTATGGAGAGGGTGGCGAAGTAGTCCTTGAAGACCTTCTCCAGGGTGGGATCGTCGTCGTAGACGAAGTAGCCCGGGTTCGGCGAGCCGATCATGTCGAAGTTCAGATACCCGGAGATCTTCGAACGGTCGCCGGTGGAAAGCGAGTTGACGTAGTTCCGGGACCCGACCATGCCCAGCTCCTCGGCGCCCCACCAGGCGAACCGCAGGTGGTTGTCGGGCTTGAGCCGGGCCCGCGAGACGGCGAGCGCGGTCTCCAGGATGCCGGCCGAGCCGGATCCGTTGTCGTTGATGCCGGGGCCCGCGGTGACCGAGTCGAGGTGCGCGCCCGCCATGACGGTCCGGGAGGTGTCGCCGCCCGGCCAGTCGGCGATCAGGTTGTAGCCGGTGGCGCCGGAGGAGCTGAACTGCTGGACGGAGGTGGTGAATCCGGCCGCGTCCAGCTTGCCCTTCACGTAGTCGAGCGAGGCCTTGTAGCCGGAGCGGCCGTGGGCGCGGTTGCCGCCGTTGGCCTTGGCTATCTGCTGGAGCTGGGCGAGGTGCGCCTTGACGTTGGCGACGGGTATGTCGGGCGCCGAGGCCGCTGCGGGTGTGGGGGTGACCGGTGCCGCCGGGGCCGCGTGGACAGTCGGCGCGAGCAGGCCGACGGCGAGGGCGGCGGTGGCGAGCGCCGCGCCCGCGACCGGGGTGCGCCGGGAGTGGGAGCTGTGCATGGGGGGCTCCGTGTTCCATGTGGGGGGATGGGACGGAAACGTGAGCCCGATGGTCAAGGAGGGGTACAGGAGGCGTCAAGAACGTAAATCGGCCAGGGGTGTTCGGATTCCGGACGTGGCAGGGGTGCGGGGGTCGAAGAGGTCCCGCTTGGCCCCGCTTGAGCCCACTTGGGCCCGCCTTGGCCCCAACTAGCGTCAAAATGCGGGCAGTTGCGTGGACGGACGTGGATCGAAAGCCGAGCCTCGGTGGCCCCGGACGGCCCTAGTGGACGCAGAACTCGTTGCCCTCGGGGTCCGTCATCAGCGTGAACTCCCCTCCGGGTTCCTTCACTTGGCGCAGTGCGCTCGCCCCGAGTCCGGTCAGACGACTGACCTCGGCCTCCCGGGTTCCGGGCGCCGAGTGCACGTCGATGTGCAGCCGGTTCTTCACCGTCTTCGGCTCGGGCACCCGCTGGAACAGGATGCGCCGGCCGAGCCCCGTGCCGCTCTCGGGGTCGTAGGAATCGTCCGGATGCCGGACGGCGACCAGATCCCGAAAGGCGATCCGGCCGCCGTGTTCCAGGGTGATCTCGGGGCCGATCGCGCCGGCCGACCGCAGCCGGTTGATCAGCACGCTGTTGTCCTCGACCGCGTAGCCGAGGGCGGCGGCCCAGAAGTCGGCCTGGGCGTGCGGGTCGGCGGCGTCGACGACGAGTTTCCAGTGCAGGGTCATGTGTTCGTTTATAGCCGGGCCACGGCGTCCCGTCCCGAATCGCGGGCGCCGTGGCCGGGCGGGTGCGGGTCAGCCCACTGCTGCTCCGGCGCGGAGCTCCAACTCGTCGCCCGCGAAGGAGGACCGGAAGCGGCGGTCGTGCGAGACCACGACGACCGCGCCCGAGTAGTCGGCGAGGGCCTGTTCCACCTCCTCGACCAGCGCGAGCGACACGTGGTTCGTCGGCTCGTCCAGTACGAGGAGATCGGCGGGGCGGGTCACCAGGCGGGCCAGTTCGAGCCGCCGCCGCTGCCCGACGGAGAGCGCGGCGACCGGAACGTCCAGGTCCTCCTCCCGGAACAGGCCGAGCGCGAGGAGCTCGTCGGCGTACTCCTCGGGGAGGCCGGGCCGCCCCGTGGCGTACGCACCGAGGAGGGGCAGGCGGCTCGGGGTATGGCTCAACTCCTGTGGCAGGTATCCGATATGACGGCTCGTGCGACGCACCTCGCCCGCCTCCGGGGTGAGGTCGCCGGCGAGGACACGGAGCAGGGTGGTCTTGCCTGCGCCGTTGGGGCCGGAGACGAGGAGGCGGCGGCCGGGTGTGACGGTCAGGCCGGGTACGTCGAGGCGGTGGCCGACCTTCACCCCGGTCAGCTCGACGAGCGGGCCGTCGGGGGTGGCCGCCGCCGTGGTCAGACGGGCGTTGAAGCGCAGGGGCGGCGGAGGGGCCGCGACCGGCTCGCGCTCCAACCGGTCCAGGCGCGTCCTGGCCGACCTGACCTGTGCGGACAGCTTGCCCTCCGAGGAACGGCGGTGCTTGCCGAAGCCCTGGCGGGGGTCCCTGCCGTCGGCGGCCAGCCGCTGCCCGGCGGCGTCGACCAGCTCCCGGGCACGGGCCAGCTCCTCGCGCCACTCCTGGTGCGCCAGCTCCCGGCGGCGCCGCGCGGCGGCCCGGGCCGTACGGTATCCGGCCCATCCGTCGCCGTACCGGACGACGGTACGCAGGTCCCGGTCCACCTCCAGGATCGTCGTCGAGACGCGTTCGAGGAACGCGCGGTCGTGGGTGACGACCACCAAGGTGCCCCGGTGGGCGCGGAGTTGATCCGCGAGCCAGTCGGTGGCCCGGCGGTCCAGGTGGTTCGTCGGCTCGTCGAGCAGCAGCAGTTCGGGGGCAGCGGCCAGGACGCAGGCCAGTGCCAGGCGGGACCGTTCCCCGCCGGAGAGCGAGCCGAGTGCGCGCTCCCGGGTCACGTGGGCGAGGCCGAGGGCGTGCAGGGCGGCGTCGGTGCGGGCATCCGCGCGGTAGCCGTCGCGTTCCTCGTACGCCGTCAACAGGTCGCCGTAGGCGGCGAGTTGGGCTTCGTCGGCGTCCGCGAGGCGCGTCTCCGCAGCGCTGATGGCGGCTTCGAGGGTACGCAGCTCTGCCAGCGCGTGGTCCACGGCGTCCTGGACGGTGCGGTCGGGGGCGAGGTCCAGGGTCTGGGCGAGGTGGGCGGTGCCGCCGGGGAAGACGGCGGTGACCTCGCCGGCGTCCGGCTGCTCGGCTCCGGCGAGCAGCCGCAGCAGGGTCGACTTGCCGGAGCCGTTCTCGCCGATGACGGCGGTCTTCTCGCCGGGGCGGATGGTGAGGGAGACGTCTTCCAGCACGGGGCGGTCTCCGTATGCCTTGGAGACGGCGGTGAGGGTGAGCTGGGAGGGGCTGGTTTGGGCGCGGGGGCGCATGGTTGTTCCCTGGGGGTACTCGGGGGCTTCTTCCTGGCGGAGGGCAGCGCGGTGTCGCGGCGCGGCGGGGTTTGTCTTTGCACCCCTGCGGGCCGCTTGGGCGCGGTGCGGGTCAGCGGAAGAAGTAGTACGAGTACATGGGGTTCACCGTAGCGGGGGTGGCTCGCCGGGTCCCCCGATTTTTTGGGTGCCCCGGGGGCGCCGGCCCGTTGCCCAGGGCCGAACGGCTCCGCCCCCTGCACCCCCCCGGGGGTCTCCCACCCGCCCGCCCGTGCAGGGGGTCGGGCGGCCCGGCGCCTGGGGCTCCGCCCCAGACCCCGGGGGTCTCCCACCCGCCCGCCCGTGACGGGGGTGGAGAAGCTGTAGCCCTGGGGGC
>NZ_BAAASQ010000044.1:0-1865 GCF_039532965.1 Streptomyces mauvecolor | reverse complement strand
TGCGCTGGAACAAGGCCGCCAACGAGGTCCGCGAGATCATCCGCCTCGTCCGAGGCACCCTGGAACTCAACGACGGCACCGCCCAGTCCACCCTCTCCAAGGCCAAGGCCGCCGTCGACGCCATCGGCTGAGACGGCACGGGCGGCGTACTGGCGGTTGTGTGCTGGCAAGCCTGCGGGCTTGTGCGGGTTGCGGGTTGCGGGTTGCGGGTTGCGGGTTGCGGGTTGCGGGTTGATTGACGGGGGTGTGGTGCGGTGACGAGTTGGGACATCAAGCCGGCCGGGGTTTCGGGCGTATTGAAGAAGACGGCCACCGCGGCCGAGGCCATGTCGAAGGCCGGAACAGCGATGCAGGAAAGCCTGAAATCGGCCGCCTCGTCGGCGGGCACGATCTCCGGCCCGTACTGCGGCACGGAAGCCCCGATGGGCCCCGTCGGCGGCGCACTCGGCGAATTCATGCAGCACAAGGCGCAGGAGCTGGGCTACATCGCGGTGCGCACCGAGCATTCGCTGAACGGTGCGTACGACGCGACGACCGAGTATGCCAAGGGTGACCTCGACATGGCCGCGAACAAGCAGAAGCAGGCCATCAAGGAACCCGTCATCAACGACAAGGGCCAGGAACTCGGGGCGGACGGCAAGCCCATCGAAAAGCCGGGAGACAAGCCGGGCGACAACGCGGGGGCGGGCAAGTGAGCGACAAGGATGTCATCGAGCCTGGCGGTATCCCGATGTTCACGGGAAACCTGGAGCAGCTCACCAAGGATGCGGCGGCGCTGACGAAGCAGGCCGGTGAGTTCCGTGACGGCGGGTCCAATGTCCACAAGGAGTTCCAGGGCCTGTCGGCCTGCTACCAGGCCCCCGAGGCCGACCAGTTGTTCGCCACCACCCTCCCGGTGAAGACGAAGGCGGACGATTTCGCGGACGGGCTGGAGAAGGCTGCCGCGGCCCTGACCGAGTACGAGGGCACAGTGCGGCCGCTGGTCGCGAAGTTGCAGAGTCTGCGGACGGAGGCCTTCGCGTTCACCGACAGCATCGAGGGTGACGACCACTGGCGGCGCGACCAGAAGAAGGTCGACCACAACAATCGCCTGATCAGTGACGTCGGGGCGACCGTCGGCGCGTTCACGGATGCCGAGCGGGCCTGCCACGACAAGATCACCGCGCTGGTGGGCGGCAGCAAGCTGACGGTGGACGACGGCAGCCACAAGCCGGGTATGTACGGGTACTCGGTGGATGCGCTCCAGCATGCCGAGGAGACCCCGTGGGGCGGGCACGCCGAGCGCGAGTACACCGGCCTGGCCTGGGCGTGGCACCAGGTGAAGAGCTTCGTGTGGGACGGGTTCATCGTCGACGGCATCTGGGGCACCGTCAAAGGCCTCGGAACCCTCGTCGGCACCGACGGCTGGGACAAGGCCGGCCAGGCCTGGACCGGCCTCGCCAAACTCGCCACCGGCCTCGCGATCTCCTCCACCCCTTTCGCCGCCGCGTTCTGGATGACGCCCGACAAGGACATGCCGAGCTGGCTGCGTGATTCGCGTACGGCGATGAAGGAGACCGGCAAGGCACTCGTCGCGTGGGACGAGTGGGGCAAGAACCCGGCCCGCGCCGCCGGCGGTGTCACCTTCAACGTCCTGACCACCGTCTTCACGGGCGGCGGCGGAAGCGCGGCCAAGGGCGGCGCCGTCGCCAAGGTCCTCTCCGTCACCGGCAAGGTCGCCAAGGTCGTCGACCCCATGACCTACGTCGCCAAGGCCGGCAAGTTCGGCGTCATCAAGGTCGGCGACCTCTTCGGCAGCCTCAAGAACGTCACCTCCGGCGCGTACACAGATGTGCTGGCGGGCGGGGGCCGGTTCAACGTCGACG
>NZ_BAAASQ010000043.1:0-1840 GCF_039532965.1 Streptomyces mauvecolor | reverse complement strand
TGCGCTGGAACAAGGCCGCCAACGAGGTCCGCGAGATCATCCGCCTCGTCCGAGGCACCCTTGAACTCAACGACGGCACCGCCCAGTCCACCCTCTCCAAGGCCAAGGCCGCCGTCGACGCCATCGGCTGAGACGCGTAAGCAGCACGGCAAGCAGCACAAGTAACGCAAGCGGGGCAACTCGTCGCACACGCACGGTTGTTGGGCAGCGGGCAGGGAACGGGGGAAATTTCGTGTCGGCTTGGGATATCAAACCGTCCGGGGTTTCGGGCGTATTGAAGAAGACGGCCACCGCGGCCGAGGCCATGTCGAAGGCCGGAACAGCGATGCAGGAAAGCCTGAAATCGGCGGCCTCGTCGGCGGGCACGATCTCCGGCCCGTACTGCGGCACGGAAGCCCCGATGGGCCCCGTCGGCGGCGCCCTCGGCGAATTCATGCAGCACAAGGCGCAGGAGCTGGGCTACATCGCAGTGCGCACCGAGCATTCGCTGAACGGTGCGTACGACGCGACGACCGAGTACGCCAAGGGTGACCTCGACATGGCCGCGAACAAGCAGAAGCAGGCCATCAAGGAACCCGTCATCAACGACAAGGGCCAGGAACTCGGGGCGGACGGCAAGCCCATCGAAAAGCCGGGAGACAAGCCGGGCGACAAGCCGGGGGCGGGCAAGTGAGCAAGGACGTCATCGAACCTGCCGGTATCCCGATGTTCACCGGCAACCTGGAGCAGCTCACCAAGGACGCGGCCGCCCTCACCAAGCAGGCCGGTGAGTTCCGCGACGGCGGGTCCAATGTCCACAAGGAGTTCCAGGGCCTGTCGGCCTGCTACCAGGCCCCCGAGGCCGACCAGCTGTTCGCCACCACCCTCCCCGTCAAGACGAAGGCCGACGACTTCGCCGACGGGCTCGAAAAAGCCGCCGCCGCGCTCACCGAGTACGAGGGCACAGTCCGGCCTCTGGTCGCCAAGTTGCAGAGTCTGCGCACCGAAGCGTTCGCGTTCACCGACAGCATCGCCGGTGACGACCACTGGCGCCGCGACCAGAGCAAGATCGACCACAACGAACGGCTGATGAAGGACGTCGGTGCCACCGTCGCCGCGTTCACCGACGCCGAGCGCGCCTGCCACGACAAGATCACCGCCCTCGTCGGTGGCAGCAAACTCACCGTCGACGACGGCAGCCACAAACCCGGCATGTACGGATTCAGCGCCGACGCCCTCCAGCATGCCGAGGAAACCCCCTGGGGCGGGCACGCCGAGCGCGAGTACACCGGCCTGGCCTGGGCCTGGCACCAGGTGAAGAGCTTCGTGTGGGACGGGTTCATCGTCGACGGCATCTGGGGCACCGTCAAAGGCCTCGGAACCCTCGTCGGCACCGACGGCTGGGACAAGGCCGGCCAGGCCTGGACGGGTCTGGCGAAGCTGGCCACCGGTCTCGCGATCTCCTCCACCCCTTTCGCCGCCGCGTTCTGGATGACGCCCGACAAGGACATGCCCAGCTGGCTCCGCGACTCCCGTACCGCCATGAAGGAGACCGGCAAGGCACTCGTCGCATGGGACGAATGGGGCAAGAACCCCGCCCGCGCCGCCGGCGGAGTCACCTTCAACGTCCTGACCACCGTCTTCACCGGCGGCGCAGGCAGCGCCGCCAAGGGCGGCGCCGTCGCCAAGGTCCTCTCCGTCACCGGCAAGGTCGCCAAGGTCGTCGACCCCATGACCTACGTCGCCAAGGCCGGCAAGTTCGGCGTCATCAAGGTCGGCGACCTCTTCGGCAGCCTCAAAAACGTCACCTCCGGCGCGTACACAGATGTGCTGGCGGGCGGGGGCCGGTTCAACGTCGACG
>NZ_BAAASQ010000042.1:0-88577 GCF_039532965.1 Streptomyces mauvecolor | reverse complement strand
TACGCCGGAGCAAACCCCCGGATCAGGTCGAACCCGTACACCATCTCCATGGACGCAACCCCCGCGCCCCCAGCGGGGTTGGCCCCGGCGGAGTACTCATGGGATGTCCGCTGCCTGTCAGGCGATCACGGACCTCAGCCCACTCTCAGCCTGTCCGGCGATTGAGGACGAGCGCCCTTCAGGCGCGAACGGGGTCCGGGGCGGAGCCCCAGAAGGCCTGGCTTCACCCTTTACTCCAACCCCCGGAGGGTTTCGGGGAGGGGTGGGGCGGGGCGCTCCCGGGGTCTGGGGCGGAGCCCCGGCGCACTCCGCCACCTCCCCCGGCCACGCCGAGCCGCCGGAGCCTGGGCTAGACCTCCCTCACCTCGAACGCGTCCAGCGTCACCTCCGCCACCCCGTCGTCCCCCACCTTCCTCAGGCCGACCCAGGCCACCCCCACCTCCGGCGCGGTGAACTCGTAGGCGAACAGGGCGGGTTCCACGGCCACCGGAAGCGCCACCCGGGTCAGCTCGCGCGGGGCCGGCTCGTCCACCGCCGTGACCCACGCGTACTGCCCCGCCTTCTCGTTCTCGTACCGGAACGACACCCGGTACCGCCGCCCCGGCAGGAAGCGGACCGTATGGTCCACCGTCCGGTAGACCAGCCCCTCGTTCTCGCCCCGCGACTTCAGCGACTCCGTGCCGTCGACCACGTCGTCGACCGCCTTGCCGTTCCAGCCTCGCTGGGTGAACGGCGCGTGCCGCTGCGCGATGTGGGTGCGCGGGTCCGTGGAGCCCCCCGCGTCGCCCTTCACGAAGACGCCCCAGCCGGACGGCACGTTCTGGAAGTCCTCGTAGGCGAGGGTGCCCGGGCGGGCGGTCGGCTCGGAACGCACGACCCTTACGTTGTCGAAGCGGATCCTCGCCGGTCCCTCCTCGGCGCGCAGCGTCAGGGTCACCGGGCCGCCGCCCGGCGGCACCGTGAAGGGGACGGACATGCGCTGGAAGCGGGTGCCGTGCTTGCGGTCGGCGGCCACGTAGTTGCCCGCCGTCGAGGCGTCGGTCCAGTTGGTGGCGGTGATCCCGTCGGCCGTGCGGATGTCGAGTGCCGCCCGGCGCCGCTCCCCCGGCTTCTCGCCCACCTCGACCTGCACGGACGCGGAGTACGTGCCCGGCGCGAGGCGGGCCAGGCGCTGGCTCACCGTGGCCGCGCCCCCTGCGGGCAGGACCAGTTCGTAGTCGCCGAGCGGGCTCAGGACGACCTTGGCCGTGCCCGTCACCTGCCGGCCTTCAAGGGTGCCGGAGTTGAACCCGGGGTCGCGGACGGGGGTGAACTGACCCCAGTTCGCATCCCCTTGGCCTCGTGCCCGCTCCCGGTACACCACGTACGGCTGACCCGCCGCCGCGTCCGCGATGGTGACCTCGCCCGCCCGGACCGGGAGGTCGCCGACGTACACCCGGCCCTGGTCGGTCAACCGGTACAGGGACACCTTGCGCGCACCCGACCAGCCGCGCGGCAGTCGCCAACGGCTCGTGCCGCCGCGCGGGTTGTAGTGATAGAGCTTGGCCGGGTCGGTGGCGTTGCGGGGTTCCCACGGCAGGAGGTAGGTGCCGGCGTCGTACACGAGGCGGCCGTCGGTGGTGATGCGGCGCGTGCCCGTCGCGTCGGAGACCGAGGTGGGGACGGTTCCGGCGAAGGTGATCTCGTGGTCGGTCCAGCGCTCGATGGGATGGGCCTGGAGGTATTTGGCGGGCAGCGATTCCGTCCAGATCAGGTCGTAGAACGTCTTCCAGTCGGTCTTGCCGGTCCAGCCCTCGAAGTTGCCCATGTGGGCGTGGCCGAGCAGGGTGGGCCACTTGTTGGCGAAGACGTCCTTCTGGTGGTGCCGGATGAAGCGGATGAGCTGGGAGTTGATGCCGCGCGAGGTGTCGGGGCCGTAGTCCGTCTCGTTCGCCCAGTGCGACCACAGGGAGGAGCGTTCCAGGCCGTGGCCCCATTCGGAGGCGACGAGCCAGCCCTGGTCGCGCAGGGCGCGCTGGAGGCGGTCGGAGGTCCAGCCGGATTCGCGGAACACGTCGAGGTAGATCGCGTTCAGGCCGCGGTCGGTGTCGCGGCGGAGGTCGGCGAAGCGCTTGACGATGTCGCCGGAGACGAGGTCGCGGCGCTGGTCGATGCGGTAGGACTGGTCGAGCCAGTCCCACTGCCGGTTGGCCTTGTCGACGAGGGTCTCGGAGAAGGCGTTGGCCACGGGGTAGGACTCGGTGGCGTTCACGTGGACGGCGAAGTCGCTGTTCCACTTCTTGCCCTCGCGCACCAGGGAGTTGAGGTCGGCGAGGCCGCCCGCGCGTTTGTTGTAGTTGCCCGCGTAGTCGGGGTGGGCGGAGTCGTGGCCCTCCGACTGGTAGCCCTTGAGCAGGGTGTACTGGCGCAGTCCGTCGGTCGCCAGCGAGATCCGTTTCAGGTTGTCGAGGGTGACCAGGAACGGGTTGGTGGCCTGGGAGGCGAAGTTGAAGGGGATGTGCGCGACGACGCGCAGGTGCTGGTCGTCGGCGCCGAGCGGGGTGACCATGATGTCGCGGAACGCGATGGCGGCGTCCTGCCAGTCGACGACGCCGTCCGCGTTGCGGTCGCCGGTGACGATGACGGTGGCGTACGGGAGGGGCTCGGTGGCACCGGTCGGTGAGGTCGCGGCGCGGTGGGTCCACTGGCCGGGCACGAGCTGCGCCTTGACGTAGCCGTCCCTCTTGAGGGTCTGGCGCCACAGCCGGCCGTTCTCCCAGGTGGCTCCGGGGGTGGCGGCGGGATTGTCGTAGACGGTGTTGGTCTCGACGGCGCCGCCGAGCGCGTGGTGGGCGAGGACCGCGTAGGCGCAGCCGGTGGGTTTGGTGTCGGGGGCGGTGGTGGCGGTGGGGGTGACGAGGGTGTCGCCGCTCTTGGACTTGTCCAACTGGAGCTGGGCGGCGATGAGTTGGGCGCCGGGCTGGTCGCTGCGTACGGAGAGCAGGGCGAGGCCGGGGATCTGGAGGGTGCCGACGCGCAGGGCTGCGGTGTCGTCGATGCGGGTGACCCGCCAGTCGACGCGGCGGCCGGCGGCACGGATCTCCACGGCGATCTCGGTGCCGCCGTCGAAGCCGAGGGTGTAGGCGATGCGGTCCCGGCCGGGGCGTGCGGTCACCTTGGGGGTGTGTGCGGTGCCGTCGATGAGGACGTCGGTGACGGGGTCCTCCTGGCCGTGCAGCACGGCGCCGGTGGCGCGGTCCGTGTACGACACGATGCGCGGGAAGGCGGTGTCGACGCGGACGTCGAGTGCGGCGGAGCGCAGCACCGCCTCCCCCGCCGCGCGTGCTGCGGCGAGCGCCGTCGAGGGGATGCCCAGGGTGGCTCCGGCGCCCGCCAGGGCGGTGGCCGCGACCACTGTCCTCCGCTTCGGCCCGTGCTGTTCGGCGTTCACGCTCGCTCCTTCTCGTGGCGGCTTCCGGTGCGGGCCACGATGTGCCGCACGGTGCGGGTGCGCCCATGGACAAAGAAGCGAGAAGTGTTGGACTAACGGGTTCCGGTGGCGGGTGGGAGTGGGGCCCGCGCTGCCCGGTTGACGTTTACCGGCCGCGGGGACGGCGGGCCGGCGGCCGTAGCGCATGGCAGAAAGGATCTGCCTCTGGTCTATGCCAATGGATGAATCTCCTGTTGCCCGTGACGCCCGCCCGCGCATTGCGGAAACCGCGCTGTCCGAAAAGCGCGCCGGGTTCCGGGATGCCTCTTGCTTCTTTTCGGACAGACTCTCCGGAACTGCTCGGCTACCGAATGTGAGCCCCTACTGTTGTTCCTGCGAAGCGCTGGCCATGATCGAAAGTGAGCGCGCGGTGAGCCGTCGCGCACTTGGCCGAATGGGGCTCGGCCGAACGGTCGTGGAGTTCTTCGCCTTCGGGGAGCAAGAGGGGGGCGGGACGCCGATGGTGCGGGTGAAACGGAACAGTATGGATGCGGGCGTTGCCCGGTGCGCCGCACTGTGGCGCGGAGTTCAGGACCGCCGCACCGACAGGTGCCGCAGAACGGGGACATCGGGCCGGGCCTGCCCCCTCGCAACGAACATCACGCCGAACTTCACAGCACACGTCACGACGGACTTCATGACGTGCTTCACGACGAACAGATGCCGGCGCGGCCTCATTCCACGGAACCCGGACGAGGGCGGCCCCGGCCTCAGGCCATGACGAGTGAGTGAACTTCCGGCCCCGTAAGGGGACATGAGGAATTCACCGGGATGTCGGCAGCCATCTCATTGACACGTGGCGCCCGGCATGGAGCGGCCCGGACCATTCCTTCCTGCGATTGCACCGATCATTCCTTCCCCTCCGCACCATGCCGACAGCGGGCCCGCGCCACCCTGCGGGCCGCTCCGTTCCCAGGGCCACGATCGCGCCTCGACCAGGTGCGCCGGACCCTTTCCCCGGACGTTTCCCGATTGCCTCGACAGCCTCCGGTCATCGTCATGCCCGGATGCGCCACATTCTTCAGAGGAGATCCCGTTGACGGAATACCGGTCGGAGAATCCCTTCGGTGTGCGGCCCGACGGTACGGAGCCGTTCTCCGCCCAGGCGGGGGCCACGTCCTCGCCGCCTCATGCGACAGGAACGCTCGAAAGCGGATTATTACTGGAGGCGTTCGACGCCCAGCTCTTCCGTGAGCAGTCCGAGACGGTCGTCGCCAGGCTGGAGAAACATCTCGCCGACTTCTCGATCAGGGGGCTCGACCTGACCGACCCCGCGATCCTCGTCGACGCGGCCAGGGCCCTGATGACCACGGAACGCGAACAGATCGCGGCGTACGACGAGAACAGGCTCGCCGCGATCGTCGACCTGTACATCAAGACCGGAATCCAGGTGCATTCGCCCGGATACATGGGACGCCAGTTCTCCGGAGTCGTACCGCTGTCCGGGGTCATCGACTTCGTGAGCTCGGTCGTCAACCAGCCGTCCTCGTTCTACGAGGCGGCCCAACTCCCCAATGTGGCCGAGAAGATCATGGCCGAGGAGCTCAACGCCTTCATCGGCTGGGACCCGGGAAGCTTCGCGATGGTGACCACCTCCGGGGGCTCGCTCGCCAACCTCACCGCGCTGCTCTCGGCCCGCAACCGGGCCTTCCCCGGGTACTGGTCCGAGGGCGGTTCGGCCCTGACGGGGCAGCTCAGGCCGGCCATCGCGGTCGGCGACGACGTCCACTACAGCGTGGCGCGGGCGGCCGGGGTGCTGGGCATCGGCGACGCCCAGCTCGTGCGGCTCCCGCTGAACGAGCGGCACCAGATCTGTGTGGAGCGGGCGCGTCCGGTCCTGGACGCGGCCGAGCGGCGCGGCCTGAAGGTGTTCTGTCTGGTGGCCTCGGCCGGCACCACGCCGGTCGGCGCCTTCGACCCGCTGGACGAACTCGCGGGCCTGGCCCGCGAGCGCGATCTGTGGCTGCACGTCGACGGCGCGCACGGCGCGAGCCTGCTGGTGTCGGACGAACTGCGGCACAAACTGCGGGGAATCGAGAAGGTGGATTCCCTGACGTGGGACGCGCACAAAATGATGTTCACGCCCGCGCCGTGCACGCTGCTTTTCTACCGGAACAGGGAGAACAGCCTCGGCGCGTTCCGCCAGCAGGCGAGTTACGTGTTCGACGCGGAGCCGGACATCTACACGGCTCTCGACAGCGGCGAGAAGAACTTCGAATGCACCAAGCGCCCGATGATCATGCCGCTGTGGACGCTGTGGGCGGTCCACGGACGGGCTCTTTTCGCCCAGAAGATCGAGTACCTGTGCCGTCTGGCGGGCGACGTCCACCGAATACTGGAGGGTGAGCCGGACTTCGAGACGCTGCACCACCCGGAGGCCAATATTCTCTGCTTCCGCTATCGCCCGCCGGGGCTGCGGGACGAGGACGTGCACGACTTCCAGGTGGAGATCAGGAACCGGATCAAATTCGAGGGCAACTTCTTCATCTCCAAGGTGAACGTGGCGGAAGTCGCCGCTCTGCGCGTGGTCATGATGAACCATCAGGTCACGTCGGAGCACTTCCGCATGCTGCTCGGCGAGATCCGGCGGGCCGGACAGGATCTGCTCCGCCGGACGCACCACTCCCGGTAAGGACCACCAACGAAAAGGGGTTGTCCATGAGTTCAGTGCACGAGCCGAAGGACCGGGTGGCACCCGGGGACGCCGGAGAACTGGCGGGCTGGCTCATACCGGACTGGGAGGTGAAACCGGATTCCGTCTCCGTCGTGCCGCATCTCGCCTCGTTCGCCGGCAAGATCCGCGAATGCGAACGGGTCTGCCAGAGCCCGTACAGCGAGACAGCACATGACATCCAGGACGCGTTGACGCTGCGCCGGCTTCAGCAGATGGTCAACACGACGATGCTGAATCCGCTGTGGCGGGACCGGCTCACCGAGGCCGGGGTCACCGGCGCTCCGGCCACCTTCGAGGAATGGCAGCGCATTCCGCTGTCCGACAAGGACACCCAGCGCGACTTCTTCATGGGCGACCGGCCCGGCATGGTCGTTCCGATCGGACACGGCGGATTCGAAATAGTGGCCAGCGGCGGCACCAGCGGCGGCCGCCCGCTCGAAATCGTGTACTCGCTGCGCGAGTTGCGGGACACGTACGAGATCGCCGGCCATTTCATGGGCACCTATCAGCTCGCCGCATATCTGCGGGGCGCCGACCCCAAGTGGCTGTACACCACGCTGGCCGACTACCAGATGTGGAGCAGCGGCACCATGGTGGGCGGTGTTCTGCAGAACGTGCCGGGCGTCAACTACATCGGGGCGGGACCGGTCACCGCCGGGGTCCTTGAGCACATGTTCTCCTACCCGGGGCCCAAGGCCCTGATGGGTATCACCGCGGGCATCGCGATCCTGGCCGAGCTCGGTGCGGGCATGAGCCGCGAGGCCCGGGACAGCTTCCGGGTCGCCCTGTACGGCAGTGGGGTGCTCGCCCAGCGCAAGCGGGCCGAGCTCCAGGCGATCTACCCGAACCTGGCGATCCTCAGCTACTTCGCGGCGACCCAGGCCGAGACCATCGGGCTCCAACTGCGCACCGAATCACCGTACTTGGCGTCCGTGCCCGGCCTTCACCTGGTCGAGATCGTGGACGAGCAAGGGCGCTGGGTCGGCGACGGAGAAGAGGGCGAGCTGGTCGTGACGCGGCTGCACGCCCACGAGGCGCCGCTGCTCCGGCTCAAGCTGGGCGACCGGATGATCCGCCGGCCCCGCCTGGACGGGCCGGGCCTGAAGACCCAGCAGTTCGAGTTCGCGGGGCGCACCGGCGACATCCTGCACCTGGCCGACAGCCAGTACTCGGCGGCCCGCGCCTATGACGCGCTGCGCGAGGAGCTGCGGACGGCCACCGCGGTGGACCTGGACGAGGTGGCGCACGAGGTGCAGTTCGTCAACCACCGCGAGGGGCGCACGATCACGCTGGTCGCCTCGGTGGACGACGTACCGGCCCTGACCTACCGCATGGACACCACGCTCGGCCCGTACGGGCTGCAGAGCGTGTTCGTCAACGCGGTGCCGCGCGCCCTGTCGCTGTTCAACCAGGGCGAGGCGAACCCGTTGTCGATCGAGAAGACCGGCTACCGGTTCCAGCTGAAGTTCGTCCCCAAGGCGTCGCCGGAGATCGAGCGGACGGCGGTGGGCAAGGTGCCGCTCGTGCGGGACCGGGGTTAGGGCAGTCAGGCACAACTCCCCTACAGCAGAACAGGAGTGAGGATGAACCCGAAGGTCAACATCGTCGTGGTCGTGGACGTCATCGGGGCGCTCTCGGACGGCACCCTGCGCAACGGGAACCTCTGCATGATCGACGACGGTTCGCTGGCGAGCACCGGGCAGGGCACCCCCGAGCTGGTCACGGTCGTCAAGCCCGGACAGGTCGTCACCTGGTCCGCGCTGGCCGTGGACCTCCAGACCCCGGTCGAGATCAAGAGCATCACCTTCCTCGGCCCGGACGCCGACGGCGGGCACGAGGCCGAGCAGGCGCCCCCCGCCGCGCCCGGCCCCGTGCAAGAGAGCCGGAACGGGGAGCGGCACAACCCCGAGCTGGACGTGTGGAGCGGGGTCGTGCCCTATCTGGCGCCGGGGGTCGCCCACCCGTACCGCCTCGAAGTGCAGATGTACGAGGGCGAGTACAGCACCCTGCACATCGAGTCGCCCGCGCTGATGTGCCTGTAGCCGGAAGCCCGACGAGCAGAACCCCCGACGAGAGATGAGGAAGGTGGGCTCATGCCCCAGCAGCTAGCGGTCATCGTGCTCGTGGACGTCGGCAACGCGCTGGAGTCCCGGACGCTGCACGGCAACACGTACCTGTTCGACAACATGAAGCTGCAGGGATCGGAGAACCAGGGCACCGGAGACCTGGTGACCGCGATCAACGGCTCGTACTGGCAGGACGGTTCGCAGGCGAGCGAGCAGGTTCTCAACTGGCTTCCCTACAGCCTGGGTTCGATCCCGCCGACGGTGCCGCGCGGCTACGAGGCCGAGCGGGCGAGGCAGACGGACGAGCAGGCGCTCGCCGAGCTGGAGGACCTGGCCGTGAAGTCGAGTGCGGCCGGGGTGGACGCGGCGGCCGAGCTGAACCGGATCCGGCAGGGCGCGGGCCGCCGCGTGAAGACGACCCGGCGCACCCGGGGCCGTCTGTCGGGCCAGAAGGTCCTGGATGTGACGGGCAAGGTGGTGTCCAACGGCGATACCCAGGCGCACAGTTACCCCGCTCCGGTGATCACCGACATCTACGGGCAGGCCGTCGACGAGAAGGTCATCTATCCCGCGGAGTACGGCTCGCCGGACCTGGTGACCGACGGCTGGTACTGGTCGGCGACGGTCGACACGTCGCGTCCTGGCACCTACGCGTACACGATGCGGATCCAGTTGCACCGGCTGGTGCAGCAGGGCGGCGAGTCGCTGTGGGAGCCGGTGAACCTGACGTGCGAGTCGCGGATCAGGGTCATCACCGAACCCAAGCGGAACGCCTTCACCAAGGCGGGGCTCGGTCTGCTGCCGATCCCGCCCCGCCCGTTCTCATAGCGCCCCCTGCGCGCAGGACCCCTGACCCAGCCAGAACGAGGAGGAGCAGATGACCACGAAACCGAGGCTGCGGGAGACCGGGGCCGCCGCCAAGCGGCCGATCTCGATCACCGCCGTGGTGGACTGCGTGGGGGCGCTCGCCTCCCACAGCGTGCACGGCCACCTGTATCTGTACGACACCAACAAGGCGGGCGGCTCCACCGGGTTCGGCACCGAGGAGCTGCGGACGAAGGTGAGGCGCGGCGACCAGCTGCTGTGGAACGTGCTCGCGCTGGAGTGCGAGGCGTTCGTCAGCATCGACGACATCGTGATCGACAGGGACGTCATCGAGCCGGAGCGGAAGATCTATCCCGGCACCGATGTCGCGTACTGGATCGGGACGGTGAAGAAGGACGACGTGCAGTCCGTGCCGTACCAGATCAAGTTCAAGGTGGGCACGAGGACCGAGCCCATCACGACCACTGTGTCGCCGGCCCTGTTCGGCTGACCGGCGTGCCCGAAGGAGGAGCGTTGAGTACGAGTACGCGCACCAGCGAGGTGGAGAAGCAGAACCCCGGTCAGCTGAACTCCGTACAGCTCAATGTCGTGACGCTCGTGAACATGGGGCGGGCGGCGGCGACGGGTTCGCTGAAGGACTCCATGTACATGATGGACAACAGCGTGGGCGGCACCGGGCAGGGCACCCACCAGCTGGAGACGGTCTGCAAGCAGGGCCAGGTCCTGAACTGGATCATCCGGCCCGTCGACATGGAGAAGCGGCCCGACGGCACCTGGCCGCCGATGCCGAAGATCAGCAGCCTGGTCTTCCTCGACACCGAGCGGGGTGACGAGGAGGACGTCATCGAGCGGAAGATCTGTACGGAGCTGAAGATCTACGGGATGCCGGACCGCATGCGCGACCCGTTCACGCCGGTCTACTACTACTGGGCGGGCACGATCCTGAGCACCACGCGGTCGGGTGTGTACCGCTATCGCCTGGTGGTGGAGCTGGAGCAGGACGGCAAGAAGGAGAAGCTGTACCTGAACACCGTGGAGCACCCCTCGATCCGGGTCCTCGCGGTCTGACAGAGCCGCCCCGGCCGCCTCCGCATCGGTGGCCGGGGCCGGGGCGCGCCCGTCGGCGGATCCGGCGGGCGCGCCCTACTCCTCGTCGAGGGGCAGGACCGCGGTGACCTGCCAGCCGCCTTCGGGGGTGGGGCCCGCGGCGAGTTCGCCGCCCATCGCGGTGACCCGTTCGGTGAGGCCTGCCAGTCCGAAGCCGCCGCCGCGGGCCTGTTCGGCGAGGGTGGCCGCGCTCGACCCGTCGTCGGCGACGCGCACTTCGAGTCCGCTGCCGGTGGTGCGGATGCCGATGCGTACGGCCGTGGCGTCCGCCGCGTGTTTGCGGACGTTGGTCAGGGATTCGCGCACCACCCGGTGCGCGAGGGCCGCGGCGTCGCCGGGCAGGCTTTCCTCCAGGCCGGTCTCGATGTACAGGACGGCCGGGGGTCCGGCGCGGGAGAAGCGGGCGGCGAGCTCACGGACCTGGGCGAGGCCGGCCACCGGCTCGGTCTCCGCCTCGCCCTCGCGCAGCACGCGCACCAGGCGCCGCATCGCGCCGAGCGCCTCGCCGCCCGCCTCCTCGATGCGGGCGAAGGACTCGGCGGCGCGTTCGCCGGAGACTGCGGTGAAGCGGGCGGCCTGTGCCTGGACGACGATGCCGGTGACGTGGTGGGCGACCAAGTCGTGGAGTTCGCGGGCGAGTTCGATGCGCTCGGCGGTGCGTACGGCTTCGAGGTCGCGGACGCGCTGGCCCGACTGGGCGCGCAGGAGCAGCGAGTACGCGCTGACCACGACGGCGAGCACGGCGAACAGCAGGGTGAAGCGGCCTGGCTGGGCGTCGCGTACCGGCGCCGCCGTGCAGCCGAGGCCGAGCACGGGGCCGAGGACGGCGGCGGTGCGGGCGGGGGCGTACAGCAGGACCGAGGACAGCAGCACCAGGAGGGCGATGGCCTCGCCCATGCCCCAGACGATCTCGGGGCGGCCGGTGAAGAGCAGGGCGGTCGCGGTCCAGCTGACGGCGGCCGCGGTCCAGGCGCGCGGGACGAGCGGGATCCTCCTCCAGGGCACCGCGCAGAAGCACACCACGATCCCGGCGCTCCACACGATGGCGTGCGGCCGGGTGGGCTGGCGGGCCAGGGCCACGCCTTCGTAGGTGACGAGGGCGACGAGGACGGCGGCGAGCAGGGGCCGGGCGGCGGCCGCGGCGCGCGGATGATGGCCGAGCCAGCGGCGTACGGGGCTCACGGGCCGGTCACGCGGCGCTCGTGGCGAGTCCGCTCTCCCAGGCCCAGGCGGCGATCTCGACACGGTTGCGGGCGCCGAGTTTGCCCTGGACGTTGGCGAGGTGGGTCTTCACGGTGGACAGGGAGACGTACAGTTCGCGCGCGATCTCGGCGTTGGTGGCGCCGCGGGCCAGGCAGCGTACGACGTCGCGTTCGCGTTCGGTGAGCGGCTCGACCGGTTTGCGGACGCCGTCGGCGGGACGGGCGGAGGCGAGTTCCTTCAGGAGCCGCACGGTGATCGCGGGCGAGACGAGGGAGTCCCCGGCGGCCGCGGCGCGCACCGCTTCGACGAGCATTTCGGGGCTGGCGTCCTTGAGGAGGAAGCCGCTGGCGCCGCCGTGCAGCGCCGCGTGGACGTATTCGTCGAGGTCGAAGGTGGTGCAGATGACGATGCGGGGGCGGTCGCGGCCGGCCAGGCGGCGGGTGACTTCGAGGCCGTCGAGGCCGGGCATCCGGATGTCGAGGAGCAGCACGTCCGGCTGGAGGCGCTCGACGGCTTCGAGGGCGGCGTGCCCGTCGACGACGTCGGCGAGGACCTCGATGTCGGCCCTGCTCTCCAGGATCATCCGGAAGCCGGTACGGACCATTTCCTGGTCGTCCGCGATGACCACTGTGATCGACATGCCCCTATATGACCAGGTTCGGCCGGACGCCCGCAAATTCGGGGCGCCCGGCCGGGCCGGGGTCACGGGCGCCGCGGCGCTACAGGTTCGAGGCGGCCTGTGCGATCGCGGCGGCGAAGGTCGAGACCTCGGAGTACACACCGGGGTAGCCGGGCTCGGCACAGCCGTTGCCCCAGCTGACTATGCCGACCTGGATCCAGGCGCCCGCGTCGTCCATGCGGAACATGGGGCCGCCGGAGTCGCCCTGGCAGGTGTCGACGCCGCCCTGGTCGAGGTAGCCGGCGCAGATCTCGTCACCGGGTACGAGGTCGTCGCCGTATGCCTTCTTGCAGTCGGCGTCGTTGACGAAGGGGACGGTCGCCTTGTTGAGGTAGCGCTGCTGACCGCCGCCTTCGCGGGTCGCGCCCCAGCCGGCGATGGTGAAGGTGCCGCTGTTGTACGCGGTGGTGGTGGCGATCTTGAGGGTGGGCTGGTTGATGGGCTTGGCCAGCTTGATCAGCGCCCAGTCCTTGCCCTTGCCGTTGTAGCCGGGGGCTTGCAGGACCTTGGTGGACTTCACCTTGATCGCGCTTGAACTCTGCAGGTCGACGACGCCGCCGGTGGCGGTGATGGAGGTGTTGGCGCCGCTGCCGTCGACGCAGTGGGCGGCGGTGAGCACGATCTGCTGGGTGTAGAGGGCGCCGCCGCAGCCCATGGAGAGCCGCACCATGAACGGGAACTCGCCCTGGGCGGCCCGCTTCCCGCCGACGACGGGCGTGGGCGAGGCGGGCGCGGTGGGCGAGGCGAAGGCGTCGGTGGCGGGCAGGCTGAACGCGGCGGCGAGGACGGCCGTGACGGCCAGACATCTGCGCAGGGCTCGCATGATTCTCTTCAACTGACTGCCTCTCGTGGGGGGTTGGCTGTCACACGCACGGACGGGCCGACCATTCTGTCATGGGCGCGTCAATACGTTGCGGGGATTATGGAGCCGGTCCCCCCTCCCCCCACAAGGCCCACTTTCCGGCCAGCGTGCGGACGGGACCGCCGCCGCGCGGCGCCCGTACAGTGGAATCCGGTCCGCGGTTCGGAACGGGGGTGGCAGGGTGGGCACGTCGAGCCCGGTCGTGCACGGGTATCCGCACCTCGCCACGGTGCGCGCGGCCATCACGGCGCTGCACAAGCGACTGTCCCCGGAGGGGCTGCGGGGGTACGCGACGAGCGTGCTGCCCGCCGACGTCGCCTTCGCCGACCACGACGACCTGCATCTGGGGGCCCAGCGGGTGGCCCGCGCGCTGGTCCAGCACCTGCACCTGCCCGATGCCCGGATGATCGTGGGCTTCCGCGAGATGCAGCACGCGGCGAGCGTCGAACTGGCGGCGGGGCCCGAGTACTTCATCGAGCTGAACGACCGGTTCCGCAGCCACCGCCGGGACATCGGGGCGGCGCTCGCGCACGAGATCACCCACGTGCTGCTCCACCGCCTGGACCTGACGTTCCCCGGCACCCGCGACAACGAGATCCTCACGGACACGGCGACGACCTACCTGGGTGCGGGGTGGCTGCTCCTCGACGCGTTCCGCGAGGACGGGGTGTCCAGCCAGAAGCTGGGCTATCTGACGCCGGAGGAGTTCGGTTACGTCCTGGCCAAGCGGGCGTCGCTGTTCGGCGAGGACCCCTCGCCCTGGTTCACCAGCCCGCAGGCGTACCCCGCCTACACGGCGGGCGCGGCGCAGGCCCGCCGGGACGGGCAGCAGCCTCCGCTCGTCGCGGCGGGCTGGACGGGGCGGCGCCGCTACGCGAAGGACCGCCGGTACGCCGCCGAGCACGGGGGCACCTGGGCAGAGCCGGGCTCCCCCTACACCTTCGAACCCGGCCCGGACGGGCTGAGGGTGCGCTTCGCCTGCCCGAGGTGCTGCCAGCGGATCCGGGTGGGGGTGCGGGGGCGGGTGCGGGCGCGGTGCGGGTTGTGCGGGGCGGTACTGGACTGCGACACGTAGCGCTCCGCGGGGGTGGGCGACTTCGCATGCGGGCCCGCCCGAGGTTTGCGCAGTTCCCCGCGCCCCTTTTCGCTTCGGCCGCGGCTCGCCGTGGGCTGGTCGCGCAGTTCCCCGCGCCCCTGGCGGCGTCATTGCTGGCCGGCACCGGCATCTTCAGCCTGTCCGGCGGTTGAGGACGAGCGCCCTTCAGGCGCGAACGGGGTCTGGGGCAGAGCCCCAGGAGTCCAGCTCAGCCCCTTTCCAGCCCCCGGCGGGTTTCGGGAAGGGGCGGGGTGGGGCGCCCCGGGGTCTGGGGCGGAGCCCCAGGGGGTGCCAGGGCGTGGCCGAAACGCGGTGACCGGATCCGACCGGCAAACGCATCGCGCACGTCGCCCCGCGTTCACCACCGGGACACCCACCACCCTCGTAATGGAGTTGTCTGTACAACAGTTGTCCGTACAACTTGGAGCTACCGTGATCGCCCCCCGCATACGCACCGCAGGCCTCGCCGTGACCCTGGCCGCCTCCGCGTTCGCCCTCGCCGCCTGCGGCGCCAAGTCCGACGCCTCGACCAGCGCGGCCGACGGCGGCAAGGGCGGCAAGAGCCCCGCGGCCGCCACCTCCGCGAAGGACGCGGGCGGCATGGACGCGCTGATCGCCGCCGCGAAGAAGGAGGGCACGCTCAACGCGATCGCCATCCCGCGCGACTGGGCGAACTACGGCGCGCTCATCGACGGCTTCACCAAGAAGTACGGCATCAAGGTGTCGGTCGAGAACCCGGACGGCACCAGCGCGGACGAGATCAACGCCGTCAAGACCCGCAAGGGCCAGGACCGCGCCCCCGACGTCCTCGACCTCGGCGCCTCCTTCGCGCAGTCCGCGGGCGACCAGGGCCTGACCGCCCCGTACAAGGTCGAGGGCTTCGACAAGATCCCCGCGGCGCAGAAGGACGCGCAGGGCCGCTGGTTCAACGACTACGGCGGCTACGTCTCGATCGGCTGCGACGCGGGGCGCGTCAAGGTGTGCCCGCAGACGTTCGCCGATCTGCTCAAGCCCGAGTACAAGGGCCAGGTCGCCCTCAACGGCAACCCCACCAAGTCGGGTTCGGCCTTCGCCGGGGTGTACGCGGCCTCCCTCGCCAACGGCGGCTCGCTCGACAACATCCAGCCCGGCCTGGACTTCTTCGCCAAGCTGAAGAAGGCCGGCAACTACAACCCGGTGGAGTCGACCCCGGCCACCGTCGAGAAGGGCGAGACGCCCATCTCCATCGACTGGGACTACCTGAACGCCGGCTACGCCGACCAGTTCAAGGGCAAGGGCCTCGACTGGAAGACCGCGGTCCCCACCGACGGCGTCTATGCCCAGTACTACTCGCAGGCCGTCAACAAGGACGCCCCGCACCCGGCCGCCGCCCGCCTGTGGCAGGAGTACCTGTACTCCACCGAGGGCCAGAACCTGTGGCTGAAGGGGTACGCCCGACCGGTGCTCATGCCCGCCATGGACAAGGACGGCACGCTCGACAAGGCCGCCGCCGCCAAGCTCCCGCAGGTCTCCGGCACGCCCACCTTCCCCACCGAGGCGCAGAACACCCGGGCGAAGACGGTCCTCGCGGGCGGCTGGGCCAAGGCGATCTCGGGCTGATCACTCCATGACCCTCACCACTGCCACCTCAACTCCGGCCGCCGTCACGGCAGTTGATCGGCCGACTGAGCGCCGGGGCCGCAGGCGTCCCGGCGCCTGGCTCGCCGCGGTTCCGCTGCTCGCGTTCGTCGCGCTCGCCTTCGGCGTCCCGGCCCTCGCCATGCTGAACGGCGCGCTGTCCGTCAATGGCTCGTACGGGCTCGGCAACATGAGCCAGTCCGTGCACGGCGCGTACTGGACGGCCCTGCTCGGCAGCGTGAAGCTCGCGGCAACCACCGCGGCCATCGCCGCCGTGCTCGGCCTGCTGCTCGCGCAGGCCGTCGTCACCTCGCGCGGCAAGGCGCTGCGCGAGGCCGTGCTCACCGCCTCGGGCGTGCTCGCCAACTTCGGCGGTGTGCCCCTGGCCTTCGCCTTCGTCGCCACCCTCGGCAACGCGGGCGTCCTCACCACCGAGCTGGGCCTGGCCGAGCACGGCTGGAGCCTCTACAGCTTCTGGGGCCTGGCTCTGACCTACCTGTACTTCCTCATTCCGCTGATGGTGCTCACCGTGGCACCGGCCCTGGACGGGCTGCGCCCGCAGTGGCGCGAGGCGGCCCGGAGCAGCGGCGCGAACGCCTGGCAGTACTGGCGCCATGTCGGCGTCCCGGTGCTGCTTCCCACCCTGCTCGGCGGCTTCGTCCTGCTGTTCGGCAGCGCGTTCGCCGCGTACGCCACGGCCGCCTCGATGGTGGGCAGTTCGGTGCCGCTGGTCACGATGCAGATCGCGGACGCCCTGTCCGGCAACGTGCTGGTCGGCCAGGAGAACGTGGCGCTCGCGCTCAGCCTCGACATGGTGATCGTCGCCCTGCTCGTCATGGCCGTGCACCTGCCCCTTCAGCGAAGGAGCGCCCGATGGCTCGCCTGACCCACCCCCTGCGCCCGTGGCGCGGCGCGGTCCTGCTGATCGCGGGCGCCTACTTCCTGGTGCCGCTGCTCGCCTCCCTCGTGTTCACGGTGGACGTGCCCGGGCAGGGCTTCACCCTGGACTCGTACACGCAGATCTTCAGTGCCGACGGGTTCACCGCGGCGCTGCTCAGGTCGGTCGGGCTCGCCCTGTGCACGGTCGCGCTCGCCCTGCTCCTGACGCTGCCGGCCGCGCTCGCGGTGCGGCTCTCCGGCTCGGGGCGGCTGCGGGCGGTGCTCGAAGTGGTGTGCACGCTGCCGCTCGTGGTGCCGCCGGTCGCGCTGGTCGCGGGCCTGGGCACGGTCCTCAAGTGGGGTCCCGACCATCTCGCCACGACCCCGCTGTACCAGACGTTCGTCGCGATCCAGAACCCGTCGTTCCCGCTGGTCCTGGTCTTCGCGTACGTCGTGATGGCGCTGCCGTTCGTGTACCGCTCGCTGGACGCGGGCCTTCGGGCCGTCGATGTGCGCACCCTGGTGGAGGCCGCCCGCGATCTGGGCGCTTCCTGGCCGCGGGCGCTGTTCGCGGTCGTGCTGCCCAATCTGCGCACCGCGCTCCTCAATGCCTCGTTCCTGGCGCTGGCCCTGGTGCTCGGCGAGTTCACCGTGGCCTCGCTGCTCGGGTTCCAGCCGTTCGCGGTGTGGATCGTGCAGGCCTCCGGCGACAACGCCCAGCTGTCGGTGGCCGTTTCGCTGCTCAGCCTGCTGCTCACCTGGGGGCTGCTGCTTGTCGTGACCGGCCTCGCCCGCACCCGTGGCACCCGCACGTCTCGTAAGAAGGAAACCGCCTGATGACCACCGCACCGCCGCGCACCGGCACCGCCCTCACCATCCGGGGCCTGCGCCGCACCTTCGGGTCCGCCGTGGCCCTCGACGGGCTCGACCTCGATGTCGCGCCGGGTGAACTCCTGGCGCTGCTGGGCCCGTCGGGCTGCGGCAAGACCACCGCACTGCGGGTCCTCGCGGGGTTCGAGCGGCCCGACGCCGGCGAGGTGCTGCTGGACGGCGAGGACATCGTGCCGGTGCCGGCCAACCGGCGCGACACCGGGATGGTCTTCCAGTCGTACAGCCTCTTCCCGCATCTGAGCGCGGCCGACAACGTGGCCTTCGGAATGAAGATGCGCAAGGTCCCCGCTCCCCAACGCCGGGCCCGCGCCGCGGAGTTGATGGAACTGGTGGGCCTGCCCGAGCACGGCGACCGCTTCCCGCACCAGCTGTCGGGCGGCCAGCAGCAGCGCGTGGCACTCGCCCGCGCGCTCGCCCTCCAGCCGCGGCTGCTGCTCCTGGACGAGCCGCTCTCCGCCCTGGACGCCAAGGTCCGCGTCCAGCTGCGCGAGGAGATCCGGCGCCTCCAGCTGGAGCTCGGCATCACGACCGTGTTCGTCACCCACGACCAGGAGGAGGCCCTCTCGATGGCCGACAAGGTCGCGGTGATGAAGGGCGGACGGCTCGAACAGTGCGCGGCCCCGGCCGAGTTGTACGACCGTCCGGCGACCGCGTTCGTGGCGTCGTTCGTCGGCACGATGAACCGGGTCCCGGGCAAGCCGGCCCCCGACGGCCACGCCGAGGTGCTCGGCGTACGGCTGCCGGTGGACGGCCCGGCGGCGGGCTCGGTGTTTCTGCTGCGCCCGGAGGCCCTGGAGGTGACGGAAGGAGGCCCCGACACCGTGACGTCCTCCTCCTTCCACGGCGCGAGCACCCGCCTGACCGTGCGGCTGGCGGACGGCACCGAGGTCAAGGCCGACCTGCCCTCGCACGCCGCCGGTTCGTTCGGCGCGGGCGCGAGCGTCACCGTGCGGCCGCGGCAGCGTCCCGTCCTCGCGGCCGGTGAGGCGGCGTGAGCGGGCTGCGGGCGGTCCTGTTCGACATGGACGGCACCCTCGTCGACACGGAGGAGGCCTGGGTGGAGGTCGTCGAGAAGGCAGCGGCCCGCTACGGGCACGCCCTGGTCGGCGAGGAGCGCCGCTCGGTGTACGGCCGCTCGGTGGAGGACACGGCGGAGCTGCTGTACGTGTCGTTGGGCGCCCGGCGCGAGGAGCTGGCGGCGGAACTGGGCGCGGACTTCACAGCGCGCCTGGCGGACGGCGCCGAACCCCGCCCGGGAGCCCTCCGACTCCTGCGCACCTTGCGGGAGTCGGGGGTGCTGACCGCACTGGTATCGGCATCACCGAGCGCGATAGTGCGCAGGGTCGCGACCTCCCTGGACGGTCACCGTTTCGACGCGGTGTACGGGGCTCAGGACACCGAGCGCACCAAGCCCGCGCCGGACCCGTACCTGGCGGCGGCCGCGGCGCTCGGCGCGGACCCCGCGCGGTGTGTGGCGGTCGAGGACACGGCGACGGGCGTGGCGTCGGCGGAGGCGGCGGGGTGCGCGGTGCTCGCGGTGCCGTCGGTGGAACCCATAGCGCCCGCCGCGGGCAGAACGGTGCTGACTAGTCTGGAGGAGGCGGACCTCACCTTGCTCCGCTCAATGATTGCCAGTTGAGGGGGTCCGGGGTGTCCAGCAAGTCGCCGCTCTACCGGAAAGTGGCCGGTGATCTGCGGACCGCCATCGCGGCGGGCGAGTACGGTTCGGGCGCGCGGCTGCCCGCCGAGGACGAACTGGCCCGCCGGTACGGCGTGTCGAGGGGCACGGTCCGCCAGGCCCTCGCGTCGTTGCGTGCCGACGGCCTGGTGACCTCCCGCCGCGGCGCCCGCCGGGTGGTCCTCGGCGGCGCGCCCCGCCTGCAGAGCTTCGGGGAGCTGCGCTCGTTCGCCCGCTGGGCCCGCTCGCTGGGCGAGGAGCCGGGCGGCCGGACGGTGGCGGTGGACCCGGCGGAGGCAACGGAGGAAGAGGCGAACCACCTTCAACTGCCGCCTGGTGCAGGGGTGTTCAAGGTGATGCGCGTACGCACGCTGTCGGGCGTGCCGGTGATGGTGGAGCGCTCGACGTACCCGGAGCGGATCGGACGGCTGGTGGCCGCGATGGACGTGGACGAGGTGTCCCACTCCCGTCAACTGGAACTGCACGGCGTCCTGTTCACGGACGCGCACCACACGATCGACGTGGCGTCGGCGGACGCGGACGACGCGAAGCTGCTCGGCTGCGGGGCAGGCCATGCCCTCCTGCGCGAACGCCGCCGCTCGACGGACCCGGCGGGCACGCCGGTGGAGTGGTCGGAGGACCGCTATCTGCCGGGGACGGTGGCGTTCACGGTGCACAACTCGGTGGCGTCGAGTGCGTTGGGGAGACAGTTGGGGGAGGAGTGAGGCGGGGCTCGTCCGGGCCCCCAGGATCACCCCACACATCACGAAGGCCCGCCCCGCCCCCGGAGGGGCGGGGCGGGCCTCGTCACAGGTGGACCGACTGCCGGCTCAGCAGCCGAAGTCGACCAGCCGGAACGTGACGTAGTGGTCGGCGGTGTAGTAGTCCTCGTGGGTCTTCTCGCCCGTGATGATCCGGCGGGTGCCGCGCGTCGGTGCGCCCGGGGTGATCACCGTGTACTCGTGGTAGTAGCCGCTGCTCTGGCTCGGCAGTACGTGCTCGCGGTTGTCGAAGACGATGCCGTCCCTGGGGTACGGGAACGGGCCGCCCTGGTCGATGAGGCCGATCGTGTCGTGGGCCTGGGACGGAAGCGCCGAGTAACAGACGTTGCCGACCGACTTCACGGACACGGAAGAGGGGGCGGCGGCCGAGGCGGTGCCTGCGACCGGACCCGCGAGGAGGGCGGCGGCCACCGCGAAGGCGCCGCCGAGGGCTGCGAAACGTGGGGGGATTGTCATGTGCACCATGATGACGCGCGTAGAGCGGAGGCCGTCAACGTCAACTCCGTTGATTTTTCTACCTGTTAACCGAGGAGGTCATGTGCGTAAGGAACGCGTCACGGGACGTTAACGAACGCGGGGACACCATGTCCGCGCGCCGGGGCCGTAAACCGGTGGACAGCTCTCCTGCTCTGGGTGAGCATCACCGCGATGAACAACGAACCTCTCCCCGCCCCCAGACGCGTCCGCTTCGTCGAGCTCAGCGCAAAGGCACTGCGGGCGCTTGCCGACGGTGACCTCGCCGGCGGCAGCGCCGAGGCCGGGGTCGCCCTTGACGAACACTTCGTCGGTGAGCGGGCCCGCTGGATCTTCGGCTACCGCGCCGACCAGCTCGCCAAGGACCCCTCTGCGGCGCCCTGGATCACGCGCGCCGCGGTGTCCGAGCCGGACGGGGTCGTCGTTGGCGACGCCGGGTTCCACGGGCCGCCGGACGAGGCCGGCGTGGTCGAGGTCGGCTATTGCGTCGTGCCCGGGTACCGCCGCCAGGGCTACGGCCGCGCCATGCTCAGGGCGCTGCTCGTGAGGGCCGCGGCCGAACCCGGCGTCAGGACCGTGCGCGCCAGGATCGGATCCGACAACACCGCCTCCCTGGCCTGCATCGAGGGCTTCGGCTTCACGCGCGTCGGCGAGCAGGGCAACGAGCGCGACGGACTCACGATCATCTTCGAGGTCCCGGCAGACGCCCTTCAGGCCTGACCGCTTTACGATCCTTGTGCCATGGGGATCGCGGCATGGTGATCGGTCGCCGAGCAGTTCCGCGCCCGTTCAGGCGTGAAGGCGAGCCGTTCCGCGCCCGTCCGAGCCTGAAGCCGAACAGTTCCGCCGCCGTCCACGCGTGAAGGCGCCCCCCAAGCCCGTAACCCCGCCAGCCATACGCAACCCGAGCCCCCCGCACCTACCTCGACCCGTACACCACCCCCGGAGTCTCCGCCTCCGCAAGGAGTTTCAGCGTCGCCTCGCCCGCCTCCCGCGGGGTCCAGCGCGCGCCCTTGTCGCTGGTCGGGCCCGGGCGCCAGCCCTCCATCACGGTGATGCGGCCCGCCTCCGCCTCGAAGACCCGGCCCGTGACGCCCTCGCTCGCCGCCGAGCCCAGCCACACCACGAGGGGTGAGACGTTCTCCGGGGCCATCGCGTCGAACGCGCCGACCGCGCCCGGCGCCGCCATCGCCTCCGCGAACGTCCCCTCGGTCATCCGGGTGCGGGCCGCCGGGGCGATCGCGTTGACCTGGACTCCGTACCGGCCCATCTCGGCCGCCGCGACCAGGGTGAGGCCCACGATCCCGGCCTTCGCGGCGCTGTAGTTGCCCTGCCCGACCGAGCCCAGAAGGCCCGCTCCGGAGCTGGTGTTGACCACCCTCGCCGCGACCTCCCGGCCCGCCTTCGCCTCGGCGCGCCAGTACGCGGCGGCGTGCTTCAGCGGCAGGAAGTGGCCCTTGAGGTGGACCCGCATGACCGCCTCCCAGTCGTCCTCGTCCAGGTTGACCAGCATCCGGTCGCGCAGGAACCCCGCGTTGTTGACCAGGGTGTGCAGCGCCCCGAACGCGTCGAGCGCCGTCGCGATCAGCGAGGCCGCGCCCTGGGTCGTCGCGATGTCCCCGCCGTGCGCCACCGCCTCGCCGCCCGCCGCCTGGATCTCGTCCGCCACGGACTGCGCGGGGCCGGCCGATCCGCCCTCCCCGTCGACCCCGACCCCCAGGTCGTTGACCACGACCCGCGCCCCCTGCTCGGCGAACGCCAGCGCATGGGCGCGGCCAAGACCCCGTCCCGCGCCGGTCACGATCACGACGCGCCCCTCGCACAGACCGCTCATCTTCCGTTCCCTTCGGGCTTGTTGACGTTTGCGGCCGACAGGAACGCCGGGCGCTCTCCGCCGCCGTGGACAAGGAGCGACGCGCCGCTGATGTACGACGCCTTCGCCGAAGCCAGGAAGACCGCGGCCTCCCCCACCTCCTCCGGCTCGGCGAGCCGGCCGAGCGGCACGGTTTCGCCAACGCGCGCGATGCCCTCCGCGTCGCCGTAGTGCAGCTCGCTCAGTTCCGTGCGGACCATTCCGAGGACCAGGGTGTTCACCCGGACCTCGGGCGCCCACTCCACCGCCATCGAGCGGGCCAGGCTCTCCAGGCCCGCCTTCGCGGCGCCGTACGCGGCCGACCCGGGCGAGGGCCGCCCCCCGCTCACGCTGCCGATCATCACGACCGAGCCGCGAGCCGCCCGCAGATACGGCCGGGCGGCCAGCGAGGCGGAGAGCGGGGCCGTCAGATTCAGGTCGATCACGCGCGCGTGGCGCTCGGCCTCACCCTCGTCGAGCAGCCGGTACGGGGTGCCGCCCGCGTTGTTGACCAGCGCGTCGAGGCGCCCGTAGTCGACGGCGACCTTGGCGAAGAAGGCTCGTACGGCATCGGGGTCGCGCAGGTCGAGCGGGCGGAACTCGGCCTTGCGGCCGTCGAGTTCGACGGGATCGTCGGGCGGTCTGCGGGCGCACACGATCACGTCCGCGCCCGCCCCGAGGAACGCCTTCGCGATGCCCGCGCCCACGCCCCGGGTGCCACCGGTGACGACGACTGCCTTCCCGGCCAGCTCCATCCGCTGCTACCTTCCTGACTCAACACCTGACCTAACAAATGTTTGGTGGAAAGGTAGCTGATCCGCCCATGGGTGTCTCCACCTCCAGCCCCGAGAAGGGGATTTGCCTCGTCACGGTCGACTTCCCACCCGTCAACGCCCTTCCCGTCAAGGGCTGGTACGAGCTCGCCGACGCGGTCCGCGCGGCCGGCCGCGACCCCGAGAACCGCTGCGTGGTACTCGCCGCCGAGGGCCGAGGCTTCAACGCCGGGGTCGACATCAAGGAGATGCAGCGCGACCCCGGCCACAGCGCCCTCATCGGCGCGAACCGGGGCTGCTACGAGGCGTTCGCCGCGGTGTACGAGTGCGAGGTGCCGGTCGTCGCGGCGGTCGGCGGGTTCTGCCTCGGCGGCGGCATCGGCCTGGCCGGCAACGCGGACGCGATCGTGGCGAGCGACGACGCCGTCTTCGGCCTGCCCGAACTGGACCGGGGCGCGCTCGGCGCCGCCACCCATCTCGCCCGCCTGGTCCCCCAGCACCTCATGCGCGCGCTGTACTACACCTCGCGCACCGCGACGGCCCAGGAGCTGCACGCCCACGGCTCGGTGTGGAAAGTCGTCCCCCGCGATGAACTCCCAGCCGCAGCACTGGAGTTGGCACGCGAGATCGCCAGCAAGGACGGCACTCTGATCCGGCTCGCCAAGGCCGCCATCAACGGCATCGACCCCGTCGACGTACGCCGCAGCTACCGCTTCGAGCAGGGCTTCACCTTCGAGGCCAACCTCAGCGGCGTCGCCGACCGCGTCCGCGACACGTTCGGAGCACCTGACACCTCCGGCGCACCGGCCACCGAGGAGGCCCCGCAGTGACGGACAAGACCATGACCCCCGAGGACGTCGTCGCGCGGCTGCGCAGCGGCATGACCATCGGCATCGGCGGCTGGGGCTCGCGCCGCAAACCGATGGCGCTGGTGCGCGCCCTGCTCCGCTCCCCCGTCACCGACCTCACGGTGATCTCGTACGGCGGCCCGGACGTCGGCCTGCTCGCCGCCGCCGGGAGGATCCGCAAACTGGTCGCGCCGTTCGCGACGCTCGACTCGATCCCGCTGGAGCCGCAGTTCCGCGCCGCTCGCCAGGCGGGCGCGTTCGAGCTGATGGAGATCGACGAGGCGATGTTCATGTGGGGGCTGCACGCGGCCGCCAACCGGCTGCCGTTCCTTCCGGTCCGCGCGGGCATCGGCTCCGACGTCATGCGCGTCAACCCGGCGCTGCGTACCGTCACTTCACCGTACGAGGACGGCGAGACGTTCGTCGCGATGCCGGCGCTGCGCATGGACGCGGCGCTCGTCCACCTGGGCCGTGCGGACCGGCTCGGCAACGGCCAGTACCTGGGCCCGGACCCGTACTTCGACGACCTGTTCTGCGAGGCAGCCGACAGCGCGTACGTCTCCTGCGAGCGCATCGTGGACGGCTTCGGAGCCGCCGTGCCGCAGTCCTTGCTGGTCAAGCGGTATGCGGTGACCGGCGTCGTGGAGAGCCCGAACGGCGCGCACTTCACGTCCTGCGTGCCCGACTACGGCCGTGACGAGCCGTTCCAGAAGCTGTACGCGACCACACCCTGGCCCGAGTTCGCCGAGCGCTTCCTGTCCGGGCCCGACGAGAAGTCCTACCAGTCGGCAGTGCAGAGCTGGCACGAGGAGCAGAAATGACGACCGGCACCGTGCGGGTGTCCCGCTCCGAGTACTGCGTGATCGCCTGTGCCGAGGCCTGGCGCGACAACGGGGAGGTCCTCGCGAGCCCGATGGGCCTGATCCCCTCGGTCGGCGCGCGGCTCGCCCGGCGCACCTTCTCGCCCGACCTGCTGCTCACCGACGGCGAGGCGATGCTGGTCGGCCTCGACGGCGAACCCGAGGGCTGGCTGCCGTACCGCCGGCACCTCGCGATGGTCACCGGCGGGCGGCGGCACGTGATGATGGGCGCGAGCCAGATCGACCGGTTCGGCAACCAGAACATCTCCTGCATCGGCGACTGGAACCAGCCCACCCGCCAGCTCCTCGGCGTACGCGGCGCACCGGTCAACACCCTCAACAATCCGGTGAGTTACTGGGTACCGAAGCACTCGACCCGGGTCTTCGTGCCGAAGGTCGACATGATCAGCGGGGTGGGTTACGACAGCGCGGCGGCCGCGGGCCCGTCCGCGACGCGCTACCACCGGATCCCGCGCGTGGTGAGCGACCTGGGCGTCTTCGACTTCGCGACGCCGGACCACGCGATGCGGGTGGTGTCGCTGCATCCGGGAGTGACGGTCGACCAGGTGCGGGAAGCGACGGCATTCGAACTGTCGGGCCTCGACGATCCTGCGTACACCCGTGAACCCACCCCCGAAGAACTCCGCCTCGTCCGAGAGGTCATCGACCCGGACGGCCTGCGTTACCGCGAGGTCAAGCCGTGACGACTCCCCGCCTGGAGACGGCGCTGACGAAGCTGGTCGGCGTCCGGCATCCGATCGTGCAGACGGGCATGGGCTGGGTCGCGGGCCCCCGCCTGGTCTCGGCCACCGCGAATGCGGGCGCGCTCGGCATCCTCGCCTCCGCCACGATGACGACCGAGCAGTTGGGGCGGGCGGTGCGCGAGGTCAAGTCCCGTACGGAGGAGCCGTTCGGGGTCAATCTGCGGGCCGATGCCTCCGATGCCCGCGAGCGGGTCCGGATCATCATCGACGAGGGGGTGCGCGTCGCGTCCTTCGCCCTCGCCCCCTCCCGCGAGCTCATCGCCGAGCTGAAGGACGCGGGCGTCGTCGTGATCCCCTCGATCGGCGCGCGGCGGCATGCCGAGAAGGTCGCGGCATGGGGCGCGGACGCGGTGATCGTGCAGGGCGGCGAGGGCGGTGGCCACACCGGCGAGGTGGCAACTACGGTTCTGCTGCCGCAGGTTGTGGACGCGGTCGGCATTCCGGTGATCGCGGCGGGCGGCTTCCACGACGGCCGGGGCCTGGTGGCCGCGCTCGCCTACGGCGCGGCGGGCGTGGCGATGGGCACCCGCTTCCTGCTGACCTCCGACTCCACGGTGCCGGACGCGGTGAAGGCGAAGTACCTGGAAGCCACGGTCAAGGACATCACCGTGACGACGGCCGTGGACGGACTGCCGCACCGCATGCTCCGTACGGAACTCGTCGCGTCGCTGGAAGGAGCCGGCCGCCTCGGGGCGCTGGCGCGGGCGGTGCGCCGGGCGGCCGGCTTCCGGAAGATCTCCGGCCTGACCTGGCCCCAACTGGTCAGGGACGGCCTGGCGATGAAGCACGGCAAGGACCTGACGTGGAGTCAGGTGTTGCTGGCGGCCAACACTCCGATGCTGCTGAGGGCGTCGATGGTCGAGGGCCGCACCGATCTCGGCGTGATGGCCTCGGGCCAGGTGGCCGGGCTGATCGAGGACCTCCCGAGCTGCGAGGAACTGATCAACCGGGTGCTGACCGAGGCAGCGCACGTGCTCGCCACCCTGCCGACGGCGGCAGGGTGAATCCCCTTCACCCGCACGGGAGTTGATCCCCCCCATGAACCACCACTACCACTACCATGACCGCTCCGTCCGCAAGGTGACACGTGCCAGGGCGGCGACCGCCGTGGTCGCCGCGATCCTGGCGGTGGGCGCGCCGATGGCGGAGCCTGCCGTGGCTGTCGGCGGCGTCGCGCACCGGCTGGAGGCGTCGCCGATCCACCAGGTCGTGCTGCAGGGCGCGGTCAACGTCCGTGACCTGGGCGGCTACTGGACGTACGACGGGAAACAGGTGCGGTACGGGGGCGCCTACCGGGCCGATGCCCTGAACAAGGCGACGGACGCGGACGTCACGACGCTCTCGCGGCTCGGCCTGCGCGAGGTGGTCGACTTCCGGGTGCCGCTGGAGCTCCAGTACGACGGCCCCGACCGCCTCCCCGCCGGGCTCGCGCCGACCGCACGCCCGGTCTCCGACAGCGGCCTGTACGCGCAGATGCTGGCCGCGATCGGCTCCAGGGACCCGGCGAAGCAGGACGCGATGCTGGGCCACGGCAAGGCGGAGGCGCTCATGCGGACGGTGTACCAGGACTTCGTCTCGGACCCGGCGAGCAGAGCGCAGTTCGGGTCGACACTGAAGGACCTGGCGGCCGGGCGCGGCCCCCTGCTCTTCCACTGCACCTCGGGCAAGGACCGTACAGGGTGGGAGAGTTATGTACTCCTGCGCGCGCTGGGCGTACCGGACGCGACGGCCCAGCAGGACTACCTGGCGTCCAACGGCTTCCGGGCGGCGGCGGACGCGGCACTGCGGGCGGGCCTGAAGCAGTCGGGCATGATGCAGAACCCGGACCTGCTGATCCCGCTGCAGGAGGTGCGCCTCGACTACCTGGACGCGGCGCTGGCCCAACTGTCGTCCCAGTACGGCGACTTGTATGGGTACCTGACGCAGGGGCTGGGCCTGAGCCTGCGCGACCTGGCGGCGCTGCGGTCCCGGCTGGTGAACTGACTCAGGCGGAGGCGTGCGGGGCCCTTCGCGGGCGGCGGGGTGAGGTTCCGCGGGGCTGGGCCCCGGGCCCCGCCGCCTCCGCGACGCGGGGGTCCGGGCGCGGGGCCCCTGCGGGGTGCGGGCCCCTCGATTCGCGCAGTTCCCCGCGCCCCCAAACCCGCCTTCACGCGCGGGCCGTACGTGGCTGATCGCGCAGTTCCCCGCGCCCCTGTAGGGCACCCGGTACCGCTCGGCGGGATCCGCACGTGTCACAGCCCCGCGCCCCTGGCAGGATCCGTGCTGGCCTGCGTCGGGGCGTCTTCAGCCTGTCCGGCGTTTGAGGACGAGCGCCCTTCAGGCGCGAACGGGGTCTGGGGCGGAGCCCCAGCGCACCCTGGTGGGGAAGAAATCAGGCGCCGGAGCGGCGCCCTCGCCCACCCTGCCCGCGGGAAGCCGCACCCTGCCCACGCCCACCCTGCGAACGGGACGCGGCACCCTGCCGAGCAGAACCGGAGCCCTGCCGGGCAGAGGCGGAACCCTGCGCGCGGGGTGCGGACGCCTGGGCCGCGCCGCGCGAGCCCTGGCCGCCGCGGCGGCCCCGGCTGCGCCCGGAAGCCGCACGCTTGGGCTCCGGCTGAGCCGGCACCTCGATGACCACGGGCACACCGGAGGGCTCCCGCGCCCCCGTGACCCGTACAAGCTCCTCGGAGCTCGACTTGATCTCCGCCGTCCGGGGACGGATCCCCGCGAACGACATGAGCTTGGTCATCTCGCGCTTCTCCTCGGGCAGCACGAGCGTGACGACGCTGCCCGACTCGCCCGCCCGAGCGGTACGCCCACCGCGGTGGAGGTAGTCCTTGTGGTCGGTCGGCGGGTCGACGTTGACGACGAGGTCCAGGTCGTCGACGTGGATGCCTCGCGCGGCGACGTTCGTCGCGACCAGCGCGGTGACCTGGCCGTTCTTGAACTGGTCCAGCGTGCGGTTGCGCTGCGGCTGTGAGCGGCCGCCGTGCAGGCCCGCCGCGCGGACACCGCTGGAGAGCAGCCGCTTGACCAGCCGGTCCACGGACCGCTTGGTGTCCAGGAACATGATCACGCGGCCGTCGCGCGCCGCGATCCGCGTGGTGACGGCCTTCTTGTCGGTCTCGTCCATCACGTACAGGACGTGGTGTTCCATCGTGGTGACCGCGCCGGCCGACGGGTCGACGGAGTGCACCACCGGGTCGGTGAGGAACATCCGGACCAGGCGGTCGATGTTGGCATCCAGGGTCGCCGAGAACAGCATCCGCTGGCCGTCCGGCTCGACCTGCTTGAGCAGCGCGGTGACCTGGGGCATGAAGCCCATGTCGGCCATCTGGTCGGCCTCGTCGAGGACGGTGATGGCGACGTTCTCCAGGGAACAGTCGCCGCGTTCTATGAGGTCCTTGAGCCGGCCCGGGGTGGCGACCATGACCTCGGCGCCTCGGCGCAGCGATCCCGCCTGCTTGGTGATGGAGAGCCCGCCGACGACGGTGGTGAGGCGCAGGTTGACGGCCGTCGCGTACGGCGTGAGGGCGTCGGTGACCTGCTGCGCGAGCTCACGCGTCGGTACGAGGACGAGGGCGAGCGGCGCCTTGGGCTCGGCGCGCCGGCCCGCGGTGCGGGCAAGCAGGGCGAGGCCGAAGGCGAGGGTCTTGCCGGAGCCGGTGCGGCCGCGGCCGAGGATGTCGCGGCCGGCGAGCGAGTTCGGCAGGGTGGCGCCCTGGATCGGGAACGGCTCGGTCACGCCCTGGGCGTCGAGCGTCTTGAGGAGCGCCGCGGGCATGTCCAGGTCGGCGAAGGCCTCGACGGCGGGCAGCGCGGGGGTGAGGGTCTCCGGCAGCTTGAATTCGCCCTGCGGCGCCATGGTCCTGCCCTTGGCGGGCTTCGAGGACCTGGCGGCGGGCCGGCCGGAACCCCTGCGGGCACCGGAACTGGAACCGGAACCGGAACGGGAGCCGGTACCGGCACCGGAACCGGCACCGGAGCGCTTGCTGGTCATGCGCGTCATACGGAATTTGCCTTCCTGGGACAAGACAGCACAAGCCGGGACCCGCACCTGAGGGTGCGGGCCCCGGCTGCGAAATTCGCGAGCCGCTGGAACCGCGGCTGCAAAATACGCCTCGTCGGCGATTAGGCGGGAACGATGTTCTCCGCCTGCAGGCCCTTCTGGCCCTGGGTGACCTCGAAGGAGACCTTCTGGCCCTCGAGGAGCTCACGGAAGCCGGAGGAGGCGATGTTGGAGTAGTGGGCGAAGACGTCGGGGCCGCCGCCGTCCTGCTCGATGAAGCCGAAGCCCTTTTCCGAGTTGAACCACTTCACGGTGCCAGTAGCCATGTCATTTCTCCTAAGACAGGGGCAGTTCCGGAAATCCGCGGATTTACGGATTCCTCGTCGCCGCATTGAGCCCATCCGGAGAAACCCCGGAAACAAATAATGCGCCTGAGGATCATTCCCGTCAGGCGCACATAAAGTATATGGGTACCAAAACTGCAACAGCCACCACGATAGCACGCCGCCCTGCGGCGCGTCCGTGTGACACGTCACCCCGGGGGACCCGCGGACGGGTCCCCCGGCAGCTCACAGCCGCTCGATGATCGTCACGTTGGCCTGGCCGCCGCCCTCGCACATCGTCTGGAGCCCGTAGCGGCCGCCCGTGCGCTCCAGCTCGTGCAGCAGCGTCGTCATCAGCTTGACGCCGGTCGCGCCGAGCGGGTGGCCTAGCGCGATCGCGCCGCCGTTGACGTTGACCCGGGCCGGATCGGCGCCGGTTTCCTTCAGCCAGGCGAGGACGACCGGCGCGAAGGCCTCGTTGATCTCGACCAGGTCGAAGTCGTCGATCTTCATGCCGGTCTTCTTCAGGGCGTGCGCGGTGGCCGGGATCGGGGCGGACAGCATGCGGATGGGGTCCTCACCGCGGACCGAGAGGTGGTGGATGCGGGCGCGCGGGGTCAGCCCGTGCTCGGCGACGGCGCGCTCGGAGGCGATGAGGAGGGCGGCCGCGCCGTCGGAGACCTGCGAGGAGCAGGCCGCGGTGATGGTGCCGCTGTCCACGACGGGCTTGAGGCCGGCCATCTTCTCCAGGGTGGTGTCCCTGCGCGGCCCCTCGTCCGCCGTCACGTCTCCGTACGCGACGGTCTCGCGGGCGAAGCGGCCCTCGTCGATGGCGCGGACGGCCCGCCGGTGCGAGCTCAGCGCGAACTCCTCCATGTCGCGGCGCGAGATCCCCCACTTCTCGGCGATCAGCTGCGCGCCGTGGAACTGGTTGACCGGAGCGTCCCCGTAGCGGGCCCGCCAGCCCTCGCTGCCGAGGTAGGGGCCGTCGGTCAGGCCGAGGGGTTCGGCGGCCTGGCGGGAGGCGAAGGCGATCGGGATCATCGACATGTTCTGGGTGCCGCCCGCCACCACCAGGTCCTGGGTGCCCGAGAGCACGCCCTGCGCGGCGAAGTGGATCGCCTGCTGGGACGAGCCGCACTGGCGGTCGATGGTGACGCCCGGGACCTCTTCCGGCAGGCCCGCCGCCAGCCAGGACGTCCGGGCGATGTCGCCGGCCTGCGGGCCCACGGTGTCCAGGCAGCCGAGGACGACATCCTCGACGGCGGCCGGGTCGACGCCGCTGCGCTCGATCAGCGCCTTCAGGACATGGGCTCCGAGATCCGCGGGGTGGACCGCCGAGAGCCCTCCCCCGCGCCGGCCCACCGGGGTGCGTACCGCTTCGACGATGTAGGCCTCGGACATGCCAACTCCCCAATCACATAAGCGAGTTACGTACGTACGGCGATTCCGTCCAGGACCATCGAGAGGTACTGGCGGGCGATCTCCTCCGGGCTGTGCCCGCCACCGGGGCGGTACCAGGACGCGGCCACCCACACCGTGTCGCGCACGAAGCGGTAGGTGAGGCGGATGTCCAGGTCGGCGCGGAAGGCGTGCGAGGCGACCCCGCGCTCAAGGGTTCCGAGCCATGCCTTCTCGAACTTCTGCTGCGAGTCGGCCAGGTAGTGGAAGCGGGGCAGCGCGACCAGGTGCTTGGACTCCTTCTGGTAGATCGCGACGGCGGCGCGGTGCCGGTCGATCTCCCGGAAGGACTCGGTGACCAGGGCCTCGATGGTCTCCCGCGGGCCGAGCCCGGCGGCGAGCACGGCGTCGTAGCCCTCCCAGAGTTCGTCCAGGAAGGTCGAGAGGATCTCGTCGAGCATCGACTCCTTGGAGTCGAAGTGGTAGTAGAGGCTGCCCGCGAGCAGGCCCGCCTCGTCGGCGATCTTCCGGACGGTCGTGGCGTTGTACCCGTGGGCGGCGAACACCTCGGCCGCCGTGGCGAGGAGTTCGCGACGTCGCTCGGGCGAGGCGGTCACCTGCGTCTTCTTCTTGTTCGTCGGCACCCGCCCATTGTGTCGTCCCCGCTACGCGTGCTGGCTGCTGACGGAGACGACCTCGCCCGTCAGGTACGAGGAGTAGCCGCTGGCCAGGAACACGATGACGTTGGCGACCTCCCAGGGCTCCGCGTAGCGCCCGAACGCCTCGCGGGCGGTGAGCTCTTCGAGGAGTTCGGCGGAGGTGACCTTCACCAGGTGCGGGTGCATGGCGAGGCTGGGCGCGACCGCGTTGACCCGCACGCCGAACTCGGCGGCCTCGATCGCCGCGCACCGGGTGAGCGCCATGACGCCCGCCTTGGCGGCGGCGTAGTGGGCCTGCCCGGCCTGGGCGCGCCAGCCGACGACGGACGCGTTGTTGACGATCACGCCTTGGCGCCCCGAGTCCTTCAAGGCGCGCAGGGCCGCCCTCGTGCAGCGGAAGGTGCCGTTCAGGGTGACGTCGAGGACCTTGGACCACGCTTCGTCACTCATGTCGACGAGGGAGCAAGTGCCGCCGAGTCCTGCGTTGTTGACGACGATGTCGAGTCCGCCGTGTTCGCGGGCGGCGAGCGCGAAGAGGGCGGCGACCTGTTGTTCGTCGGTCACGTCGCAGGGCACGGAGGCGACCTTGCCGGCGCCGAACTCGGCGGCGAGCGCCTGCTCGGTCTCCTTGAGGCGGCGGGCGTGGGCGTCGCCGATGACGATGCGGGCGCCTTCTTCGAGGAGCCTGCGGGCGGTGGCGCCGCCGATCCCGGCGCCGGCCGCGGCCGTGACGACGGCGGTGCGGCCGTCGAGGAGGCCGTGGCCGGGCACGTACTGAGCCTTGTTGTCCGTCACGGCGCCACGTTAACCTACCAAACACTTGTTAGGGAAGGATGGTGTGCCGTACCCATGGACCTGGACCCCACGCCCGACCAGGAGGCCTTCCGGGCCGAGGCGCGCGACTGGCTCGCCGCCCACGTCCCGGCCGTGCCGCTCCCCTCGCTGGAGACGGCGGCCGGCTTCGAAGCCCACCGGAAGTGGGAGGCGCGGATGCACGCGGACCGCTGGTCGGTGGTGTCGTGGCCCGAGGAGTACGGGGGCCGGGGCGTCGACATCTTCAAGTGGCTGGTCTTCGAGGAGGAGTACTTCGCGGCGGGTGGCCCCGGACGCGTCTCGCAGAACGGGATCAACCTGCTCGCGCCCACCCTGTTCGACCACGCGACGCCCGAGCAGCGCGCGCGGATCCTGCCGGGGATGGCGAGCGGCGCGACGATCTGGGCGCAGGCCTGGTCCGAGCCGGAGGCCGGCTCGGACCTCGCTTCCCTGCGGTCCAAAGCGGTGCGCACACAAGGGGGTTGGCTGCTCTCGGGGCAGAAGACCTGGTCGTCGCGGGCCGCGTTCGCCGACCGCGCCTTCGGCATCTTCCGTACGGATCCGGACGCGGCCAAGCCCCACCAGGGCCTCACCTATCTGATGTTCGACCTGCGGGCGCCCGGCGTGACGGTCCGCCCCATCGGCCGCCTCGACGGCAAGCCGGCCTTCGCCGAGCTGTTCCTCGACGGTGTCTTCGTGCCGGACGAGGACGTCATCGGCGAGGTGGGCGCGGGCTGGCGGATCGCCATGTCGACGACCGGCAACGAGCGCGGCCTGATGCTGCGCTCCCCCGGCCGCTTCCTCGCCTCGGCCGCCCGGCTCGTGGAGCTGTGGCGCGCGGCGGGCGACCCGGCGGACACCGCGTTGCGCGACCGGGTCGCGGACGCGGTGATCGGGGCGCGCGCCTATCAGCTCTTCACCAGCGCCAACGCCTCCCGCTTCGCCGCGGGCGAGACCATCGGCGCCGAGTCGAGCCTGAACAAGGTGTTCTGGTCGGAGTACGACATCGCCCTGCACGAGACGGCACTCGACCTGCTCGGCCCGTACGGCGAGCTTTCCGATGACGCCGACGAGGCTCCTGTGTACGGCAGTTGGGCCGAGAACCATGTCTTCTCGCTGGCCGGCCCGATCTACGCGGGGACGAACGAGATCCAGCGCGACATCATCGCCGAGCGCCTGCTCGGCCTGCCGAAGGGCCGCCGATGAGGTTCCTGCTCACCCCGGAACAGCGCGACTTCGCCCACTCCCTGGACGCGATGCTGACCGCCGCCGACACCTCCTCGGCGGTACGGGCCTGGGGCGCGGGGGACTCCGGGCCCGGCCGCGCCCTGTGGTCCCGGCTCGCCGGGGCCGGGGTGTTCGCGCTCGCCGCACCCGAGGCGTACGAGGGGGTCGGGCCGCTTCCCGTCGAACTGGCCGTCGCCTGCGTCGAGTTGGGGCGGCATGCGGCGCCTGGCCCGCTGGTGGAGACGGTCGCTGCATCGGTTCTCCTCGCCCGGCTCGCGGAGCTGGGCGAGGAGGGGCCGGCCAAGCGCCTGCTGCCCGGGGTCGTGTCGGGCGCGTGCGCGGCGAGCGTGCTGTTCCCGGGCGCGAGCCCGTACGCGCTCGACGCGGACGCGGCGGACGTGGTGCTCGCGGTGACCGGCCGGGAGGTGCGGCTCGCGCCGGGCCACGGCCCCGTCCAGCCCTCGGCCGACCCGGCCCGGCGGCTGTCCCGCCCGCTGCCCGGCGGTGAACTCCTCGCCACAGGGCCCCAGGTGGAGGAGTCCGTCGCGTACGCCACGGTCTGGGCGCGGCTCGCCGCGGCAGGCCAGTGCCTCGGGATCGCGGAGGCACTGCTCGCCCGGACCGTGGCGTACGTCAAGCAGCGCACCCAGTTCGGGGCGCCCATCGGGTCGTTCCAGGCGGTCAAGCACCGGCTCGCGGACACGCTGGTCGCGGTGGAGTTCGCGCGGCCGCTGCTGTACGGGGCGGCGCTGTCGCTCGCGCCGGGCGATGTGGCCGCGGCGAAGGTGACGGCGGGCGAGGCCGCGTACGCCGCCGCCCGGACCGCACTGCAGTTGCACGGTGCGGTGGGCTACACCCAGGAGCTCGACCTGTCGCTGTGGCTGCGGAAGGCGCGTCCGCTGAGGGATGCGTGGGGTTCGCCACCGGAGTGCCGCGCGGCAGTGCTGGGAGGCTGAGCGGGGTTTGTGCTCGGGTACCGGGGCTCTGCCCCCGGGCCCCCGCTCCTCAATCGCCGGAGGGGCTGATTTTTTTTCAGGGCTGACCCGTACGGAGGGGGGCAACGCACCCCGCGGGGTCGCCCTGAGCAACTCAGTGGAGCTGGCCCGTGGGGCGGACCACAACCTGGTTGACCTCTACCCCGGCCGGCTGGGCCAGCGCCCACACGATCGCTTCGGCCACGTTCTCCGGGGTCATCGCGGGGCCGTCCGGGACCACACCCGTCGAGTGGCTCTCCCAGAACGGGCTGTCCACGCGGCCCGGCGCGACCAGGGTCACGCCGACGCCCGAGCCGGTGACCAGGACGCGGGTGTTCTCCGCGAGCGAGGTCAGCGCGCCCTTGGTCACCGAGTACATGTTGCCCGGGGTGTTCTTGACCCCCGCCGTGCTGCCCACCATCACGATGCGGCCGCCACTCTCGGTGAGCGCGGGCAGCGCGGCCTTCACCAGGACCGCCGGGCCGAGCACATTGACCATGAACATCTCGCGCCAGTGCTCGGGGTCGCCGTTGGCGAGGTTGTCGTGGGTGGAGAAACCGGCGTTGGCGACGACGTGGTCGAGCCGCCCGAAGTTCTTGACGGTCGCCTCGACGGCCGCGCCGATCGACGCGAGGTCGGTGGTGTCGGCGGCAACCGCCAACACCCGCTCCCCCGCGCCGAGTTCGGCGGCGAAGGCGTCCAGCTTCGCCTGGTCGCGGCCGGTGACGGCGACCCGGTGGCCGCCGTCCAGGAGCCGCCGGACGGTCGCGGCGCCGATCCCGCTCGCCCCTCCGGTGACAAGGGTGACCGCGCCGTCGTTGTGCTCGCTGTTCATGAACTCCCCTGGATTCTCGGACCCGTCGCATGCCCAGGGCGACCTTAGCGGCCGACGCCTCAGGCGTCTTCGCGCAGGCTCTCCTCCCCGTTGCCGCGCCGCAGCGTGCGCAGGGCGCTGCCGGGTCGCCAGGCCCGTACGACCAGTTCGTCGTTCTCCACGCCCGTGTGGACGACCTCGGTCAGCTCGGCGCGGAAGAGGTGGAACGGCTCGGGCGGCTCGACCTGCGCGGCGTAGGCCGCCTTGACCGCGGGGTCGGTGACCTCCACGGCCCGGCCGCTGACCCGTACGTCACCGTCGGCCATCTCGGCGTCGGGGCCGGGGTTGGCCTGCACCGAGAAGCGCGGGTCGCGGCGCAGGTCGAGGGCCTTCATCGAGTTCGGCATCATGCCGAGCCACAGCTCGCCGTCCCGGATGTCCACCTCAAGGCCGGTCACCCGGGGCGAGCCGTCCTTGCGCAGGGTGGCCAGGACATGGTGCTTGTACTTCTTGAACCGGGCCTCGACGAGCCCGGCGAACTGCGCCTCGACCTGGTGGAACTCCGTCCAGCCGACCGCCGTGGTTCTTGTCTCCTTGGTTGCCATGACCCCAGGAAACCTCAGATACCCGACATCTCCTGTCCGGATTGCCGGGGCGGGAGGGTGACGACCGCCGCGTGCCCCTCCGCCCGTAGCACCGCTGCGCTCTCCCCGGTGAGCACCGCGTCGTACGGACCGAGGCGTACGCCGTCGACCCGGGCGGGGGCGTCGAGCGCGACGATCAGGGCGGGCCCGGAGACGGTGAGTCCGCCCCGCACCACGGCGACCGCCGGGGCGGGGCGGCCCCTGCGGAACATGACGTTGAAGTTGACGACGGGGCCGGCCAGGAGGCGGCAGTCGGTGGGGGCGTCGCCGGGGAAGTGCTGGGGCACGAACCGCTCGTCCACGAGGCGGCGTTGACCGTCCACGGTGAGGTCCATGCCGGCGCCCTCGACGACGGTGAGGATCCGGTCCACGCCGGGGAACCCGGAGAACGGGCCGTCCGCACCGACCTCCGCGAGGCTGACCCGCCACTCGAAGTCGGCCGTCCCCGCGCCTTCGGGGTGGGCGGCGATACCGCGGGTCACCCCACCACCGTTCTTCCACGGCACGGCTCGCCTGGCGGCGGCCCGTAGCGTCCTCACCCTTGCGGCCCCTTTCGCGCGGGGTGGTTCCGGGGGCCACCCGGTGGCGAGGTTACGCGACTCGCTCCGCGGGAGGAGGAGGGGTGCCGGATTTCGTCTGCCGGTCGCGTCCTACGGGGTCTGGTCCTGGAAGGACGGCAGGGTGAAGATTCGCTCCTTTGCCTCGTCCTCCATCAGCTCCACCAGCGGCAGCACCAGGTCCCACAGGTTCTGTTTGTCGACCTCTCTTGCCAGGGCGTCCAGGTCCTCGTCCGCAAGGGCTCCCGCGGCGTCTGCCACCACCTTGCGGGAGTCCTCCGGCAGCAGGTCCACCAAGGGGAGGAACTCTGCCCACAGGGCCGTCGCCACTACGGCCGGGACCACTCCGGCCAGGACCGACGGGTCCGTCAGGGAGGGGAGTACCGCCACCGACCGGCGGTCCTCCTCGGGCAGCAGGGCCACCAGAGGCAGCAGCGACTCCCACAGGTTCTGGGTGGCCACCGTGCGCACCAGCGTGTCCAGGCGTGCCTGCGGCTGGCGCGCGGCCAGGGTGGCGATCCGGGCGCGCTGCTCCCCCGTCACCATGCCCGCCACCGCCAGGGCCTCCGGCCACAGGCCGTCGGCGGCCGAGGCGATCACCTGGGCCAGGCGCTCCTCGCCCATCAACTCGATGATCCTGCCGAGGCGTTGGGGCTGGTCCACCGCGAAACCGGTACGGAGCACCACCGCGTCGTCCACCTGCGGCAGGATCCGGGTCAGCGCCGAGTCGCGCAGGCGGCCGACGAAGCGGCCCATCGTGAGGTGGTCGCCGCGTTCGGCCAGGGCCACCGAGATCCGTACGAGCAGGTTCTCGTCCAGGCGGTCCACTATGCCCGCGATGCGGCGCGGGTCCAGGTGGGCGCAGGAGGCGGCGGTGAACGCCACGGGCAGTTTCTCGATGATGTCGGCGGCCCGGGCCGGTTCCAGGCGGCCCGCGACGGCTGCGGCCAGCCGTGGGCCCAGTGCTTTTTGCGAGATGGCCGCGGCCACTCCGGCCGGGACGAGTCTGGTCGCCTTCGCTATGCGGTCCAGCATGTCGGGGGCCCCGTCGAACAGCGCGGCCACCGCCTGTTCGCGGAGCTTGTGCAGGTCGTCGGTGGGCAGGGTGGCCAGGAAGGCCAGGTGCTCGGGGCGCTCGTCGAGCAGGGCCGCGATCTTCTCGGTCTCGGCGCGGTTGCGGAGCTTGTCGCGGGTGTCCATGGCCGGCCTCACTTGAAGAGGATGCGGCGGACGGGGCCGCGGGCGAGGGCGGGCACCAGCTTCAGGGCCTCTTCGGCGGCCTCGCCGAGACCGGCCGCCCGGCTCTCGCGTTCTTTCCTCAACGCACCTGCCAAAGAGGCGAGTTGATCCTCTGTCAGCTCGGCCAGCGAGTCCGGAGGGGCTGCCCCCAGCTCCGTACTCAACTGCGACAGCGCTTCGTTGCTCACAAGGACCTCCCGGTGACGGACGGCGGCTCGTCCCGAGAGTGGAGTGCAATTGACTAATAGTCAATACGTGGCGCGGGCCGTGGACCGAACACGCCGCGGCGCCCGCCCAGTCGTCCGGTCGGGGACAGTGGGGCGGGCGCCGGTCAGTTCCGCACGTCGTTGTACGGGACGTATGAGGGGTTCTGGACTGGGCGTCAGACGGTGAGCGCTCGGTCCGTGGGGCGGATCGGGGCGGGCAGGTCGCTCGCGCCGGTCAGGTAGCGGTCGACGCCGCGCGCCGCGGAGCGGCCCTCGGCGATCGCCCAGACGATCAGGGACTGGCCGCGGCCCGCGTCACCGGCGACGAACACGCCGTCGACGTTGGTCGCGAAGTCCGCGTCGCGCGCGACGTTGCCGCGCTCGTCGAGCTCCAGGCCGAACTGCGCCACCAGGCCATTGGCCTGGTCGGTGCCGGTGAAGCCCATGGCGAGGGTGACCAGCTGGGCGGGGATCCTGCGCTCCGTGCCCGGCTTCTGGGTCAGCTTGCCGTCGACGAACTCGACCTCGACGAGGTGCAGGAACTGGACGTTGCCGTCCTCGTCGCCCTCGAAGTGGGTGGTCGAGACGGAGTAGACGCGCTCGCCGCCCTCCTCGTGCGCGGAGGTCACCTTGTAGAGCATCGGGAAGGTCGGCCAGGGCTGGCCCGGGTTCCGCTCGTCGCCCGGCTTGGGCATGATCTCCAGCTGGGTGACCGAGGCCGCGCCCTGGCGGTGGGCGGTGCCCACGCAGTCCGCGCCGGTGTCGCCGCCGCCGATGACCACGACGTGCTTGCCCTCGGCGGTGACGGGAGGCGCCACGAAGTCGCCCTCCTGCACCTTGTTGGCGAGCGGCAGGTACTCCATCGCGAAGTGGATGCCGTTCAGCTCACGGCCCGGGACCGGCAGGTCGCGCGAGACCGTGGCGCCGGCCGCGATGACGACCGCGTCGTAGCGCTTGCGCAGCTTCGCGGCGTCGATGTCGCGGCCGATCTCGACCTCGGTACGGAACTTGGTGCCCTCCGCGCGCATCTGCTCGATGCGGCGGTTGATGTGCACCTTCTCCATCTTGAACTCGGGGATGCCGTAGCGCAGCAGGCCGCCGATGCGGTCGGCGCGCTCGTACACGGCGACCGTGTGTCCGGCCCGGGTCAGCTGCTGGGCGGCGGCCAGGCCGGCCGGGCCCGAGCCGATGACCGCGACGGTCTTGCCCGACAGGCGCTCGGGCGCCTGCGGCTTGACGTCGCCCGTGTCCCACGCCTTGTCGATGATCGAGACTTCGACGTTCTTGATGGTGACGGCGGGCTGGTTGATGCCGAGCACGCATGCCGACTCGCAGGGTGCCGGGCACAGCCGCCCGGTGAACTCCGGGAAGTTGTTCGTGGCGTGCAGGCGCTCGGAAGCGGCCTGCCAGTCCTCGCGGTAGGCGTAGTCGTTCCACTCGGGGATCAGGTTCCCCAGCGGACAGCCGTTGTGGCAGAACGGGATGCCGCAGTCCATGCAGCGCCCGGCCTGCTTGCTGATGATCGGCAGCAGGGAACCGGGAACGTAGACCTCGTTCCAGTCCTTGAGGCGCTCGCCCACCGGGCGGGTCTTGGCGACCTCGCGCCCGGTGGTCAGGAAGCCCTTGGGGTCAGCCATTGGTCGCCGCCTCCATCATCTTCTCGGTGGTCTCCTGCTCGGAGAGACCGGCGAGCTCAGCGGCGTCCTTGGCGGCGAGCACTGCCTTGTACGTGGTCGGGATGATCTTGCTGAAGCGGTCCACGTTCACGGACCAGTCGGCGAGCAGCTTCTCGGCGACCGTCGAGCCGGTCTCCTCGAAGTGGCGGCGCACGACGTCGTGCAGCCACTGCTTGTCGGTGTCGCTCGGTGTCTCGATGGCGTTCAGGTTCCCGGAGTTGACGTTGTCCCGGTCCAGGTCGACGACGTAGGCGATGCCGCCGGACATGCCGGCCGCGAAGTTGCGCCCGGTCTCGCCGAGGACGACCGCGTGGCCGCCGGTCATGTACTCGCAGCCGTGGTCGCCCACGCCCTCCGAGACGACGGTGGCACCCGAGTTGCGGACGCAGAAGCGCTCGCCGGTGCGGCCCCGCAGGAACAGCTCGCCGCCGGTCGCGCCGTAGGCGATGGTGTTGCCCGCGATCGTCGAGTACTCGGCGAGGTGCTCGGCACCGCGGTCCGGGCGGACGACGACCCGGCCGCCGGAGAGGCCCTTGCCGACGTAGTCGTTGGCGTCGCCCTCCAGGCGCAGCGTCACACCGCGCGGCACGAAGGCTCCGAAGGACTGTCCTGCCGAGCCGGTGAAGGTGATGTCGATGGTGTCGTCGGGCAGGCCCGCGCCGCCGAACCTCTTCGTCACCTCGTGGCCGAGCATGGTGCCCACGGTCCGGTTGATGTTGCGGATCGCGATCTGCGCGCGGACCGGCTGGGCGGCTTCGGCGGACTCGGCCTCCAGGGCGTCGGCGGCGAGCTTGATCAGCTCGTTGTCCAGCGCCTTCTCCAGGCCGTGGTCCTGCTCGATCACCGCGTGACGCACGGCGCCCTCGGGCAGCTCGGGCACGTAGAACAGCGGCTCCAGGTCGAGGCCCTGGGCCTTCCAGTGGGTCACGGCCCGGTCGGTGTCGAGGAGTTCGGCGTGGCCGACGGCCTCCTCGATCGTACGGAAGCCGAGCTCGGCCAGGATCTCGCGGACCTCTTCGGCGATGAACTCGAAGAAGTTCACGACGAATTCCGGCTTGCCCGAGAAGCGGTCGCGCAGCACCGGGTTCTGGGTGGCGATGCCGACCGGGCAGGTGTCCAGGTGGCAGACGCGCATCATGACGCAGCCGGAGACGACGAGCGGCGCGGTCGCGAAACCGAACTCCTCGGCGCCGAGCAGCGCGGCGATGATCACGTCGCGGCCCGTCTTGAGCTGGCCGTCGGTCTGCACGACGATGCGGTCGCGCAGGCCGTTGAGCAGCAGCGTCTGCTGGGTCTCGGCCAGGCCGAGCTCCCAGGGGCCGCCCGCGTGCTTCAGCGAGGTGAGCGGGGAGGCGCCGGTTCCGCCGTCGTGGCCGGAGATGAGGACGACGTCCGCGTGCGCCTTGGAGACACCCGCGGCGACCGTCCCGACGCCGACCTCGGACACGAGCTTCACGTGGATGCGCGCGGCCGGGTTGGCGTTCTTGAGGTCGTGGATCAGCTGAGCCAGGTCCTCGATGGAGTAGATGTCGTGGTGCGGCGGCGGCGAGATGAGGCCGACGCCCGGGGTGGAGTGCCGGGTCTTGGCGACCCACGGGTAGACCTTGTGGCCGGGCAGCTGGCCGCCCTCGCCGGGCTTGGCACCCTGCGCCATCTTGATCTGGATGTCGTCCGCGTTGACCAGGTACTCGCTGGTCACACCGAAGCGGCCGGAGGCGACCTGCTTGATGGAGGAGCGGCGCGCCGGGTCGTACAGGCGCTCCGCGTCCTCGCCGCCCTCACCGGTGTTGGACTTGCCGCCCAGCTGGTTCATGGCGATGGCGAGCGTCTCGTGGGCCTCGCGCGAGATGGAGCCGTACGACATGGCGCCGGTCGAGAAGCGCTTGACGATCTCGGAGACCGGCTCGACCTCGTCGATGGAGATCGGCTCGCGGTCGGAGTTGAAGCCGAACAGGCCGCGCAGCGTCATGAGGCGCTCGGACTGCTCGTTCACACGGTCGGTGTACTTCTTGAAGATGTCGTACCGCTTGTTGCGCGTGGCGTGCTGGAGGCGGAAGACCGTCTCCGGGTCGAACAGGTGCGGCTCGCCCTCGCGGCGCCACTGGTACTCGCCGCCGATCTCCAGGGCGCGGTGCGCCGAGGGGACGCCGGAGGCGGGGTAGGCCTTGGCGTGCCGGGCGGCGACCTCGCGCGCGACCACGTCCAGACCCGCACCGCCGATCTTCGTGGCGGTGCCGATGAAGTACTTCTGGACGAAGGCCTCTTCGAGACCGACGGCCTCGAAGACCTGGGCGCCGCGGTAGGAGGCGACCGTCGAGATGCCCATCTTGGACATGACCTTCAGGACGCCCTTGCCGAGCGCGTAGATCAGGTTGCGGATGGCCTGCTCGGGCTCCAGGCCCTCGATGAAGGTGCCGGCCCTCACCAGGTCCTCGACGGACTCCATGGCGAGGTACGGGTTGACCGCCGCGGCACCGTAGCCGATGAGCAGCGCGACGTGGTGCACCTCGCGGACGTCACCGGCCTCGACGAGCAGACCCACCTGGGTGCGCTGCTTGGTACGGATGAGGTGGTGGTGGACGGCGGCGGTGAGCAGCAGCGAGGGGATCGGCGCGTGCTCGGCGTCGGAGTGCCGGTCGGAAAGGACGATCAGGCGGGCGCCGTCCTCGATCGCGGCGTCGGTCTCCTTGCAGATGGCCTCGATGCGGGCGGCAAGCGCGTCGCCGCCGCCGGAGACGCGGTACAGGCCGGAGAGCGTGGCGGCCTTCATGCCCGGCATGTCGCCGTCGGCGTTGATGTGTATCAGCTTCGCCAGCTCGTCGTTGTCGATGACCGGGAAGGGCAGCGTGACGCTGCGGCACGAGGCGGCGGTGGGCTCCAGGAGGTTGCCCTGCGGGCCGAGCGTGGAGCGCAGGCTGGTCACGAGCTCTTCGCGGATGGCGTCGAGCGGCGGGTTGGTGACCTGCGCGAACAGCTGGGTGAAGTAGTCGAACAGCAGCCGGGGGCGCTCGGAGAGCGCGGCGATCGGCGAGTCCGTACCCATGGAGCCGAGCGGCTCTCCGGCGGTGCGGGCCATCGGCGCGAGGATGACGCGGAGCTCTTCCTCGGTGTAGCCGAAGGTCTGCTGGCGGCGGGTGACCGAGGCGTGGGTGTGCACGATGTGCTCACGCTCGGGCAGGTCCTCCAGCTCGATCTCGCCGGCTTCCAGCCACTCCTTGTACGGGTTCTCGGCGGCGAGGGACGCCTTGATCTCGTCGTCCTCGATGATGCGGTGCTCTGCGGTGTCGACGAGGAACATCTTGCCGGGCTGCAGGCGGCCCTTGCGGACGACCTTCGCCGGGTCGATGTCGAGCACGCCGACCTCGGAGGACAGCACCACGAGGCCGTCGTCGGTCACCCAGTACCGGCCGGGGCGCAGGCCGTTGCGGTCGAGGACCGCGCCGACCTGGGTGCCGTCGGTGAAGGTGATGCAGGCCGGACCGTCCCAGGGCTCCATCATCGTGGCGTGGAACTGGTAGAAGGCACGGCGTGCCGGGTCCATCGACTCGTGGTTCTCCCACGCCTCGGGGACCATCATCAGGACCGAGTGCGGCAGCGAGCGGCCGCCGAGGTGGAGGAGTTCGAGCACCTCGTCGAAGGACGCGGAGTCGGAGGCGTCCGGCGTGCAGACGGGGAAGATGCGGTCGAGCTTGCCGGCGCCGGAGTTGAACAGGCCGGAGGCGAGCTGGGACTCGCGGGCCACCATCCAGTTGCGGTTGCCCTTGACCGTGTTGATCTCGCCGTTGTGCGCGACGAAGCGGTACGGGTGGGCCAGCGGCCAGGACGGGAACGTGTTGGTGGAGAACCGCGAGTGCACGAGGGCGACGGTGGTGGCGCAGCGGCGGTCGGAGAGGTCCGGGAAGAACGGCTCCAGCTGGCCGGTGGTCAGCATGCCCTTGTAGACGATGGTCCGGGCGGAGAGCGACGGGAAGTAGACACCGGCCTCCCGCTCGGCGCGCTTGCGCAGCACGAAGGCCTTGCGGTCGAGCGCGATGCCGGACGAGCTGCCTCCCCCAGACTCCGTCCGGGAGGTGCCCCCACCGACGAACAGCTGGCGGAAGGCGGGCATGGTGGCGCGGGCGCCATTGCCGAGCAGTGCGGGGGTGACGGGGACCTCGCGCCATCCGAGGACCGTGAGGCCCTCTTCGCCCGCGATCGTCTCGATCCGTGAGACGGCTTCGGCGGTCTCCTCCAGGGGCAGGAAGGCGATACCGACGGCGTACGAGCCTGCCTCGGGCAGCTCGAAGTCCGTGACCTCGCGCAGGAACGCGTCCGGAACCTGGAGCAGGATGCCGGCGCCGTCACCGGAGTCCGGCTCGGAGCCGGTGGCACCGCGGTGTTCCAGATTGCGCAGTACGGTCAGGGCCTGCTCGACCAGCTCATGGCTGGCAACACCGGTGAGGGTGGCCACGAACCCGACGCCACAGGCGTCGTGCTCGTTACGGGGGTCGTACATCCCCTGCTGGGCGGGGCGACCGTCCATGGGCGACCAGGCGTCGGAACGCATCGGCTCTCCCGTCGTCGTTAGTGGCATGGGGGGCTTCCCTGCTCGATCTGGGGGTCCCCCCTGCTCGAACGAAGTTGAGAGCTTGGGGGAGGAGAGCGTGGGAGGCGTAGCCGAGGGACGACGTTGGCCCTCTGCGAAATTTCGTGCAGGTTACATGATGGAACGTATCTCGGGAACCGGATAGTGCATTCCAGCATGCGGACACCCAGGGGGTGCGGGCTTCGTTGCCCACGAGGGCGCACGCGGGCGTGCTGGTTGGGTGTGTACGGCCTATGCCCGGCGGTAAAAGATCCGAAACCGCCGAGTAACGATTACTTATGTGGCCCTATGCATACTCCGCCATTCTACGGCTCGCGGCGGAAAAGCGCGCAGGACGTACGTCACACGGGGCGGCGCCGAATGGCCCCGCCCCGTGTGATGACCTCGGCGTTCGTCAGCCGATGGCGGTACCGAAGAAGGAGCCGATGCCGAAGGTCAGGGCGGCCGCGGCGCCACCGAGGGCCAGCTGGCGCAGGCCGCTGAACCACCACGAGCGGGCCGTCACCTTGGCGACCACCGCGCCGCATCCGAAGAGGCCGATCAGTGCGAGCAGCACCGCGGGCCACAGCGCGCTCGCGCCCAGCAGGTACGGCAGCAGGGGCAGCAGCGCGCCGAGCGCGAAGGAGGCGAAGGAGGAGACCGCGGCCACGGTGGGCGAGGGCAGGTCGGACGGATCGATGCCGAGCTCCTCGCGGGCGTGGATCTCCAGCGCCTGCTCGGGGTCCTGCGAGAGCTGGCGGGCGACCTCGCGGGCGAGCTTCGGCTCGACGCCGCGCGACACATAGAGCTCGGCGAGCTCGCGCTCCTCGTCGGCCGGGTGCTTGTGCAACTCCCGCCGCTCGATGTCGAGTTCGGCCTCGACGAGCTCGCGCTGCGAGGCGACCGAGGTGTATTCGCCGGCCGCCATCGAGAAGGCGCCGGCCGCGAGACCGGCGAGGCCGGTGATGACGATGGTCTGGTGCGAGACCGCGCCGCCGGCGACGCCCGTCATCAGGGCGAGGTTGGAGACCAGGCCGTCCATCGCACCGAACACGGCCGGGCGCAGCCAGCCACCGTTGACATCGCGGTGGGTGTGGTTGTCGCGGTGCGCCTCGTGCAGCGTCGCTTCGGTATCGATGATGGACACAGCTATCCCCTTGCTTTCGGCAGCGGGCACTTCACGTCCCGCGCCCCCTCAACACCGTCGAAACTACGCTCGATGTAAGGGCCGCGCCAGCAAGTAAGGCCTTACTTAGTGAGGTTGGGCTCAGTAAGCAAGGCCTTCCTGAGGGGCCCGGGATGCGTCGCACACGGCCTTCGCCGAACGCGCCGGGCACCCCGCACCCACGGAACCGGCCGCCCAGGGTGGACAATCCCGGCATGACCCGGATCACCGTGCTCGGCAGCACCAACATGGACCTCGTCGCGTACGTCACCACCGCGCCGCGCAGCGGCGAGACCGTCACCGGCCACGAGTTCCGCACCATCCCCGGCGGCAAGGGCGCCAACCAGGCCGTCGCCGCCGCCCGGGCCGGGGCGGAGGTGGCGATGATCGGCGCGGTCGGCACGGACGAGTTCGGCGACCGGCTGCGGGCCACGCTCGAACACTCGGGGGTCGACATCGATCTGCTGCGCACCACCGAGGGCCCCTCCGGCACCGCCCACATCGTGGTCGACCGGGACGGCGCCAACGCGATCGTCGTCATCCCGGGCGCCAACGGCTCGGTCACCTCGCTCAGCCACGCGGACCGCGCGATGATCGCCGAGGCGCGGTCCCTGCTGATCCAGTTGGAACTGCCGATGAGCGCGGTCCTGGAGGGCGCGGAAGCGGCCCGGCGCAACGGGGTCCGTACGATCCTGACCCCCGCGCCCGCCCGGCCGCTGCCGCCCGAACTCCTCGCCGTCACCGACCTGCTGGTGCCCAACGAGCACGAGGCCGCGACACTGACCGGCATCTCGGGCGACCCCGAGCGGGCCGCGGGCGCGCTCCTCGCGCACGTGCCGGAGGTCGTGATCACGCTCGGCGCGCGGGGCTGTCTGTACGCGTCCCGGGCCCAGCCGGAGCCGGTGGCGGTCCTGGCCCCGCCGGTCACGGCCGTGGACACGACAGGCGCGGGCGACACCTTCGTGGGCGCCCTGGCGGTGGCCCTGGCCGAGGGCCGCCCGATGATGGACGCCCTGGCCTGGGCGTCCAGCGCGGCAGCGCTGTCGGTGCAACGGCCGGGGGCGGCTACGTCGATGCCGTACCGGACGGAGATCGATGCGTAGGCCCATCCGGGGGAGCGGGGGATGCGCCCAGCACCGCGGGGGCTCCGCCCCCGAGCCCCCGCTCCTCACACGCCGGAGGGGCTGAATCCCCCGATTGCCGACTCAGGCCTTCTTCGGCTCCGGCTCCGAAGCCACGGACGACTCCGCCTTCGGCTCGTGCGTCGGCTCGGCGGGGTCGTCCTTGTCCAGGGACACGGACGCGCCGTCCTTCTCCTCGGCCGCATCGTCCTGCGCTCCGGGCTCGACGATCTCCTCGCGGCCCGGACGTAGCTTCGTCGAGATCACGATGTAGGCGACCGCCAGCAGGAAGACGCCGCCCGCCGTCCAGTCGTTCAGGCGCAGGCCCAGGATGTGGTGGGCCTCGTCGACCCGCATGTACTCGATCCAGAACCGGCCCACGCAGTACGTGGCGACATACAGCGCGAACGCCCGGCCGTGGCCCAGCTTGAAGCGGCGGTCGGCCCAGATGACCAGGAAGCCGGCGCCGACGCACCACAGGGACTCGTACAGGAACGTCGGGTGGTAGGTGCCCGCGATCCGGTTCGGGCCCTCGGTGATCTTCAGCGCCCAGGGCACATCGGTGGGGCGGCCGTACAGCTCCTGGTTGAACCAGTTGCCCCAGCGGCCGATCGCCTGGGCGAAGGCGAGGCCGGGGGCCAGCGCGTCGGCCCAGGCGGGGAGCGGGATGCCCCGGCGGCGGCAGCCGATCCAGGCGCCGACCGCACCGAGCGCGACCGCGCCCCAGATGCCGAGGCCGCCCTCCCAGATCTTGAAGGCGTTGACCCAGTCCTCACCGTCGCTGAAGTACAGCTGGTAGTCGGTGATGACGTGGTAGAGCCGGCCGCCGACGAGTCCGAAGGGCACCGCCCAGACGGCGATGTCGGCGACGGTGCCGGAGCGGCCGCCTCGGGCGACCCACCGCTTGTTGCCGTACCAGACGGCGACGAAGACACCGATGATGATGCAGAAGGCGTAGCCGCGCAGCGGGATCGGTCCGAGGTGGATCACACCGGTCGACGGGCTGGGGATGAAGGCAAGTTCCATGGCAGGGTCGACGCTACCGTGCCGGACGGGCGCAGCGGCAACCCGCCCGGCAACTTATGAGTAACGAGGGACCCGGGGCTCAGGAGGCCGGGCTCGCCTTTCCGGCCGGCTTGCCCTTGTTGGCCTGCGCCACCCACTTCTTCAGGTTGGCCGCGGTGATCTGCTCGTTGCCCTTCGCCGGGAAGATCGATTCGCCGTTGAGCTGCACGGTCGGCGTGCCGCTGAACTTGCCGGCCTGGAACGCCTGGTTGGACTTCACGACCCAGCTGTTGTGCGTGCCGTTCTGGACGCAGGAGCGGAAGGCCGGCGTGTCCAGGCCCGGCACCTTCTTGGCCAGATCGAGCAGCTTGGCGTTGTCCGCGTACGCGTCGTCCATCTCGTCGGGCTGGTTGGTGTAGAGGACGTCGTGGTACGCGGAGAACTTCCCCGCGTCCTGCGCGCAGCCCGCCGCGTTGGCCGCGTGCAGCGAGCCGCCGCCGCGGGTCTTGTCGTCGATGAGGGTGACCAGGTGGTACTGGACGCGGATCTGGCCGCTGTTCTCCAGCTCGTGAATGGTGGCCCTCAGGCCGTTCTCGAACGCGGCGCAGGCCGGGCAGCGGAAGTCCTCCCACACCGTGAGCGTGGACGGCGCGTCGGCGGCGCCGACCGGGATGGCCGGCTTGTCCTTGTCGTCGGCTCCGGCGGGGGCCACCACCGGGCCGCTCGTGCTCGCGCTCTTGGCGTTGTCGCTGCCGCCCGCGTTCGCGGCGATCACGCCGATCACCGCGGCCAGGCCGAGTACGCCCACCACGGCTCCGGCCACGATCACCTGCCGTCGGCGGCGCTCGCCCGCCTTCTGCTGCTCGCGTTGTTGGATGAGCCGGTCTCGCGCGGCCCGCTTCGCATCACGGTTGTCACTCACACCCGCAGCAACGAACCGGGGAGGCACGCTCGTGCCTCCCCGGTCCCACTTCCACCCTTACGGGTTATCCGTGTGATGAGCGCGCTACGACGCCCGGCGAACGCCCTCGGCCAGCTCGGCCGCCAGTTCCCGTACGGCCACCAGGCCCGCGGCGTGGTCCGGCGCGTCCAGCATGCGCTTGACGAAGGCCGAGCCGACGATCACGCCGTCGGCGAAGACCGCGACCTCCTTGGCCTGGACCGCGTTCGAGACGCCGAGGCCCACGCAGACCGGGAGTTCCGTGGTCGCCCGGGTCCTGCGCACCAGGTCCTCGGCCGAGGCGCCGACCGACTCCCGGGTGCCCGTGACGCCCATCAGCGAGGCCGCGTACACAAAGCCCGAACCGGCCGCCGTGATCGTGGCGAGGCGGTCGTCCTTGCTGCTCGGGGCGACCACGAACACCGTGCCGAGGCCGTGCTTCTCGGCGTGCTCACGCCACACCCCGGACTCCTCGACCGGCAGGTCGGGCAGGATGCAGCCCGCGCCGCCCGCCTCGGCGAGCTCGGCGGTGAAGCGCTCGATGCCGTAGCGGTCGATGGGGTTCCAGTACGTCATGACCAGGACCGGCTTGCCGGTGGCCGCGTGGGCCTCGCGGACCGTGCGCAGCACGTCGGCGATCTTCACGCCGCCCTTGAGGGCGATGTCGTCGGCGGTCTGGATGACCGGGCCGTCCAGGACCGGGTCGCTGTGCGGCAGGCCGACCTCGACGACGTCGGCGCCGCCGTCGAATACGGCCTTGATGGCCTCGATGCCGCCGTCGACGGTCGGGAAGCCGGCCGGCAGGTAGGCGATGAGCGCGGCCCGGTTCTCGGCCTTCGCCTTGGCGAGGGTGTCGTTCAGCAGCTCTACGTTCCCGCTCACTTCGCGTCCCCCTCGTGTCCGCCGTCGTACAGGCCGAAGTAGCGCGCGGCCGTGTCCATGTCCTTGTCGCCGCGGCCGGACAGGTTGATCACGATCAGCCCGTCCTTGCCGAGCTCCTTGCCGACGTCGAGCGCGCCCGCGAGCGCGTGCGCCGATTCGATCGCCGGGATGATGCCCTCGGTGCGCGAGAGCAGGCGCAGGGCCTGCATCGCCGCGTCGTCGGTGACCGCGCGGTACTCGCCGCGGCCGATGTCCTTCAGGTAGGAGTGCTCCGGTCCGATGCCCGGGTAGTCCAGGCCCGCCGAGATCGAGTAGGGCTCGGTGATCTGGCCCTCCTCGTCCTGGAGGACGTACGACCGTGAACCGTGCAGGATGCCCGGCTCGCCCGCGGTCAGGGTCGCCGCGTGCTCGCCGGTCTCGACGCCGTGGCCCGCCGGCTCGCAGCCGATGAGGCGTACGGAGGCGTCCGGGATGAAGGCGTGGAACAGGCCGATCGCGTTCGAACCGCCGCCCACGCAGGCGACGGCCGCGTCGGGCAGGCGTCCGGCGCGCTCCAGGATCTGGCGGCGGGCCTCGACGCCGATCACACGGTGGAAGTCGCGCACCATCGCGGGGAAGGGGTGCGGTCCCGCGACCGTGCCGAACAGGTAGTGCGTGCGGTCGACGTTGGCGACCCAGTCGCGGAACGCCTCGTTGATGGCGTCCTTGAGGGTGCGGCTGCCGGAAGTGACCGGGACGACCTCGGCGCCCAGCATCCGCATCCGGGCGACGTTCAGCGCCTGGCGCTGGGTGTCGATCTCGCCCATGTAGATGGTGCATTCGAGGCCGAACAGCGCGCAGGCGGTGGCGGTGGCGACGCCGTGCTGGCCCGCCCCGGTCTCGGCGATGACGCGGGTCTTGCCCATGCGCTTGGTGAGCAGCGCCTGACCGAGCACGTTGTTGATCTTGTGGGAGCCGGTGTGGTTCAGGTCCTCGCGCTTGAGGAAGACCCGGGCACCGCCCGCGTGCTCGGCGAAGCGGGGCACCTCGGTCAGGGCGCTGGGCCGGCCCGTGTAGTTGACCATCAGGTCGTTGAGCTCGGCCGCGAAGGCCGGGTCGTGCTTGGCCTTCTCGTACTCGACGGCCACCTCGTCCACCGCGGCCACCAGGGCCTCGGGGATGAACTTGCCTCCGAAGGCACCGAAGTAGCCCTGGGGGCTGGGGACTTGACCCTCTGGGTCGGGTACGAAGAACTCGTTCTCGTTGGACATGCGGATACCTCGCGGGGGCGTCGCAGCCCCGGTCCTGGGTCGGCTTGATGGCGTGAGTGCGCCCAAGCGCCGCAGGTGGTGAGTTCAGAGCACGACTCCAGGCCGTATCCGGCTGGTCGGGCGGTTCCCGCGCCCCTGGAAAAGGGGCGCCTCACTCACGCGGCGCTCAGGCCGCTGCGCCATCGCATGCCGTTGACCTGGCCCGGCTCCGAGCCGATCACGTACCGCACCCGCCGTCCGTGCACCCGGCGCGCCGGAGCGCGGCAGCCGCGGGGGCGGCAGCCGGGTGCGAGGCGGACGGCAATGGACATCGGGTCAGCTCCGCCCGTGGCGCAGGGCCGGGTGGGCGCCCGCCGCGACGAGGTCGGCGACGGCCGCGCGCGGGTCCTTGCCCGTGACCAGGGACTCGCCGACCAGGACGGCGTCGGCGCCCGCGTTGGCGTACGCGATGAGGTCGTGCGGGCCGCGGACGCCGGATTCGGCGATCTTGACGATGTGGTTCGGGATCTCCGGGGCGACCCGCTCGAACGTGGTGCGGTCGACCTTGAGGTCCTTCAGGTTGCGCGCGTTGACGCCGATGATCTTGGCGCCCGCGTCGACGGCCCGGTCGACCTCGTCCTCGTCGTGCACCTCGACCAGCGGGGTGAGCCCGATCGACTCGGCGCGCTCGATCAGGGACACCAGGGCCGGCTGGTCCAGGGCGGCGACGATGAGCAGCGCGAGGTCGGCGCCGTGCGCGCGGGCCTCCCACAGCTGGTAGGCCGTGACGATGAAGTCCTTGCGCAGGACCGGGATGTCGACCTTGGCCCGGACGGCCTCCAGGTCGGCGAGCGAGCCGCCGAAGCGGCGCTGCTCGGTCAGTACGGAGATGACGGACGCGCCGCCCGCCTCGTAGTCGGCGGCGAGGGCCGCGGGGTCCGCGATGGCGGCGAGCGCACCCTTGGAGGGGCTGGAGCGCTTGACCTCGCAGATGACCTTCACGCCGTCGCCGCGCAGGGCCGCGACCCCGTCCCGGGCCTGGGGCGCCTTCTCGGCGCGCTCCTTCAGCTCGTCGAGGCTGACACGCGCCTGCCGCTCTGCGAGGTCGGCGCGGACGCCTTCGATGATCTCGTCGAGCACACTCACGCGAGCGGCCCCCTTCCGGGACGGTGATGTCGGTCAGGACGAGGGTGACCCTCACGAGCGGTCACGATCAGCCATGACGATGGTATCCGCACCGGAGCGAAGGGGTCGCATCCGGTTGACCGGCGTCCCAATAATTGGGACGTCACCTGCGGATATACCGATTCCGTCATGGCGCGAGTACGGAGCCGAACGGCAGGTTCCGGACCACCGAGAAGATCACCACGGCCGATCCGATCAGCCAGAACTGGCGATCACTCGGAGTCCATCGCAGGGGCAGCCCCCGGGCCGAGCGGACGGCCCACAGGACCCAGCCCACGGCGAAGAGCAGATAGCCGGCGACGGCCAGCGCGTTGGAGTGGACGGCCGCCGCGAAGTGCCCGGTGATGAAGTCGTGCGCGCTGCGCAGCCCGCCGCAGCCCGGGCAGTAGAGACCGGTGAACCGGAACAGCGGGCAGACCGGGTAGTGGCCCGGCTGGTTCGGGTCGACCAGACCCACGTACGCGAAGGCCGAGGCCACCGCTGCGAGCGTGCCGAGCGGCACCAGCAGCCTCTTGACCGGGGTGCCCGGCGGGGCGGCCGGCTGCGCCGGGAGGCCGGGCATCGCGGCCGGGTGGGCCGGGGCGGGGTTCGGCAGGTCTGCGTCCACTGGGCGATTGTCCCCGTTCACAGGGAAAGGCGCAGCCCGCGCGGGGGCTGCGCCTGACGGGATGGCGGGCGGGTTCAGCCGGCCTGGGCCTCGAGGCGGGCGCGCACCTTGGCGGCGGCGTCCTCGCGCATGCGCGCGATCTCGGGCGTGTCCTTGGGGGTGCCGAGGCCGGCCATCTTCATGACGCCGCCGACGACGGCGGCGATGCCGAGGAGTGCGATGCCGGCCCAGAAGCCCACCGGGTTGGCGGCCACTATGAAGACGCAGGTCACGCAGAATCCGATGAAGGCAATGATGACACCGGTCCAGGCTGCCGGGGTGTGGCCGTGGCCGCTCTTCGCCATGGGGGTTGCTCCTCGTAGGTGTTTCCGTGTTGTTTGTCGTTGTCGGCGCTGCTGTCGGCGCTGTTACCGGCGTCTTTTCCGCTGCCACCGCTGTCGTCGAACCCGACGCTCCACGCCATTGTCCCGCACCGGAACGGATGCCCGAGTGCGGGGGTCAGCTCTCGCGCGTCGGGTCCTCGCCGCGGTCCAGTGCCTTCCAGAGTTCCTCGGGCCGCTCCGGGTCGGGCGCGGTGCGCGCCTTGCGCGGGCGGGGGGTGCCGTCACGCTCGTAGCGGCCGCCCATCGCGGGCCAGGACGTACCGAAGCGGAGCGCGAGCAGTCCGGCGAGCAGCAGCAGGGCGCCGCCCGCGACGGCGACGTAGGGCCAGCCGGTGTGGGTGAGCGCGTTGACCGTGGCGGCGGCGTCTCCGCTGGCCTTGGCCGCCTTCTCGTCCAGGGCGGCGCTGTCGCCGACGCCGAGCCAGGCGGTCACGGCGGCCCCGGCGCCACTGAGGGTGAGCAGCACCGAGACCACGACGCGCCCCGGGCCGCGTACCGCGAAGACGGCCACCAGGGCGGCGAGGCCGACGATCGCGAGGGCGGAGGGCACGCCGGTGATGTCGCCGCCGGAGGCCTTCAGCGGCAGCGCGCCACCACCGACGGCGGCCTGGCCGTGCGCCCAGGTCTGGCCCGAGGCCATGAGGACGACGGCGGCGCCGACGGCGCCGGCGAGCAGTGCGGCGGCCAGGCTGCGGCGGCCGCCGCCGCGGGCGGACGGCGCGGCTGCTTCGGCACGGGGCTGGGGTACGGATGCGGCACTCACGTACTCCACTATCGCCTGCGCGCGGCCCGGCGCCGCACCCGGGGCCCGCGTCCTCCCACGCGGAGCGGCCCGCGGGGAACCAAGGGCGGGCAAGCGCTCGGCCATCGATCGGCCATCGGCTGCCCCCGAACCGCCCGGGATCTGTCCCCGAACGGGCCTCGAAGGCAAAGCGGAGATAGAGATTCCCGCCGCCTTCTTGTTGGCATGACCGGGTCACCCCTACGTTCACCGCCGGTCCGCGTCGCGCACCACGCGGCACGGCCCGCACAGCGCACCCGCACGTCTCCTGGTCAACCCACCTCTCGGAGGAAGTAAGTTGCGCAGATCCCTCTCCCCCACCGCCCTGGCCGCCACCCTGGCCGCGGCAGCGCTCGCCCTGGCAACTCCCCTCGCCCAGGCGGCCACCAGCCCCTCCACCGCGGCGTCCGCGGCGCACGTCACCACCGTCCGCTCCTGCGCGGCCCCGACGCACAAGGACGTCATGGCCTGCAAGGCGCTGAAGGTGACCGGCGGCACGGTGAAGTCCGCCGACGCCGAGCGCGCGCTGACCGCCGCTGCCGCGCCCTCCGGCTACGGCCCCGCCTCGATCCAGTCCGCGTACAAGCTGCCGTCCTCGACGGCCGGCTCCGGTAGGACCGTGGCGATCGTCGACGCGTACGACGACCCCAACGCGGCCGCCGACCTCGCCAAGTACCGCTCCCAGTACGGGCTTCCGGCCTGCACGGTCGCCAACGGCTGCTTCCGGAAGGTCGGCCAGACCGGCACCTCGACCCTGCCCAGCGCCGACGCCGGCTGGGCCGAGGAGATATCCCTCGACCTCGACATGGTCAGCGCGGCCTGCCCCAACTGCAAGATCCTGCTGGTCGAGGCGAAGTCGTCGTCGATGGCCAACCTGGGCACGGCCGTCAACACTGCGGTGTCGCTCGGCGCGAAGTACGTCTCCAACAGCTACGGCGGCGGCGAGTCCTCCTCCGACACCTCGTACGACACCAAGTACTTCAACCACCCGGGCGTCGCCATCACGGTGAGCTCCGGTGACGAGGGCTACGGCACCGAGTACCCGGCGGCCTCCCGCTATGTCACCGCGGTCGGCGGCACCTCGCTCAACTCCTCGTCCAACAGCCGCGGTTGGACCGAGAGCGCCTGGAGCGACGCCGGTTCCGGCTGCTCCGCCTACGACGCGAAGCCGAGCTGGCAGAAGGACACCGGCTGCGCGAAGCGGACCGTCGCGGACGTCTCGGCGGTCGCCGACCCGGCCACGGGTGTCGCGGTGTACGACACCTACGGCGGAGACCCGGGCTGGGAGGTGTTCGGCGGCACCAGCGCCTCCGCGCCGCTGATCGCCGCGGTGTACGCGCTGGCGGGCACCCCGTCCTCGGGCTCCACGCCTGCCTCGTTCCCGTACGCCCACACCGGTTCGCTCAACGATGTGACGAGCGGCTCCAACGGCAGCTGCTCGCCGGCCTACCTGTGCACGGGCGGCAGCGGCTACGACGGCCCGACGGGGCTCGGCACCCCGAACGGGACCGCCGCGTTCACCGGCTGAGCAGATTGGCCGTGTTCACCGCGCTCAGGACGGCGGCCGCCTTGTTGCGGCACTCGTCGTCCTCCGCGACCGGGTCGGAGTCGGCGACCACGCCGGCTCCGGCCTGCACATACGCGGTGCCGTCCCGCAGCAGTGCGGTGCGGATCGCGATCGCGGTGTCGGAGTCCCCGGCGAAGTCGAGGTAGCCGACACAGCCGCCGTAGAGCCCGCGGCGGCTGGGTTCGAGCTCCTCGATGATCTGCATCGCGCGGGGCTTGGGGGCGCCGGAGAGCGTGCCGGCCGGGAAGCAGGCCGTCAGGACGTCGAACGCGGTGCGTCCCTCGGCGACCCGGCCGGTCACGGTCGACACGATGTGCATGACATGGGAGTACCGCTCGATCGACATGAAGTCCACGACTTCCACCGAGCCCGGTTCGCAGACCCGGCCCAGGTCGTTGCGGCCCAGGTCGACGAGCATGAGGTGCTCGGCGCGCTCCTTGGGGTCGGCGAGCAGCTCGTCGGCGAGCGCCTGGTCGTGCTGCGGGGTGGCGCCGCGCGGCCGGGTCCCGGCGATCGGGTGGAGCATCGCGCGGCCGTCCTCGACCTTGACGAGCGCCTCGGGGCTGGAGCCGACGACGTCGAAGCCGTCGAAGCGGAACAGGTACATGTACGGCGACGGATTGGTCGCGCGCAGCACCCGGTAGACGTCCAACGCGCTTGCCGCGCACGGGGTTTCGAAGCGCTGCGAGGGCACGACCTGGAAGGCCTCGCCGGCCCGGATGCGCTCCTTGATGTCGTCGACGGCGTCCCGGTAGGCCTTGCCGCCCCACAGCGCGGTGTACTCCGGCAGCTCGGAGGCGGGCAGCGCGACCGGGTCGTACGCGGCGGGCTTGGCGAGGTCGGCCTCCATCGCGTCGAGGCGGGCCACGGCGTGCTCGTACGCCTCGTCGACGCCCGTGTCGAGGTCGTTGTGGTTGATCGCGTTCGCGATCAGGAGGACCGAGCCGTCCCAGTGGTCGAGCACCGCGAGGTCCGAGGTGAGCAGCATGGTCAGCTCGGGCAGCCGGAGGTCGTCGCCCCCGTGCTCGGCGATCTTTTCGAGCCGGCGCACGATGTCGTAGCCGAGGTAGCCGACCATGCCGCCGGTGAAGGGCGGCATTCCGGCGACCAGGTCGCGCGGGGTGTGCAGGGCCTCGACGGTGGCCTTGAGGGCCGCCAGAGGATCACCCGAAGTGGGGACGCCGACCGGCGGCGTGCCGATCCAGTGGGCCTCGCCGTCGCGGGCGGTGAGGGTCGCGTCGGAGCGGACGCCCACGAAGGAGTACCGCGACCAGGAGCGGCCGTTCTCGGCGGATTCCAGCAGGAAGGTGCCGGGGCGCTCGGCGGCGAGCTTGCGGTAGAGGCCCACGGGCGTGTCGCCGTCGGCGAGCAGCCGGCGGTGGACGGGGATGACGCGGCGGTCGACGGCGAGCTTGCGGAAGGTGTCGAGGTCCATGACTACTTCCCCAGGTCGAGCACGTCGGCGTCGAAGCAGGTGCGGTCCCCGGTGTGGCAGGCCGCTCCCACCTGGTCGACCTTGACCAGGACGGTGTCCGCGTCGCAGTCCAGGGCGACCGACTTCACGTGCTGGACGTGCCCGGAGGTGTCCCCCTTGACCCAGTACTCCTGACGGCTGCGCGACCAGTACGTGCAGCGGCCGGTGGTCAGGGTGCGGTGCAGGGCCTCGTCGTCCATCCAGCCGAGCATGAGCACCTCGCCGGTGTCGTACTGCTGGGCGATGGCCGGGACCAGACCGTCGGCGCTGCGCTTGAGGCGGGCGGCGATGGCGGGGTCGAGATTGCTGGTCATGACCCCATTCTGCCGTGGCCCGAGGGGCCCCCGGGCGGTGCGTCCACTGTCCGGACGACGGCCGCGGCCGTACGCTGGCGGACATGTCGACCCATGCCAAGCGTGAACGGCTTCTGCTCGCCGACCTGTTGGAGGCGGCGGGCCCCGAGGCGCCGACCCTCTGCGAGGGCTGGACGGCCCGCGAACTCGCGGCCCATGTCGTGGTGCGCGAGCGGCGCCTCGACGCGGCCGGCGGGATCGTGATCCCGGCCCTGAAGAACCGCCTCGACCGGGTCCAGGCGGAATTCGCCGCGAAGCCGTACGAGGAACTGATCCAGCTCATCCGCACCGGCCCGCCGAAGTACTCCCCGTACAACCTCAAGCAGGTCGACGAGGGCGCCAACGCGGTGGAGTTCTATGTGCACGCCGAGGACGTCCGCCGGGCGCAGCCGGACTGGACGCCCCGCGAGCTGGACCCGGTGTTCTCGGACGCGCTGTGGTCCCGCCTGGAGAGGGCGGCCCGGGTGATGGGCCGCAAGTCGCCGGTGGGCATCGTGCTGCGCCGCCCGGACGGCCAGACGGCGGTGGCGCACAAGGGCACCCCGGTGGTCACGGTCACCGGCGAGCCGGGCGAGCTGACGCTGTTCGCGCACGGGCGCCAGGAGGCGGCACAGGTCGAGCTGGAGGGCGACAAGGAGGCGTCTACGCGGGCGCTGGAGGCGAAGCTCGGGATCTAGGCCGCGGTCCCGGGCAGCTCGGCGTGGCGCAGGTGTCCCGAGGCGAGTCCGATCACCGCGCCCGTCGCGCACACCGCCGCGCCGGCCAGGAACACCGGCGTGGTGCCCCAGGCGCCGATGGCCGCGCCCGCCAGCGGATAGCCGAGCGGCGCGATGCCCATCGTGAACAGGGACGACACCGCGGAGACCCGGCCGAGGTAGCCGGGCTCCGTCGCGGTCTGCACCAGCGCCCCGCACAGGGCGCCGCTCAGCCCGGCGAGCAGTCCGACGACGACCCCGGCGACGGCGGCCGGCGTCGCCGAGGGGGTGTACGCGAGGGCGCCGATCGCACTCGCGCCGCCGAGCAGCGACACCGGCAGGACGAGCCCGGCGCGGGGGAGCCGGCCGCGTACCGAGAGCAGCAGCGAGGCGGCCCCCGCGCCCGCCCCGAACCCCGCGACGATCCAGCCCATGCCGGCCGCGCCCCAGCCCCGCTCCTTCGCGAGCAGGGTGAGCCCGATGTTGAGCGGGGCGGCGAAGCCCAGCTCGCCGACGGCTATGACCAGCATCAGCGGGGCGAGCAGGGCGTGGCGGCGGATGTAGCGCAGCCCGTCGGCGAGCTCCCGCAGCGGGGGCTCCTTGACCTTCTCGTCGTCACCGGGCAGCCGCGCGATGCGTACGCGCACCAGCAGGGCGGTCGAGACGGCGAACAGCACGCCCGCCACGGCGAAGGTGGCCGCGGTCCCGCCGAGCGCCACGGCGAGCCCGCCGAGCGGGGCACCGGCGATGTTGGCGACCCGCGCCCCGATCCCCTTGAGCCCTTGCACCCGGGCGAGTTCGCCGGGGCCGGTGAGCCTGGGCGGCAGCGCGCCGAGCGCGGGCAGCAGCACGGCGTCGACGGCCCCGAAGACCAGCGCGAGCACGATCAGGAGCCATAACTCGGGGCCCGTGACCAGCAGGGTCGCGGCCATGCCGAGGATGATCAGGCTGCGGGCGGCGTCGCTGGCGATGACGACCCGGCGCGGCCCGAACCGGTCGGCGACCACGCCGCCGCCGAGCATGAGCAGCGCCCTGGGCACGGCGCCCACCGCGAGCACGAGCCCGGCCTGCCCCGGGCTCCCGGAACGGGCCGCGGCCCAGGCCAGCGCCATGTAGTACACGCTGTCGCCGACGAGGGACGAGGTGTACGCGGCGAGCCACCGCAGCACGTTGCCGTCCCGGTGGGCGGGGCGGGCGGGGGCGGCCGGTACGAGGGTGGCGGGTTCCGGCAGGGCCGGGGTGCTCTGGGACACGGAAGTCCTCTCAGACACGGGAGTCCTCGTCAGACACGGAACGGGAAGCCGTACAGATGGACCGCGACCTTTTCGCGCCCCTCGGTGTCGCCCGCGGCGACGGCGGCCTCGCCACGCTGCTTGTACTTGCCCAGCACGGCGTCCAACTCCTCGTCCAGCGCCTTGAGTTCGGCCGGCGTGAGGTGGGCCATGTACTCGCTGCTGAACGAGGCGGTGACCCACTCCTCGCGCCAGGCGGACATGGCGTCGAGGAAGGCGCGGTAGAGCTCGATCCGCTGTTCCAGGAGGAGCCGGGTCACCGAGGTGTGTGCGGCGACCTTCTCAGGGGCGTCCTTGAAGTCCTCGTGGCGGTAGCTGATCCCGTCCGACGCGGGCTGCCACCAGCGCTCCCGCCCGTCCTTGCCCTGCGACTCGGCCCCCTCGACGAGGCCGTGGTCGGCGAGCTTGCGCAGGTGGTAGCTGACGAGGGAGACGGCCTCGTCGACCTGGTCGGCGAGCTGGGAGGCGGTGGCGGAGCGGGCGTTGTAGAGCGCGCGGTAGAGCCTCATGCGAAGGGGGTGGCCGAAGGCCTTGAGGGTGTCTACGTCGGTGATTCTGCGGTTGCCCTTGGGTGCCATGGCATCGAGCGTAGATAGGAAAGAAATGTTGCGCAATAAAAGTTGCGCAAGAAGTACTGCGTATCTGGCGGGGGTGTCGTGGTGGCCCAGCACCCCTGGGGCTCCGCCCCAGACCCTGTTGAGCCCCCACCCCGCCCCTTCCCGAGACCCGCCGGGGGTTGAAGGACTCCTGGGGCTCCGCCCAGACCCCGTTCGCGCCTCAAGCGCGCTCGTCCTCAAACTCCCCCAAGGCCTCAAGGGCCAGGGGGGACCCCCAGGACGGGCTGGGATGCCTGTACCCGGCGCTGCTGGGGGCGCGGGGAACTGCGCGACCAGCCACGCACGGTCCGCACCTGAATCACCCCCGGCGGGTTTCGGGAAAGGGGCGGGGTGGGGACAGGGCTCAGCGGACCGGGTGGCCCGCCAGCCTCAGCGTGTTCTTGACCTCCGCGATGCGCAGATCGCCGAAGTGGAAGACCGACGCGGCCAGAACCGCGTCCGCACCCGCCTCGATCGCCGGCGGGAAGTGGGCCAGGGTGCCCGCGCCGCCCGAGGCGATGACCGGGACGGTCACATGGCGGCGGACCGCCGCGATCATCTCCGTGTCGTAGCCGTCCTTCGTACCGTCCGCGTCCATCGAGTTGAGCAGGATCTCCCCCGCCCCCAACTCGGCCGCCCGGTGCGCCCATTCGACCGCGTCGATGCCCGTGCCCTTGCGGCCGCCGTGGGTGGTCACCTCGAAGGTGCCCGATTCGGTGCGCCTGGCATCCACCGAGAGGACCAGGACCTGGCGGCCGAAGCGCTCCGCGATTTCGCGGATCAGGTCGGGGCGGCCGATGGCGGCCGTGTTCACGCCCACCTTGTCCGCGCCCGCCCGGAGCAGCTTGTCGACGTCGTCCGCGCTGCGGACGCCGCCGCCCACCGTCAGCGGGATGAAGACCTGCTCCGCCGTGCGCCGCACCACGTCGTACGTGGTCTCGCGGTTGCCGGAGGACGCCGTGATGTCCAGGAACGTCAGCTCGTCCGCGCCCTCGGCGTCGTACAGCTTGGCCATCTCGACCGGGTCGCCGGCGTCGCGCAGGTTCTGGAAGTTGACGCCCTTGACCACCCGGCCGTTGTCCACGTCCAGGCAGGGGATTACTCGTACGGCCAGAGTCATGATCCAGAACCTCCCCGGTACGCCTCTACCTCGACCTCTACCACCAGGCTCGGGTCCACGAAGCCCGACACGATCAGCATCGAGGCCGCCGGGCGCACGTCGTCGAAGAGTTCCTTGTGGGCTCGGCCCACATCGTCCACGTCCCGGGCATGGGTGATGTACATACGGGTGCGGACCACATCGGTGCGGCCGAGGCCCAGGGTCTCCAGCGCCTTGATGGCGACGCCGAACGCGTTCACCGTCTGCTGGTACGGGCCGCCCTCGTCGATGCGGCCGTTGGTCACCGACGTACAACCGGCAACCAGGACAAGGCCGCCCGGCAGTTCCACGGCGCGGGAGTAGCCGAAGCGCTCCTCCCAGGGGGCGCCGGAGGAGATCTTGCGGACCTCGTCGCTCATGCGGAGACCGCCTTCAGCGCCTCTTCCAGCGTGAAGGCCTTCGCGTACAGGGCCTTGCCGACGATCGCGCCCTCGACTCCCAGCGGGACCAGTTCGGAGATGGCCCGCAGGTCGTCCAGGGAGGACACCCCGCCGGACGCCACCACCGGCTTGTCCGTGGCCGCGCAGACGTTGCGCAGCAGCTCCAGGTTCGGGCCCGTCAGCGTGCCGTCCTTGGCGATGTCGGTGACGACGTAGCGCGCGCAGCCCTCGGAGTCCAGGCGGGCCAGGGTCTCGTACAGGTCGCCGCCGTCGCGGGTCCAGCCGCGGCCGCGCAGCGTGGTGCCGCGCACGTCCAGGCCGACCGCGATCTTGTCGCCGAACTCGGCGATGACCTTGGCGACCCACTCCGGGGTCTCCAGGGCCGCCGTGCCGAGGTTGACGCGGGTGCAGCCGGTGGCGAGGGCCGCGGCGAGCGAGGCGTCGTCGCGGATGCCGCCGGAGAGCTCGACCTTGATGTCCATGGCGCCCGCGACCTCGGCGATCAGCGCGCGGTTGTCGCCGGTGCCGAACGCGGCGTCCAGGTCGACCAGGTGCAGCCACTCGGCGCCGGAGCGCTGCCAGGCGAGGGCCGCCTCCAGGGGCGAGCCGTAGGAGGTCTCGGAGCCGGACTCGCCGTGGACGAGGCGTACGGCCTGGCCGTCGCGGACGTCGACGGCGGGAAGGAGTTCGAGCTTGGCAGCCATCACAGGGTTCCGATCCAGTTGGTGAGCAGCTGGGCTCCGGCGTCGCCGGACTTCTCGGGGTGGAACTGGGTGGCCCACAGCGCACCGTTCTCCACCGCGGCGACGAACGGCTCGCCGTGGGTGGCCCAGGTGACCCTGGGGGCACGGATCTTGGGGTTGGTGACTTCGAGGCTCCAGTCGCGTACGGCGTAGGAGTGCACGAAGTAGAAGCGGGCCTCGGCGTCCAGGCCCGCGAACAGCTCGCTGTCCTCGGGAGCCTTCACCGTGTTCCAGCCCATGTGCGGCACGACCGGGGCATTCAGCGGCTCGACGACGCCGGGCCACTCGTCCAGGCCCTCCGTCTCGACGCCGTGCTCGATGCCCCGCTCGAAGAGGATCTGCATGCCGACGCAGATGCCCATGACCGGGCGGCCGCCGGAGAGCCGGCGCCCGACGATCCAGTCGCCGCGGGCCTCGCGCAGGCCCTTCATGCAGGCGGAGAAGGCTCCCACGCCGGGCACGAGCAGCCCGTCGGCGTTCATGGCCCTGTCGTAGTCCCGGGTGATCTCGACGTCGGCGCCGACGTGGGCGAGGGCGCGCTCGGCGGACCGTACGTTGCCGAAGCCGTAGTCGAAGACGACGATCTTCTTGGTGGTTGCGCTCATGACCAGACGTCCAGTCGCAGGATGCCGGCGGCCAGGCACATCGCGGCGCCGATGGACAGGAGCACGATCAGGCTCTTCGGCATCCCCTGCTTGACGAAGGAGATGATTCCGCCGATCAGGAAGAGGCCGACCACGATCAGGATGGTGTTGAGACCGTTCATGCTTACAGGGCACCCTTGGTGGAAGGAAGAATTCCGGCAGCGCGCGGGTCACGCTCCGAGGCGTAGCGCAGCGCCCGGGCGAGCGCCTTGAACTGGCACTCCACGATGTGGTGGGCGTTGCGCCCGTACGGTACGTGGATGTGCAGCGCGACCTGGGCCTGGGCGACGAAGGACTCGAAGATGTGCCGGGTCATCGTCGTGTCGTACTCGCCGATCATCGGCGCCATGTTCTCGGGCTCGGTGTGCACGAGGTAGGGGCGGCCCGACAGGTCGACGGTCACCTGGGCCAGCGACTCGTCGAGCGGGACGGTGCAGTTGCCGAAGCGGTAGATGCCGACCTTGTCGCCGAGCGCCTGCTTGAACGCGGCGCCGAGCGCGAGCGCGGTGTCCTCGATGGTGTGGTGGCTGTCGATGTGCAGGTCGCCGTCGGTCTTGACGGTGAGGTCGAACAGGCCGTGCCGGCCGAGCTGGTCGAGCATGTGGTCGTAGAAGCCGACGCCTGTCGACACATCGACCTTTCCGCTGCCGTCGAGGTCGATCTCGACGAGGACGGACGTCTCCTTGGTGGTGCGTTCCACTCTGCCGACGCGGCTCATGCGCTCTGCTCCTTCTTGAGTTGACGGACCGCGTCGAGGAACGCGTCGTTCTCGGCCGGGGTGCCCGCGGTGACCCGCAGCCATCCCGGAACCCCGTTGTCCCGGACCAGGACGCCCCGGTCGAGGATCTGCTGCCAGACGGTGTGACTGTCCTCGAAGCGGCCGAACTGGACGAAGTTGGCGTCCGATTCGGTCACTTCGTAGCCGATCGCGCGCAGCTCGGTGACCAGCCGGTCCCGCTCCTGCTTGAGCTGCTCGACATAGCCGAGCAGCGTGTCCGTGTGCTCCAGGGCCGCGAGCGCGGTCGCCTGGGTGACGGCGGACAGGTGGTAGGGCAGGCGGACGAGCTGGACGGCGTCGACCACCGCGGGGTGCGCGGCGAGGTAGCCAAGGCGCAGCCCGGCCGCGCCGAAGGCCTTCGACATGGTCCGCGAGACCACCAGGTTCGGGCGGCCCTCGATGAGCGGCAGCAGCGAGTCGCGGTGGCTGAACTCGACGTACGCCTCGTCCACGATCACGATCGACGGCTTGGCGGCCTGGGCCGCCTCGTACAGCGCGAGGACCGTCTCGGCGGCGACCGCGGTGCCCGTGGGGTTGTTGGGCGAGGTGATGAAGACGACGTCCGGCGCGTGCTCGGCAATGGCCTGCTCGGCGGCGGCGAGGTCGATGGTGAAGTCCTCGTTGCGCGGCCCCGAGATCCAGCCGGTGCCGGTGCCGCGGGCGATCAGGGCGTGCATCGAGTACGAGGGCTCGAAGCCGATCGCGGTGCGGCCGGGGCCGCCGAAGGTCTGGAGCAGCTGCTGGATGACCTCGTTGGATCCGTTGGCCGCCCACACGTTCTCGACCGCGACCGGGTGCTTGCCGGACCGGGTGAGGTACTTGGCGAGCTCGGTGCGCAGCTCGACCGCGTCGCGGTCGGGGTAGCGGTTGAGGCCCCGGGCCGCCTCGGCGACCCGCTCGGCGATCCGCTCGACGAGCGGCTCGGGCAGCGGGTACGGGTTCTCGTTGGTGTTCAGCTGGACGGGGGTGTCCAACTGGGGCGCGCCGTAAGGGGACTTGCCGCGCAGTTCGTCCCGTACGGGAAGATCGTCGATTCCGATGTTCGTCACTGCTGCGGCACCTTCCATCCGAAGCGGGCCTTGAGCGCCGCCCCGTGCGCGGGCAGGTCCTCGGCCTCGGCCAGCGTCACCACGTGGTGGGTGACCTCGGCGAGCGCGTCGCGCGTGTAGTCGACGATGTGGATGCCGCGCAGGAAGGACTGGACGGACAGGCCCGAGGAGTGGCAGGCACAGCCGCCGGTGGGCAGCACGTGGTTGGAGCCGGCGCAGTAGTCGCCCAGGGAGACCGGGGCCCAGGGGCCGACGAAGATCGCGCCCGCGTTGCGGACCCGGTCGGCGACGGCCGCGGCGTCGGCGGTCTGGATCTCCAGGTGCTCGGCGCCGTACGCGTCGACGACCTTGAGGCCGTCTTCGAGCGAGTCGACCAGGACGATCGCGGACTGGCGCCCGGCGAGCGCCGGCTTGATCCGGTCCTCGATGTGCTTGGTGGCCGCGACCTGCGGCTCCAGCTCCTTCTCCACCGCTTCGGCGAGCGCGAGGGAGTCGGTGACCAGCACCGCGGCCGCGAGCGGGTCGTGCTCGGCCTGGCTGATCAGGTCGGCGGCGACGTGCACCGGGTCGGCGGTGTCGTCGGCGAGGACGGCGATCTCGGTCGGGCCGGCCTCGGTGTCGATGCCGATGCGGCCCGTGAAGTAGCGCTTGGCGGCGGCGACCCAGATGTTGCCGGGGCCGGTCACCATGTTCGCGGGCGCACATCCGTCGGCACCCGAGGTCCCGTACGCGAACATCGCGACGGCCTGGGCTCCGCCGACCGCGTACACCTCGTCGACGCCGAGCAGCGCGCACGCCGCCAGGATCGTCGGGTGCGGCAGACCGCCGAAGTCCGCCTGCGGCGGGGACGCGAGCGCGATGGAGGTGACGCCCGCCTCCTGCGCGGGGACGGCATTCATGATCACGGAGGACGGGTAGACCGAGCGGCCGCCGGGCGCGTACAGACCGACGCGCTCGACCGGCACCCACTTCTCGGTGACGGTGCCGCCGGGCACGACTTGGGTGGTGTGCGCGGCGCGGCGCTGCTCGCGGTGGACGATCCGGGCGCGCCGGATGGACTCCTCCAGAGCGGCCCTGACCTGCGGGTCGAGCTCGGCAAGGGCTTCCTTGAGCGCCTCGGCGGGCACCCGCACCCGGTCCAGCTTCACACCGTCGAATTTCTCCGCGTACTCGATCAGCGCCGCCGTGCCGCGATGATGCACGTCCTCGCAGATGGGCCGCACCTTCTCCAGGGCGGCTTCCACGTCGAACTCGGCACGGGGCAGCAGGTCGCGCAGGGCGCCACCCTCGGGGAGGGTGTTGCCGCGCAGATCGATTCGGGAGATCACGTATCCAATTCTCTCAGACGGCCCCGGAGCACTGGACGCCCGTATCAGTGGCTGATACGCACCACGGAGGTCACCCGCTGTCACCCGTGGCCACTAGCGTTCCTCCTGTCAGGGTGGACGGCGAGGGGGACGGCATTGACCGAGGCGCCCGATCTTGGTGAGGCTCCGGACTGGCTCAGCCCGGCGGAGCTCGGCATGTGGCAGGCCTTCCGCAACGGCAGTACCTACGATCTGCGCACCCGCAATCCGGTACGCGACGATCCGTTCGCGGTGCGCCCCTGGGGGCCCGAGCGCAGCGTGCGGGCCCGGGTGGTGGCGCTGCTCCTGCTCAGCGGTCCGCCCGCGCTGCCCGGGCGGGTCGCGGCGCTGAAGCTGAACGGGGTGCAGATCACCGGCACGCTCAACCTGTCGGGCGGCACGATCACCCCGTACGTCGAGCTGAACAACTGCCGGTTCGAGTACGAACTCCTGCTCCCCGAGGCGCATTTCACGACCGTACGCATGGTGCGCTGCTCGATTCCGCGGATCGAGGCGGCCCGGCTCACCACCCAGGGCGATCTCCATCTGCCGCGCTGCCGGGTCGCGGGCGGCATCCGGCTGACCGACGCGCACATCGGCACCGACCTCCTGATCAGCCAGGCCGTGGTGCACAGCGACCGCAACGGCCGCTCGATCGCGGCCGACGGGCTCTCGGTCGCCCAGGACCTCCAGGCCGATCTGATCGAGTCGTACGGGGAGCTGAGCCTGCGCGCCGCGAAGGTCGGTGTGACGCTGAGCCTGCGCGGCAGCAGGCTGATCAACCCGGACGGCCAGCGGGCCCTGAATGCCCCGCAGCTGATCGTCGAGCGCACCCTGTATCTGACCTCGGCGGCCGTCTACCCGAGCGGCAACCAGGTGGGCACCACTCCGCCGTACGGGACGAACTACACCAACACGCCCGTGCGGGGCACCCTGATCCAGCCGTTCGAATGCCGGGGCGGGCTGCGCCTGGACGACGGGCGGTTCGGGGACGCGGTGGACCTCGCGCAGTCCCGGGTCGTGATGACCGACGCCCAGGAGCTGTCGCTGCGCCGCATCCAGACGCCGGAGCTGCGCTTCACCGGGCAGCGCCCCGAGCGCGGCAAGGTGGTGCTCTCCGGGGCCCGGGTCGGCAACCTGGTCGACATGGCGGACAGCTGGCCAGGGCCCGGCCACCTGACGATGAACGGCTTCGCCTACGAGAACCTCATCCCGATCGGCACGTTCACGCTGGCCGAGCGCCTGGACTGGGTGACGGCCGCGACCCCCGAGTACGCGCCCGAACCGTACGAGCGGCTCGCGGCCGTGCTGCGCGCCAGCGGCGAGGACGCGGACGCCCGCGAGGTGCTGCTCGCCAAGCAGCGCAGGCGCCGCGAGACGCTCCCGCTGGCCGCGAAGGCGTGGGGCGTGCTCCAGGACCTGACGGTGGCCTACGGCTACCGGCCGGGCCGGGCCGCGCTGTGGATGGCCGTCCTGTGGGCGGCCGGCACCCTCGCCTTCTCGCACTACGACCCCCGGCCGATCAAGGCCGACGAGCACCCCCAGTGGAACGCGGCGCTCTTCGCGCTCGACCTCCTCATCCCGGTGGTCAACCTGGGCCAGGACGGCTACTGGAAGCTCACCGGCACCTGGCAGTGGGGAGCCGCCCTGCTGATCATGCTGGGCTGGATCCTGGCGACGACGGTGGCGGCGGGCGCCTCCCGGCTGCTGCGCAGGGGGTGACTTCCCGGGCGGGGCGAACCGGAGTTTCCCGGACGCGGTCCGCAGGGTTTTCGCGGGCTCCGCGCGAGGTCTTCACGCCCTCCCCGCGAGCCTCGGGCGACCGAATTTGCCGGGCCTTGACCCCGTGCCGTACAACCCTCACCACCGATACAGAAGCTTCACAGTGGCCCCCCTGGCGCCGCCCCCACCTGCGGATTTCAATGGTCCGCACCATGACTTTCGTATCCGCGCTGATCCGCACCGCACGGCGGGCCAGGCATACGCCGCTTCTCGCCACGGGTATGCCCGATGGCCCGGAAGTGCTGCTCGATGCCCCGGACGCCCGGCTCGCCCCCGCGCTGGTCTCGGCCGCGCTCGGCGAGTACGAGGCGGCGGCGAAACTCCTCGCCACCACCCGCGAGCTGGCCGAGTGGGAGAACCGCGACCGCTACACGGTCCGGCTCGCGGCCTTCGCGGTCAGCAGACCGGACTGGCTCGCCAACTGGCTGGCGGACGCGCCCCGCGACCCGGACGCGCTACTCGTCAAGGCGGAGCTCGCGATCGTCCAGGCCTGGGGCTCGCCGGCCCGGGCCGAGCGGCTGCGCGAGGTCGCGCCGCTGATCCACTCGGCGGCCGACGGCGACCCGTCCGACCCGGTGCCCTGGCGGATCGCGCTCGACCACGCCCGCGGCACGCATGCGCCACACACCGATTTCGAGGAACTGTGGGGCGAGGCCATACGCCGTTCCTCGCACCACTACGGCTGTCATGTGGCGGCGCTCCAGTACCTCTCGGCCCAGTGGTACGGCTCGCACCGCGAGTGCTTCGACTTCGCCGAGCGGGCCGCCGAGGACTCGCTGCCCGGCTCCCTGATCCGCGCGCTCCCGGCCCGCGCGGCCTTCGCCTACCTGGTGGGCGGCGCGGGGCGGGCCATCCCGTACGAGCGGATCGACGCGGCGGCCGACCTCGGCATCGAGCTGTCCGCCGCTTACGAGCCGGGCGACCCGTGGCCGGCCGAGGTCCGCAACCTGCTCGCCTATGTGCTGGTCGTGCGCAGACGCTGGCCGGAGACGCTGGAGGAATTCCGGCGTATCGGGCCGTATGCCACGTCCTTCCCGTGGCTGCATCTCGCCGCCGACCCGCTGGGGCAGTTCCTGGAACTGCGCGAGTTCGTACGAACCGAGGTCGCCGCGGGCATGCCGTGGGGACGGGACCGCCAGAAGCCCGGACGAGCCCAGTCCGACGGCCATTACGCTTGAGCGTTGTGACCACCGCACGCCTTCCGCTCTTCCCGCTCAACTCGGTTCTGTTCCCCGGGCTCGTCCTGCCGCTGAACATCTTCGAGGAGCGTTATCGCGCCATGATGCGCGATCTGCTGAAGACCGGCACCGACGCCTCGGGCCCCTCCGGATCCGGCGACGAGGCCGGCGACGAGCCACGCCGCTTCGCCGTCGTGGCGATCCGCGACGGCCGGGAGGTCGCGCCGACCGCCCCCGGGCTGCCCGACCAGACCACGCAGCCCGAGAAGGGCCCGGCGGCCGGCTTCGGGTCCGACCCGATCCAGGCCTTCCACCGGGTCGGCTGCGTCGCGGACGCGGCCACCATCCGGGAGCGCCCGGACGGCAGCTTCGAGGTGCTCGCCACGGGCACCACCCGGATCCGCATCCTGTCGGTGGACGCGAGCGGGCCGTATCTGACGGCCGAGTACGAGGAGATCCCGGAGGAGCCGGGCGAGGAGGCGGGCGCGCTCGCCGAGGGCGTCCTGCGCGCGTTCCGCTCGTACCAGAAGCGGCTCGCGGGGGCCAGGGAGCGCTCCCTGGCCGGCACCGCGGACCTGCCCGACGAGCCCTCGGTGGTGTCCTATCTGGTCGCCGCGGCCGCGGTCCTGGACGTCCCGGCCAAGCAGCGCCTGCTCCAGGCGCCCGACACGGCGACCCGGCTGCGCGAGGAGCTCCAGCTCCTGCGCGCGGAGACCGCGGTCATCCGCCACCTGCCCTCGCTCCCCGCGGTGGACCTGACGCGCGCCCCGACCAGCCCCAACTGACCTACGGGAGAGCCGAGTTGGCCAAGAAGAAGCAGCAGAGCGGGGGGACTCCGGCGACGGTGGCCCTGACGAAGGCGGGCACCGCGTTCACGGTGCACGCCTACGAGCACGACCCGTCCTCCGCCTCGTACGGCGAGGAGGCGGCGCAGGCTCTGGGGGTGACGCCGGAGCGGGTGTTCAAGACGCTGGTCGCCGACGTGGACGGCGAGCTGACGGTCGCGGTGGTCCCGGTGGCGGGCTCGCTCGATCTGAAGGCGCTGGCCTCGGCGGTCGGCGGCAAGCGGGCCGCGATGGCCGACCCGGCGGCCGCCGAGCGCACCACCGGCTACGTGCGCGGCGGGATCTCGCCGCTCGGCCAGCGCAAGAGGCTGCGCACGGTCCTGGACGACTCGGCGTCCACGCACGCCACGATCTGCGTGTCGGCGGGCCGCCGCGGCCTGGAGGTCGAGCTGTCCCCCGCCGATCTGGCGGCCCTCACCGGGGCGCTGCTCGCGCCGATCGGGCGGGTTTAGGGTCTCGACGTCCCTCTCGTCCTCGACTAGAACCCGAGGGCGGGAGGTACGCCCATGTCGAAGCGGACCCGCAAGCGGAAGTGGCGCATCAAGAAGGGCCGGGCCAACCACGGGAGGCGCCCGGCCTGACCCGCGCCGTCAGAGACCGGCCGAGTCCGGCCTTCCCGGTCCCGGGTCCTCCAGCGGCGGCACCTGCCACAGCGGATCCGGGTCCCGGGGCCCGAACAGCGCCGTGAGGCCCAGGTGGACGGCCATGGCGGCGATCGGCCAGGCCAGCAGCGCGCCCTTCGCGTCGAGCTTCAGCGGTGCGTCGAACGTGACGCCCTTGCCGGCCGCCTTCGCCGCGGCGACCACGTCCTGGTTGGGGCCGAGCCAGATGCCCAGGCGCCAGGCGAGCACCGAGCCGAGCAGCGCGCCGACCGCGAGGCCGGCGACCAGGGCGATGCCGCCCTTCCTGCGGAACAGGAAGACCGCGGCCGCGCTGAGCGCGCCGAATCCGAGCGCGAGCAAGATGAACGTTCCGTCACCGCCTATCGCCTCCTCCCCCTCGGTGTCCTTGAGGAAGACGGCCTTGTCGTCGGCGATCAGCGGCACCTTCGGGGCCAGCCACAGCCACAGCAGTCCGAGCGCCACCCCGGCCAGCGTCACGGCGAGGGCGACGAGCACCGCGTCCCGCAGGTCCTTCTTCATCGCGGGCGCCTCCTCGACGGGCCCGGGGTGCGATCCCCCGGTGTTCGTCTGCCACGGGTCGTTGCCCGGGGGCTGCTGATGGGGCGGTGTCAGAGGTGCGGTCACCCTGACATCGTGCCAGGCGCGCCTGTGCGCTGCCTCACCGGACCGCCGCGCGGCGGTAGGCCCACGCGGCCACGGCCAGCGAGACGACGCCGACGGCCGCGCACACCCCGAGATCGAGACCGACGAGGGACCAGTCGGGATGCGCGTCGAAGCTGTGCGCGAACGCCTCGACGCCGTAGGTGGACGGCAGCAGATCACGCGCGTACGCGATGGGTCCGGGCATCCGGCCGGCCGGGAGCACGCCGAGCAGCAGCGCCGCCGACATCCCCAACTGGCCGAAAAGCGTGGCGAGTTCCTGCCGCGGCGCGAGCAGCCCGAGGGCCGCGCCGAGCCCGGAGAGCGCGGCCCCGGCGAGCGGGATCACCGCGGCGAGGATCCACAGGTGCCCCATCGGGAGCCCGAACAGGACGCAGCCGAACACGGCCGTCACCGCGGTGCCGGGCACGGTGAAGGAGGCGTACGCGGCGGCCGTGCCGAGCACCACGGAGGCGGGCGGCACGGGCAGCGTCGCGTAGTGGTCGAGGCCGCCGCCGGCCCGCAGCTGGCCGAAGTACTGGGCGAGCAGGTTGAGCGCGACGAAGGCGACGACGAGCACGCTCGATCCGGCGACCACCGCACGGGCCTCGCTCCCGCCGTCCACCACCCCGCGCATGAGGATCATGATGCCGACGGACTGGAAGGTCGCGACGAAGAGCAGCGGGATCCGCGCGACCCGGGCCCGCGAGAGCTGGGCACGGTAGACGGCAGCGAGCGCGGGCAGCAGCCGGGCGCGCGGGGCGAGCGGGGCGGCGTCCGCGGCGTCGGGGTGCCGGGTGGTGCCGCTCACCGGAGACCCCACGGCCTCCACGCTGCTCTCCAGAGGAATGGCGCTCACGCCTTCACCAGCCCTTCCGCGCGGCCGCCGAGCGCGAGGTAGACGTCTTCGAGGCTCGGCGTGGCCAGGGTGAAGTCGTCGAGGGCGGCGAAGGCCGGGCCGCCGGTGACCGTGGCGACGGCGGCGCGGGCCCGCTCGGGGCTGAGCCGCAGCGTCCAGCGCCGTCCCGACTCCTGCGCCGAGGCGCGCAGGGCGGCGACCTCGGGGACCTCGACGGGGGCGCGGTCGCGCCACACGAGTTCGACCCGCACCTCGTCGGCGACCTGGGCCTTGAGTCCGGCGGGGGTGTCGCAGGCGATGACCCTGCCGCGTTCGATCACCGCGACCCGGTCGAGCACGGTCTCGGCCTCGATGACGTTGTGGGTGACGAGCAGGACGGTCGCGCCGCGCTCGGCCCGCCGCCGGTCGACGGCGGCCCACACGGCGCGCCGGGCGACCGGGTCCATGCCGGTGGTGGGCTCGTCGAGCACGAGGACGGGGCGCTCGCCGACGAGGGCGGCGGCGAGGCAGGCCAGGCGCCGCTGGCCGCCGGAGAGCTTCTTGAGCGGCCGCCCCGCGATGTCGTCAAGACCGAGTTCGGCCAGAACCGCGTCGCGTTCGGCGCGGGCGTCGCGCAGGGTGAGTCCGCGAAGGCGGCCGGTGGTCTCGGCGGCGAGCGCGACGGTCAGCTCGTCGAGGGCGGTGGATTCCTGGCCGAGGTAGGCGATGAGACGGGCGGCGCGTTCGGGGTGGCGCACCAGATCGTGGCCGAGCACGTCGACGGAGCCGGCGTCGGGCCGCATGAGCCCGGTCAGCTGGCGTACGAGGGTGGACTTGCCGGCGCCGTTGGGCCCGAGCAGTCCGAAGATCTCGCCGCGCCGCACGTCGAGGCTGATTCCGTCGGTGGCCCGGACCTCGGGCGTACCGGGCGCACCTCGTCGGCCCCGCGTCGCGGGGTACGTCTTGACCAGGCCCCGCACCGCGCAAACGGTGCCGGCCCGCGCCGCTGCTGTGCCGGTACTCACGGGGAATGAGCCTAAGGGGTCGAAGGACCCGCCCGGCTCCGGGGGCGGTCGAACGGCGCCCCCGGGCGGGCGGCTACTCGCCGGCCGGCTGGCGTTCGGCGGCGGCCCGGACGTCGATCTCGCGCCAGAAGCCGGCCCGGATCGCGTACCGGTCGTGCTCGTCGATCTGGTCGTCCTTGTGCGCGAGGAGGCCGAACCGGGCGGCGTAGCGCAGGAGTTCACCGTCGATGCGGTGCGGGATGCGCGGGTACATGGTGGACAGCTTCTGTACGTGCGAGGGCTCGGGGAGGCGTTCCATCCAGCGCCGGGCGAAGACCTGGCCGACTTCGTAGGGGTCGCCGCCGACGGTGGTGATGTCCTCCTCGCGGTCGGCCCAGCGCTGCTCGGCGCTGGTCAGCTGGGCCAGCGTCGGCAGGGAGGCGGTCTCGGGGGACTCGCCGAGCGCCGCGCCCGGACGCTCGACCCACCCTTTGTCGGAGGACCAGCGCAGGGTGGCGGCCGAGGCGGGCGCGGGGGCGGCCGGGGCACTGCCGGGCCCGCGCAGGGAGGCCAGGTCCTTGGGCGTCGGTACGCCCTTGGCGCCGCTCGGCGCGGGCACCGAGGTGCCGTTCTCGCCGGCGGTCTCGGGGGGCGCGGTGCCGTTGCGCACGGCGGCGGCCTGGGCCTCGGCGGCGCGCTCGGCGGAGGCGGCGAGCGCGGATTCGGGCAGCGGCGCGGAGAGGATCGCGGCGATCTCGGGGCGGGGCGCGGGAGCCGGGGCACAGATGCCGGTGAGGTCCCTGGCGCGGACGGCCTGGGTGATCCAGGCGCGGTCGAGCACCCGGCGTTCGTCTGCCTCGGCGACGAGGTCCTCGGACTGGTTGTAGTCGCCGTCGGCGGCCTGCACGGCCCACAGGTGGACGGCGACGCCGTGCTCCTTCGCGGACATCAGGCCCGGCAGCAGGTCGCCGTCGCCGGTCACCAGGACCACGTCCGAGCAGGCGCGGTTGCGGGCGAGTTCGGTCAGCTCTGCGTGCATCGCGGCGTCCACGCCCTTCTGCGCCCAGCGGCCGTCGCTGCGGGTCAGCGCGCCGAGCCGGACCGTCACCCTGGGCATCACGCGCAGCCGGCGGTGCTCGGGCTGCGGGACGCGGTCGGGGGCGCCGTCGAACCAGTAGATGCGGAGCAAGGGCTGCTGGGTGTCGGCCTCAGCGCGCTCGCGGAGCCCCTGGATCAGGGCGGCATGGTCGACGGTGATGCGGGAACGGGCCGGTTCCCCGGCGAGCAGACTCGCGGCGGCCCCGAGCAGGTAACCGGCATCCACCAGGACGACGCAGCGGTCCATGCGTTCCACCCTCTTTCGGGAACGGAAAAGCCGAAGAAAAAGAAATAACAGGAGCGGGGGTACGGGAGATCACCCAATGAACTTCGGGTTTCCTTCGAGTCTGCCCGACCGCGCAAGGGTTGAGCACCGGAACTCGATCATCGGCGTGGCGGATTGGGGGGTCATCACCCCGTCACGCACGGTAATGATCCGAAATGCGCCCTTTGTTCTTCTGTGTGAGTCTGACAGCGGCCCTGGCCCCGAGTTCCCCCACAGGAGGCAGCACCATGGCCAAGAACAAGAACCGCAAGTCGGGCAGTCAGCAGGACCGCTCCCAGGCCGCCGAGCGCGGGCAGGAACAGTCGAAGTCCGCCGCCTTCGAGTCCCAGGCCGTGCCGCAGTCGCAGGCCCAGGGCAGCCCGGCAGATGTTGCCCGTAAGCACCAGCGTCGCTTCGGTCATAACTAGCCGTCATTACGAGAAGAAGGGGCGCACCCGGTGGGTGCGCCCCTTTCTCGTACGGAACGTCCTGCGAGGTCAGCCGGCCAGGCAGGACGGGCCGAGCAGCACCTTCAGGTCACCGAAAAGGGCCGGATCGGGCTGGACCCGGTGCCGGTCGAGCCGCAGCACGGTCGTCGAGCGCGGCCCCTGGAGCTTGATCCGCACCTCGGTGTTGCCCCGGTGGTGCCCCAGGATCTCGCCGAGCCTGCTGACCATCGGCGGGGTGACCTTCACGGTGGGGATGGTCAGGACGACCGGCGCGTTGGTGCCCGCCGACGACAGGTCGGGGACCATCAGCTCCATCGCGACCAGGCGCGGGATGTCCTCGCGCTTGTCGAGGCGTCCCTTGACGAACACCACGGCGTCCTCGACGAGCTGGGTCGAGACCAGCTGGTAGGTGGCCGGGAAGAACATGCACTCGATGGAGCCGGCCAGGTCCTCGACGGTGGCGATCGCCCAGGCGTTGCCCTGCTTGGTCATCTTGCGCTGGAGGCCGGAGATGATGCCGCCGATGGTGACGATCGAGCCGTCCGAGTAGTCCCCGCCGGTGAGCTGGCCGATGCCCGCGTCCGCCTTGTCGGAAAGCACGTGCTCCAGGCCGAAGAGCGGGTGGTCGGAGACGTAGAGGCCGAGCATCTCGCGCTCCTGGGCGAGCAGGTAGGACTTCTCCCACTCCACGTCGCCGAACTCGACGTCGAGGCCGAAGCCCGGCTCGCTGCTGTCCTCGTCCATGCCGCCGAAGAGGTCGAACTGGCCCTCGGCCTCCTTGCGCTTGACCTGTACCACGTTGTCGATCATGGGCTCGAACTGGGCGGTCAGGCCCTTGCGGGTGTGGCCCATCGTGTCGAAGGCGCCCGCCTTGATGAGCGATTCCGTGGTGCGCTTGTTGCAGGCGGCGGCCTCGACCTTGTCCAGGTAGTCGGGGAAGGAGGCGAACTTCCCCTTCGCCTTGCGCGAGCGGATGATCGAGTCGACCACGTTCGTACCGACGTTGCGGACGGCCTCCAGGCCGAAGAGGATCACGTCGTCGCCCTGGGCGGCGAAGTTGTGCACCGACTCGTTCACATTCGGCGGCAGCACCTTGATGCCCATGCGCCGGCACTCGTTCAGGTAGACGGCCGACTTGTCCTTGTCGTCCTTGACCGAGGTCAGCAGGGCCGCCATGTACTCGGCGGGGTAGTTGGCCTTCAGATACGCGGTCCAGTAGGTGACCAGGCCGTACGCCGAGGAGTGCGCCTTGTTGAACGCGTATCCGGCGAACGGCACCAGGACGTCCCACAGGGCCTGGATCGCCTGGTCGGAGAAGCCGTTCTTCTTGGCGCCGGCCTGGAAGATGGTGAAGTTCTTCGCCAGCTCCTCGGGCTTCTTCTTGCCCATCACGCGGCGCAGGATGTCGGCCTCGCCGAGCGAGTAGCCCGCGATGATCTGGGCGGCCTTCTGCACCTGCTCCTGGTACACGATGAGGCCGTAGGTCAGACCGAGCGTCTCCTTCAGGGGCTCTTCGAGCTCCGGGTGGATCGGCGTGATCTCCTGGCGGCCGTTCTTGCGCTCCGCGTAGTTCGTATGCGAGTTCATGCCCATCGGTCCCGGCCGGTACAGGGCCGAAACGGCGGAAATGTCCTCGAAGTTGTCGGGCTGCATCTGGCGGAGCAGCGAGCGCATCGGGCCGCCGTCGAACTGGAACACGCCCAGCGTGTCGCCGCGGCAGAGCAGCTGGTACGTCTTCGGGTCGTCCAGCGGAAGCTCCAGGAGCTCCAGGTCGATGCCCTTGTTGGACTTCACCATCTTGACGGCGTCGTCCATGATCGTCAGGTTGCGCAGGCCCAGGAAGTCCATCTTGATCAGGCCGAGCGCCTCGCACTGGGGGTAGTCCCACTGCGTGATGGTGACGCCGTCGGTGTGCCGCACCCAGATCGGGGCGTGGTCGACGATCGGCTCGCTGGACATGATCACGCCGGCCGCGTGCACACCCATCTGCCGGACCAGGCCCTCGACGCCCTTGGCGGTGTCGATGACCTTCTTCACGTCCGGCTCGTTCTCGTACATCGCCCGGATCTCGCCCGCCTCGCTGTAGCGCGGGTGCTTGGGGTCGGTGATGCCCGAGAGGTCGATGCCCTTGCCGAGGACGTCCGCGGGCATCGCCTTGGTGAGGCGGTCGCCCATCGCGTACGGGTAGCCGAGCACCCGCGCGGAGTCCTTGATGGCGTTCTTCGCCTTGATCTTTCCGTAGGTGCCGATCATGGCGACCTTGTCGGAGCCGTACTTCTCCGTCACGTACCTGATCACTTCGACGCGCCTGCGCTCGTCGAAGTCGATGTCGACATCGGGCATCGAGACGCGCTCGGGGTTGAGGAACCGCTCGAAGATCAGGCCGTGCGTGATCGGGTCGAGGTCGGTGATGCCCATGGCGTACGCGACGATCGAACCGGCCGCGGAACCTCGGCCGGGGCCCACCGCGATGCCGTTGTTCTTGGCCCACATGATGAAGTCGGCGACCACGAGGAAGTACCCGGGGAAGCCCATCTCCAGGATGATCCCGATCTCGTACTCGACCTGCCTCTGGCGGTCCTCGGGGATGCCTCCGGGGTAGCGCCGCTTCATGCCGCGGGCGATCTCCTCGCGGAACCAGGTGACCTCGGTGTAGCCCTCGGGGATGTCGAACTTCGGCATCAGGTTCTTCTCGGCGAACATCCCCTCGGTGTCGATCTGCTCCGCCACGAGGAAGGTGTTGGCGCACCCTTCCTGCCAGGCGTCCGAGGAGTCCACCGCGTACATCTCCTCGGTGGACTTGAGGTAGTAGCCCGTGCCGTCGAAGCGGAAGCGGTCCGGGTCCGAGAGGTTCTTGCCGGTCTGGATGCAGAGCAGGGCGTCGTGCGCGGTCGCCTCGTGGGCGTAGGTGTAGTGCGAGTCGTTGGTGACGAGCGGCGGGATGCCGAGCTTCTTGCCGATCTCCAGCAGGCCGTCGCGGACCCGGCGCTCGATCTCGATGCCGTGGTCCATCAGCTCCAGGAAGTACTTGCCCTCGCCGAAGATGTCCTTGTAGTCGGAGGCCGCCTGCACCGCCTCGTCGAACTGGCCGAGCCGCAGGCGGGTCTGGACCTCGCCGGAGGGGCAGCCGGTGGAGGCGATGAGCCCCTCCGACCACTGCGAGATCGTCTCCTTGTCCATCCGCGGCCACTTCTGCAGCCAGCCCTCGGCGTACGCGTCCGAGGAGAGCCGGAAGAGGTTGTGCAGGCCCGTCTTGTTGTGCGCCCAGATCGTCTTGTGCGTATAACCACCCGAACCCGACACATCGTCGCGCTTCTGGTGCGGCTGACCCCACTGGATCTTGCGCTTGTTGCGTCGCGACTCGGGGGCCACGTACGCCTCGATGCCGATGATCGGCGTGACGCCCGCCTTCTTCGCCGAATGGAAGAAGTCGTAGGCACCGTGGAGGTTGCCGTGGTCGGACATGGCGATGTGCGTCATGCCCATCTCATTGCAGGCGTTGAACATGTCCTTGAGCCGCGCGGCACCGTCCAGCAGCGAGTACTGGGTGTGGACGTGAAGGTGCGTGAACGGTGTCTTGGACGTGCCAGTCACGGGTGGGGCCTCCAACGGCAAGAGGGGGTTCGCGGAGCAGGGGGACAGCCTTGGAGTCTACGTCGCCGCACTGACAGCCGAGGGGGATCCGCGGCGCGAAGCACCCCGACGAGGGGCGGTGACCGGGCGACCGACGGGCACTCCGGGGTACGGTCGCGCGTTGGAAGGGGCACAACCCGTCCCGATCGTGACGCAGGCAGTACGCACCAGGAGGCACCCAGCGATGTCGGTCCCGCAGCCCAGCGCGGAGACGCGCGGCGAAGAGATACTCGCCGTTTTCGAGACCGCGTTCGGCGAGCTCCTGGCCGCCGACCCGGCCGCTTTCCGGGTCAAGTTCCGCAAGATGGCGGCCTCGGCGTTCGCCTTCTACCGGGGTACGGCCTGCCTGTTCTACGCCGACCTGGAGCGCGAACAGCACGGCGGCCCCTACCTGGACGAGCGCACCGGCCGGGTCTGGATCCACGGCGACCTGCACGCCGAGAACTTCGGCACGTACATGGACGCCAACGGCCGCCTGATCTTCAACGTCAACGACTTCGACGAGGCGTACGTGGGGCCCTTCACCTGGGACCTCAAGCGCCTCGCCGCCTCGCTGGCCCTGATCGGCTACACCAAGGCGTTCAGCGACGAGCAGATCACCTCCCTGGTGCGCACCTACGCCGCCGCCTACCGCGAGCGTATCCACGCGCTGGCCTCGGGCGCCAAGGACGACGAGGTGCCGCCCTTCACCCTGGACACCGCCGAGGGCCCCCTGCTCGGCGCGCTGCGCGACGCCCGCGCCCGCACCCGGTTCGCGCTGCTGGACTCGATGACCGAGATCCGGGAGTTCGAGCGCCGGTTCACCGAGGGAGACGGCTCGATCGAGCTGGACGCGGCGACCCGCTACAAGGTCCTCGCCGCCTTCGACGGCTACCTGGAGACGCTGCCCGAGGAGAGCCTGGTGCGCCCGGACTCCTACCGCGTGAAGGACGTCGTCGGGCGCCGCGGGATCGGGATCGGCTCGGCCGGTCTGCCCTCGTACAACATCCTTCTGGAAGGGCACAGCGACGCCCTGGAGAACGATGTGGTGATCTACATCAAGCAGGCCCAGACCCCGGCGGTGTCCCGGCACATCACGGACCCGGCGGTGCGCGGCTACTTCGAGCACGAGGGGCACCGCACGGTGATCTCGCAGCGCGCGCTGCAGGCCGCCGCCGACCCGTGGCTGGGCTGGACCGAGCTGGACGGGGCGGGCCAGCTGGTCGCCGAGGTCTCGCCGTACGCGGTGGACCTGGACTGGTCGGACATCGACGACCCGGACGAGATCGCGGCGGTCGTCGCCGACCTCGGCCGGGCCACGGCCACGATGCACGCGGCGGCGGACGACGAGAGCGGCCACTCCGAACTGGTGCCGTTCTCCACCGAGCGCGCCATCGACGCGGCGATCGCCGCCGACGAGGAGGGCTTCGCGGACCTGCTCGTCGACTTCGCGCACTCCTACGGGGCGCGGGCCCGGGCCGACCACCAGATCTTCGTGGACCTGTTCCGCAACGGCCGGATTCCGGGGCTCTAGGGTCTGCCCGGCGTGCCAGGACCGCGCGTCCCGGGCAAGATCCGCCGGGTGGGCCCCGGGTCTCACCGAACCTTTAGGCACGGCTGACAGCCGGACATGGCACACTCACCCGCGATGGACATATCCGGGACGCAGCTCAGAGCGGCACGCGCGGCGCTTTTCACGGCGCTCGTCGTGACGCTCTCCGCCGCGTCCCATGTGCTGCTCTCGCGGGTCCCGCTGCCGCTCACGCTGGTGGCCGCGGCGGCCGGCGCGGTGTTCGTCATCGCGTACGCGCTGGCCGGCCGCGAGCGCGGCTACTGGGCGATAGCGGGGGCCCTGGTCCCGCTGGAACTGGCCGCCGACACCCTGTTCACCACCGGCCAGCACGTCTGTTACGGCCCGGCCGGGGGGCCCGTCGCGGGCGCCCTGCGCGCGGTCGGCTTCGACGTGCTGTGCGGCGGCGGCACGCTGGGTGCCGTGGGCACCCCGGCGAACGCCGCCACCCTGCTGACCCACCCGGGCCCGGCCGTGCCCTGGCTGCTGCTCGGGGCCCATCTGACGGTCGGGCTGCTCGCCGCCCTGTGGCTGCGCCGGGGCGAGGCTGCGCTCGCCCGGCTGCTGCGCGCGGTCGCCGCGTTCGCGTTCCGGCCGCTGCTCGTCGCGGCCGCCGTGGTGCGCGCCGCCGTCGGCGCCGAGCGCCCGCTCGCGCGCCCGGCGCACGGCAGGCCCGGCCCGTCGCGCACCCGCCTCCTGGTGCACTCCGTGGCACGAAGGGGACCGCCCTGCCCGTCACCCGGCCTCGTCTGAGGTCCGGGCTCACGAGCACAGCAGTCCCCGTCGCTTTCCCCACCTGCCATCCGGAGAAGAAGATCATGAGTTCCCGCAACAGCCAGGCCAACAAGGCTGCCGCCCGCGAGCGGCTGCGAGCGGAGCGCGAGCGCGAGGCGAAGAAGGCCAAGACCCGCCGGCAGATCATCGTGGCCGTGTCGGTCGTCGGCGTCCTCGCCGTCGCGGGCGGCGCCGGCTACGCGATCATGCAGGCCATGAAGCCCACCGCGTGGGAGGCCGCCAAGGACAAGACGCTGGTGAAGCCCGCCAACTCGGGCAGCGACGGCACGACCGTCGTCATCGGCAAGCCCGAGGCGAAGAAGACCCTGGAGATGTACGAGGACCCGCGCTGCCCGATCTGCTCGCAGTTCGAGCAGGCCGTCGGCCCGACGATCAAGAAGGACGTCGACGCGGGCAAGTACAAGATCCAGTTCATCGGCGCCACGTTCATCGACAACGGCAGCCCGGGCACCGGCTCGAAGACCGCGCTGAGCGCGCTGGGCGCCGCGCTGAACGTCAGCCCCGAGGCGTTCCTGGAGTACAAGTCGGCGCTCTACTCGGCCAAGTTCCACCCCGAGGAGACCACCGACAAGTTCAAGAACCGCGACTACCTGATCCAGATCGCCGACACCGTGCCGGCGCTCAAGGGCAACGCGGCCTTCGACAAGGCGGTCAAGGACGGCACCTACGACAAGTGGGCGCTGGTCATGTCGGACAAGTTCAACAGCAGCGGCGTCACCGGCACGCCCACGCTGAAGATGGACGGCAAGAAGATCACCGCGGACGGCTCGGACAACGCGCCGTCGGACGCGGCCTCCTTCACGGCCGCGATCGACAAGGCGCTCAAGGGCTGACCCCCTGACGGCCGCCGAACGGGCCGTGCGAACCTCCGGGTCCGCACGGCCCGTTCGCCGTTCCCACGCCCTTACGCGCCGGCCAGGCTGTCGAGGAATCCCAGCGACGTGCGCCAGGTCTGCTCGGCGGCCGCCTCGTCGAAGTCCGGCAGCTGCGGGTCGGTGTAGAGGTGGCCGGCACCCGGATAGCGGTAGATCTCCACGTCCGCGCCGGCCCGCCGCATCTGGAGGTACCAGGAATTGAGCCAGTCCGCCGACTCGAACGGGTCCGGGTCGGCCACGTGCAGCTGGACGGGCAGCTCGTCCACGGCCGTGTTCTCGGCCATGTCCGAGGTGCCGTGGAGCAGCAGCAGGCCGCGGGCCTTCTCGTCGCCGAGCGCCAGGGTCTGCGCAATGGACCCGCCGAGCGAGAACCCGGCGTAGACGAGACCCCGCTCGGAGTACGGGGCGGCGGCGAGAATGGCTCGTTTCAGAAGCTCGTCCTTGCCGATCTCGTCCTTGAGCTCCCTGCCCTCCTCGACGGTCCCTGCGGTGCGGCCTTCGTACAGGTCGGGGACGTGCACCTGGTGGCCGGCGTCCCGCAGCCGCTCCGCCGCCTCCTGTACGGCGGGGCGCAGACCGTAGACCGAATGGAAAAGCATGATGTTCATGGGGCCATCGTGCCAGTTACGGTCGAAGGCATGGAGAACGTGCTGCGTCCGTTGATCGTCATCGGCGGCTCGGTCGTGCTCACGCTGGTGGTGGGGTGGCTGGCCGACCGGCTGCTGCGCAGAGCCGACGCCCGGCACCGCGAGACCCCGCTGTGGGGCCTGCTGCGCCGCTGCCGCATACCCCTGCGCCTCGTCCTGCTCACCGCGATATTGCGCGGCTCGTACGACGAGATCGAGTGGGGGCCGGTGCAGGACCACGAGGCGGGCCTCGGCCAGTTCCTGACCCTGGTCCTGATCGGCGCGAGCGCCTGGCTGGTGGTGCGGATCGCCACGGCCGTCGTGGAGTCCTCGTACACCCGATACGCGGCCTCGACCCGCGACCCGGCCCGGGTCCGCCGGGTGCGCACCCAGGTCACGCTCATCCAGCGGGTGGTCAGCGCGATCGTGGCTGTGGTGGCCGTCGCGTCGATGCTGCTCACCTTCCCCGCGATGCGCACGGCGGGCGCCTCTCTGCTGGCCTCGGCGGGCATCCTGGGCATCGTCGCCGGTGTGGCGGCGCAGTCCACCCTCGGCAATCTCTTCGCGGGGCTCCAGATCGCCTTCGGCGACATGGTGCGGATCGGCGACACGGTGGTGGTGGACGGGGAGTGGGGCGTCGTCGAGGAGATCACGCTGACCTTCCTCGCGGTACGCACCTGGGACGAGCGCCGCCTGACCATGCCGGTGTCGTACTTCACCAGCAAGCCCTTCCAGAACTGGTCCCGCGGCGGCGCCCAGATGACCGGCACGGTCTTCTTCCACCTGGACCACTCGGCCCCGCTCCCCCTGATGCGCGAACGCCTCGCCCTGATCCTGAAGGAGTGCCCGGCCTGGGACGGCCGCGACTTCTCGCTGGCGGTGACGGACACGACTCCGTCGACGATCCAGGTACGGGCAACGGTGACGGCGAAGGACGCGGACGACATCTGGACGGTGAGGGTGACGGTGAGGGAGCAGATGGTGGCGTGGCTGCACGCGGAACATCCGTACGCGCTGCCGAGGATCACGACGGGCGAGGCGCCTTCCGCCCGTCCGGCGAGCGAGGACGAGCGGCCCTGAGGCGCGAACGGGGGCCTCGGGGCGGAGCCCCCGGAGTTACTTCAGGCTGCGCACGTCCAGCTGCCGCAGCACCCTGTCCACGATCTCCGGGTCGGCACCCGGCTCGCTGCGCGCGGACAGCACCTCGTGCCGAGCCGCCGACATCATCTCGCGCTGAATCCGCTGGACCGCCCGAATCCGCTGCACCCGCTTCGCGTACGCCTCGCGCCGCTCCTCGTCGACCATGTCGGGACTGATCCGCGCCCCCACGTCGTACGCCCGCCGCTGCAACTGCTCCATGACGTCCTCGGGCAGCTCCTCGAAGTCCTCGATCTCCTTCAGGCGCCGCTTCGCGGCCTTCGCGGCGCGGATTGCGAGGTCCCGCTCCAGGCCGCGCTCGGCGTCCGTGTCGGCCCGTACGCCGAGCTTCCTGACCAGCCAGGGCAGGGTGAGCCCCTGGAAGACCAGGGTGGTCATGATCACGGCGAAGGCGATGAAGACGATCTCGTCGCGGCCGGGGAAGGGCGAGCCGTCGTCCGTCTTCAGCGGGATGGCGAGCGCGAGGGCCACCGAGGCCACGCCGCGCATCCCGGCCCACCACATGACGATGGTCTCCCGCCAGGACGTGGGGATCTCCTCGTCGTAGTCGCGCTTGGTGTGCAGCCGCTTGGCGAGCCAGGTCGCCGGGAGCAGCCACAGGAGCCGTACGCCCACGACGACGCCGACCACGGCCGCCGCCCAGCCGAACATGTGGAGTTCGCGGCCGGTCGCGGTGCCGAACACGTTGTGGAGTTCGAGCCCGATGAGGCCGAACGCGACGCCGGTGACCAGGGTGTCGACAATCTGCCAGAACGTGGCCCCGGCGAGCCGGCCCTGCACGTCGTCGGCGTCCATCGTGTGCTCGGCGAGAAAGAGGGCCACGGTCAGCACGGCGAGGACCCCGGAGCCGCCGAACTCCTCGGCCAGTACGTAGCCGACGAACGGGACCAGGAGGGTGAGGCCGATCTGGAGGGTGGGGTCGCCGAGCAGCCCCATCAGCTTGTTGGCGGCCCAGCCGAGGGCGAGGCCGACGACGACCGCGACCACGGCGGACAGCACGAGTTCCCCGGCCGCCGACGCCCACGAGAAGCTCCCGCTCACGGTCGCCGCGATCGCCACGTGGTAGAGCACGATCGCGGTGACGTCGTTGAACAGGCCCTCTCCCTCCAGGATCGACACGAGGCGGCGCGGAAGGCCGAGCGAGCCCGCGACCGCCGTCGCGGCGACCGGGTCGGGCGGTGCGACGAGCGCGCCGAGCGCGACGGCCGCGGCGATCGGCAGCCCCGGCACGATGGAGCCCGCGACGGCCGCGACGGCGGCCGTGGTCACGAAGACGAGCGCCACGGCGAGCAGGAAGATCGGCCGGACGTTGGCCGTGAACTGGCGCCAGGACGTGCGCTGCACGGAGGCGTAGAGCAGCGGCGGAAGGACCAGCGGAAGGATGAACTCCGGCGGGATGTCCACGTTCGGCACGAACGGGAGCAGCGCCATCACGATCCCGCCGATCGTCATGAGCACCGGCGCGGGCAGTCCGAGGCGGTCCCCCAACGGGACCGTGACCACCGCGCCGAGAAGGAGCACGAGCAGCAGGGCCAGCTGATCCACGGATGCCTCCGGGCGGTGCGGGCCGGGAAGGCCTGGACGATCAAGGCCTCCAGCGTGCCACGCAACCCGCCCGAACCGCCCATCGGGGGCCAAAGCACCCGGAGGGCAGCGCTACGCGAGCACCCGCCGCATCGCGCGGTGCTCGATCCCCGCGTCCTGGAACCGCGGGCCGTACGCCTCGTACCCGAGCCGCTCGTAGAAGCCCAGGGCCTGCGTCTGCGCGTGCAGGTCGACCGCGGTCAGGCCGCGCTCACGGGCGGCGTCCTCGATGGCACGCACCAGGGCCGCGCCGACGCCGAGTCCGCGGGCCGCCGAGGTGACCGCGAGCCGGCCGAGCGAGCCCGTGCCCGCGTCCCCGGTCTTGTGCAGGACGTCGGGCCCGTACAGGAGCCGGCCGGTGCCGAGCGGCCCCTGGTCGCCCTCGGCGAGGACGTGCAGGGCGCTCGCGTCGTACGCGTCGTACTCCACGTCCTCGGGCACCTGCTGCTCGACCACGAACACCTGCTTGCGGACGGCGAAGCAGGCCTCGCGGTCGGCGGCGTCCTCGGCGATGCGGACCCGGTAGGCGGTCACTCGCTCTCGGCCCGGATCGTGTCGAGGGCGTACTGGAGGTCCTGCGGGTACTGGCTCTCGAACTCGACCCACTCACCGTCACAGGGGTGCTCGAAGCCGAGGCGCACCGCGTGCAGCCACTGGCGCGTCAGCCTGAGGCGCTTGGCGATGGTGGGGTCGGCGCCGTAGGTGAGGTCGCCGACGCAGGGGTGGCGGTGGGCCGACATGTGCACGCGGATCTGATGCGTGCGGCCGGTCTCCAGCTTGATGTCGAGCAGCGAGGCCGCGCGGAACGCCTCGATCAGGTCGTAGTGCGTGACCGACGGCTTGCCCTCGGCGGTCACGGCCCACTTGTAGTCGTGGTTGGGGTGGCGCCCGATCGGGGCGTCGATGGTGCCGCTCATCGGGTCCGGGTGGCCCTGGACGAGCGCGTGGTAGCGCTTGTCGACGACCCGCTCGCGGAACTGCGCCTTGAGCGAGGTGTACGCCCGCTCGGACTTGGCGACGACCATCAGGCCCGAGGTGCCGACGTCGAGGCGGTGCACGATGCCCTGGCGCTCGGCGGCGCCGGAGGTGGAGATGCGGTAACCGGCCGCGGCGAGGCCGCCGATGACCGTGGTGCCCGTCCAGCCCGGGCTCGGGTGGGCGGCGACGCCCACCGGCTTCATGATCACGACAATGTCGTCGTCGTCGTGGACGATCTCCATGCCCTCGACGGGCTCGGCGACGATCTGGACCGGGGCCGCCGCCTGCGGCATCTCGACCTCCAGCCAGGCCCCGCCGTGCACCCGCTCGGACTTGCCGACCACGGCGCCGTCGACCTGGACCTTCCCCGCCGCGGCAAGCTCGGCCGCCTTGGTACGGGAAAACCCGAACATGCGGGAGATGGCGGCGTCGACGCGCTCGCCTTCGAGGCCGTCGGGAACGGGCAGGGTGCGGATCTCGGGAATCGTGCTCACCCGTCGAGTATGCCTTGCCCCACCGACATCCCCCGCCGCGCGTCCGGCGGCCGGGCCTTCGAGGCGGGCGCTCAGTCCTTGTGAACGGTGCCGTCCGGGTCGAGGCCGCGGAAGGACAGGATCACGATCAGGATGCCGCCGCACACGATCGCGGAATCGGCGAGGTTGAAGACCGCGAAGCCCTTGGGGGCGATGAAGTCGACGACCGCGCCCTCGAAGATGCCGGGCGAGCGGAAGATCCGGTCGGTGAGGTTGCCGAGCGCGCCGCCGAGCAGCAGGCCGAGCGCGATCGCCCACGGCAGGCTGTAGAGCTTGCGCGCGAGCCGCGCGATCACCACGATCACGGTCGCCGCGATGATCGTGAAGATCACCGTGAACGCCTCGCCGATCCCGAAGGCGGCGCCCGCGTTCCTGATGGCGTTCAGCTGGAGCAGATCGCCGATGACCTTGATCGGCTCGTGGTGCTCCAGCCTGGCCACCACGAGCATCTTGCTGCCGAGGTCCAGAAGGTAGGCGAAGAGCGCCACCGCGAACAGCACGGCGATCTTCCGCTTGCCCTTCGGCTGCTCGGCAGGGGCCGCCTGCCCGTCGGCCCCTTCCACCTCCGGCGTACCGATGATGCGCTCCGCCTCTGCCACGTGAGTCCCTCAACCGACTAGGTGCCTGACTGAGCACGAGGGTACGGCACACCTGTACGGACTCAGCCCCGCCGTTCCTGCTTCTGCTTGTCCTCCACGCACAGGGTGGCACGCGGGAACGCCTGCATCCGGGCCTTTCCGATCGGCTTCCCGCAGACCTCGCAGTAGCCGTACGTCCCGGCGTCCAGGCGCTCCAGGGCGTGCTCGGTCTGCTCCAGGGTCTCGCGGGCGTTGGCGGCGAGCGCCATCTCGTGCTCGCGGGTGATGTTCTTGGTCCCGGTGTCGGCGTCGTCGTCGCCCGCGCCGTCGCCGGAGTCGCGCATCAGGCCCGTCAGCGCCGCCTCCGAGGCCTCGATCTCGCTGCGCAGCCGCAGCACCTCGCTGGACAGCTCGTTACGGGCCTCGGAGACCTCCGCCGGCGTCCACGGGTCCTCGCCGGGCCGGACCGGAAGCTCCCCCGGGGCGGTCGTGGCGACGGCACGGGCCGCCGGCACCGCCGACGCCGCGGCGGCCCTGGCCGCCGTTGCCCCTCCCGCAGTCTTCTTCGCAACCACCTTTTTGGCTCCCGTCTCTTCCGCGGCCGCAGCCGCCCCCTGGGCCGCGGTCGCGGCCTTCTTGGCGCCCGCCCCGGCCGACTTCGCCGGCGCCGTCTTGTCGGTCGCCTTGTCGGACGCGGCCCGCGCCGTCCCGGTTGCCTTGCCGGCCGCGGCCTTCTTGGCGACAGCCTTTTTCGCGGCCTTCTTGGCGGCCTTCTTGACGGGCGCCGCCTTGGCCGGCTCCTTGGCGGCCGCCTTCCCGGCGGTCACCTCCTCGGCCTCGGCGGCCTTCGTCGCAGCAGTTCCAGCAGTCTTGGCGGTCTTGGCACCAGCGGTCTTCTTCGCCGCGGCCTTCTTGGCGGCGGCCTTCTTGGCGGCGGTGCTCTTCTTCCCGTCCGTGTCCTTGGCCGCCGAGCCCGTGGTGGCGCCTGCGGCAGCAGGTGTGGCACTGGCTCTCCTGGACGCCGTTGTGGTCTCTACGGCGGTCTTCTTCGCCACCATGGCCGCGGCCCCTTCACATATTGTGATCTTGCTCGCGAATCGTGCTGGGACGATAAATCGACCCCAGGCCCGCGGCAACGGGGCACGCCGCCGGTTCGCCCCGCCCCGGACCGGCGGCAAGAGGAACCTGCAACCGTTGTGCCCAGCTCCCGGCCCGGTAATCCGCCGGACGGGCGGAGCCGGACTCCGCCGGGGTGCGTATGGCCATTCGGGTCATGTACGCGCCCTTCGCCACCGTCCGCCGAAAACCGGTCGGCCGCCCTTCGCCGGGCCCCGTACACTGGCCGCAGCGAGAGGCGTGGACGGGACGAGTAGCGGCGTACGCAGCCAAGAGCGATCCGGGGACGGTGTGAGCCCGGAGGCGAGCGCGCGGTGAAGATCACCCCCGAGCCGCCGGAAGAAAGACTCCCCACCAGGAGTCCGGTAGAACCGGCTTCGCGACCCCAATGAGGGGGCGGTGTTCCGCACACCGCCAAGGAGGGTGGTACCGCGGGAGCGCCCCACGAGGGCAGGCTCTCGTCCCTCCGACGGAACCGCACGACGATCCGCCGGAGGATGAACGGATGTCGCAGTACCGCCAGGTGCCCGCCCAGGTAGACCTGCCCGCCCTCGAGCACGCCGTGCTCGA
>NZ_BAAASQ010000041.1:0-1380 GCF_039532965.1 Streptomyces mauvecolor | reverse complement strand
CTCAACAATCCCCACCACAGCCAGCAGTCTACCGAGACAGCCAAATGAGATGACGTCTTAGTTCACAGAAGGCTCCGCCGACTCCAAGCTCGCCGCGGCGATGTTCTGCCACATCGCCGCTGACCTAGCGCCCCGTGCTGAGGCCCTGCACGGCGGATTTGCCGTGTTTCTGGACGTCGACGGGCACACGGGCGGCTTCGGTGGCGCCCGTGCCTACCTCGCCGACGGCAGGTAACCGTCTTCATCACCCACCGTCTGGCCAACACCCGCCTCGCCGACAGAATCATCGTCCTCGACCAGGGCCGCATCTCCAAATGGGCACCTACGAAGAGCTGATCGACCACGCCAGAGGGTCTTCGAGATGCTGAAGTTGCAAGAGGACCGGGACTGATCCCCGCTCACCTGGTCGCCGACCTCTACGCCTTCGCGGCTCGCCGGGTCAGCCCTTGATGGAGAAGAAGATGGTGTCCTGGGTGTACCAGTCGATGTCCTGGCTGTCTTGCCATTCGTCGTGCTCGAACTCAAGCCGTTCGATCAGGAGTTGCAGGTCGTAGGTGAAGTCGGGGTCTATCTGGTCCAGGACTGCGCGGTAGGTGTCGGCGGCGGGCTTGGCCTTGGCCAGTGCCAGCGTGCCGATGTCGGGTGAGCCGTCCACGGGATAGGGGATGGGGAAGGGGATGGCGGCGGGCGGTCCGGCGAACAGGTACCCGTGGGGCAGCAGGTCGGCGCTCACGCCCAGGCGGCGCAGCTCGTCGTCCATCAGGCCGAAGAACGTGGACGGCTTGGAGTAGACGCCGAGTTCGAAGGGGTCGGAGGCGTTGGCGTCGATGATGTGCTGCAGCGCGCTGTAGTAGGCGTTGCCCGCGCACTCGGCCTCCGAGTCGGCGCGACCGGCGATCAGATGTTCCAACGCGTCGGGGACCGAAAGGCCCCAGTCGATGCCCTGACGGTCCAGGTCCTGCTGGTCCTCGACTGCGTCGTCGCGCATGTAGCCCAGGAGGCGCTGCTGCTCTGACGTGAGATTCCCGGCCGCCCCCAGGAACGCCACGACGTCGGCTTGGTCGGCGGTGGTGAACGAAATGATGCGACTCATGATCGACATGCTGCCAGGCCCCACTGACATCCCGACACGGCAGGATTCATCCGGCGCGACGATGGTGGCCTGGTCGAAGCATGTGCCGGCCAGCTCACGCCTCGCGTAGCGATCAGAGTGTTGGCGATGTCCCGCAGCATCAGCTTGATCATCTCGCCCCCGGGATCGTCGCCTGCCGCCTGGAGGCTGGGGTCAGGGCTTTGGGGATCCGCTGCGGTGCTGGCGGGCGCGGAGTGTACGGCGGCGGCCGGGCTCGGGGGTGGGCCCGCCCGGGCCGGCGGGGGCGG
>NZ_BAAASQ010000040.1:0-22182 GCF_039532965.1 Streptomyces mauvecolor | reverse complement strand
CAGCATCGCCTGCACCCTCATCTGCTACCGGAGACTAGCCAAATGAGATGACCTCTAAGTGTGATGTCTCACGAGGGTGGTTCCACCGTGCCGACGCGCGCGTCAGTCGACGCTCGCGGGCCGTTGCCTCTTGAGGATCCCTGTCACGGAGTCCTACAAGCCGCGGGCCGGAACGTGACGGAGCCCGGGAGCATGTCCAGCTCCCGGGCTCCAGCTTGCCACCCATTTGCGCACACCGGCGGCGTTTAAGAGCCGCGGGTCATGTTGAGATCGACGTGTTCTGCCTTTGAACTACAGCGCCAGGAGAGAGGCGCCGGGGGGACTTGAACCCCCATCCGTCGATGTTCGCCCACGCTCGGTCGATCCGGTGTTCGGCGGCGAATACTGAGACTGGAGCGAGAATCTGAGTTTCACGGGGCCGCCTCTGCCAGGCTTGGGCCACCCCCGCACGTGGTGCGGGGAGAGGGATTCGAACCCCCAACTGACACCCCTTCATCAGCTTCAATATCAGTTTCAGCTTGCGCTCATCGCGCACCCTCCGCTCGCGGCGGAGGGCGTATGTGGGGCTACCGGAAGAGGTAGCCGAATACCGCGTCGCCGACCCGCTGGTCGGTGACCTCGGTGTTATTCGCCTCCTCACGGGCGAACTTGATGGACTGCTGGAGCTTCTCGACCCGGTCGAGGAGCTCGTTGACCCGCCGGGCGGGCAGCGCGCCGGAGAACTTCACCGTGGTCCAGTAACCGACCGGGACGTCCTCGTAGTACACCTCGACCTGTGCCGGGTGCTTCTCCGTAGCCTCGGCCTTCACGTGGTTGCGCGGAACCTTCTTCGTACGGATGGTCCGCACCGGGTCCGTCTTCCACGAGTCCGTCGAGGGGTCCAGGTTCCACGACTCGGAGGCGTCGAGCACTGGCAGCTTGCGCACGAAGGTGTGCAGGTCGGTAAGTTGCTTCTCCAGGAACAACAGATACGGGACAGGCACCTGGGGCAACAGCACCGTACCGTCGACCACCACGTCCGCGGCCGCGGACCGGTTCGCCCAGTCCTTCGTCGCGGTCACGTCGAAGAGCCGCGTCAGCGTCTCGGCGGTCGCCCGCAGAGCATCCTCGGCCTTGATCTGCACCCGCGTGGACTCGGGCGGCAGCTGCTCACCCTCCTCGTCCTTGGGCTGGTAGGTCCGGGAGATGCCTGCCAGCAGGGCGGGCTTCTGCACGTCCTGGTGAGCCTGGGTGAGCTCCTGGAGAGCCTTGGACTTGACGCCCTTTTCGACTGCGATGATCTGATTCAGCTTCGGCACACGGCGAACTTAACAAGCCTGCACCGCAAGCACATCCGATTAAACGCCTGCCCTGCCCCTTCCGGCCGGGAGGGGCAGGCGGCGAGCGCGAGCCCGGACCGGGCGCGAAGTCACCACCCGCACGGAGGCCGCCCGGCCGGCGGCCCGTGCGGTGCATCGCACGGCGGCGGGCCACGGCTCCTCCCGGACGCATTTCGATGGCCCGACAATGCCTCGTCGAGGCACCGTGCCAACCGTCGCGACATGGTGGACCTTCCTGGTCACAGCACAACTAAGCGACGCTCAACGCGAGTTGGTCGCTCTGACGTGACGTGAGGTCGAGGGTGTGGGCGTCGTTTGAAACGTGGCTCAGTCAAGATTTCCATGAAGCCGATCATGTAGTTGACGTAGCTGTCACTCTGTGTTGTCGGCAGTCTGCGGCGACGAGTAACACTGGGTTGCGGAGCCATGGAGCTGTAGGGCTCACCTGGCTGGAGGCTGTCTGATTGCGTCGCAGCAAGTTGCCCTCATGAGGCGGGCGCGCCAGCGGGGGCCGGGTGTCCGGCGGCCTTGCCGGTGGCATCGCGGCGCATGGCAGTCATGCCCAGGTCGGCCAGGCGTGGAGCGAAAGTGACGTCCAGGGGTTCGGCCGGGTGGAGGAGGCCGCGCCCGCAGCTCTCGGCGAGCCATACCTTGATGTCCGCGTCGGGGTAGGCGGGGTTGACGCCGATTTCTCCTTTGGGGAGGAAGCCGTTGAACGGCGTCGCGATTCCGAGGCTGTTCCAGTAGTTCCATGCCGGGAGAGCTTTGGCCTGTTCGAAGGCGAGGTAGAGCTGCGGGTACCTGTCGAGGATCCGCATCTCGCGGAAGACCGATTGGCCCAGCAAGGATGGAGCGGTCAGGGCGAGTTCGTCGAACATGCCCTCGCGGAAGCTGTAGGCGGTTACGTCCTGGTGGGGGGCGAGGGCGATGGCCGCGAACAGATGGGCCAGGCGGTCGCGAGTGTAGACAGCGGCATCGGTCGCCAGGTGGGGTTCGATGCGAGCGATGAGTTCGCACAGGCGGGTGTGGTCGGGGTGGAAGCGGGACAGGTCGAACAGCTTGTCCATTCCGGTCACCGCCGAGAAGGCCAGCCGCTTGTAGAGACGGTTGCTCATCTCTCCGGCCGCGGCGCATTTCCTGGTCTCGGGGCTGGTGGAGTGCAGCATCAGGTACTCGGAGAGGACCTCGAAGTACAGGTAGCCCAGGAACGGCAGGCCCGGTACGGCGGCGGCGAGCTGGTCGAGGAAGGCGGCCGGCGGCGTGCGGGTGCCGGCGNTGGCTCGGTGAGGAAGCTGCGGTGTTGGAGGTAGGTGCGCAGGTGGATGCGGCCCAGGCGAAGGTAGTCGATGCCTTTGGCCGGGGCGGGGCGGGCGGGGGTGACCTGGATGGTCAGGGTTCGGGTGTGGGGTTTGGTCTGGAGGAGGTAGGCGCCCAGGTTGTGTGGGCGCAGGCCTGCGGGCTCGGGTGTCAGTGGGGCGCAGTACAGGGCGGCGACGAGGCAGCCGGAGGAGACGTGGAGCTGGCCGCTGCGGCGGATGGCGTCGAGTGCGGTCGTGGTGTGCATCAGGTGGACCGGGCGGCCGCTGGTCAGGGTCTTGGTCATGGTGTTGTCGGTCAGGAGCCGGCCGTTGGGGGTGTCGTGGAGAAGGCGGTGCTGCCAGTCGGTCTCGGTCTCGGCGAGGCCGGAGGGTGCCTGGCGGGTCGGTGTTTGGGTGTGGTCGGTGTGGGCGTCGTCGAGTTCGGTGTCCACGGTGGGTTCTCCTACAGGCCGCGGGTGAGTGTCTGGTGTGCGTGGTGCAGGGCGTGGGCGTTGGCGGTGCCGTCGAGGCGGGCTCTCTCGCTGCGGGTGACGAAGGCGAAGGCAGCCGCGGGGGCCCAGGGCGGCAGAGGCCGGCGCAGTCGGGATGGGTCTGGCCACCAGCGCTGGAGCGGCAGGCGGTAGCGGTCCAGGCAGTCGGCCGCCTTGAGCACGTCCACCAGCAGCGGGGATGCCTGGTAGGCGCGTTGTTGCCGGTCGGTGAACTGTTCGTACGGCACGTCGTGCAGGGCGATGGCGGTCGCCGCGCGGTGGAGGGCTTCTTGCGGCACGGGGCGGCCGAGGGCGTTGGTGACCGCGTCGGCGTTGGCCAGGAGGAAGGTGGCCGCGCGCTGTCCGTGGCCTGGGTCGTCGCGGTCGTTGCGTCGGCGGCAGTCGTGGATGGCGCCTGCGGCGCAGGCTGCTGCCGTGTCGTGGGCGTCGAGCCGGTATTCCTGGGCCAGGAGTGAGGCCAGCAGGCTGACGCGGGCGTTGTGGCGCACGCCGTGGTTGGAGTCGGTGGCAAGGTCCTGGCGGGTGAACCAGGAAGACGGCGGTACGCTGAAACTCGCCAAATGGCAGTAACCGGAATTACAGTCTTGTGTCGCCGCCGAGTTCACCTTCTGGTCACAGAATGATATATCCGGCATGTCGAGTATTCCCGAGCCGGGAATCAGTCATGCCGAAGATCGTCGACGGCTAATCCCAAAAGCACTGGCCCAAAAGCCGGGGTCAGACGCGGCGGGCGGCGCGGCGGCGCAGGGCGACGAAGCCGGCCGCGCCGAGTGCGGCGGTGCCCGCGCCGGCGGCGATCAGGGGGGTGTGGTCGCCGGTGTTGTTCGTGGTCTCGGCGCCTGCCGCGACGCCAACCTTGGGCACAACCGCGGTCTGTGAGGTGTGGTCCGCGAAGGAGGCGGGCTGGGCGGCGGTGGCCGGGGGCAGACGTCGCAATCCACACCGAACCGGAAGCCCTCACCTGTTCAAGATCCCTTAGCCGAGGCCTGGCTCACCCGTCCACAACCTCCCGGGACAGAACAGCTGGATCGCGTCGGCCGTCGGGCGGCGGAGCGCCGGACGAGCCGGCGCCTCCTACCAGCGCGGGCTACGTCGTGATGGCCGATCCGGAGGGAAACGAGTTCTGCTGGGACTGAACGACGGGGAACTTCACGCCGGTGAGGTCTTCGGAGACGGCCCACAGTCGCTGCTGGACGGCTACCTCGTACGACTCCGGGCTGGAGGTGACCAGCCGGGGGTGGCCCTTGACCTCGTTGCGCCCGCCGGGGCCGTAGTACTGGCCGCCGAGCGCGCCGGGGTCGGTGGCGGCGCGCAGGGTGGGCAGGGCGCCCATGGCCGGCGTCTGGGTGATCAGCGGCGCGAGCCAGGTGACGGGCAGGCGGAGCGCGGCGGGGGTGTTGCGGATGAGGTCGGTGTTGGACACGCCGGGATGGGCGGCGACCGCGACGGTGGTGCCGTGCGCGGCGAGCCGGCGCTGCAGCTTGTACGTGAACATGAGGTTGGCCGGCCTGGACTGACCGTAGGCGGCGGCCCGGCTCTACGACCGCTCCCCCCTCGGCCAGATCAGCCCGAACGCCTACGAGCAGCAATCAACTACGCGGCCACCGCCGCATGACAACCGGTATCCACGATCACCGAACCGGCCGTCCGCGCGTGGAAATGCTCTTCACTGAAGTCGTTGGTACGCAGAGCCTGTGTCGTGGGCCGGACGTCGAATGTTCCGGCCCACGGCATCACGCCGTCCCGCTGCTTGGCTCATCACTCAGGGACTCCGGGGAACTCTCCGAACCTGAGAGGGAAGAGATGTTGCCGAAGGGAATCCAGCGGTAGTAGGCGTACAGATAGTTCCACCCACCGTCACTACTTGTTTGGTGCTCAGCTTTAACGGTCACAGTGGCCCCCTTCCTCACAAATGCCGTCGCCGAGGACATTTGCACATGATGCTGACTCTTCGGATCGTTGTCAGCACATGCCGTAGTCCTGACATCCCCACCGGCACCTCCCGAGACAGTCACGACGCAGGAGCTGTACCGCGACCCGGACTGGGCCATCCCGACAACGATTCCTGAGGTTTTCGCGGTAAATGTCACCTGCCCCGGGACAGCAATTGAACTTCCTGTTCCCCCTGAGCCAACAGCTCCGTTGAGGAAGACGCTTCCGCCGATGGTGGCGGCGCCGTCCACCTGGACGTCATTGCCGGCTGTCAGCTTCCGCGTGACGCCGAGGGTCCCCTCGACCGTCGTGTTCCCCGTTACCCCGAGCGTCCCCCCGACCGTCGTGTTCTCCGTCACCCCGAGCGTCCCGCCGACCGTCGTGTTCCCTGTGACGCCCAGCGTGCTCTTCGCCGTCACCGCCTCCGCCACATCGAGTGTCTTCTCAGCCGTCACCGCGCCCTTCGCGGTCAGCGCGCCGCTCACCGTCAGGCTTGCAAGCGTCTGGTCCGTCACGCACACCGTCAAGTGATCCCACCGCGTCACGAACCCGCCGTCCGGCGTCGGTGTCACCGTCTTCAGCGCGAACGCCGTGTCCCGCAGCACCGTCCCCGCCGGAACCGGATACACGCTCCCGCCCGGGATCGAGGGGTCCGTCACCCGCCGCCCATCCATGTACAACTCGTGGTTGTCACCCCGCACATGGTGCCACTCCAGCCGCACGGGGGCCCCGGAGTCGATCCGCGTGGCCGGCGGGCCGCCCTGCGACGTGACGGCAACCAGCGCCCGCCCAACCCCCGGCGCGGGGTCCGCCCCGCTGCGGAAGGGGAACTTCGCGACATCCAGCGTCCCTGTGTTCGGCACGTCCGGGATCGTGGAACCCGTTGTCGCCCACTCCTCGATGCCGATCCGGGCGACACCGGTCTTGTTGCTGATCGCGATGTTCTTCAGGGTGATGTACAGCCCGTCGACGGTGACTTCGCTCGTCCCGCCCGTGGGCTCGACGCTGAACCGCACCTTCGACGTCTCCCCCGCCGCCGGGAACACCGCTGTCTCCGCGGTCGGTACGGCGAGCAGCACATCCGGCTGCGGACCCACGATCGTCCACCCGGACTCCGGCTCGACGTACGGTGCGATGCCCTCGCCCGTCAGGGCCAGGTCCTGGGCGAGGGAGCCGACCGGCAGGACGATGGCGATGCGGCTGCACCGCACCGGCGTGCTGCCGCTGTTGGAGATGACGAGGTCGATGGAGCCGTAGGCCAGTTCGTCCTCGTTGCCGGGGCCGGACTTGGGCGGGCTGACAGTCAGCGGGGCAGGGACGGTCGTCAGGGCGTAGCTCAGCACGCAGTCGCTCATCGGCGCTCTCCTTCGGTCTGGTCGTCGGCCTTCACAGGACGCAGGGTGAGGCGGCCGGTGCGTAACGTCGGCGCGGGATACGGGTGGTGCGGTTCATCGTCAGAGGCGTACGTGGTGGCCTCGCTCCACGTGTCCGCTGTCTCGTTCTGCACCCAGGTCCAGGTGCCGTACCGGTCGGACGGGCGCGGCAGGACGAGCGCGGGCGGCCCGGAACGCGCCTCCGCCGGGTCCGGTACGTACTCGCTCACCGGCAGCGGCCCCAGCCGGAAGGACACCGGGAGTTCGGCCAGCGGCGGCTCCACGAGCCGGGCGGGCAGGCGGACTTCGGCGGCGGGCAGGACGTCCGTGGTGGCGTGGACCGTGCCGCGCGGGTCGGCGAGCAGCGTGAGGTAGGCGGCGTTCCGGTGGTCGGGGTCGCTGCCCGGGGGCCGGGCGGGCAGGGTGAGGGAGGCGCCCGTACCGATCGGGTCGAAGTACTCCCGTGCCTCGTCGGGGAGTTCGGTCCTGCCCAGGACCGTGTGCAGTACCCGGTAGTCCGTGTCGCGGTGCTCGCCGTGGAAGTAGCCGACGAGTCCGTCCGCCAGCTCGTTGCGTTCACCGAGCCGGACCGGCCAGCGGTAGCCGGGGTACTCCGGCGCCTGCGGATCGCGCAGGTTCTCCCACGAGGGGTCGGTGTACGGCGGGCCGTCGAGGTCGATGTCGAAGCGGACGCGCATCAGCGCGAGCGGCCGTCCGACGAGCACGCTCGGGGTGTGCGGGGGCGCGGCGTCCCCGGTGGGAGCGGTGGTGGACAGCGTGCGGTCGATGACGGTGAGGAGGGAGCGCAGGGCAGCCGGGCCCCGGTCCGGGGCGACCAGTGCGGTCAGGAAGCCGTGCAGAATCGGGTAGTTGTCGTGCAGGTCGTCGATCGTGCGGTACTGCGAGTACGGCAACGCGTGCCAGGTCACGTGCGGGCTGCCGCTGGGCGGCAGGGTCGTGCGCAGTTCGCCGAGCGGAGTGCCGTCGGGCCCGTACGCGTACAGTGCGCGGTCCAGGTACCCGGGGACGAGCCACGCGGACACCGGGGTCGTGTCCGGGTCGCTCGCGGTCGTCAGCGGGTTGAGGTCGTTCCGGGCGTCGAGGAGGGAGAAGCCGGCCCGGGCGGGCTGGGTCAGGCGGGGTGTGAGCTGGGTGAAGCGGTACCAGGTGGGCGGGTTGATGGTCCAGTGGCCCTGGCCGGGGTCTTCCGGGTCCTTCCACGAGGGAGTCAGTTCCTCGGGGAGTTCGGGTGCGAAGCGGCGAGCGGGCACGCCGACGCCGATCACGTCGCCGGGCTCGTTGCCGGGAGCGAACCGCAGTGCCCTCGGGTCCGGGAAGATCGCGGGCAGGGCGTGCCCGAAGCGGTCGATGACGGCGAGCCGGGCGAAGGCGAACTGTCCGGCGCGCAGCGGCTGGTAGGGGCTCTCGTTCCAGCCGGTGAACGGGCGCGGGAGGGCGCCGGGGTTAGGGGGAAGGGTGCGGCCGGATGCCTCGGTGAGCGCGGTGCGCAGGTCGTCCGGAAGCTTGGAGTGGGGGCTGAGGGTGGCGGGGGTGGACGCGCGGGCGGCCAGCTGTTCGGTGAAGCCGGCGAGGGGCTGCGAGAACCAGTCGGCGTCGTCCTCGACCTGCCGGGCGAGCGCCCGCAGCGCGGCTGCTCCCGGGCCCGGGTGGGTCCGGGCGTACTGGCGCAGCGCGGCGACCATGGTCTCCGAGGGTGTCGGAGTGAGGAACTGGCGGCCGCTGAGGCTGAGGGGGACGGGGTGGGCGCCGGTGCCGAGCCAGTGGTATTCGGTGCCGTCGAAGCTCCAGTTGGCGCGGTCCGCCTGGCCGCCGTCCGGGTCACCCTGCCATTCGATGGGGAAGTAGTCGACCTTCCACTCGAAGAACAGGGGCTGCCAGGGCTGCTGCCACTGCGCGGTGCACGCGCCGGGGGTGCCGATGGCGTTGGAGCGCGGATCGCGCATGGCGGTGGCGAGCGTCTGCCAGTCGTTGAAGCCGGTGGCCCTCGCGAGCGTACGGGCGTTGGAGGACGCGAGGTGGAACAGCTCGCGCAGCAGGGCCACCAGCACGCCGGACAGCCCGTCGGGAGACGGGAGGTTGGGCGGCTTCGGAGTCTGCGCGTCGCTCGCGGAGACCGGGCTCCCCCCGACCCGTACCCCGGTGACGAGCGCGTCCGGCCAGCGGCACGCCAGCGGCGGGTCCTCGTCCTGTTCGCTGTCGTCGTACTCGCCTTCGCGCACCGCGTACGGGTCGGCGCTCGCCACGTGCTCCGGGTCCGGCGGAAGGGGACGGTCCTTCGTCCCTCGGATGACAATGACCGGGTCATTGGGCCGGTGGTGGTCGGGCAGGACGGCGCGCTTGAGGATGACCTCGTCCTGCGGGAGGCCGTGGTCGAGCTGGTGCTTGCGGATGGCGGCGGCGAGTTGTTCAGGGGTGTCGCCCCAGGGGATCTCGGCACGCAGGCGTGCCACCCGGTCGCGCTGGTCCTTCGCCGCCTTGGTGGCGTCCCCCACACGTGCCGCGAGGTCCTCGCGGTACTTGCCGGCCTGCTCGCCCGGCGCGTCCGGCACCTTCGGCAGGTTCGCCGCCCACCACAGGTCGTACAGCCGGCGCTGCGCGGCGATGAGGTCCTGGACGGCGGCGTCGTGCGCGGCCTGGCCCTTGTTGAGCTCGGCGAGGGCCTGGGCGTACGCGCTGCGTACGGCACGCGGCCGCCGCCTGCGTGCGGCGGGTTCCGGCGTGCCGGGCTTCTCGGCCTCCTCCAGCACCCAGGTGTATCCGCCGGACTCGGGGGTGAACCACGAGGCGTGCAGGGTGCGTTCGGCCTGGAACTGGCCGTCGGGTTCCTCGAGCAGGTCGAGGACGCCGGAGTGCACGGCCGAGAGCAGGGCGGCCAGCTCGGGCGGGGATCCGGCGCGCCGCGCCGCGTACTCCTTGATGGCCTTGGTGGCGTGCTCGGTGTTGTTGCCCACGCCGATGGTGACGTAGTCGGGCCGGTCGGAGGCGGGCATGCCGCTGCCCCGGCGCTGCCACTGCACGTCGAGGGCGGTGCCGTGGCAGACAGTGCGGGCCGTGTCGGGTGCCGTACCCGTGGCCGTCCAGTTGAGCGCGGCCAGCCGCTCCGCGAGGTCCCCGGCCAGCGGGTCGGCGGCGGGGTCGCTGTACCAGCCCGCGACCAGGTAGTCGATCTGGTAGGCGGTGTCCGGGTCGAGGTCGTCCGCGCGGTCGTGCACGGAGAACACGTCGCGGTTGTACGGCTGGTACGCGGCGAAGGTCGGCAGGCCGGGGCCGACGGCGGTCAGGAACAGCCCGCCCGGGGTGCCGGGTTCGCTCCACGCGCCGTCGGCGAGGTCGATGCGGCGGCCGATGCGGGTGAGGCGGCCGTCCCGGTCCATGTAGGTGCTGGAGCCGTGGGCCGGGTCCAGGTAGTCGCTCTCGACGATCCAGCCGGTGTCGGTGCGTTCCCCGGAGCCGGTGGCGATGGCCTGCCGGACGACGAGCCAGCGGTTGGGCACGCGCGGGAAGACGGGGACGCCGTCGCCCTCCTCGTCCACGCCGTGGGTGAGCGCTTGCGGCAACTGCCAGTGCAGATAGATGCCTTCGCGCTCGGGGTCGGCGTTGAAGGCCGTGTCGGTGTTGGAGAACGCGGGCGGTTCGGGCGACAGGTTCAGCCGGGTCAGGGCGTAGTTGGCCTGCCAGCGCTGGAAGACCTCGGCGTGGCGGACGCGTTCGTTGACGGTCAGGGCCTCGATCTGCACGGGCACGACGAGGGGCTGTGGGCCCGGTGCTGCGGAGGGTTGCGTCACGGCGCGGTTCTGCCCTTCTTCGGGGGTCTTCGCGGTCATCGGGCCGTCCCGCGGGTGATGAGCTGACGGCGGGGCGCGTTGACGAGCTGGACGGCCAGGCCCGCGGGGCCGAAGCGGTCCGCGGCCGACTGCCCCAGTTCGGCGAGGCGGTCGCCGAGTTTGCGCAGCAGCCCGTCGGCGTCGGCGGGGCGCAGGTCGAGGACGGCGCGTCGGCCGGCGGGGTCGGGACGCAGATACGCGTCGAGTCCGTCGGGGCCCTCGGGGTGCGGGAACGCCTCGCCGTCGATCTGCCGGGCGACGGCAGGCGGGTCCACGCGCCGCAGGTTGATCACCCGCCGCCTGCTCTGGCTGATGTCGACGCCGAAGGACAGGCCCTCGGGCGGCTCGGCCAGTTCCACCTCGTCGGGTACCTGCTCGAAGAGGACGAGCAGGACGTCGGGGCCGAGGACGTCCTGGCGCAGTACGGCGATGGGGGTGCGGGTGTCGTCGCCGTGGCCCCGGTACGGGCGGACGAGCAGCCCGGGGCATTCCTGGACGAGCGCGGACCGGATGAGCACGCCGGCGCGGGGAGTCGGCTCCTCGTCGTCGCCGCGTGCCCAGGGCGCGGCGATCCGGGCGAGGGCGGCGTCGGACTCGCCGGTGATGGCGATGCCCGCCGCGCCGGAGACGAGCGCGGTGAGCCAGCCTGGGTCGACGTAGAACAGGCGCAGGGACTCGACGGGGAGGGCGTTCTCGTCGGGGACAAGGTCGGTGAAGGGGATGTGGTGCAGCAGGCGCAGCCGCTGCAGCCATGCGCTGATCGGGGCGGCGGCGTCGGCGAGTTGGGCGGTGAGGGCGTTCCTCAGGGAGAGCGGTGGATCGGTGAGCAGCTCGGCGGTCCGCGCGGCCCGGCCGGCCCCGCGCCGCCCGGCGGTTGGGGTGCGCCGGAAGGGCTCGGGCGGGGGTGCGTGCCGGGTCTGTACGGGGTGCGTACCGGCCCGTAGCAGCCGTGCGGCGGTACCGTCGGCGGCAAGCTCTTCGAGAAGAGTGCCGAAGGGGCGGGGGCCGAGGGCGCGTTCCGCCGCCCCGTCCGCACCCCTCGCCTCAAGACCCACCGCCGCCAGCCGCTGCGCCAGCACCGCGGCCCGCGCACGGGCCTTCGCGTGCCACGCGGTCAGCATCGCCGCGAAGTCCGCGTCCGCGAGGGCCAGTGCGCGGCCCAGGGTCCAGGCCGCTCCCCAGCCTGCGTCGAACAGCCCCCACGCCTTCTCGTACGCCATCAGCTGCGCGGCGCTCGTCCAGCCGGCGGCGGGCGTCTCCGGCAGGGGCTGAGCGGGCTCGGCGGTGAGCGGGCCCCGGTACCAGGCGTAGCTGCGCTCGCCGGTCTCCAGGCCGTAGGCCAGTGGCACCCGGCCGGAGGTCAGCCGGGCGCGGGCCGTGGTGTAGGCGGCGGGGTCGGCCCCGGCGGGCGGCTCGGCCGGGGGCGGGGGGACGTGCAGCAGCAGGTCGCGTTCCTGCTCTGTCTCGTCGAAGAGGAAGTGCCGTACGCGCCCGGGGAAGCCCCCGCCGGGTGCCGGGTTGCTGGTGAAGGACCAACTCCGCAGCGCGGCAAGGCGGATCCGTACGTCGGCGGTCAGCCGCCCGGCGTCCGCGTCGGTGAGGATGGAGCGGCAGCCCTCCAGGGCGACGAGGTGCGCGGCGTAGCGGATCTCGCGTTCGCGGTCGGGCAGCCGGTTGGCGACGACGACCGCGTATGTGCCCTCGGCGAGCTGTTCGCCGCGCAGGCCGGTGTCCGTGCGGACGTCCCGGACGTGGATCAGGTGCCGGAGCTCGTCGGTGCGGGGGGCGAGTGTGGCGAAGACGTCGCCGGGGATGTCCACGGTGTGGCAGAGCGCCGTCGGGTCGCCCTCGATCTGCGAGGGTGCGATGCGGGGGTGGCGTACGCCGTCGGCGTCGGTGAGAAGTTCCTCCGCCGTCATGGGCACGGTCAGGGCCGCGGACTCGGGGTCGCCGGGCAACTCGCCCTCGGCGAAGAGGAGAAGCGCGAGCCAGGGTTCCTCGGGGGCTTCCGCGAGGGCGGCCCCGGACTCGTCCAGGCGCCGCATCCACGGCAGGAGCGGGTCGGTGAGCGTGAGGTGCGCGAGGGTCGTGGAGTAGTCGGAGCGGGCCTCGGGCGCCGGGTTGACGGCGTGCACGTGCTCGTCGGCGAGCGCGAACTGCGGGGCGCGGAGCTCGAAGGTCTCCTCGACGGGTGCGAGGTAGTCACCGGCGCCGTCCACGCCGGGCAGGGTCTGCGTGGCCCGTACGCGGTAGAGGCCTGCGTTGATGGCGGGTTCGCGGTTGTCCTGGAAGCGCAGGACGAAGCTGGGGTCGGTGGCCCGCGCAGGGGCGCGGCGCTGGTCCGTCATCGGGCGGCCCTTTCCGGGGCAGGGGCGGCGAACACGGTGTAGAGGGCGGCGGAGGCGACGGTGCCGGGCGGCAGCTGCCAGTGCTCTGTGGCGACCGGTGCGTTGTCGTGGATCTCCACGACGGTGACGGTCGCGTCGTCGCAGGCGACGAAGGCGCGGGCGGCGTCCGGGGTGAAAGTGACGGACAACGGCCGGGCGTCGAGGGGAAGTTCACCGAGCAGGCTGCCGCTGCTGACGACGGAGACGGTGGAGTCGTGGAGCACCCAGGCGCGGTCGCGCGGGTCGAGGGTGAGGGAGCGGGGGTCGGGGCCGATGGCCACGTCGGATTCCGCGATGGTGTCCTTGGTGGAGCCCTGGCGCTCGTACAGCGTCACCACCTGACCGCCGTCGCCGGTCTTGCGCAACAGGACGCCGCGCCGGGCCGAGTTGGTGAGCAAGGCCAGTGCGGTGCCACGGGCGGAGAGGTTGTACGGCTGGTACCACGTGCCGCTGCTCGGCACCGTGACGAGTTGCACTTGCCCGTTGCTGCTCGCCTCGGCCCCGTAGACGTACACCCGGCCCGGCTCGCCGGCGGTGACGAACGTGGGCGTCGCGGGTCCGTTGACGCCGTCGCCGACCCGGTCGCCGGCCGAAGTGTCGTAGGTGAACGTCTTGCTGAGGTCGTTGGCCGTGACGTACAGGCGGCCTGCCTCGGCATCGACCGAGATCCTGCCGATCTTCTGCACGTCCTGACCGACGTCCGTGAGGACCGGCTCAGCGCTCCCGACAAGGTCGACGGAGGCGGCGGTAAAACGGTCCGGACGGGCCACTACCGCCCGGGAGTTGTCGCGCCTGACGGCGAGTACCGTCGGCTGCCCGGTCAGCTGGATACCGGTGCGCGGCGGACGTACCTGCTGGGCGACGACGTCGATGACCGCCAGCTGCTTCGGGTCCGTACCGGCCGCGTAGAGCGTCGCGCCGTCCGCCGAGGTCGCCGCCAGGTAGGGTCCCGGCTGCCCGACCGGTATGCGGCCGACGACGGCCGCCGTGTCCGGGTCGACGGACAGGATGGTCCCGGTGGTGTCGTCCAGGACGAGGACGACGGGTCCGGGGGCGGGCGGTACGGGGTCCTCGGTGAGCAGCAGCGGGTCCGCGTCGAGTCCGGCGGTGCGGGCCTGCCCGGCGTAGTCACCGACCGTGCCGTTGGGCAGCGGGGTGCCGGGGCACAGCCCGGCGAGGACGCCGTGCATGCGGGTACGGGCCGAGCCCGCCGCGAGGTTGGCGATGTGTTCGGCGAGGATGCCCACGCCGGCGCCAAGTGGTTCGGCGAGCTCGACGGGTGAGCCGGTGGGGCCGGCGTTCGGGTCGAGCGGGAGCGTGGCGTCGGGGCTGAGCTTCTCGGAGGCGAGGTCGCGCTCGGCGATCGGGCCGAGGTCCTGGCCGTTGGTCTCGGGCGGGGGGACGGTGACGCGCAGGCCGGTGAGGTGGTCGAGGAGTGGTTCCTGGCCGAGTGCGTCTTTTTGGGGGACATCGGGGTCGCCCCACAACGCGAACGGCACATTGCCGTGCTCCACGTCGATCTTCCACTTGTCGTCGTTGGGCAGCGACTGCCAGGAAGCGACTTGGCGACGGCGGGTGTTGCTGTACTCGACGGTGACGTGGAGCAGTCCGTCAATGCCCTTCTTCTTCATGGGCCGGATGTCGACGGTGCTGTGGCTCTCCGGCTCCCGGTCGTTGAACTGTGCCTGTGCCGCGGGCACGACGCTGGAGACGGCGAAGGAGAATCCGGCCGGGTCGGCCAGCCACGGCTCCGTACCGGCCTTGATCCGGGCGGCCCGCAGTGCCGGGTCGGCGTCGGAGTCGGTGAGCAGGCCGGTGAGCGGGTGCGCGGTGAGCGGGGCCTCGGGCGGGAGGAGTTGTGTACGGAACTCGTCCCAGGTGAGCGCGTCGGGACCGGACAGCGAGGCGCCGAACTTGACGGTGACCTTGATGAAGACGAACTTCGCGGTGACCGTGCCGCCGGTGGGCGGTCCCCACAGGTCGAGCGAGGCGCCGAGTTCGCCGCTGACGGTGAAGAGCAGTTTGACGCGGGCGCCGATGCGGATGGAGATCCCGGCGCGGAAGTGCAGGGGCGCCCACTGGATCAGGATGTCCGCCTTCGCGGTCAGCCACGCCTCGACATTCCCGGCCTTGTAGCGCACGTCCAGCATGCCGCCCGCCATGACGGCGTTGGGGGTGAGCGCGAAGTAGGCGCCGCCGCTGACGGTGACGGCCGAGCCGACGGACCAGGTGAAGCCGAGACGCGGGACGACCGGGAAGTGGCCGGGCTTGGTGTAGTCGGGGTGGTAGCCGCCGACGGTGAAGACGAAGTCCCCGGCGTGCGGGCTCGGCCCGAACCAGGAGTAGAAGGCGAAGCCGCCGGTGAGCACGCAGGACGGGTCGATGACGTAGGAGTCCACGAGCTGGGCGGTGGCGGCGAGTTCGCCGCGCGCGGACTGGTAGACGATCCGCAGGTCGACGCCGACGCGGGCGTATTTCTTCTCGCCCTTCTGCGGGAAGCTCGCGGTGGCGCGGCCGATGAGCGCGAGGGTGAGGGAATTGCCGACTTCGAGGAGCAGCAGGACGCGGGCCTGCACGAATTCGAAGGAGGTGAAGTCGATGCCGCCGGCCAGCCAGATCTGGCCTTCGGCGGGCCTGACCCAGGGGTTGGGCCCGCCGGTGAGCTCCGGAAGCGTCTTGAGGGGGTCGTCGTCGAGGCCGCCGTCCAGGCCGGTGACGAGCGGGAATTGGGCGATCTCGGTCTGCTCGGGGACGCGGACGCTGCTGTTGTAGCCGAAGCCGAGGGCGAAGCCGGTAACGCGGAACGGTGGCGGTCCGCCGAAGGTGCCCTGGAGACGGCCGAAGGCGAAGAACGAGGTCATGCCGTCGCCGCGCCGCTGGTACGCGCCGAGCGCGAGCGCTCCGAACTTCGGCATCTCGACGACGAGCAGACCCTCGAGGAGGATCTTGTAATCCTCGGGCGGCGGCTGGCGGTTGATGAGGGCGCCCGCGATATGCAGGGGGTTGCGGCGCAGATCGACGGTCAGCCCCTGGAAGCGGGGTTCGGCGGTCATGGTGTCGAGGTCCAGGGCGATCCCGAGCCCGATGACGCCCAGGGTGAACCCGGAGGCGCCCATGCTCGCGTCGAACATCACCAGCACCTTGCCGGAGTCGAAGCCGGCGCCGATGCGTTGCAGGTGCAGGGGTCCGAAGGAGCGGCCGATGTCGGCCCACGCGGCGGACTCAGGACCGCCGCCGGCGCTGTCCCTCAACGCGAGCTGCTTCTGCCCGCCTCCCCCGAAGGAGACGGCGAGCGGGTCCTGTGCCGCGCCCGCGACCTCGTACGGGAGGGTGAGCACCGCCCCCTTGGGCAGGCCGGACCCGGACACGGGCAGCTTGCCGCCGGTCCAGCCGGTGGCATCGAGGTCGGCGTTGACCAGCGTGACCTGGGTGGTGGTCAACGCGCCGCTGGTGACGAGGAATTGGATGCCGGTGATGCCGACGTCCACACCCGGTGGGATCTGGCCGCCGACGAGCGGCAGCTGGGACAGCTTGGTGGGGCTGAGGTCCGAGATGTCCGCGGCGACGAGCAGGACAAGGGTACGCGGGGTGCCTGGTACGGAGGCGACGACGATGCCGCCGCCGGCCTCGGTGGTGGCGGACAGCAGCAGCCGTCCGGCCGTCCTGTCGTAGCGCAGGCCGACGGAGGCCAGGGTGGGCAGGAGCCCGGCGGGGACTCCTGCGGGGATGGGCAGCCCGACGGCACCGGCGAGTTCGCGCGCGGTGATGCCGGGGGTGCCGGTCCAGCGGGCGGTGAGGATACGGCCGGTGGGGTCGCTGTCGTAGTCGACGGCGAACTCCAGAACGCGCTCGGTCTCCTCGTTGAGCGGGACGGTCAGCCGCAGCAGTCCGGAGACCTGGGTGTGCCCGGGTGTGCGGTCGACAGTGACGGTGAGGGAGACGGGGATCTCGTCGACGGTGAGGGTGGTGGTGCACGCGAAGGTGAAGTGGCCGTGGGTGTCGAAGGCGACGGAGAGTTCTTCGATGGTCAGATCGCGCAGGGCTTCGGGCACATCGATGCCTAAGTGCCCCATGATGGCGGCTGGTTGCAGACCGACCGCGTGCGCGGCGAAGGCCCACCCATCGGTGGAGGACCAGGTTCCGGCGACGTCCAGTACCCCCGCGTCGAGCTGCCACCGTGCCGCGAGCCCAGCCAGAGTCACCCCGGCCTGGCGCGAGACGGTGAGCACGACCTGGCTGAGCTCGATGCCGGGGACGGGCTGCCAGACATCGGTGAGGGCGAGGTCGAGTCCGTAGCCGCGGTTGCCCGCGTCCGAGGCGAGTTCGGCCCAGAGGGTGAGTTCGCTGACGGTGAGGGTGGCGGGGACGGGGATGCCGGGGAAACGGTCCTGGAGGAGTTGACCGGCGTTGACGGGCCGGACCAGGGTGCCGGTCAAGGAACGGTCCGGGAGGCCGATTTCGACGTCGATGGCAATGTCGTCGGCGAGCTCGACCGTGCCGCCGAGCGTGGTGAGGAGCTGGGGACCGGCGAAGGGGCTGAGCACGGCGAAATCGGCGTGGAGGTTATTCACCGTGAGCCCGTCCAGCGGGCTCCACTCCCGGTCGAGTCCGACGGTCAGCTGGACGGTGCGGATGCCGCTCGTGCCGGAGGTCTGCGGGGAGCCGTTGCCCACGGCGTACGCGACCGTGAGGGCGGAGAGCGCCAGGCCGGTTCCGGGTGCGAGGTCGGGCGGCAGGTCGAAGCCGCCCGTACCGAGGTCCGCGAAGGCTGTCAGGTCGTCCAGCGCTGTGATGCGTACGGGCGCGAATTCGGCGCCGAGCCGCCAGATGTTCCCCTGGGCGGGCGGATACCCCCATACATACGGCTTGAGATCGGCCTGTGCGCTGGGGAAGTTCAGTTCGGCGCCCGCGCCCACCACGGCCTCGGACTGCTCGTTGAGGGCCGGTTCCACACCGAGCACCAGGTGGAGGGCGCCGAGACCGAAGCGTTCCAGCGGGATCAGGGCGTCGCGGAGCTCTTTGGGCAGGTCGGGTGCGTCGGCGGGCAAGGCGGCGTCGATCCGTACGCCGACGACGACGCTTCCGTGGTCGTCGGCCAGGAACCGTACGGCTGTGTGCGCCTCTGTGCCACTCATGAGCGGCACCGTGCCGACGGCCGTGAGACGGCCCACATCGATCGCCGGCGCGCGCACCTGCAACGCACCGTCGGCGAGGTGGTCGTGGAACAGCCCCTCGGCGGGCTCCAGTTCAAGGAATTCCGGTGGGACGGTGAGTTCCGGCTGCCCTACGGCGGCCTGCAGGGTCGCGCGCAGCGTCTCGACGGTCAGCGCCATGGCAAGCCTCCTATTCGTACGAGATCGTGTACGCGCCGGGGTCGTCCTTGCCGTACTGGTCACGGCCGATCCACAGGGTCCAGTCGATACCTGTCCATTCGCCCGCCGGACTGCCGGGGGCCGATGGGTCCGGGGGGAGCGGAGCTCCGCCGAGGGTGCTGAAGACGCCCCTCCCGGTCATGTCCTGGAACTGGAACTTCCATGGAAGGGTGCCCGTGTTGTCCTGGTAGCCGAAACCCCAGTGCCCGATGCGCGGCTTCTTCCGAGTGACCTTGGGATCCGGGATGTTGTGCGCGGCGCGGACGCTTTCCCAGTCGTTCAGCATGCGCTGGTGGAAATCGGTATCGGTGCAGGTGGCTGTTTTGCCGCCGAAGAGGACGGGACCGGTGCTGACGAACAGGGCGTCAGGGGTGGTGTACTCCAGCCACTGCCTGCCGGTCGAGGTCTTGCTGCCGTGGTGACCGGCCTTGAGCCAGAGGTTCTTCTCCCGCTTGAGGGAGGGATCAGTGGAGTCGAGCGTGATGAGGGATTCCTCGTTCTGCACCAGGGCGTCGGCCATCAGCAGAGCCTTCTGGCGTTCGCCGGCGCCGTCCTCCTCGCCGACGACCAGGAAGATGAGGCTGCACAGGTTGGCGATGCGTTCTTTCTCGACACCCGAGTAGCCGGGATGCGCGAACGCCCCGCCGTTCACCAGGTAGAGGTTCGCATCGGCGGAAGGATGTCCGGTGAAAACCTTTTCCGGGAAACCCTCGGCCGGCTTCAGCTCCACTTCGGGCACATGCCCACCGGAGCCCACCAGTGCTGCTGGGTTGGTCAGCAGGGTTTTGACGAAGGTCTTGTTCCGCTCCTTGTAGTCGCCGGGCCCCATGGAGTACCAGACGTTCTTGAGCGTGTAGCGGAGCTTCCCGGTCGCGGGGTCGCACAGGACGTCTTCGAGGAGGTTGAAGTGGTCCTCGTCGGGATGGCTGATCATCAGGTAGTCGAGGACACCGGGGTTCACCAGGTCCCTCAGGTGATCGTCGATCCGCTTCCGGAGGTGGTCGATCAAGCGCTGCTTGGCCGTGCCCGCTGCCGACCCCCGAGGCGCCACCTCTCCCCCGGGTTTGGACCCGCAGTCCAGCAGTACCGCCGCGTCCGCCTTCGGCGCCCCCGGTTTGTAGAACGTGATCAGGGTGCAGTCGCCCTGCCCCACATTGAAGAACACCACCTTGACCGGCATGTCGCCCTTTCGATGACGTCGGTCCGTCACGGACCGCACACCCACGGACGACAGTCCGCAACCCGCGCGGCCGCCGGGCCATCCCACCGCACGCGGGACCGATCACCGCCAGGAATTCATATCCATGGCGCATTCCGGAGCAAACCTGGCTTGATGTCCGCCGCCTGGGACCCGCTTCGGTCCGACGCACCGTCAACTCCTGCTCTCAGCTGGGCACTTGTAAGACCGCATCCCGCACCCAGCGCACCGCGCCCGCGACGTCCTCCGCCACCGGCACACCGTCCGGCACCGGCGGGGGTGTCGGCGAGGTTGCGCTGGACGGCCTCCACGCAGGCCCAGCGCAGCAGCGACGAGCCCTGTTTGGTGATGCGGCCGCGGTGGACCTTGAGGTCCGAGGTGCGGTGGCGCGGGGTCAGACCGGCCCAGGAGCACAGTGGGCCGGGGCCGGCGAAGCGGTGGATGTCGCCGATCTCGGCGACGATCAGGCGGCGAAGACCGGGCCGATGCCCGGGATCGTCTGCACGGCCCGGTAGCCGAGATCCTCGGCGAGCCTGAGGGCCAGGATCTTGTCCAGAGCGAGGATCTCCGCGTTGAGGAAGGCGATCTGCCGGAGCAGGGAGGCGACTTTGAGGGCGGATGTCTCGGGCAGCAACGGATGCGCTCGCGGAAGCCCCGCCGTTCGTCCGTCAGGCCACCACCTTGCAGATACCTCATGGTTCGGGCATACCGCGACGACCACCACTCGTCAGCCCCCGCAGCACCACACCTACAAGGTCAGTAATCGGTTACGGCGAAGTCAACTGCTGATCCTCGCCGTTCGCGTCCTCACCGACGGCGATGGATCAACAGCGGACTTCAGGGCATCTGCTGACACCTGTGACGGTGGTGGGTGGCCATACGCTCGGGATGAGTCTGCGGCTCCGGCGCACCGGTTGGCCCAGGGTGCCCGGAGCCGCAGGCACGTGTCTCCTACCTGTTGTCTTGCGCTGCGGTACCCGCGTGGCTAGGCCGTGTGTCGAGAGTAGATCTTGAGCGAGGAAGATCACCGGCTATGGGGCGGGGAGATCTCACGGACGAGCAGTGGGCGGCGCTGGAGCTGTTGTTGCCGAAGGGAACAAAGGCGGGACGGCCCCCTGTCTGGCCTCGGCGGCAGTTGATCGATGGCAAACGGTTCCGGGTCCGGACCGGTGTGCCGTGGCGGGACGTACCCGTCGAGTACGGACCGTGGGGACGGATCTACGACCTGTTCCGCCGATGGCAGCGGAACGGCACCTGGTACCGGATCCTCACCCGGCTCCAGTCCCTGGCCGACGCGAAGGGTGCGATCACGTGGGACCTGAGCGTCGACTCCACGGTGTGCCGCGCCCACCAGCATGCGGCTGGGGCTCGCAAACAGGGCGACTTGCAGAAGGAGCCGCCAGGCGGCGTAGTCACTGAGCCGGGTGACCACGGACTGGGACGCTCGCGCGGCGGGTTCACCACCAAGCTGCACCTTGCTGTCGAGCAGGGCCAAAAGCCCATGTCGATCGTGGTCACGGCAGGGCAACGCGGGGACTCGCCGCAGTTCGAGCCCGTGCTGGCAAAGGTCCGCGTGCCCCGACTCGGGCCGGGCCGGCCCCGCATCCGTCCCAATCGTGTGCGGGCCGACAAGGCGTACGCCTCCCGCAAGAACCGCGCCTACCTGCGCCGCCGCGGCATCCGCTGCACCATCCCTGACAAGGCCGACCAGGCGCGCAACCGCCAGAAGCTCGGTTCCCGTGGCGGCCGGCCGCCACATTTCGATCCGGCCGACTACCGGGAGCGTCACGCGGTCGAGATGAGCAAGCCGCAGTGCTGTCATAACTGCGTTTTGCCGTCATCGCCTTCGTCTCCTTCGTTGTGGTGCAGTATCGCCGTCCGCTGGTGGTCGAGCCAGGCTTGCTGCGTTCGGCGTCCGTGGGACTGCTGGTGCAGCCGGTGGAGCCGTTCGATCTCTTCGGGGTCCGCCTGGACGATCCATGGCCGTCGGGGTTCGTTGAGCTGTCGTCCGGTGATCCAGCCGCGCTTGATCCAGCCGTAGAGCGTGACCCGTGAGATCCGGGTATGGCGGGCGAGATCGTTCAACCACCATTCGTGCGCGCCAAGTTCAGGCTCCGGAAGACGCCGCCGGTGTTGCCCGCTGCCGCAGCCGATCTGCCGCAGGAGTTCACGCACACCTGTCGCGCTGAACTCCTCGACGCGTTTGGGCGGACGAAGTCCTTCGGCGTTCAGGGCGACTGCGATCGCCGTGGCGGGCTGGCCTGCTTCGGACAGTTCCCGGGCCCGGGCGGCGAGTTGGGGAAACTAACTGAGCTGGTCCAGCCGCCCGACCGGGCGGACGACCTCGCCGTCGCTCTGGTGGCCGCCGGCCCAGGTGATCCGGACCGTGACGCGTTCACTGTCCCCGATGACGGTCACGTGGACCATTTCGATCAGGTGCCGCATCAACTGTTTCCGGTCCGCATCGGATGTCGTCGGCGCCCGCCAGACGGCCGGCAGGTCATGGGCCAGGGTGCGGATCTCCTCGCGTTCTTCGGCGGTCAGGACGCGCGGCCGGGTAGCGGCGAAGCGGTCATACTCCTCGCCCAGCTGCTGGCGATCGCTCAGCGCCTGCTCCCAGCTGCGCTCCAGCTCGCGTACGACCAGGCGGTTTTCGGGCTCGGCCAGCTGGTACTGGCGCCGGGCCCGGTCCACGGCATAGTCGGCCCGCTCCAGGCGCTGGCGCCAGATCCGGTCCACCGCCTCGCGCCGGTGCTCGGTCTGCTCGGCTGCGGCGAGGGAGACCTCCAGGGCGGCCGGTGCCATCGCGGCCAACAGCCGACCGGTGACATACCGATCCAGGCAGGACCCGGCCAGTTGCTGGCACAGCTCGCCGCCGTAATCGGTCTTACTGAGCGTTTGGTGCTGTTTCACTGCGATCCATGGCGGTTTGGTGATGCCGGCGGA
>NZ_BAAASQ010000039.1:0-64588 GCF_039532965.1 Streptomyces mauvecolor | reverse complement strand
GGACCCCATGAACTCCAACTTCCCCTGCAATCACGGACTCCACGCTACGAGGGGAGGGACACAGGCGTTGGAGGACGAGCCGGCCGTGCATGGTGGCTGCCACGATCAGCGGTTCGGTTGTTGCGCGACTTGCGCAGGTTCACGCGCGCGCATCTGTACGTGAAGCAGCCCCGGAGCCCGAACCTGCAGGGAGGCATGGGGCGATGATCAGTGGGAGACTGCTCTAGCGGCGGGTGCCGTGTCCCGGAGTCGGTCGAGCCGCTCGTAGAGGTCGCGCAGCAGCCGGGCCAGGTTCTGGACGCCGTGGAGCGTGTTCCTCGACGGCTGCATTGGGCGGCGGTCGACTTCGTTGAGTACCGTCTCGGTGAGCGCGCGGCGGTTGTCGTCCGGTGGCAGCCGGTCCATGTGGTGCCGTAGGTCCGTGGCGACTGCGTGGCTGGCCTCGGTCAGCAGGAGCGCGACTTGTTCGTAGTCGTCGGGCGGCAGTGCGGTGGGATCGGTCCAGGACAGTGCGGCCCGCAGCAGGCGGGTGTGTGACAGCCGGTCGAGCGGAAGCGCGGCCTTGATCCGGCGCTCGGGGTCATACTCCGTGGAGTGGCCGGTCATGACGCGACCTCCTTGTCGTGCATGGGTGGGGTGAGGTCTCGCAGGTGCGCGGCGAGTTGCTCTGCCTGGACGAGTCGGGGAGGCTTGTCGCCGGGTGGGTGGCTGACCCAGTCGGCGACGATGTTGCTGTGCTCGGGCGGGGTCGGGACGAGCAGCTGGTAGCCGTGGGAGAGTACACGGACCCCGAGGATCCCGTCGCAAGCACCGCCGGTGCCGGGCGGGACCAGCACGTACAGCACGTTCCGCAAGTGGTCGGCGAGTACCAGGTAGCCGCATCGGGTACCGGTGCGGGTCGCGCCGAGCGCTGCCAGGCCAGAGGCCATTGGGGTGATGGCCACCGCGTCCCAGGCGATGCCGCAGGCCATCCAGTCGGTGTGGTTGCCCCCGGTCCTCCACAGCTGACGTTTGCGGTCGCTGACCTGTGCAAGGTCGTGCCAGGTGGGGGTCGTCGTCTGTGTCTTGGCTGTTCTGTCGGCGGATGAGTTCGCCACGGCGCTGCTCCTTGCTGGTTGCCCGTCACGTTCCTTCCAGCCAACCGCCATCCGAGTGCGTGGAATCAGGTCAAAATCCGGGCAGTTACCTCCTGGGAGGCGGACAGTTTTACCTACCGGGAGGGCGCGGCGGGACTACCGTCGCGCCACGACACAGCCGCACCGGGGGCCATTCATGGACACGCAGCGCAACGTCATCTTCGAAAACCTGCTGCGTCAGCACGGCTACAGCCACCGGACGCTGGCCAAGGCCGTCAACCGCATCAGCGAGCGCATCTACGGACGACCGGGCGAAGCCACCGACCGCGAGGTCCGACGCTGGGCCGCGGGCAAGGTCCGCTGGCCGATCGCGCGCTACCTGCTGCCGCTCGTCGAGATCTTCGACCGGCCCCCCGAAGCCATGGGATTCGTGCCCCGCGGCGCATCCAGCCATCTGCCCGTCCCCCCGCCCCGGGCCACCGACGAGGAGGAGAAGGTGAGGCGCCGTTCCTTCGTTGCCGGGTCCACCGCCGCGAGTGTCGCCCTGATGCTCGGACTGGACGAGACACCGGTCAGCGGCCGGTTGACCTTCACCGACATCCAGTGCATCAACGGCGCCGTCGGTCGGCTCGATGCGCACTTCAACGCGATCGGTGGCGGCGTGCTCCTGACCGTGGCCACGGACTACATCGACCGGCTGCGTGATGCCGTCGACCGCTGTACGTACGGGCCCGGCGTCGAGAGGGCTCTGCACTCCTCCATCAGCAGCCTGTACTCCTCCGCCGGATGGGCCGCGCATGATGACGGCCACAGCGACCAGGCCCGCCTGCACCACGCCGCCGCCTTGCAGAGCGCGATACTCGCCGACGACAAGCGCGCCCAGGCCCGCGCCTGGTCCGACCTGGCCATGCAGGCTCGCGCCGAAGGCCGCCACCGCGAGGCCCTGCAGATCAACCGCGCAGCCCTCGACTCCCGCCAGGCCCGCCAGAATCCGCGCATCGCCGCCCTGCTCCACTCCCGCCTCGCCATCGGCTATGCCCGCGCCCGCGACTACCGCGCAGCGGCGCGCTCCGTGCTCGCCGCCCAGGCCGCACACGACCGCTTCGACACCGCCGAGCCCGCGCCACCCTGGCTGCGCTTCCTGGACACCGCCGAGATCGCCGGACTGTCCGCCATCGCCCACCAGGCCATGGGCCACCTACCCGACGCCGAAGTCGCCACCGCCCAAGCCCTGCAGCTGCTCCCGCCGACCATGCGCCGCAACAAGGCGTACTACGGCGTGCAGCTCGCCGAAATCCAGCTCGTCCAAGGCGACTTGGCGCGCGCCAGGGCCACTGTCATGAGGGTCGACACCTCCGCCCTCCGCAGCCGGCACATCAGCGACCGGCTCGCCACCGTCCACCGCACCCTCGCCACCGCCTAGGAGCCCCGCCTGTGACCGGCATCGACATACGGCACTACGACCACCGCCACGCCGCCGAGCTGCGTCCCCTGCTGCTCGACGTGTACGCCGAGGTCTACGCCGAGGCCGCCAAGACCGACCCGTTCGCCACCGTCGACCGGTTCGCCCAGGGCCTGGACGCCTGGAGCCGCCGCGAGGGCTGGACCTGCACCGTCGGCTACGACAGCGACCGAAACGGCGAAGCCGTCGGATACGCCTATGGCGCCCCGCTGCGGGCCGACTCCCCATGGTGGGGCGGGCTGCTCACCGCGGTACCGGCCGACGTCGTCGCCGAGACCGGCACCCGCACCTACGCCCTTTCCGAACTGATGGTGCGTCTCCCCTGGCGCGGCACCGGCATCGCCCGCCAGCTACACGACGCGCTGCTCGCCGACCGGGGCGAGGAGCGCGCCACCCTCCTGGTCGACCAGAGCCACCCCAAAGTCCATGCGCTATACGAGTCGTGGGGCTGGACCACGCTCGGCGACCTGCGCCCCAGGATGCCGGACGCGCCCCTGATGCACGCGATGCTGCTCGCTCTCCCTCAGTGCTGACCAGGCCGCCGCAGGCAGGTCAACACGCGTGCGGGTTGGCCTCGGACAGCCGGAAGGGGGTGTCTTCCGCGGGAGACACCCCCTTCAGTGCTGCACCGCCCACGTGATCAGGGCTGGGTGGGGTCGCCGCCGTACCACTTCGGCACGTATGGGCGCATGGCGTCCCACGCGCGACGCACAGGTCGAAGCCGAGCGGTCCCGAGACCGGCACCGGGCCCGGGGAAGGAGGCTCCGCCCTTTGCTCGGTGTCCTGGTGCCGACAGTGCAAAAGTACTTGGTGAAGGACGGTTCCGCTCTTCCCGAGCACCACGGTGTGGTGGGTGCGTCCCAGACCGGATCACCACGGAGGCCGCCATGCTGCCGACCGTCCTGCTCAGTGCAACCTTTCTTCTACCTGCCGCGTTGACCGGCAGGCGGCTCCTGCTCACCGAACTCCGCACCTATGTGGGCCCTGGGAGCGGCCGGCACCGTCGCGGAGCTCGTGGCCGGCACGCTGCCCGAGGGGGTGCGGTGCGGTGAATGCGACTCCCATCGTTCCGTTCGGCTGCCTGTATCGCTGGACGAGCTGTACACCCAACCCGGCCGCTCAGGCGCGTGCCACACTGCGACGCGCCCTGTCCCAGCTGGGACTGCACAGTGAATCGATCAGCGATGGCGTGCTCGCCGCATCCGAGCTCGTCGCCAACGCGACCGAACATGCTCTGGGGCCCTACGAGTTGCACCTGCGCCGCATCGTGGACGCGCTCCTGTGCGAAGTCCTGGATCACGATCCGAGGATTCCCGTGCTCGCAGAGTTCCCGTCGACTGCCCCCTTTGCCGCGAGGCCGCGGGGCTGCGGCGGGGGACTGGATGCGCTGCTGGAGCTGTTGTCCGAACGCGGGCGGGGCCTGCACATCGTGCATGAACTGACCTGCGGCGTATGGGGTTTCCGAGCATTCAACAACGGCACCAAGATTGCCTGGCTGGCGTTGCCTCTGCCGGGTGGCACGTACGACGCATGCTGAGACGGCGGCTGACGGTGGGGGCGGCGCCGGGATGCGGTGATCCCTACGATGGCGACCGTTGGCTTGAGGCGGCTGAACGGGAGAGCCATGAACAACGACCCCTTTGAGGTGCCGTTATATACGGAACGCCCGGAGTCCTGGGGCATGTTGGACGACCATCTGCTCTACACCTGCGGCGTTGTGCACGATCTCGTACGAGGTCGGCTGGCGGACCGGCCCTCGCTGCCGACCATGGCCCGGCTGGGGCCCGGCGAGCGCTCGCTGGCCGTGGGCCCTGCGGCGCGCTCTACCTGGCGGGCGCTGGGCGACGGCTCCTATGTGCACGGCAGCACGGTGGCCTTCGGTTCGACGGGCTTTGTCATCGGCAGCATGGTCGGTTCGGCCCTGGGGAACTCTGCCCGGCGGTGCCAGGCCCAGGCCAACGCACAGCCGCGGTGGGTGGCGGACGGGCCGGGCGAAGTCACCGTCACCAATCTGCGGGTGTATTTCGGGCATCCGCAGAGCCCGCTGAACCTGGGCTGGGCCGGTCTCGACACGGTGGACCTGGTCGCCCCGGACGTCTTCCAATGCGCATTCCATGACGCCAACGGCAGCGGCTACGTCACCGTGCAACTCCACAGCCTCTGCGCGTCGTTGATGTTTGTACTCGCCGCGCACGCGTCCTTCCCCGCCCACCCCAGACTCCTCTCCCACGGCTGGCTGCCACCCGACTTCGAGGCCCGCTGCGCCGCGGACGGGTGGAGTCTCCCGCCCGTACGGTGACGAGTCACCCCACCCCACCCCGCCCCAGGCGCGTATCACCGGATCAGGTGGTTTCAGTTTCCCTTTCCGCTGGTGGCACCCGTCAACATGCCCGTGGCGCGGCCGGAAGGGAAGCTCGGCCTCCGGATCGCGTTTGCCAGGTGAATACTCAGGGGGAAGACAGCTGACACGAAGAGTGACTCGTGATTGCCGTGAGTGATGTGCGGCTGGTGGGAGCGGGGGAGTATGAGAACGAAGGGATTACATCGCAGGCTCTGGATGACGGTTGTTGCCGTAGCGGTGGTCGGGCTCGGAGCAGGTGCTTGCACCCATAACCAACCTCACCAATCGAGGGTGAAGACTCCGCAGGCCGTGACGTCTACAGGGACGCCGGTGCCGAGCCCCAGTGATGGGCCAGTGGACGAGGCGCTCACCTCGTATCGGGCGATGTGGGCGGACGCGGCAGAGGCGTCCCGCACCTCGGACCCGAAGAGCCCGCGGTTGGCTGACCACGCGCAGGGCAATGCGCTGAGCCTGCTGCAGTACGTGATGGAGCAGGCTCGTAAGGCCGGGGCGACCAGCAAGGGGGCCGTGAATCTCGCGCCGACCGTCGTGAAGTCGAGCGTGGACAAGGTCGAGTTGCGGGACTGCATTGACGGGTCCAAGTGGGTGCAGGACAAGCCGAGTGGTTCTTCCGACGGGTTGGCTGGAGGGCGGCGTCACACCGAGGTCACTGTCACCCGTACTTCTACCGGTGAATGGAAGGTGTCCGAACTCTATTGGGAGGACGCGGGCACGTGTACGAGCTGATGCGTCGGTCCCCAAGCAGTCGTGGCTTCCTGGTCGTTGCGGCAGTGCTGTGGACGGTCGGTCCACTGGCTCCGGTGTGCGGTGCGGATGGTGGTGGCGATGAGATCGCGAACTTTGGGACCGGAGTGAAGTGCCGTGCGGGCAAGTGCGGTGTCGGTGCGGGAAGTGAAGCGCGCCCGGCGTCTGTGGGGCGGCCGGGGTCTGGGCCGGCATCTGGGTCCGGGGCAGTGAGTAGTGGTGCTTCGGGTTCGGGTAATTTCATGGACTGGGAGCGTCAGCCGGGGCAGATGTATGGCCTGCATGGTGTTCCGTTGCCGATGCAGGATTTCCCGGGGCCGGGGGCTGGTGGGGATGCCGCCCCGGCTGCTGTGCCGGATCCTGCGGTGGTGGCTCGGCAGGTGGTGCGTGAGTTGGTGTTGCCTGCGCCGGTGATCCGTACGAACCCGGATGAGAAGGCTGCTCAGTTGGTGCGGGTGCCGACGTGGATGTGGCTGGATCCTGGGATGTGGAGGCCGGTGTCGAAGACGGCGTCGGTGCCGGGGGTGTCGGTGACGGCGACGGCGATACCGCGCACGGTGACGTGGCGCATGGGTGACGGCAGCACGGTGGTGTGTGCAGGTGCTGGGACGCCGTATTCGGCGCAGTACGCGGCGGATTCGGCTTCTCCGGATTGTGGCCACACCTATCTGCGGTCGTCGGCGGGGCAGCCGCGCGAGGCGTACACGGTGTCGGTGAGTGTCAGTTGGGACGTGGAGTGGCACGGCGGGGGCCAGCAAGGTGTGATCCCCGGGCAGCAGTCGCAGGCGCAGGTGCCGTTGCGGGTGGCTGAGGCGCAGGCGCTGGTCGTGTCCTGACCTCGCATTGCCGTATGGGGCCCGGTGTCGGGAGTGGCGCGGGCGAGTTCTTTGTGAGCGAGTGGGGTGACGTGTGGGTACCTCTTTGTCTTCTTCCAGGGCCACGACAGGTGTTAACGGAAGGTTGGGGCGGTTGCGGCCGCCCCGGCAGTCGGTGGAGGGTCCGCCGGGGGGTGGTGGGCCGGTGGGGGCGCCGCGGCGGTGGCGGCCGGGGCTGGTCGCGCTGGGTGTGGCGGGGGCGATTGCCTGTGCGGGCGGGGTTGCGTGGACGGTGAGCAGTGCGGGGCATCGGCTGCCGGTGCTGGCGGTGGTGCGTCCGGTCGGGGCCGGCGAGGTGATCGAAGCGGCCGATCTGGGTGTTGTGCGTCTGGGTGTGGATGACGCGACGCAGGTCGTTGCGGCCGGGCGGCGCGATGGGGTGGTGGGGCGGCGGGCCGTGGTGCCTTTGCTGGCCGGGCAGTTGCTCGCGCCCGGGCAGGTGGGGGATGCGGCGGCGTTTCCGCCGTCGGGGAGGGCGTTGATCGTGGTGGGTGTGGAGCCGGGGATGCTGCCCGCCGGATTGGCGGCCGGGCAGCGGATCGCCGTCGTGCCCGGCACGGCTCCCGGTGGGCATGCGGGCGGCGACGCCGAGGCGAAGCTGCCGGATCCGGTGCTGGGGGTGGTGAGCGCGGTGAGTACGCCGCAGTCGGCGTCCGGCAAGGGCGCGGTGACGGTGTTGGTGGATGCGGCGGCGGTGCGCCGCATCGCGCAGATGACCGAGCCGCGGATCGCGGTGCTCAGTGAATCGGTGAAGGAGGTGTCGTGATGCGGCAGATCGTGGCGATCGGCTCGCTCAAGGGAGCGCCCGGAGCGAGCACGCTGGCTCTGGCCCTGGCCGCAGTGTGGCCGGTGGGTGGGGTGCGGCCGGTGGTGGTGGAGGCGGATGCCGCGGGCGGGGATCTTGCGGTGCGGTTCGGGCTGTCGGACATGACAGGGCTGCTCACACTGGCGGCCGGAGCCCGCCACGGCGGGCCGGAGGCGGACCTCGGCTCCTGTACGCAGGAGGCGGCCGGCGGCTTGCGGGTGGTGGTGGCGCCGACGGGCTGCGACCAGGCGCTGGCCAGCGTCGCGGAACTTGCCGCCTGCCCGACGATCCTGCGCGGTGACCCCGGCAGCGAAGGCATCGTGCTGCTGGACCTGGGACATCTGGGGGCTGGCCCGTCGCGGGAGCTCGCCGGGCTGTCCGACCAGCTGGTGCTGGTGGCCGGGGGCAGTGCGGACGCGCTGGCTCATGTCGCGGCGCGCCCGAAGTGGCTGGAGGGAGCGCGGGTGGAGCTGGCGGTGGTGGGGGAGTGCCGGTACACGGAATCCGACATTGCCCAAGCCCTGGAGGTGGGGCGGGACCAGATCCATGCGCTGCCGTGGGATCCGCGGGCCGCGGCCGCGCTGTCCGGCGTTGCGCGGGTGGCCGAGCGGCGGTGGACTCGCCTGCCCTTGGCGCAGGCCGCGTTCGCTCTGGCCCGGCAGCTGGCCGGCGCCGATGGCGACACGGGTCGGGGCGGCTTGTGCGGCGAGCTGGCCCAACTCAGCTCACGGGCCCTGGCCGGTGCGCGCCATAGCCATCCCGAAACGGTGCGCACACTGGAGACGGGCGGCATCCGGTGAAGACGAGTACGGGCCAGGGATCGCATGCGGTGGAGCGGCTGCGGGACAGCATTGCCGCGACGTTGACGGGTTTTGCACACTCGCGCAGTGAGGCTGGTCTGCCGGTGCAGAGCAGTAGTGAGCGGCGCACGCTGGCGAAACGGCTGCTCGCCGATGAGATGGCCTCCCACAACCAGGAGCGGCTCACGCTCGGCAGGCCCCCGTTGAGCGACGGCGAGCGGGAAGCCTTTGAGCGGACGGTGATGGAGGCGTTGTTCGGGCTTGGCTCGCTTCAGGAGCTGCTGGAGGACGAGCGGATCGAGAATATCCAGATCAACGGTGCGGACCAGGTCTTCGTCCGCTACGCCGACGGCAGCGAAGAGCAGCGCGCTCCGGTCGCTGCGTCCGACGGTGAACTGGTCGATCTGGTGCGGCAGATCGCGGCCCGCTCGGGGCTGGAGGAGCGCCGCTTCGATCGGGGTTCGCCTAGCCTGAACATCTGCCTGCCGGACGGATCAAGGTTGTTCGCGGTGATGGCGCTGTCCCACCGGGTGGGGCTGACGATCCGTCGGCACCGCTTTAAGCGCGTGACGATGGATGACCTGGTGGACCGTCTCGGGGTGTGCGACCGGCGCCTGGCCGGGGTGTTGACCGCTTTGGTGCTGGCCCGCAAGAACATCATCGTCGGGGGCGGCACGAACGTGGGCAAGACCACCTTGGCCCGCGGCCTGGCGTCGGTGATCCCACCGGTGGAGCGGCTGGTGACCATCGAGGACACCTTCGAACTCGGGCTGCACGAAGACGCCCAGGCGCATCCGAACGTGATGGCATTGCAGGCCCGCGAGGCCAATCTCGAGGGCGAAGGCGCCGTCGACCAGGCGGAGCTGGTGCGCTGGGGGCTGCGGATGTCGCCGGACCGGGTGATCGTCGGGGAGATCCGGGGACCGGAGGTGGTGCCGATGTGCAACGCCATGTCCCAGGGCAACGACGGCTCGCTCTCCACCATCCACGCCTCCACCTCGCGCGGCGTGTTCACCAAACTCGCCGCCTACGCCGCCCAGTCGCCCGAGCGGCTCTCGCTGGAGGCCACCAACCTGATGGTCGCTTCCGCGGTGCATTTCGTGGTGCACCTCGGTTGGGACGCCCACGGCCGCCGGGCGATCGACTCCATCCGCGAGGTCGTGGACGCCGACGGCCCGCAGATCGTCTCCAACGAGGTCTACAAACCCGGCCCCGACGGACGCGCCGTGCCCGGGGCGCCGCTGCGCACCCAGACCCTCAACGACCTGGTCGACGTGGGCTTGGATGCCGCGCTGCTGTTCGGCGAGTACGGGGGGCGCTCATGACGCACAGTGTCCTCATCGGCCTGCTGCTGGGCGCCGGTTTCGCGCTCTCGGCCGGACTCACTCTCTACGGGGCCCGGCCCCGCCCGCACAGCGAACATCGGGTGTGGCGGTGGCGGTTGCCGGTGGAAGCGAGCGGCCGGCACTGGACGGCGGCCGCAGGGGCCGCTGCTCTGACCGGAGCGGTCACCGGTTGGCCTGTCGCTGCCCTGTTGACGCTGGTGGGGGTGCTGGCGCTGCCGCGTCTGCTGGGACCCGACCGTCAGGCCGCCGGCCGGACCGTGACGTTGGAGGCGGTCGCGGTGTGGGCGGAGATGCTGCGCGACACCTTGTCGGCGGCGGCCGGGCTGGAGCAGGCGATCCTGGCCACCGCCCCCGTCGCCCCACCCGCCCTGCGCGAGGAGACCGCACGCCTGGCGGCCCGCATCGAAGCGGGACAGCCCCTGGGCCGGGCGCTGCGCGGTTTCGCCGACGAGGTGGACGACGCGACCTGCGACATGGTCACCGCCGCCCTGGTGATGGCCGCCGAACGCCAGGCCCGCCAACTCGCCGTCCTGCTCGGCCAGCTGGCCGCTGCCACCAGGGAACAGGTGACCATGAGATTGAAGATCGAGGCCGGACGCGGCCGGGTGAGGACCTCGGTCCGCGTCATCACCTGCACCACCCTGAGCCTGGCCGGCGGACTGGTCATCCTCAACCGCTCCTACCTCGCCCCGTACGCCACCGCCCAGGGGCAGTTCGCCCTGGCCGCCGTGGGCGGCCTGTTCGCCTTCGCCCTGTGGTGGCTGATGAAGATCGCCGCCCTGGAGGAGGACCCCCGAGTCCTCAAGGGTGTGCGCCCCGCGACCGCAGAGGGGGTGCGCGTATGACGGCGATCCTTCTCGGGCTCGGGCTCGGCACCTTCCTGGCGCTGGTGGTGTACGGCATCAACCCACCGCGCGCCTCCCTCACCCACCGCCTGGCACACCTCGGCACCCCACCCCCGCCTGCCGCGACGGCGACGGCCGGAGACGGGGAGGGGTGGGCGGCGCGGGCCGGGCGGCGGGCCGTGCCCGCGCTGAAAGCCTGCGGACTGCCCACCCGCGGGCTGCGCCGGGACCTGGCCGTCGCCGACGTCCCCATTGAGCGATTCCTGGCGGAAAAGGCAGCTGCTGCTCTTGCCGGGCTCCTCGCACCGAGCCTCCTCTCGCTGCTGCTGTGGGCGGTAGCCGGACACGGACTCGGCTGGCAGATGTCCGCCCTCGGATCGCTCGCGCTGGGGGCGGTGTTGTTCTTCGCCCCGGACCTTGCGGTGCATTCCACCGCGCAGCAGCGGCGCAAGGAACTGCGGCACACCCTGTCGGTCTTCCTTAACCTCACCGTCATCGCCCTGGCCGGCGGGGCCGGCGTCCACCAGGCCCTCGCGGACGCGGCCTCCAGCCCGCACGGCTGGGCCGCCGGCCAACTGCGCCGGGCCCTGACCGCCTCTGAGGTGGGCCGCACGAACGTCTGGCACGAACTGGGCCAACTCGGCGCCCGCACCGGCGTCCCAGAACTCCAGGAGCTCGCCGCGACGATCTCGCTGGCCGGCAGCGAGGGCGCCAAGATCCGCATTTCGCTGGAGGCCAAGGCGGCGGCGATGCGCACCCGCAGCCTCACCGAGGCCGACGGCGCCGCCCAGTCCGCCACCGAACGGATGTCCCTGCCCGTCGTCGTGCTCTTCGCCGGATTCCTGCTCTTCATCGGCTACCCGGCCATGCAGAACGTCCTCGCCGGACTGTGACCGAACATCCCTCCACCGAAAGGCGATTGCCATGAACCTCCGCACCTTCATCATCCGCGCACGGGCCAGGGCACACCGGGCCAGGGCATGGATGGCCGACGACGCCGGCTACTCCACGGAGACCGTCATCGTCACCGCCCTCCTCGTCATCCTCACGCTCTCGGCCATCGGCGTCATCGCCTCCAAGGTGCTGGCCAAGGCCAACGGCCTAGACCTTGGCTAGCCGCAACCGCAGCAGAGCAGACGATCGCGGAGCAGCCAGTACCGAACTGGTCCTGGCCGTGCCCCTGTTGCTGGTGCTGCTGCTCCTGATCGTGCAGTTCGCGCTCGCCGAGCACGCCCAGCACATCGCGCAGGCCGCGGCCTCCCGCGCCCTGGCCACAGCCAGAGCCCAGGACTCCACCTCCCAGGCCGGGGATGCCCGCGCTGCAGCCACGCTGCGCCTGCTGGGCAGCCGGGTGCTCCTGAATCCCGCGGTGCAGGTGAGCCGGGGCGGCGAGCACGTGGTGGTGGATGTGCACGGCGAGGTGGTTGCGCTCGTGCCGGGGCTCCACCTGCGGGTGGCCGGCCATGCCGCAGGTCCTGTCGAGCGCTGGTCCCAGGGGGTTCCGGGATGAACAGAAGTGCGTCCCTGCGGACGGGGCGGGAACGGGGCTCGGCCACCACAGAACTGGTCCTGGTCACGCCGCTGTTGCTCTTGTTGATGCTGGTCGCGGTTGCTCTGGGCAAGCTCGCCGGGGCCCGCCTGGATGCCGACGAGGCTGCCCACCAGGCCGCCCGTGCCGCCTCCTTGACCCGGAATGCCGCAGCCGCGGGTGCTGCTGCCGAGCAGGCCGCCGTGCTCAGCCTGGCCGGGGCCGGCTCCTCCTGCACCAGCCCTCGCACGACTCTGGCCCTGGGCGGGTTCAGCCCGGGGGGAGTGGTTCGGGTGACGGTGACCTGCCGCGTCGCCCTGGGCGTGCCCGGCATGGCGAGCGGCATGGACATCACGGCATCGGCCGCCTCCGTAGTCGACCTGTACCGGGGAGTCGAGTCATGAGGCACACCCGCATGCGGACCGCGGTGCGCGAGGACTCGGGGCAGGTGACCGCGATCGTGGTGGTGTCGGTGGCCGGGCTCTTCCTGTTCGCCGGGCTCGTCATCGACGGAGGCCTGGCCCTGGCGGGCAAGATGCGCGCGGCCGACACCGCCCAGGAAGCCGCCCGCGCCGCCTGCCAGCAAGTCGACCTGCCCTATCTGCGCGGCACCCACCACATGCGCCTCGATGCGGCCGCCGCCGACGCCACGGCTCATGCTCGGGTGGCTGCGGCTGGCGACGGCGACCAGGCCCGCATCGAGGTCCAGGACGACCGGACGCACGTCACCGTCACCCACATCCAGCGCACCCAAGTGCTGTCCCTGGTCGGCCTCGGCTCACTCACGACCACCGCGTCCGCCACCGCCCACATCGAACGCGGCGCCACCACCCCCTGGGGCGCCGACGAGGCGAGCAGCCCGTGATGGCCACAGCCCCTTCCACCCGCCGCCGCGCCCACCGGCTGGCCGCCGCCGTCCGCATCCTCGCCCTGGGCAGCGTGCTCACCGCCGCGGTGGCCGGCATCCCGTACGTCCTGTTCGCCACCATCGGCGCGCCCTGGCCCGAACAGGTCACCTCGCTCAGCGACCTGGGAAACCGGCTCGCACAGCCGGTCAGCGACCCCTTCGTGCTGAAGGTATGCGCCCTGGTGGGCTGGGCCTGCTGGACCTACTTCATGGCCGTACTGGCGTGCGAGACGCTCTGGCTGCTGGCACGCCTGCCCGCCCTCGTCCGCGATGCGACCCTCCTGCGCCGGCGCACGCAGACGCTGCCTGTCCACCAGGCTGCCGCAGCCCTCCTGGTCGGCTCCCTGCTCCTGGCACTGATCGGTATGTGGCGCCTGCCCGCCGCGCACGCCGCCGTGCCGTTGGCGAGTCCCGCAGCCCCGGTGGCGGTTGCCGCTACCGCGCCCCAGCACGTGCCGCCCGCCCGGACGCCCGAACCCGGATACACCACCTACACCGTCAAGCCGGGCGACACCCTGTGGGACATCGCCGCCCAGCACCTCGGCGACCCGCTCCAGTGGCCGAAGATCTACCAACTGTCCTGCATGATCAGGCAGTCGGACGGGAGTCTGCTCTCCGACCCCGATCTGATCCTGCCCGGCTGGCGCCTGCACCTGCCCGCCGCGAACCCGCCTGCCACCCAGGCCCCGGCCCCACCTGCTCCCGCGCATCCGCCGCGTAGCCCCGCACCGGCTCCGGTGCCCGATCAACCGCAGCCCTCCCCACATGGTGAGCACCGCGATCAGCGGGAGCCCGCAGACCACCGTGAGCACGCGCCCGCTCCGCAGCAGTGCCCAGTGACGATCTCGATTGGCACTGCCTCCACGATCGGCATCACCACCGCGGCGGGCATCGCAGCCGCGATCGGCTTCGCCCGCTGGCACGCCGCCCGGCGCCGCACCCCCTCACTCGACACGCTCGCCACACCTCTTGACGACCACGAAGGGCACCTGAGCGAGGCCCTGAGCCACAGCAACCAGGCCCACCTCAAAGCCCGCGCCGCCCGCCAGCACGACCCCAAAACCCTGGCCCGACGCCCGGCCCCGGCCGAACCCGGCCAGCCCGGAACCGTTCCCATCGCCGAACGCGCCGGCTGCGAAGTCCGCATCGACACCCTCGCCCAGGGCGGGGGAGTGCACCTGACCGGATTGGGCGCCCAGGACACAGCCCGCCACCTGGCCATCGCGATCGCCTGCGCCGCACAGCGCCTGCGCCCCAACCCGCCACGCGTACAGCTGATCACCGACCAGGCCACCCTGAACCGCCTGCTGCCCGACGCTCACCGGTCCCTGCCCGCCTGGACGGTCGCCGACACAGCGACCGCGGCTCTGGAGCGTGCCGAGCACACCCTGCTGGAGCACGCCCGACACGAACAGCACCTGGATACCGGGCCGTTGGAAGGCGGCATGCCCGCCCTGCACGTCCTGCTCCTGGACCAGGTGGGCGGTGATCCCGCCCGCCTGGCCACCCTCGCCGCGCGAGCCACCCCCGGCCAACTCGCCGTGCTCACCGTTGGGGCCCACGGCGACACCGTGCGGCACCGGCTCATGGTCGATGCCGACGGCACCGCCTCCGGCACACTCGCCCCTCTGCAGAACTGCTCGATGTTCCTGCTCGCGCCCGCGGCGGCCGCCGAGATCCTCCACACCCTGTATGCCGCGCACGGACGGCACCAGAGTCTGGACCCGGCCGACGAGCCAGAAGACCCAGAACCCGAAGCCGCCCCCGTCCGGGCGCCGAAGGATGCGAGCCTGCCCAGCACAGCGACCTCCCCGATCAGGGGACCGCGAGCAGACGGTGCGCCCTCCCGGGCGGTACACATCCGCCTCTTCGGCGGATTCAAACTCGTCGTGAACGGCAAGGAATGCACACTCGCCGACACCCGGAAAGAAGCAACCCGGGAATTCATCGCGCTGCTCGCCGCCCACCCGGACGGTCTGCGCGGTGAGGAAATCGCCGAGAAAATACAGCTGGTCGACGACCCGGCCGCAGCGAAAGGCGACATCGAGAACCTGCGCCGCGCCGCCCGCCGCGTCTTCCGCGACGCCACGGGAAAGAAACAGGTCGCCTTCGTCGTCCTCAGCGGCCAAGTCCACCGCCTCGACCCGCAATACATCTCCACCGACGTCGCCGCCTTCACCGGCATCCTCAAACAGATCGCCACGGCCGACTCCCCCTACACCCGCGCAGCCATCCTCCAGCGCGCCACCGACACCTACACCGGCCCGCTCTGCGATGGGACCGACTACCTCTGGGCCCACGGCCTGCGCACCCAGCTGCACCGCAGCGCCATGGACGCCCTGATACTGCTTGCCGAACACACAGGCCAGCACTCCGCCGACCCCGAACCCGCCCTCGCCCTGCTCAACCGCGCCGCCGACCTCGACCCCGAGAACGAACGCGTCTACCGCCGCATCATCGAACTCCAGCTCACCCTCGGCCGGGACGACGCAGCCCAACGCACCCTCGCCCTGCTCACCGAACGCCTCGCCCGTATCGACGCCGAACCCGAGCCCGCACTCCTCGCCCTGCTCGGACAAGCACCCTCCAGAACCCGGGCTCCGGTACGTCGCACCGCGGTCCGACGCTGAAGTCCTCCCACCCGTCCCCACTGGCGTCCTGCCACGGGGGTCCACCCCGCCGTCCCGCTTGCACAAGAGCACCCGCCACCAGCCATACCCCCAGGCCACGGCCCGATCCGCCACCGCGGCCCGGGCCAGCCTGCATATCGGTACAAGCACCTGTCCCGATCTGCTCACACCGGCGGCCCGGCCCCCAACACCCCTCTGCTTACAACTGCCTGCTCTCGCGTGCTGTGACTCCTTACCTCATCACCTCCCTCCCTCTTCCTCCCTTCTCTCTTTCCCTGCCTGAGTGCAGTTGGCCGGTGCCTCAGGGGCAGGCGGGTGCCCAGGCGTAGCCGAGGGCGCCCGCCGTGCCGCTGGGTCCATGCCGCTGGGTCCGTGCCGCCCGTTCGTCCACGCGCTCGAATGCGGGGTTGCCGGCGCCCGCAGGCCGCCTGCGATCGCGTCGCGAAACAGGCCGGAGACGATACAAGACATAGCGTATTCCGGGATGCCCCTGAATTCCCGTCGCGAATTCGCGAGAAGTCCAGCATTGTCAAGCCAAATTTCGGCTTCAGGTCGGGTGCTGGTCGAGCTATATTTGAATTGTTCTCGAAAAGGCCGGGGGGATTCCGGTCGAGGGGGCGATTCGAATAATGGCAACGGGTGAAGTGCGGTCAAAAGTAGGGCTTTCGAATTCGGAGAGCGCCGCGCCTGCCCCGGTGATCGATGAAAGGCTGCGCGATGACCAGTAACGCCCCGCCCGCCTCCTCGCCTCCCAGCTCCGTACCGCCGCCATCCGGCTCCAGCGCGGCGAACTCCCCGACGGTGCCTGCCGGTTCGCCGCCCGGGGCGGGTGGCAAGGCCCGCCCGGGGGAGCTGCGCGCGAGGGTGGCTGGGCTGTTGGTGGCGAACGTGACGGTGCAGTTCAGTGTCACGGAGCTGGCAAGGATGCTGGGGCATTCGGGTGGGGCGGTCGGCAACGCGTGCGAGACGCTGGCGTGCCGGGGGGAGGCGGAGCGGGTCGGCTCCAACCCGCGTATGTACCGGGCGACTTCGATGACCGCCGCCGCAGCACAGCGCGCCGCATCGCCGCCGACGAGTAAAACTCCGACGCCTCCGGCGCAGCGATCGGCCGCCCCGCAGGGACAGGCGGCTGCGCCGACGGGCGGGAGGCCGGGGCCGGTCACCCGGCCGAACGGGCAGCAGTATCACCCCAGGTCGCTGGCCCAGCTACCGGATGTGGAGGCGCTGCGGCGGCTGCGCGAGGCGCAGGTGGCGGTGTTGCTGTACGGGCCGCCGGGCACGGGCAAGACCTCGCTGATCGAGGCGGCCTTCCCGGACCTGATCACGGTCGCCGGTGACGGTGACACCACGGTCGGCGACCTCGTAGGCGAGTACACCCAGGACCGACACGGGGGCTACGAGTTCATCTACGGCCCGCTGGTCACCGCCATGCAGGAGGGCAAGGCCCTGCTTCTGGACGATGCCACGCTGATCGCCCCGAAGGTGCTGGCCGCCCTGTACCCGGCGATGGACGGCCGCAGGCAGATCCAGGTCAAGGCCCACAAAGGCGAGGCGATCACTGCCGCCGACGGGTTCTATGTGATCGCCGGGCACAACCCCGGCGTCCACGGCGCGGTCCTCACCGAGGCCCTCGCGTCCCGGTTCTCGGTGCAGATCCAGGTGGGCTCCGACTACGACCTGGCCGCCGCCTTGAAGATCAACCGGACGGCGGTGCGGATCGCCCGCCACCTCGCCACCAGCCAGCTCGCGGGCGAGGTCGGCTGGGCCCCGCAACTACGCGAACTGATCGCCTTCCAGAAGATCGCCGATGTCCTCGGGGCCGAGACGGCCTTCGCCAACCTGGTCGGCATCGCGCCCCTGGAGGACCGCGACACGGTCACCGAGATCGTCACCAAAGCCCTCGGCCGCCCCGTCACCGCCCTGGCGCTGGGCCGCCAACTCTGATCTCCCACGCACCCGGCGCCTGCCGCCAACCAGCCAGCACCCCCACCCGCCACCCCTTGGAAGGGACTTGATCCGCCATGCCTGCACACGCCCACGTCCAGCATGCCCCGCCCGCCCTGACCGAGGCCGAATGGGCCCACGCCCGCTGGGAGGACGACGGCGGCCCTATCTACGAGCCGCCTCCCGGCCCGCAGGCCGGGCACTGGCTGCGGATCGCCGCCGCCCTGACCGACCGGCTGCCCGAACTCGCCGACCGCGAGGACGTCCTCGTCACCTGCGAGCAGACCACCCGCTCCGGCGCCCCGGCCGCCTTCTACCCGGCCCTGGCCCGCCTGGAGATCGACCGGGCGCTCTTCGCCCCCCTGCGCCCGCACACCATCGATCCTTCCCAGCCGGGCGACGAGGAGAACTATCCGGTGGCCTGGGGTGCCTTCACCCACGAGGCTGCGCACGCTGCCCACAGCCGCTGGACCACCCCACCCGAGCTGCGTGGCACGGCCCTGGACGCGGCGGCCCAGTTGCTGGAGGAATCCCGCGCCGAGCACGCCCACCTCAACCGCCGCCCGGGCGATCGCCGCTTTCTGCGCAGTGCCGCCCACACCCTGATCCTGGCCGACTGCACCGCGAAGGGTGTCAGCGACCGCTGGCAGGCGGCCACGGTAGCCGCTCTGATCCTCGCCCGCCGGGACGCCGGAATCCTCGACCCCGACGAAACCGAACCCGTCCACGACAGCGTCACCCAGATCCTCGGCCCCGACCTCCTGGCCACCCTCACCGCGATCTGGACCGCCGCCCACACCACCGGCGACACCGACGGGCAGGCCATGCTCAACCACGCCGAGGCCTGGTGCCAGGCGCTCAGCGCAAACCCGGCAGCCCTCGAACCTGCCCCCGACTCCCAACCCGGTGAGCACACCGGCGGGTTGGCCACGGCGATCGGTGCGGTCCTGGGCCGGGTGCGGACGAACGAGGCCGCGCAAAACGCTGCGCAGGCCCGGGTGGATGCCGCCCGCGCGGCGCGGGCCGAGGCCAGGGCAGCCCGCGCAGCCTGGCAACGCCAGGCCGCGCGGCTGGCTGAGAAGGTCTTCGCACCGGGCAGCCGCCCCTACACCCCGGGCAAGGCGGTCCCGGGGCGCCGCCGTTCCCCGGTGTCCGGGACCCGGCCGCCCACCCCGGCGGAGAAGGCAGCGGCCGGGCAGTTGGCCCGCGCGCTCCGGGCCGCTGCCTACCGCGAACGCACCCCGACCGTGACCGCCTCGGCGGCTCCGCCCGGACGTCTGAACATGCGTCAGGCCCTGGCCCGGGAGGCGCAGCTCGCCGCAGGCGCGACCCTGACCGCCACCCCGTGGACCCGTACCACCTACCGGCCCAACGCCGCACCGCCGCTGCGCGTGGGGATCGCGGTGGACGTCTCCGGCTCCATGGACATCGCCGCAGCCCCCGTCGCCTCGGCGGCCTGGATCATGGCCCAAGCCACCGCGCTCACCGACCCCGACTCGCGCAGCGCCACTGTGGCCTATGACCGGTCGGTGACCGCCATCACCACACCCGGCCGCGCACCCGCGCGCGTTACCCAGTTCGATGCCAGGGGCGGGGGCCACAGCCTCGCCGAGGCCATCGACGCCCTGACCAGCGCGCTCGGTCTGGACCGGCCGGGGGCGGGCCGCCTGCTGGTGATCGCCTCGGACGGCTACTACCGCCCCGACGAAGCTGCCCGGGCAAGCCAGCGCATCACCCCCCTGCGCGCGGACGGGTGCGCGGTGCTGTGGCTCGCCTTCGCCCCCGACCCACACCCCCTGCCCGGCACGGCGCTCCTCGAACTCGCCGACCCCGCCCAGGCCGCCACCGCGATCGGCCAGGCCGCCATCGCCGCCCTGGCCACCACCAACCGCCCGTGATCCCTCGCCGCCCCGGCTCCCGATCTCGGGGCGGCACCCCGCACACACCTCTTGGAGTGAAGGAGACCGATTCCTATGGCATCGCTCGCTGAACGCGCCCACGCCGCCGCCGTGTACATCCGCCGCCGCACCGCCATCAGCCAGCACGGCCCCTACCGGGGCGAAGAACACGCCCGCACCGCCATCCGCCTGGGCGCCGCCCTCGGCCTCGGACTCGACCAGATCACCACCCAGCCGGACTGGCTGCGACGGCGCACCACCCCCGGCGAGCCCGTCCTGGCCACCGCCACCTGCCCCGACACCGCCGAAAAGTTTGTCTTCCTCGCCCGCCACCCCATCTACGACGACGAGCCGTTCGAACTCCTCGGCCCCTGCCCCGAATGCGCCGGAACCGTACCCGTTGCAGAGATCCGCCACCTCGCCGACCTCGGCACCCACCTCGCCACCGGCCCCACCCTGCGCGGCAACGTCCCCATCCCCGAAACCTTCGCCCACGACCCCGGCCACACAAACACCTGCCGCTTCGGCGAAACCGCCTGACCCACAACACCCTCGGGCCGTCTGCCCGCCTCCAGGCGGACGGCTCACACCCCCATCCCAATGCGCACTCGAATCAGGAGCAATGACCATGGACCACCACTACAGCCACGCAGTCCACCTGCTGCTCGCCACGCTCTGCACCCGTCTCGTTGCAGCCGCACCCGAGCCACCCGCAGTAGGGCTGCACGAGCAACTCGCCCGGCTCCTTATCGAGCTCAGTGAGACCGACCAGCTCGTCCCACACCCGCCTTCACTGGGCCATGCCGCCGACGCAGCCGCTGCCTGCCTGCTCAACCTGGCCACGCCTGACCAGCTGAGCCGACCCTTCGACGACGACCTGCCACGCCGCTTGGATGAACTTGGCCGCAGCCTGCCTCAGCCCGAACTGCTCGCTTTGGTGAAGACCGCCGCCGACCACACCACGCCGCACCCGTAACCGGACGCCGTTGACCATGCGGGGCCCGGCGAAGGGCCCCGCCCGTACCAGCTGCCGAACCTGTACGAGGCACCGGACCGACCCGCGCCACCAGGAAGGAACTCCGCCCATGCCCGACATCACCCAGCCCCACCACCCGGACGCCGCCCACCACATCCTCAACCGGGCGCACGACCTCCTCGACGCCGCCGGAGAACAGGAATCACCCAGCTTCGCCCAGCTGTTGACCCGCGCGGCCGACCAACTACGCGCCGACGGCTGCCTGGACCTTGATCTGCACGGCCTGGCCCAGGCGGTGACGGAAGCCGCCGCACAGCTGGTGGCCTGCACCCACATCCCCCTCCAAAAGCGGGATCCGCATCTGGAGTACTACCTCGATGCCCTCGACCAACTGCCCCGCCCCGCCCGCACCGGACTGCTCACCGCCGCCGCCCGGCACACCGCACCCTGCCCCGAAGGTGCTCCATTGCTCGACGCCCCACCACATGGGCGGTTCCCGGCCCGGCACCGCATCACAGGGCCCTGCCCTTGCGGATGCAACAGCGGAGGCTGCTGCGGCGGCTGCGGGCATGCCGGCTGCGCAGGACGGCAGTGAAACGCCATACGTCTTCCCTCACCGCCGCGCGAGGAAGAGGAGTCCATTTAACCCGTAGCGCCCGCGCGCCCCGACCTGTGCCCTGAGAACCCAACGGGGAGCGCCCCGGTCGCTGCCCGGTCTATGCCCTCTTCAAATGCTTGATCAGCTGCTGGAGGACGGGCCATGACTCGGGGCCCGTTCCGTCGCCGAGGGTGTAGTGGAGTGCGGGGGCGGTGGTGGGGCCGAGCCGGGCCGGTGTCAGTTGCGGGGAGGGTGCTTCAGCGTGGGCGAGGCCGGTCTGACGTACGGCGTCGGAGCCGAGCGTGAAGGACACCGGCACGGGCAGGGCCTCGAAGTGTGAGGGGACGGTCAGGTCACGGCGGCCGGTGCGCAGTGTGGTGAGCATGGTGGCCAGATTGTGCCGGGTGGTGAGCAGGAGGGCCAATTCGGGGAGTGCGGCCAGGGGTGGGGTGCTGCCGGGGGCGTAGCCGAGGGCAACGGCGATGTGTTCCTCGATGCCTGCGGGGGTGTGCCGGACTCGCGTGGTGGCGATGGCTGGGTGTTCCGGGTCACCGATGGTGGTGAGCCAGGTGGGTGCGGACTTCTGGGCGCGGGTGCGGGCGAGATCGGTCAACTGCCGTCTGGACCAGGGGAGGTTGACAGGTTCGGCGGTGCCCCAGCCGGCGGGGCGGGTCCCGGTCAGGTGTTGCCAGGCGGCCTCGATGGCGCCGCCCAGGAGCAGGCCTTCGGTAGCGGGTTGGATGGTGCGTAGGGAGAGCAGCAGTTGCTGTTCGCCGGGGGCAGCTGCGGCGTCCTGGTCGGACTTGAAGGGCTCGGCGATGCAGGCATTGCCGCTTTCGTCGAGTGCGGGCGCGAAGGCGCCGTTGTGCCACCGGAGTTGGAAACCAGAGAGGCCGTCGTAGTAGCCGTGTTCGGGGTGCTGGATGATCCAGCGGTTGGGGTGGGCGGCGAGTGCGGCGCGGGCGGGCTGGGTGAGGCGGCAAGATGGAGGGGTGACGAGTTGCAGGGCCCGTCCGCTGGCTGCCGCGGTGCTCAGAGCATCCGAGAGCCAGGTGGTCAGGGCAATGACCGGGCGGTCCTGGAGGATGACGGAGGCGTGGTCGGTCTGGATGTCTACGGCCGGCGGGAGGCTGCCGAGTGGTGTGGACGGGGTGAGGCCGGTGGTGGGGACGACGTCGGTGAGGGCGACATGGGGTGGCCAGACAATGCCGCCCAGCACGGTGGTCAAGCGTCCGGCGAAGGACGCGGCGAGGCGCTCGCCCTCGGGGACGGCGGTGGTCGCACGGGCCTCCGTCCACCAGAACGGGCCCTCCGGCAGTGACACTTGGTCGCCGAGTAGACGGCGGGCCTCGTGCGGGTGATGGACCAGGTGCGGGGTTTCGACGGAGACGAGGGGGGTTCCGTCGGTGGTGCAGAGCTGGAGGACCGCCCCGTCGGCGAGGGTGTTGACGCGCAGATCGGGACCGCCCGCGTACAGGCCCGCGAGCACGGTGGACGGGTCGGGCATGGTCGGGGTGAGGGCGATGACGTCCTTGGTCACGACTGCTTCTTCCGTCGGTGGCGCTGCGTGGTTGGAGGGCCTGGGTGAGCTGTTGGCGCCGGCGTCAACAGCGGATGAGGGGGGTCATCGCCCGGCCAGCGGGGCGCGTAGAGGCCAACCAGGACCTGGCCGTCGGCGCTGTCGCCGATCACGAGGAGGGCGGTGCTGACGATACTGCGCAGCATCTCGGATAACACGGTTCCTGCAGCGCTCGAAGGAGTTGCCGCGCAGAAGGTGACAATGAAGGCCAGGACTGCACCGTGAAGCCACCCGACGCCGAAACCGCAACCAACTACGAGTACGCCGGGGCCGTGGTCCTCTGATCGATCTCGATGATCTTCCGTAACCGCTGAGCCACCCGTAGTCGCGACCGGCGCGGGCGGCTCAGGGGGGCGTCATGCCGCGAGGAAGTCACGGATTCCGGCCAGCGGGTCGTGCCCGTTCTCCTCGGCGTACTGGCGTCGGCGCGCGTCGACCTTTTCGGGAATAGCCAGGCAGCAGTAGTCCCAGAAGTCGACCAGCACGCGGAACGCGTCGTCGAGGGTGTATTCACCCTGAACGTGCTCGACGAAGAAGTTCTCCACCCTCACGCCCTGCGGGCTGATGGTGACAGTGTGCGCGTTTCCGTCCAGATCCTCCGGCGCGAAGCCCGGGTTGGCCTTGGCCTCGGCCACCAGGTCGATCGCCTCCAGGACGGACAGCGGCGAGAGCTGGATGTCGGCCGCCACCCACTCTCCCAGGGTGCTCAGCTCGTCAGGCCCGGAGAACTCCGGCACCCCGAACGCGTCCTTAACGTAGTACTGCGTGCGGATCACTGCTCTGTTCTCCTTCATTCCTACTCCGGCATGATCGGGTAAATGGTTTTCGCATCACCCGTGATCGGGTCGAAATAGCCTTCAAACGTGATGCCCTTCCATTCTCCACGCCACCTGTTCTTGACGGGGTTGACCACCCGGCCGTTCTCGAAGGCCTTTTCCATGGCGCGCCTGACCTGCTTCTCTGTCCAACCCTTGGGAAAGAAGGTCGACTTGGCCCGCTTCATCACCATCAACCCGGTGCGCGGATCACGCCTCCACACATTGCCCGTGGTCAGTCCGGTCTTGTGATCGATCTCGATGATCTTCGGGACCTTCACCATGTGAGGGTCGAGGTCACGGCCACCGGGTCGGAAATGATATCCGGACACCTTGGGGTTGCCATTGCGATCATACTTGAGCTCGCCCTGCAGCACGTGGTCGAAGGTGTGCTCAGGGATACGACCGCCCTTCGGCAACCGAGGAAGCTCTTCCACCTTCGGCGGATCCTGATGGGGGGTGGACGTGTCCCCGCCATGACCCGAACCCGTGGTCGGCTGACCCGTGCCGGGGTCGGCGGGGTCCTGGGGCGAGTGGCGATGGGGGTCGCCACCGTGACCGGAACCGTGACCTGCGGGGTCGTGCGGACCGGTGCCGTGGCCACTGCTGCCGGACGAGCCGTGGCCGCCGGCGCCCGTTCCCGGGATGTTGCCGTGGCCGCCGCCACCGGAAGGCGTGTGCGAACCCGCACCGCTGCCGGCGCCGCCGCTTGGCGCAGGGTGAGTGGCCTGCGGGGGCAGGTGTTCCCCAGCGTGCGCACTGGCTTCAGGCGTGCGCGAGCCGACCCCGACGGGATGGCGTTCGGGCACACCGGACCGGGTATCCGACGTAATCGGCTGGTGCGCGTCCACGTCCGACGGCGCCGCCTGGGTGATCGGCTTGCCGTCTTTGCCGTACGGAATGAATTCGCCGTCTTTGATGACGACTTTGGAACCGTCGTTGAGCTCCCAGACGCTGTGGATGTGGTCCGCGCCGGAGCCGATGCGGATGCGGGAGGCGAGTTCGGCGACGCTGGGCATCTTGCTGACCGCCATACCGCCTACCTTCAGGCCGGCCGCGACGGGATCGAGGTAGGTGATGAGGTTGGCTGCGGCCGTGGCCGCTCGGCTCGCCTTGGAAGCGGCCTCGCCGGCCTCGCCCGCCTTGCCCGCTCCCCGCAGCACCCCGCCGACGATGCCGGTGCCGAAGTTGAAAGTGACGATGCCTGCAGCCTTGCTGGGGTTGTCCTTCCAGTCGTCCCAGGCGACAAACCCTTTGAAGAATTCACGGGTGGCCGCCTTGGCGTGCTCCTCGTCGGGATCCGGGTCGGCCGGGCCGATGGTGTGGTCCATCACCCAGTCGTACGGCGCCGCGGTGTACAGGCCGATGCCGGTGACGGCGTCCTTGATGCCGCCCCAGGCTTCACTGGCGGAGCCACCGATGCCGAACAGGTGACCCAGACCCTCGAACATGTCTCCGGCGCCGCCGGCGAGGAAGCCGTCCCAGACGTAGTTCTTGGCGAAGTAGTCGATCTCCCAGAGGTGGTGGGACTCGGATTCGGGTGTGCCCCAGGGCAGTTTCTCGGCGTGCTGAAGGCTGTCGGGGGAGTAGCCGTACATCACCGTCTGGGCGTTGGAGGTGTGGCTGCCGTCGTCGTACGCGAACTTCGGGCCGCCGACGATCGCCGAGATCTTGCTCGCGGCCCGGTTCTCGGCGTCCCTGAAGGCGCTCTCGGCGGCGCTCACACCGTCCATGAGCTCTTGGTGCCGGTTGACCTTGTCCTCGTCGTACGTCCAGTCATGTTTGCCGTCGACGCTGTCGACGAACGTGAGGGCATCGCTCTTGAGCTGGGCCAGCTGCTTGGCGAGCGGACGGGCCTCGACGGAGAACGTCTCCAGTGCGTCGGCCACCGTCTCCAGGTTCTGGGCGAAGGTCTCAGCCTTGTCCATCACCGGCCGCGTGGTGCTCAGGAGCTGCTCGGCCTCGGGCGCTTTGTACACACCGGCCAGGGCCTGGAAGCGGGAGTGCACGTCCTTGCCGCCGTTGCGGATGCCCGTGGCATCCGTGCGCAGCGCGGAGATGTCCTTGTCCAACTGGTCCAGGTTGCCGAGGAACTGGGGTATGCCGGACGGTTCGATCATGTGCTACTTCTTCCCGTCCTGCGGACCGCCCGGCGTGGGCAGCTTGACCTCTGGCGCGGACAGCGCCGTGTGCTCGGCGTTCGCCGCCATCTCAAGGTTCCCGACGACGTAGTACGCGGTGGCCTGGCGCGCGCCGTTCACGGACTTGGCCGCGCGGGCCCCGAGGAACAGCACATCGCCCGCGGTCTTCTCCACGAACAGTTCCAGCGCCGCCCCGATCGGCCCGATCGGTTTCACCCCGCAGTAGGTGCCGCTGATCGTGCCGGCGGAACCCGCGGCGCTGGTCACGTTCGTCCCGTACGACGTGACGGACTTGGCCACATCGTCCATCGCCACCCCGACCAGCGAAGTCACCGACTCCACCCCGGACTGCGAGACGTCCCACCCTGACATACCAAATCCCCGTTCCCTGCATCCCCGTGAATCAACTACTGCTGTGCTGTGGTCAGCCGATGGCGTCGACGGCGGCCTTCGCCTTGGACAGCGTGGACTGGGCGGTGCCGTCGTTCAACTCCAGCGTGCCGCGCACCAGGCGGATGATCTCGCGGACCTCATTCGCCGCCTTGTTCCAGCGCAGCTCCTTGCCGTGGTACTCGTCGGAGACGCCGTCGGCGGTGAACTCGGCCATGGCGGCCTTCACGGCGCGGTCGCGGTCGTTCAGGACACGCTCCAGGTGCCCGACGATCCCGGCGAGCCCGCCCTGGACCTTGGTGGAGGCGCCGGTGTCGTAGCTGAGCCGGTCCAGATTCTGACCCATGTCTGTCTCTCCCCCGTGCTTAGTGGCGTCCGCCGAAGCGGGCCGCGTCGAAATTGGCCGCCGACATGTTCTGGTGGGCGTTGGACTCCTGCTCGTGATCACCCGTACCGAACGCCGTGTCCATCCCGGACTGACCACCCAGAATGTCCTGCAGCGACCCGTTCAGATCATTCGTGATCTCGTCCGCATGGTTCTTGAACGAGTCGAACGCGGCCTTCCCCGCCCCGTTGAACTTCCCCTCCAACGGATCCGCCGCAGCAATCAACTGCCGGATCAACGCCCCCAGATCACCACTCGAACCCTCGGTGCTCTTCCCCAGATCGGACAGCGTCGTGGACCCCATGTCGAACTTCACGCACACACCCCCGTCATCGTCATCTCCAGCGGGCTCCGGGCTTCCACGTACTGCCCCCTGCGCCTCATACGCCCCACCGGGCAGGTCAATTTCTATCGAACGGACGTTGCAAACGCAACGCGGTTCCGCGCCAAGCCCGCGAAGTCAAGCCACGCCCCTGTACTGGGCTCGCGAACGTGGCGCCCAAGGCTGGTGGTCATTGTGACCACCTCTTCTACAACGCGCTGATCTTCCAGCGGCCTAAGCGGCAGGGACGCGGCTCGCCGCCGCTCATCCGGCATGCGCGCCTTGGCGGACCAGCCAACCGCTCTCAGCGCCGTCATCTACCTTCGCCACATACGGAGCTGGCCTCCGCGAGAGTGTGGGCGACGAGGGCGTTGGCGTGGCCGTGCCCCAGGCCGTGTTCGCTCTTGAGCCAGGCGACCAGCTCCATGTGCTTGGTCAACGGCGAGGTACGGATGAGGTCCTTCCACTCGGCTATCGAGCGGCCGTACTTCTTCTCGATCGACGGAAAATAGCTGGCGGGACCCTTCGCGGTGTCAGTCATGCCTGCAGTCTGGCACCCGCCACTGACAACGCCGCTTTCTGGCAGTCTCGAAGGAACTGGCCCGGCGCCACGCGGCACTGGAGGTCATGGGAAGAGCCAGCGGGCTCTTGGAGCTGCTCTCTGAGAGAGCGCTGACACGCTGCCGAGGCGTCAATGAAGCGTTCACCGGTGCCTCGACAGAGCTTGGGATCACGGCCGCGTGCCGATGGCGGCCGTTCGAGGGCGACGCGCTACCGGCGGTTGGACCCGGCCGCGGTCAAGGAAAAGGAGCCGCGCGCCGTCGCCCGCCTCGGCGATGCTCTCGCAGGCTGAACGAGCCGAGGTCCTGGCTCTGTCGAACTCTTCCGAGTGCGCCGACTTGCCGCCCACACAGGTCTGGGCGTGTGAACTGGATGCCGGACGGGGCTGGCGCTCTGAGCGAACCATGTATCCCATTCTCGACGCGGCCGGGCAGAACGGCGACTGTCGCCAGGCAGAGTACCCGGCCGAGACCGTCCCTTAACTGTGGGCCATGGGCCCGTGCTTGGTGCTGACCTGGGTCATCACCAAGCTTTGCGGTCCGGACGAAGGGGATCTGGTTCCGCCTCTACGCGATTATCAGCTTCCGCCCGCGGCCAGGCGGACCGCTGTCTGAAACAGTCTCACGCAGGCCACTGTCTGGCATCGGCCCTGCGCATGAGTTCAGCGGCTTCCGCCGGCTCTTGGAGTACTGGCGCCAGTAGGCGCAGGTAGTGCGCCTGCGACTCTAGCGATTTACCCATGATGCGGAGATTGTTCGCGGAAACGGTCAGAGTACTGCGATGCCCCAGCCCCGCTGCGACCACCAGATCTGCTAGTGATGTCCGGTATTGGGTTCCTTCCCAGACGCTGGTTACGTAGGTGATCAGGCTGTTTGCCCAGAGGTTGTAACGCACCTGGATCTTCTGCTGCCCGCGGGTGTAGGTCAGGGTGCGCTGGACGTCCACCGACAGCAGGGGTCTGTCGAAGCCGAGCTCGTCCGTCAAAAATGCGAACGTGCTGCGGGCTGCTGGTTCGAACTCATCGGGGACGCTGCCTTTGCCTGTTTTTGCCACCGCTGCCTCCGTTCTGTGTTGGTCAGGGTCTGGCTCGCACGACGAGCCAGTAGTTGTGGACGGGCAGCCACGTGTACCCCTTGTCCTGAAGGTACTTCAGCTCTCGTTGGAATCCGTTCCCAGCTGCCCCAGCCTCCCACCGCCAGCTCAGGTCGTCGGGGTTGGTCACCAGGCGTAGTTCCCCGTTGGCGAGAGCGTCGTCGATGTAGCGCTTGTTGCGGGTCCAGTTCCAGCTTCCGACGCCTTTCTTACCTTTAGCCATATTGCCTTGGACGCTGAGGCGGTCGAGCTTTTCTGCAGGGTTTGCGGCGATGTAGTCGTCGATGTCGTCGACACGCCCGAGGAGCGCCACCGGCCTACTGGTATCGGCCATGCCGGCGGCGGCGCTGTCCACACTGGCAGCGGCAGCTGCTCCGGCTTCTTCGTCTGCGATGCCTGCCGCTCCGGTGGCGCCGCGCATCCATCCGGACAGACCGCCGAGGCCGACGAGGAGGATCTGCTGGGCGAGTTGGTCGCCTGCCTTGGAGTAGAGGTCGGAGAGTTCCTTGCATCCCTGCTCGAAGAACATGAAGGAGGCTCGGTAGAGCTGGTAAGCGGGGCGGATGGGGAAGTATTTGTCGAGGAAGGCTCCCGCGCCTCCGTTGCGGCCGGAGACGGCGTCGGCGAGGTCGCCAATGAGGGTGAAGGGCAGTGCGAAGCCCTGCTTCAATCCGGTGGCGAAATCTTTGAGAGGTCCGCTGATGGGATCCCACCAGCTCTGGCCCGAGGGGTCGACGGCGTAGGTCGGCCGGTCACCGGTATAGGCATAGGCGGAGGTGTAGGGCTCGGCTTGGCGCAGCTGGATGGGGTCGGTGGTGGTGAAGCGGCCGGTCGTGGGGTCGTAGTTCCGCGCGCGGAGGTTGTAGCCCGCAGTCGGGGTGGTGGGTTCGGTGTACTGGCCGGTGTAAGTGAAGGGGTTGGCGGGCGGATTAGTGGTGGTGTCGGTCTGGGTGAGTTGGCCGTAGGCGGTGTAGGTCCAGCTCGACTGAGCGTTGCCGGCCGCGTCGGTGAGGCCGGTGACCGAGCCGAGCTGATCGTGGTGATGGAAGTACGCCGCGCCGCTGGGGGGCGGTCTGGGACTGGATCTGGTCCAGCGGGTTGTACTGGTAGGTGGCTGTCAGGGTGCCGTTGCTGTTGTAGTCGGCGGCTGCTTGCGGGAGGTCGTTGTTGGGATCCCACACGGTGGTGCGCTGCGGGCCGCTGCCGGTCTTGGATGCGGTGGTGCGGTTGCCGCCGGCGTCGTAGCCATAGGCGTACGTCGCGTTGGGCGTGGTGAGTGAGACGAGGTGGTTGGTGGCGTCGTAGGCGAAGGTGTTGGTGCCGTCGCCGGTCTGGTTGCCGTCCCTGTCATAGCTGTAGTTGCGGGTGGTGGTGCCGGTAGTGGTCGTGGCCAGCTGATCGGCCGCATCGTAGGTGTATGCGGTGTTGGTGCCGCCCGTGGTCGCGGTGAGGCGGTTGCCGACACCGTCATAGGTGTAGGTGGTGCCGGCTGTGGTGTCGGGGCACTGGGCGGCCGCGGTGGCGGAGTTGCAGTCGGTCAGGAGCCGGCCGGTGCTGTCGTAGGTGTAGTAGTCGTACGAGGTGGGTTTGCCGAGCCGGGTGGTGTCTACGCGGGTGGGCTGGCCGGCGTCGTCGAGGGTGAGCTGCCGGTTCGCCAGGGTGGTGCTGCCTTTGATGCTGCCGATGGAGGTGAGGCGCCCGGCGCGGTCGTAGGACCGTTTCTCCGTGTACCCGTTCGCGGCGGGCAGGGCGGTCGATGTGAAGTTGCCGGCCGGGTCGTAGGCATAGGCGAGGCTTCCGGCCGGGCTGTCCTGGGAGGTCTGGCGGGAGTCGTCGTCGTAGCCGTACGTCGTCTTCTGCCCCGAGGCCGGAGCGGTGGCGATGGCGGCGCCGCCGAGGTGGCCCGCGCCGTCGCCGCGCCACAGGCGCAGATGGCCCGAGGTGTCGGCTGCGACGATGTCCTGGGTGGTGCCGGCGTCGTAAGTGCCCTTCTGCGGCTGGCCGTAGGAGCTCCAGTCGTCGGCCTGGAGGATGTAGGTGCCGAAGCCTCCCGCGCCGTTGGCCGGGTAGAAGCGGAGTTGGTTGCTGGCAGTGTTGCGGGCGAGGAAGTCGGTCTTACCGTCACCGTTGAAGTCGCCGGAGGTGAGATACATGCTGCCCCAGCCGGCGCCGAGATCGGTGCGGGTGCCGAGGGTGCCGTCGCCTCTGCCGGGGTAGGAGTAGAGGTGTCCGTCGGCGGAGTTGATGGCCAGGACATCGAGCTTGCCGTCGCCGTTGAAGTCCAGAGCGACCAGCCGGTAGGTGGCCCAGCCGACGCCGAGGTCGGTGCGGGTGCCTAAGGTGCCGTCCCCCTGGCCGGGGTAGAAGTACATGTGGTTGGCGGACGCGTCGATGGCGAGGAAGTCGGTTTTGCCGTCGCCGTTGAAATCACCGGCAGTGAGGGTCATCGCGCCCCAGCCGCCTCCGAGGTCGGCAGGTGCGGCGAAGTTGCCGGACCCGTCGCCGTTGTAGCGGTAGAGGTGGCCGGTGGACTTGTCGATGGCCAGCAGGTCGGTCTTGCCGTCGGCGTTGAAGTCGACCGGCAGCACTTGCTGGAAGCCGGTCCCGGTGCCGGTCAGTGCGCTGCCCGTGGTGAACGTGCCGTCCTGGCGGCCGAGGAAGCTGCGAATGCCGTCACTTCCGTCGGTACGGACCACATCGGTGATCCCGTCCCTGTTCAGATCCGCCGAGACCGTCTGGACGGTGCCTGACCAGTCCAGCGCGGCGCCGGCGGTGTAATCCTGGGCGCGGGAGGTCATCCGCCCGTCGTCGTCATAGGTGTAGGCGAAGGCCCCCTTGCCCGCCGACGGGGTCACCGACGTGAGGTGACCACCCAGGTCGTACCCGAACGTCCGTGTACCGGTCCGGTCGGTGACCGTCTTGCGCTGCCGGGCCGCGTCGTAGCTGAAGCCGAGAGCTGGGGTGTTGTCGCTGTAGGTCGTCCCCGACGGCAGGTTCCGCGCGTCGAAGGCGGTCGTGGCGATGACGCCGCGGGCATTGGTCACGGTGGTGGTGTTGCCGTCCGCGTCGTACCCGAATGAGCTCTTGCGGCCCAGCGGGTCAGTAATGCTCGTCTGGCGCCCGGCGTCGTCGTAGTCGTATGTCGTGGTGTGCCCGTTGGGGTCCTTGCGGGTCGCCAGGGTGCCGACGGCGTTGTAGGAGTAGGTGGTCGCGGCCCCGTCCGCCCCGGTCGCCTTCGAGATCCTCCCCAATTCGTCATAGGCGGTTTTCGTGACCCGGCCCAGCGGATCGGTTACCGACGTGGCGTGGTTGGCTGCGTCGTAGGCGGTGATCGTCTTCTTGCCGAGCGGATCGGTGACCTCGGTCCGGTTGCCGACCGCGTCGTAGCCGTACGTCGTGGTGTATTCGGCGGGATCTGTGCCGGCTGCGTTGCCGCGGGGGTCGACCTCGGTTCGCAGTCGTCGGTCGGCGTCGAATGTCCAGGAGGTGACGAATCCGAGCGGTGACGTCTGGCTGGTGCGGTTGCCGTCCGTGTCGTATCCGTACGACGTCACCTTGCCTAGCGGGTCCCTTACCGATGTCTGCCGGTTGACCGCGTCGTAGGTGTATGTCGTCACCTTGCCGAGCGGGTCGGTGGTGGTGGCGACGTTGTCGTTGCCGTTGTAAGTGGTCTTCGTGACGCGGCCGAGCGGATCGGTTACTGACACGACGCGGTTCAGGGCGTCGAAGGCGGTCTTGGTCACCGCTCCGGTCGGATCGGTGACCTGCGTCTGATTGCCGCTGGCGTCGTAGGCATAACTGGTGGTGTAGGCAGCCTTGTTGGCACCTGCGGCGTTGCCACGCGGTGAGACCGTGTTGAGCAGATGCCTGTTCTTGTCGTAGGTATTCGTTGTGGCATTGCCGAGCGGATCGGTGACCGAGGTGAGGTTGCCCGCCGCGTCGTAGGTGCGGGTGACGACCTTGCCTGCAGGATCCGTAGTGGTCAGGACGTTCCCGGCAGGATCGTAGGTGAATGAAGTGGTCTGGCCGGCAGCGTTCTTGACGGAGGTGAGCAGCCCGGCGTCGTCATAGTCGTAACTGGTCACATGCCTCAGCGGGTCGGTCACTGACGACAGCAGTCCGCGCGCGTCGTAGACATAGGTCGTGGTGTAGGCCCCCGAGTCGGCACCGGAGAGGTTCCCGCGCGGATCGGTCTTGGACAGAACGTGCCCAGTGCTGTCATAGGTGAAGGTCGTCTTCTCACCCGCCGGCGTGGTGACCGATGTCCGGTTGCCGGCCGCGTCGTACTGGTATGTCGTCTTCTCGCCTCGCGGCGTGGTGACCGAATCGAGCGCACCGAGTGAGGTGTAGGTGTAACTCACCTTTCCGCCCGCCGGGTCGGTTGCAGTGGCGGCCTGGTTGGCGGAGTTGTAGGTGTATGCGCTGGTGTTGCCGCGGCTGTCGGTGTGGGTGGTGACATTGCCGGCCGGGTCGTACGTCCAGCTCTCGCTGATGCCCACGGATGACGGCGCCATGCGGGTGAGCATGTTCCCCGCGCTGTCGTAGGTCATCGTCGTGGTGTTACCGCGCTGATCGGTGATGTCCACCGGGTGCAGCGACCGGTCGTAGTCGTAGGAGACCTGATTGCCGTAAGGGTCGATGCTCTGCAGCAGCACGTTGCCGGCGTAGACGTCCGACCACACCCCGCCATCGGCGCTGGTCGTGTTCGAGGTACGGACGCCGTCCCAGGAGAAGGCGGTCGTCTTGCCGTTCGCATCGGTCTGGCTGTTCACCCGGCCATTGGCGTCGTAGCTGTTGACGATCTTTCCGCCGGTCGGGTCGGCGACCGTGGTGAGCCGTTGCGCCGCGTCGTACCCGTACGACGTGGTCTTGCCCGCCGGGTCCGTCGCAGAGGTCAGCAGCCCGGAGGCGTACCCATATCCGACCGTCGTGCCATCCGGCAGCGTGACCTTGCTGAGCAGCCCGTCCGAACCCACCGTGAAGCCGGTAGAGCGTCCTGCGGCATCGGTTACCGAGGACAGGCGCCCCGATACATACGACACAGTCAGACCGTGACCACTGGCATCATTCAGCGCCTTCAACTGCCCGTCGCTGGCGAAGACGCTCGCCGCATGGTCCTGGTCGGTGACGGTGTAGGTGTCCCCGGACGCAGCCAGCTTCAGGAATGTGCCCGGCGGCGCCGCGTACGTGCCGTCGCTCTGCTTCGCGAAGACGATCTGCGAACCGTCCGCGGTGAGCAGCGTGGCGGTATTCGAGCCGAGCGTCAGTTTGGAGTCGAACGGAGTCGTCCAGCCCCGCCCCGTGAGACCCACGGCTGTCGAGTCCGAGCGGTAATAGCGCTCGAGTGACAGCGGCTTGCCCGCACCGACCAGACGTGCGTCGGTGGCCTTCTCAAAGTACGTGCCTGTTGCGGTGTTCACGGGGTCCGCACGGTGCGACTGCGCGTAGCACGTGCAGATGCCGGCTTCCACTCCCGGGATGTCCGGGGTGTAGAAAGCGGTCACGTACGGCGAGGTAGTGCCGTTCGGACTGTTGGTGCCGTCGCTGCCTTCCAGGAAGATCCACGCGTAATACTTCTTGCCGTCCTGCAGCGCGCCGCCGGGCTTGTTCGACGTCCACCAAAAGCACTGGTTGGCCGGGTAGGAGTTGGCCGGCCACCAGCCGTAGCACCAGGCGCCCGTCTCCAGGTATTTCCCCGTCGGGTCACTGGTGGCCCGCTTGATCTCCTGCTGGACAACGAAGTTGCCCGCGGAGTCGATGACGTACAGCCACATACCGGAGTACGAGGCCGCCGTTCCGGAGCCGAACTGAAGGTTCCCCCCGATCGACATGTATCCCGGATAGGCCGTCGCGTATGCCGACACCCACGCCGGGTCGGGCGTCGCGGTAGGAGTCTGCGGTGCCAGGGTGCCGCCCCCGCTCGCCAGTTGCGCAGCCGGCCCCTTGGCTCCCTTGTCCGCATGAGGGACAGGGCGGGGTTGCGCAATCAGTCCTGGCTTGACCGGCCTCGGCTGGACGTAGCCGCGCATGGGCGACACCAGGCCCTGGTGGCCTGCTACTTGACTGCGTCGTTCAGCAAGGGTCATCGCCCTCGGCGGTTTCGGAAGACCAGCCGCTGTCCTCGGCTGTGCCACTGAGGGCGCAGTTAGGGTGGCGACTCTTCCCGGAAGCGCCCACGTCGGAGTTACGCCAGCGACGGCGATCAGAGCTAGCGTCAGGGCCGTTACAACGAATCTCTGTGTGCGTGTGCGCACTTCGGATCCCCCGTGATGAAGTTGTGAACGGTGTAACCCAGGGAACCTATGACTGATGGGACCATGGAGGAACCTGTGACTGGCGGGTTGTCTGAAAGCGATTGTTAAGACTGCGACGATGGGTTGCATAGCCCCTGGCCAAACAAATGACGGCGGAGTGCCGCACAATGAAAATGGCGTGAACCTGCCAGTCACCTTGCGTGGCTTTTGCCCGAGCGAATGTTGCCCCAGGGCAGGGCTTGGCCCGCCGCCGCGAGTGCGACAGATGCCGAGCTGCGAGGACGAAGCGCTCGAACGCCTCGGCCTCTGCCTCGAATGCGGAGGAACGGTGCCGGTCGAGGAGATCCGCGGCCGCGCCAACCTCGGTACCTACCTCGTCGCCGGCCCAGTCTGCGCTGCGACGGTCCTATCCCCGGCACTATTGCCCACGACCCCGACCACCCCGACACCTGCGGCTTCGGCGACGACACCTGACCGCAACATCCTCAAGCCGCCTCGGAACGGGCGGCCCGAGGATGTTGTGAAAAGAGATGTTGCGTCGTCGACGCCGCGGTGGCTGTCAGTGATTCGGAGCTGCAACCTCAAAGTCGCGTCACAGGAACCAGGTTGGAAACCCTGGTGGTCCCGGGCAGCAGCTTAAGTACCTGGCAGTCCGGTCCCATGTTCTGGGTCAACCCATCTCGATCTGCAAAAGAGTGCCTCTCCGCTGCCTGGTTGCGGAGGGGCGTCGTGCAGATGGTGCTTCAGGTCCTGCGAGATCGTATGTAGGCTTCGCGAACATCCGGGGGGATCTTGCACTGCTCCTTGTAATCGGACTCTCTCGGTCCGCGCCGAGGAGATGCTGCGCAGCAAATCGCGCTGTGCTGGGGGCGATGCGGCGGTCAACCCGGCCTGGACTCGAAACCTCAATTCCCGTGGGGGGAACTTTGCCATCCGTAAATGCTGGGAGATTCCAGCGTCTTGCTTCATACGCTGCTGTGGCCGTCGTGGCCGGGGGGTTGTCTGCGGGGCTGGCGTGGGCCGATGCCGGGCTGCCGGACAGGGCACCGGTCAAGCCGGCCATTCCCAAGTCGGTCCCGCCCTCGGCGAAGCTGCCGGCGGGCCGTCTGCCGCAGGTGGCGTCTTCGGGCCGGGCCTCAGCCGCGGCGGCTGCCGGCACGGTCACGCCGCGGTTCGACGTCGACAAGGACGGCGTCAGCGATGTGCTGGTGCGGACGTTGGACGACAGCCTGTACGTCAAGGGCTGGAAGGACGACAAGACAGCGCTCTACACGAGTGACAAGACCGCGTTCAAGGACCTGATCGAACCCGGTGACATCGACGGCGACGGTGCTCCCGAGCTCCTCACGCTCTCTGCCTCGGGGACCCTCACCCTCACACCCAGCAAGTGGGGAGCAAAGGGGTGGTCGGAAGGGGGCTGGAACATCTACAACAAGGTCTTCGTGCCCGGCGACATGAACGGTGACGGCCGCAACGACCTGATGGCCCGGGGGCCGTCCGGGGAGCTGTACCTGTTTCTCGGGACCGGCAACACGGAGCTCCCTTACCTGCCCAGGACGCAGGTCGGCCGCAGTTGGAACGCCTTCGACCAGCTGGTGGGCGCAGGGGATCTCAACGGCGACGGGTACGGCGACATCGTGGCCCGCACGCCCGGCGGCGACCTGTGGCTCTATGCCGGAACCGGGCAGGCGGCATCGCCCCTGAAACAGCCTGTCAAGATGGCGACGGGCTGGGGCGGTTACAACCAGATCCTGGCGGTGGACGACAGCACGGGCCACGTCGACCTGCTGGCCCGCGACATTGCCGGTTCTCTGTGGCTCTACCCCACCGACGGCAAGGGCGGCCTCGGCGCGCGCGTCCAGCTGGGTACTGGCTGGCAGGGAACCACTCTGGGCAACGCCGGGGGCAACCCGGTCTTCGGCAAGAACGAACTGATCGGCCGGGACGCGGCCGGCACCCTCAGCTACTACCTGCCGCAAGGGGACGGCCAGTTCGCCTCCCCGCTGCCCATCGACGGCGACATGTCCTCAATCCCGCTGGAGAAGCTGTCGTCCGCGTCGTCGCTGAACAACGCCTCCCGCTGGTCGTCGATGACGATGGTGCGCGCGGATGGGCACCTGCTGGTCGACGGGGACGATGTCGGTGGCGGCTGGAACACCATGAACGCCTTCGCGGGCATCGGGGACGTCAACAATGACGGTAACGGCGACCTGCTGGCCCGCGACACCGGCGGCCGTCTCTACCTGTACCCCGGCAACGGCAGCCACGGCTTCGGTAACCGCACCGACCTGGGGGGCGGCTGGAACGCCTTCACTGCCCTGATCGGTGCCGGCGACGTCACCGGTGACGGCTTGCCCGACCTGCTCGCCCGCGACGGCAGCAGCGGGCACCTGTTCCTGTATCCGGGCAACGGCCGGGGCGGCTTCGGTGACCGCGTCGACATCGGCCCCGGCTGGAACACGTTCAGCATGCTCGCCGCGCCCGGTGACCTCAATGGCGACGGACGTACCGACCTGATCGGCGTCGACTCCGCTGGGACCGCCTGGCGCTACGACGCCGACGGCCTGGGCAATTTCAAGGCCCGGGTCACCCTGGGTGGCGGCTGGAACACCTTCAAGGCCCTTTATTAGCCACCATCGTTGTGGGGCTCCTCGGTCGCCGGAGCCCCACAACGCGGCGGGCTGGCACGGTAGTTCACCGGGACTCCTTGTCGGTTCGCTCCTCAGGCACGCGGGTTAGTCCGGCGTTTTCCGGCCATTACCCACACGGTTTCGAACTTACGTTCCCTTTGCTCTTCCCTGAAGGTGTGGACCATGTAAGGATCAGCGGGCCTTCGGGGGGAAGGCCCGCACGCCGCAATTCCGTCATGGCAACAACCATCCTCTGCCGCATCTTCTTTGGCATGCCCTGACGGCTGGAATTGTCCTGCTCTTCTCCTCGTCGGCCATCCGCCACAGCGAGGAGACCCGACAGTGCAACGAAGAACTCTGTTCGGAACACGGCGCAGCAAACGTGCCGCCCTGGCACGAGGAATGAGCGGCACCGCCCTGGCAACGGCCGCCGCCGTCCTGGCCGGTGTATTGGGCGCGATGCCGGCCCAGGCCGATGAACCCGGTGACAACCCGGCCGACCCGTACAAGCGGACACTCCGCATCAGCCTCGGGGAACAGGCCCGCACGGACCGGTGCGTTCTGGGGCTGGCCGTCCATTACGGCGGACCGGAACTCAAGGCCTTCGCCAACACGACCCTTGCCGGACCCGACAGTGGAATCTCAGCCGCCCTGCACGGCCCCGGCGGCTACCCCAGCAAGGAGTACAGCGACGCCTCCAAGAAGGACCTGGACGCGGTCGACGCCTATGGCACCGAGTTCCACCGCCGCCAGGACCAGTTGGACATCGACAACAAGCCCTACGCCAGCGCCAACTACAGCGGCGGCCGCCCCTGGCACGCCCCCCTCATCGGCGGGGACATCGTGGCCTTCACGATGGAGGGGCGCAAGCAGATACCCGGTGACGTCTGGACCGACCCGACCCCGCACCCTGGCACGGAATCGGTCGCGAAGGCGAAAGAGGTCTACGACGCCTTCGACACCGGGGCCGATGCCTGGGCCAAGCAGTACAAGGACTGGGCCGGCAGAGGCGACGTCGGCGGTCTGGGCGTCGCGGACGGCAAGGCGAACTCGGCCAACGACATCGCCACGTTTCTGCGGTTCGGCGGCTTCCCGACCAAGGCGCCCGAGCCGGACTCGCTGGGGTTTCGCACCGAGGTCGAGGCCCTCAAGATGGCGTGGGCCGCTTGTGACAGCCGCAATCCCATCGATCACTACCGGGTCCTGACCGGCCCGACCGTCCAGGCCTACACGGAATGGGAGGCCGAATACGCCTCCCAAACCACCCAGCGCCAGCAGATCGTCACCGCCGAGGCCGGCGCCTCCAAAGAGGCCCGCACCACGGCCGACCTGATGGTCGAGGCGATCCGGCAGTCCTGGCAGGCCGACCAGATCCTGTTCTGGCAGCAGTGGTGGCGCGATCACCCCGACGCCACCGACAAGCCGAGCCTGACCGAGCAGAAGAACGCCACCCGCCGGCTCGTCACCGCGCGCGACACCACCGCCCGGCTGGTCAAGGACGCCGACGCCGCCGTCGCCCGCGCCAAGACCGCCTCCGACCAGGCCACCGCCGCCCAGTCGGCGGCCTGGACCATCGCGGACCAGAACAACGTGCCGCGCGGCCGCGGTCTCATGTACGCCCAGACATCGGTACAGATCGCCAAGGCGTCCTACGCCGCCACCCAGGCAGCCGCCAAGACCATCCTGACCGCGTCCAAGGCCACCCTGGCCAACATGGCCGACAGCCAGGCCCTCTACGCCCTGGCCCAGACGCAGTCGCACGCCATGAACACCGAGTTCCGCAAGGCTGCCGCCCTCGAAGCCCGCGGCCAGGCCAAGGCAGCGGCCGACTCCGCGGACAAACTCGCCAAGGACGCCGCAGCCAACGCGACCACCGCGAAGAACGCCCAGGCCACCGCCGAGACGGCAGAGAAGACCGCACAGGCAGGTGCTGCCGAAGCCAAGAAGCAACGAGGCATCGCCGAGACCGAGAAGGCCAACGCCGAACGCGAACGCGACACCGCGGCCAGCGAGCGCGGAAAGGCTGCAGCAGCCGAGCAGCGCGCCCAGACCGAACGCGACGCCGCAGGACGCCAACGCACCTTCGCCGAAGCCGCCGGCACAACCGCAGCCAGCGAACGCCAGAAAGCGGAGATCGCTGAGACCCGAGCATTCCTGGCCCGAGACAAGGCTGCCGCCGCCGAGCGCGATCACAACGCCCAGGAATCCCGCGCCAAGGCCCTCGAAGCGGCAGCGGCGGCAGCTGAAGGCAAGCCAGCCGCTGCTGAAGCCCGTACTGCGGCCACCGAGGCGCGCACCGCGGCAAACGAAGCAGGCGCCGCGGCCACGCGGGCTCGCAGCGCGGCCAACGATGCGAGTACCGCCGCCGTGAACGCGCGTGCTGCAGCAACTCGCGCTCAGGCGGCAGCATCACGGGCCAACGCGGCAGCTGATGCGGCCTGGGCTGCATTCCGGACCACCAGCGCGGCAGCAGCGACGGCCCACGCCGCAGCCGCCGTCGCCATCGACGCCGCAGCCGCTGCAAAGGCAAACGCCGATAGAGCCGATGCCGAGGCGAAGAAGGCACAAGCTGCCGCACTGAAGGCGCAGACAGAAGCACAGGGAGCCAAAGACGAGTCAGCCAAGACCGCTGCCTGGTCCGCGAAGACCGCCGGCTTCGCCTACGCCGCCGGTCAAGCTGCCCAAGGCGCTAGAGACGCCGCGATAACGGTCACGAAGGCAGCCGACGAGGCCGTCGCACTCGGCTCTCCCTACCGCGAAGCGGACGCTTCAGCCGCCTTCGCTACCTTGGTGGGACAGATATCCAAACCCCTCGCCGAGCAGCAGGCATCCGCAGCCGAAGCGAAGGGCAAGGAGGCCGCGAAAGCCGCGGACGACGCACAGAAGCTTGCCGATAGGGCCGCGGGCGATGCGAAGATCGCAGCCCAAGCAGCAGCCGACGCAGCCGCTGACGCCCGACGCGCTCTAGCCTCTGCGGCAGCCGCCCGCGTCTCAGCGGCTGAGGCAGACACCGCGGCGAGGGCTGCGAAAAAGTCCGATGCCAATGCTCAGAAGTACCTGGCAGACGCTGGCACTGACGCCATGTACTCGACGTTCGCGGCAAACGACGCCACTGCCGCTGCTAGCCAGGCCGACCGCGACGCGACGGATGCGGAGAAGGACGCAGCCAGCGCCAACAAGGCCGCCAGCGACGCTGAGACCGACGCCAAGAGCGCCGACGCCACCGCTACGCAGGCGGAGAAGGACGCCACCGCAGCCGAGACGGCTTCCAGCAACGCTGACGGTGCGGCCAAGGAAGCGGACGCCTCCGCCACCCGCTCGGAAGAGGAAGCACGAAAGCGGGTCGAAGCTGAACGCGCGTCAGCCATCGACAACGGCTCTTCTGATATCGGTTTCGACCTGACGGCTCAAGAAGAGGAACTGCTTCGCCAGGAGTGCGGTCAGCAGTGCGTCGACGAATGGCGCACGGTCTGGGCTCTTGCTAACAAGGACATCATCGACTGGATCAAGGAAAACGGCGCGGACGTCCTCCTTGAAGTCATCGGGGTCAACGACATCAAGAAGTGCGTGTCCAAGCACGACGTGATGAGCTGTCTATGGTCAGTCGTTGATGTTGTCACCATCGTCCTCGTTGTCGGCAAGCTGCCCAGGGTCTCGGCTGCCATCGGCAGGGTTGTCGCGGGAATCACTAAGTTCTTCGAAGAGTCAGACCAGGCCAAAAGAGTTCTCCAGAAATACCGGGAGCTACTGGGAAGGCTCAAAAAGGGCGACAGGCTTCCCGATTGCACAACGAAGCCAAAGGCTGCACCGAAGGCTTCTGTGGTCGCTATGTCCGCCTCGGGCGGCTGGGACGACTACTGCACATATAAGCTGCCCCCGCAGGTGAAGGGTGTGCCTGGACTCGACGCTCGCTCGATCAGCGACCTCCGGGACGTCCACTTCCCCGGAGGAGGCCGAGTGGACCCCTCAAAGGGTCTCTTCCGTCGAAACATGACAGACAGTGAGCTGCATAAACTGCTCGACCAAGGGCTCAAAGACCCGGCTCCCTTCACCCGGAACAGCGGAGGATACTTCGAGAAGACATTCCCATGTGAGAACGTGGGGACGTCTTCTGTGACGGGGCCAAACAAGGGAGGGTCGGCCAGCACGTGCACCGTGGTAATCAATACGGCTGCTGATGTGGTGACGATGTATCCCGTGTAGACAGAAAGAGAGGGCGAAATGGGCCTAGGAATCTACGTCTTGGATCTCCGCCGTGACGCCATGAGCTCCTTCACCGACGACTCATCAGACTCCTTCAGGGGCATGTGTGAGCGTGCGCCTGAAGATAGCTTGCGTCATGGAGTCAACAGATATGGAGAAACCTGGTTCAACTGCATTCAGCTGCCCCGACTCGTCGCGGAGTTGAAAGCGCTACCAGAGAGCGAAATAACCCCTGTCGTTCAAAAAGTGGTCGATGGTGCGAATCAGGCCATCCATAGGACCGGCTATATTCGGTTCATCGGTGACTGACCTCGTGCGCCTGGCCTAGCCTGGATGCAATGTGGTTCGCACCTGACGTCTCGATGCGAAGGCGCACTCGATAGAGTCTAATGTCAGCCCCCGAGGATTCTCGGGGGCCGACGCCTGTTGATGGACGCCCAGACTTTCTTCACCAGTGATGCTCGGCAAGTTTGGGCCGTACCAGCTGACAGTGAACCTCTTTCATCCTGAATATGTGCAGGTCATGAGAGCGTGGACGGCCTGGACGATGGTGCCGATACGCCGGGTGGAACATCGGGCCCGCCGGAGTAGTCGCCAGGCCTTCAGCTGCGCGAAGGCACGTTCTCCAGGAGCCCGAAGCCGAGCGTGATCACGGTTGAACTCCTGGTAGTGCTGCGGTTGTTCGCGGTGGTGGTAATAGGGGGTGCGGACGGTGGCGCCGGCTCCCTGGTAGGCCCTGTCCGCGAGTACGAGGATCTGCCGTGTCAGGCACGCTTGGATGATGCCGTGGGCTCGGGCCGCGGTCAGGTCGTGGGTCCGTCCGGGGGTGGCCCGTGAGAACCAGAGCGGGGTGCCGTCCGGGCGGGCAATGACCTGGACGTTCATGCCGTGCTTCTTGTGTTTTTGGGAGTAGTACGGCTCGTCGGCCCGGACGCGGTCGGTCGGAATGAGTGTGCCGTCAACGATGACGTGGTCGCCTTCGCCGAGACCGGTGAGTGCTTCGTGCAGGCCGGGTGCCCATGAGGCAAGCACGTCCAGGGTCTCGTCGACGTAGCGCCAAGCGGTTGCCTCGGAGACACCGAAGCCCGCGCCGACCTGCGCGAATGTCTCATTCTTCCGTAGATGCGCGAGAGCCAGCAGCGCTTGCTTGAAGCAACCGAGCTTGCGCCAGCGGGAGTTGATCTCTCGGCGGCGGTCATACAGAAGCCAGGCCACGTGTTCGACGAGCTCGTGCGACACGTCGATCGTGGCAGGATACGGAACCAACAGCGACCCTCGTGTCGCCGGTGTGATGAGTGGAATCACCACGCCAACGACGAGGGGCCCTGCCTCGTCATCACGCCCGCTGACCAGCCCATTTCACCCCTGCGACACAGGATGAAAGAGGTTCAGTGGGCGTTAAGTCCGATCTTCCTTGGTTCGTGATCGCTCGATCGTGGTACTGAACGTCGTCCGGGCTTCCTGTTCGGCATGTCCATGTTGAGATGCGGGGCGTGAAGAGAGAGCCGTACCTCAGTGACTTATCGGACGAGCAGTGGGCGTTGATCGAGCCGATGATCACGGCCTGGAAACAGGACCGGGTGGCACGGTCGGCGACCGGCGATCCCGGGGCCTGCGACCTGCGGGAGGTCGTGAACGCGATCTTCTATCAGAACCGGACGGGCTGCCAGTGGCGCCTCCTGCCGCACGACTTCCCGACCTGGTCGGCGGTGTTCTACTACTTCGGTCTGTGGCGCCAGGACGGGCTGGACCAGCGGATCCAGGAACTCCTGCGCTGCCAGGTACGGGAGAAGGCCCGCCGGTTAGAGGACCCGTCCCTCGTGATCCTCGACACCCAGTCCGTCCGCGCGGCTGCAGGTGTCCCGAAGGGCACGACGGGACTGGACGCGAACAAGAAGGTGTCCGGGCGCAAGCGGGGGCTGGCCGTCGACGTTCTGGGACTGGTCATCGGCGTCGTGGTGCTGGCCGCCTCCGCTCACGACAACACCGCCGGCACCGCCCTGCTCGACCAGGTGGCCGAGCGGTGCGGGATGCGGTTGGAGAAGGCCCTGGTCGACCAGGGCTTCAAGGACCAAGTCATCATCCACGGCGCCCTGTTGGACATCGACGTCGAAGTCGTCCGCCGCAACCCCGAAGATCAGGCCAAAGGGTTCGTCCCGCAACCCAAGCGGTGGATCGTGGAGCAGGTCAACGGCGCATTGATGCTGCACCGCCGCCTGGCCCGCGAGTACGACCACCGGCCCGACACCTCCGCCTCGCGCGTCTACTGGGCCTCCATCGCGAACATGGCTNCAAGCTCCTGGCCTGCCTCCAGGCCCAGCACGACCAGACCGCAGCCCGGGCCAGGGAACTGCGCGACCAGATCGAGCACTTGACCGCCACCCTGGCCGAGACCGAAGCGCGACTCGCAGACTTGGACACCACCCAGAAGGTCATAGCCGAACTCGCACCGGCTGGAGCCGAACCCGAACCATCCGAGATGAACACTGCCTACCAGGCCATCGTGAACGCCTTCAACCAGCACCCCGACCAGGCATTCCGAGCCCGCGAGCTGCACGAACTCCTCGGCATGCCTACCCACGAGGCTGCCGTCAACATCACCCGCAGTCGTCTCGGCCGCCTCGTTCGCCAAGGCTTCCTCACCCAGCCCGGACGAGGCCGCTACCAGAAACGGACTTAACGTCCACTGAAACGGCAGGGGCGGCCTCCTTACGGGTGCCGCGGCAGTGCGGCTGATGCCGCGCCGGTGCCTTGGCCCCGCCCAGCGGGGCCAAGGCACCGGAATGAGAGTGCTCTGGCTAGCTGACGAGTTTCATTCCTCCCCACGTGCTGTCCGGCCACATGGTGACGGGGTCGCTCAGGTGGCCGGCTCCGTCGCCGGGGTAGAGGTGGAGGGTTCCGTCGCCCCATACGGCTGCGACGTCGGTCTTGCCGTCGCCGGAGAAGTCACCGGCTATGAGGTGTTGGACGGAGGACCACGTGTTGCCGCCGATCATCTGTGGGCCGGCGGTCAGTCCGCCTTGTCCGTTGCCGAAGTAGAGGTGGAGGGTGCCGTCGGGCCACTCGGCGAGGATGTCGGCGAATGTGTCGCCGTTGTAGTCGCCTGCGGCGAGGAGTTTCATTCCTCCCCAGCTGTTGTCGGGCCACATGGGGACGGCGGAGTTGAGGCCTCCGGCACCGTTGTTCGTGTACAGGTGCAGGGTTCCGTCGCCCCAGATGGCGACCAGGTCGGTCTTGCCGTCGCCGTTGAAGTCGCCGGTGGTCAGTTGCTTGACGGTGCCCCAGGTGGTGCCTTCGGGGAGCTGCGTGACGTTTGAGCCGTCCAGCCCGCCCTGTCCGTTGCCGAGGTAGAGGTGGAGGGTGCCGTCGGGCCATTCGCCGACCAGGTCGGCGTTGCCGTCGCCGTTGAAGTCGCCGGTGGTCATGAGCTTCATGCCGCCCCACGTCTTGTCCCACATCTGTGGGCCGGATGCGAGTCGTCCGCCTGAGTCACCGGTGTAGAGGTGCAGGGTGCCGTCGGGCCACTCGGCGGCGATGTCCGGCCGGGCGTCGCTGTTGAAGTCGCTCCGGCTGGAGGGAAGGTAGGGCGAGCCCTCGATGGACTGTGCAGTGGCCGTCCAGCCGCGCTGGCTGAGGTCGACCGGGGTGCCGAGGGATACTGCGCCGCTGGAGTCCTTCTGTCCGGGGAATTCGGTCAGGCGGCCGTCCCAGCTGACAGCGAGCAGGTCCGGAACCCCGTCGCCGTCGATGTCACCATCGCTGGTGAGCGCCGGATAGGAGAGGGGCATGAGACCGCTGTTGATCTGCTTGCGCGTAGCCGTGTCGCCAAGTCCCTTGGGGTCGCCTGCACGGTTGGCGTAGAGGTATACGGCGCCTGTGGCCTTGTCGCGGGCCCAGAGGTCTGGCAAGCCGTCCCCCGTGACGTCGCCGGGTGCCACGGCCGTCAAACCGTTCCAGCCGCTCGCTCCGATCAGAATGGGGGAAAGGAGGCGCCCGCTGCCATTGCCGGGGAACAGCCAGAGCCTGTCGCCCTCGACGGTGATCAGGTCGTTGTGGTGGGCGCTGTCGCCGTCCACGTCTCCGGCGGCGATGATCTGGCTTGCCTGAGACCAGTCGGTTGCGTAGGTGGAGCAGTCAGTGATGGTGGCGTTGCACGACGGCCGGGTGACTGCCGTTGCTTGTGCCTTGATGAAGTTGCCCGGGCCGGGGTTGAGATAGATGTACAGCTTGCCGGACTTGAGGACGAACAGGTCGTCCACATTTGCCGCGCCGTGCATGGCGCCCCGGTGGGCGAGGGTCGCGCCCTTCCAGGTCTTGTCGGCCGTAGGGGCCTGTGAGGTTGCGACCGGGACGCCGAGGGCAGGATCGGTTCCTACTGTGTAGAAGCGGATCTGACCGTCCTTGTCGACGATCGCGGTGTCGGGGACACCGTCACCCGTCAAGTCGCCCGGAGCAGCGTGGGCGGTGAGGTTGTCGGGGACGTAGAAGGCGTACTCGTACGACTGTGAGTGGTTGCCGGCCTTGTCGACAGCGCTGACGTCGAGGAAGTTCGTACCCCAGTGGCTGGGCGCGAGCTTGATGCTGGCCGAGCCGTTGGTGGCGGTGACGGTGCTGGCGCCGCCGACGGGAAGCGAGGTGTTGAAGGAGTACTCGAAGTGGTCGACGCCGCTGGTGGCGTCGGTTGCCGTGAAGGTGAACTGGCCTTGGAATCCGTCGCCCATGACGTGCGTAGGGGCGGTCGAAGAACCTGCGGCGGGGTAGTCGGTCGAGGTGACGGTGGGCTGGCTCGGTGGGGTTCTGTCGATCTGGAAGTGGCAGCCGGCGCTGGTGGCGGAATGGTTGATGCCGTCGTCGGCGCGTACGTTCCAGCCGTAGGTGTGCGCGTCCTCCAGTGGACCGACGGCCTTGTCGACGGTTGTGTTGTTGCCGACCCAAGGAGTGCTTGAGTTCGCGTCCCCCGTGGAGATGATCCCGGCGCCGCTCACGTAGTCCCACAGCGCGAACTGTCCGCGCACCTGCTGGTTGCCGTCCGGATCCGAAATGTTGGCCCGCAGGTGGATACCGTCGCTGGCGACGTTGGTCGAGCCGACCCAGCCGAAGGGAGCGTTCACGCCGCAGTCCGGAGTCGTCGGTGACTGCGCGGCCGGGACAGTGGCAGGTGAACTAGGAACCCGAGGAACGGAGTTGTACTGAACGGTCAAGGTCGGGTTCGTCGAGAAACGCTTGAACTTGTCCCGGTCCGATTCGTCTGCGCCGAAGACACCCACCGACAGGCTGCTACCGGCGTTCGCGACCGCGGAGGTGATGTCCGCGACCGCCAGCTGATTGCCGGGGCAGTCGTTGTTGCGGGTACCGGTGACGGACGCGCTCCCGATCTGTTCGTGCGTCGACGGCGCGGTGTTCCACGTTACGCCGGAGTTGAAGGAATCGGCGCGGTAGACGTTGACGGCGTACTTATCACAGCCGATCGATGCCGAGTAGGTCTCCAGCATGTTCAGCGTGGCGGAGCCGATGGTCTTGCCGGAGTAGAAGGAGGTGTCGAACTTGTAGAAGACGCGCTCGATACCTGTGTCCGCCTGCCAACCCTGGTAACCGACGCCGGGGTCATCCCACTTGGCGGTGTCCCAGGCCTCGTCCTTGTGAGCCTCCCAGATGCCACCCCAAGCCGTGTTGCCCGTGTTGCGGGGTATCCAGTTCGGGTCGATGTAGACGGGGAAGTGCGTGTCGGAAGCGGTCAGGAGCTTCTGGTCCGGTGTCAGCGTGATGCCGTCCCGGCCTGCGGACGCCCGCAGATCCGCCTGCTTGGCGCCGGCTGACGGGCCGGTGGCTGCCCCGTCGGCGGCACTGTCTGCGGCCGGGCTCTTCATGAACAGTGACCGAGACTTGGCCGGTGCAACGGTCGATGTGCTCGAATCCCACATGACCGGGGTGGGAGCGGAGAAGACAGTCGCCCCCGAGCTGTCCTTGGCGTCGAGGGCGCCGGTGCTGTCGTTCGTCAGCGTGAGGCCGTTCGTCGTTGTGCCGAGGCGCACGGTGGCGAGCTTGGGGTTGCGGGCCGCATCCGGGGTCTTGACTACCAGTACCTGCGTGAATCCGCCCTGGTCCTGTGCGGTGACGCGGAGGTCGACGTCCGGAAGCACATTGGCATACAGCGCGCTTGCGCCGGAAAGAGTGGGGGCGGGCAGCGGATCGGGCCAGCTGAGAGCGAGTTCCTTGCCGTCAGGAGCGGTCATCGTGGCGAGCGGGCCGCTGCCCCCAGGAGAGAAGACCAAGGCGGTGGGGGTTGCGATGGTGGCGATGGCCCCGTCCGCGCCACGCTGGAGAGTGGCGTTGACCGGCGTCCAAGTGCCGCTCTTGTTGACCCGCACGGGCTGAAGATTCTGGGTCTGGGTGAAGCTTCCGTCCGGATTGGCCATCAGGGTGCTCATCGACGTGGTCGCCGCACTCACGGGGACGACGGAACCCGTGGACTTGGCCTTGGCCGAAGCTGAGATTGCTTCCGCCTGGCCGGGAGACGACGGAGCATCAGCCGGAACAACCCCACTGGCTTGAGCGGAAGTTGAGTCGGCCGCGACGTTCGCCACCGCGACGCCCGTACCGATGGTGAGAGGGATGAACGCGGCGCCGAGGGCCACACTCAAAACGGAGGCCATGCCTCGGCGTCTATATCGGCTCTGTGTCCTCATGCTGCTCCTGACGTGCCTCTGAATTATCGATTTCTGCCGCGGATTCTGCGAGCTTTCCGGAGCATATCCGGCATGCAGGTTCAAGGGTTCTCGGTGGGAGCTGCGAGGTGGCCATGCGGAGGGCTTTCCGATTGGCGTTATGATCAACTATCGGGCATAAGGACTTATGTCTCTCTTGTGCTGATAGCAGAGTGCTCAACTGTGTAGACATCGTGCCTGTTCTGTGAGTTCTGATGCCTTGTGTGCCCGATTGTGCGCGATCCATTGCTGTTTCGTGGCTCACTATTTTCTGATGCTTTCTTCCTGCTTGGGTAAGTCATTAGAGACTCGCTGATAGCTTTCCCGTCTATTTTGTTTCCAGGGGTGGGGCTTTAGTGAAGAGTAAAAGCGGGAGTTTCTCGCTGATTTTTGGCTGGATCCGGCGTGCCTGCGCACGGCGCAATACGGTCGCTTTGACGACCTGTCTGGCGCTGACGTTGACGATGCTCTCAGGGGCTCCGGTCTTCGCCCGGGGACACGATTTGCCGAAGCTGTGGTCGCCACGGCCGCTCGACAAACAGCACTCGGTTACCGGACATGACGGTGTATCAGCGGCACCTCCGTCGCGCTCGCCGCTGCACGGACCGAGTCAGGCAGCGCCTGCACAGGCTCCCGTGGTGTGGCCCGCGGCCACCCGCACGCTGGCGAACCCGGCCGTGGGCAACCCTGGATCCGCACAGTCGCTCTCACCCAAGACCGCTCCCTCCGTGGAGCCCGGGCCCGCTTCCGTCATCGGCACCCCGGTCTGGCTGGGCCGTCCCGGGTCTCTCACCAAGCAGCACCAGGCCACGACAGCAGCCGGTCAGACGCCGGACAAGGTCGCCGTCACGGTCGCGGGACGCGACGAGGCGCAGCGAGCCGGCATCAACGGCGTCCTGGTGTCCCTGACCAACAACGCCACCACCAAGGGGGACGGCAAGGTCTCGGTCGGCCTGGAGTACTCCGGATTCGCCAACGCCTACGGGGGCGACTACACCTCCCGGCTCCAACTGGTCCAGCTCCCGGCATGCGCCCTGACCACGCCGCAGGCAGCCCAGTGCCGCACCGCCAAGCCCATCCCCTTCCACAACGACTACGCGAACCACCGACTGGTCGCTGACGTTGCCCTCCCCACCTCCGGAACGCCCCCTGGTACGGCCTCGCCGTCCGCGGCGCAACTGAACGGCGCCGCAGCCACCCCGCAGGCCTTCTCTGCTGGCGGCGCGCAGCCCATGGTCCTCGCAGCCGCACCCGCCCCGGGCGGAGCCGGAGGCACCTACTCGGCCACCGCCCTTGCCCCGTCCGGGACTTGGAGCGCGGGGACGTCAACGGGCGACTTCAACTGGACGTACCCCGTCAGCGTGCCGTCGCCGCTGGGTGGATCCGCGCCCGCCGTCTCCCTCTCCTATGACTCGGCGAGCCTCGACGGCCGGACCTCGGCCACCAACAACCAGGCATCCTGGATCGGTGACGGCTGGGACTACGACCCCGGCTTCATCGAACGCTCCTACAAACCGTGCTCCAAGGACGGCCAGCCCAACACCGTTGGCGACAACTGCTGGTCGGGCGAGAGCATGACCATGTCGCTGGGCGGCCGCTCCGTGAAGCTGGTCAAGGACGACACCACCGGCACCTGGCGGGAGAACAGCGACGACGGTTCGCGGGTCGAGCACCTCACGGGGGCAGCGAACGGAGCCCAGAACGGCGAGTACTGGCGGATCACCACGACCAACGGTGTGCAGTACTACTTCGGCCTCAACCACGCCCCCGGCAGCACCACCACCCCCGCCACCAACTCGGCCTGGACCGCACCTGTCTTCGGCAACGACGCTGGCGAACCCTGCCACGGGACGACCTTCGACACCTCCTGGTGCCAGCAGGCATGGCGCTGGGCGCTCGACTTCGTCGTCGACACCAACCAGAACGTCACCACATACGCGTACAACACGGAGTCCAACTACTACGCCAGGGGCACGGCCAACACCCTGACCCCGTACATACGCGGCGGCTACCTCACCACCATCACCTACGGTCAGCGACTGCCGGACGTCATCGCGGGCAAGAAGGCCGCAGCACAGGTCATCTTCACAACCGCAGAGCGCTGCGTCCCGGACGCGAACTTCACCTGTGCCCCGAACCTGCTGACCACGGCGAACGCGGCGCACTGGCCGGACGTCCCGTTCGACCAGAACTGCCCCTCCACCGGCACCTGCTCGAACCACGCCCCGTCGTTCTGGAGCACCAAGCGGCTCACGACCATCACCACCCAGGTCCTGGTCGGCACCGCTTACTCCACCGCCGACACTTACACGCTCACCCACCAGTTCCCGGCCTCCGGCGACACCAACAAGCCCGCCCTGTGGCTGGCTTCGGTAACCCACACCGGAAACGACGGTGGCACAGCGGCCACCCCCACGGTCACCTTCCTCGGCCAGCGGATGGCCAACCGGGTCGGAGCCGTGGACAACATCCCGCCGATCTTCCGGCTGCGCATCAACGCCATCAACACCGAGTCCGGCGGCCAGATCAACGTCGTCTACAAGGATCCCGAGTGCGTCAAGGGCACCCACATGCCCGCGACACCGGACAGCAACACCATGTCCTGCTATCCGGTCTACTGGACACCGCAGGGAGCAAGCGACCCGGTCCTCGACTGGTTCCACAAGTACCTCGTCCAGCAAGTCACCGAGGTCGACAAAACCGGGATCGGCGCCGCCACCAAGTCCACCTCGTACGAGTACCTCGGCGGCGCGGCCTGGCACCACGACGACGAGGAACTCACCGACCCCAAGAACCGCACCTGGGGCCAGTTCCGTGGCTACGGCGAAGTCATCACCCACACCGGTGCCGCCCCACAGACGCTCACCCAGTCCTCCACGCTCTACATGCGCGGAATGAACGGCGATGTGAAGGCCGACGGCTCCAAGCGTTCCGTCGCCGTCACCGATTCGGCCGGGGGGACACTCGCCGACGATGACCAGCTCGCCGGGTTCGCCCGCGAGAGCCGTACGTACGACACCATCGGCGGCGCGCTGAAATCGGCGACCCTCAACGATCCGTGGTCAGGCCGGATCACCGCGACCCACAAGCGGACCGGGCTGCCCGATCTGACGGCTCGCCTGGGCGGGATCGCCGCCGTACACCAGCGTGCACTGCTCGCGGACGGCTCCTGGCGCACCACCGAGACGGACACCACCTACAACTCCGACGGACTCGTCACCGCGGTCGACGACAAGGGCGACGGCACAGCCGCCACCCCGGAAACCTGTACCACGACCAGCTACGCCCAGAACACCGCGGCGAACATGCTGGCCTTCCCCGCCGAAGCCATCAAGGTCGCCGGTGGGTGCGACACCACGGCGGACGCAACCCACACCCTGGCCGACACGCGCAACATCTACGACAGCAAGAGCTTCGGCACACTCGGCGCCACCGGCGACATCTCGGAGACCCAGGCGCTCGACCACTTCGACAGTTCGGGCACCGCACAGCTCAAGACCGTCGGCACCACGACTTACGACGACTACGGCCGTACCACCAGCGTGACGAACGCGGTCGGTGCCACGACCTCCACCGCCTACACCCCGGCCACTGGGGCACTGCCGACCTCGATCACCAGCACACAGCCGGCCGTCGCCCCCGCCACCACAGGGTGGAAGAGCACCACGACCTACGACCCGCTGCGTGCCATTCCGCTCACCACGACGGACGCCAACGGACGCATCACCGACGTCACATATGACCCGCTCGGCCGGATCTCCGCCGTATGGCTGCCTGGCCGGGCCAAGGCGACCAAGTCGCCCAACAACAAGTTCACCTACGCGCTCAACAACACCACGCCCAGCGTCGTGACGACCCAGACCCTCCGCGAGGACGAGTCCTACGGCGTCGACTACAAGCTCTACGACGGGCTGCTCCGACTGCGCCAGGAGCAGCAGAGCAGCGGCGACGGCGGCTCGGGGCGCCTGATCTCGGACACCTACTACGACAGCCACGGCCGGACGGTGAAGACCAACGCCGAGTACTACAACACGGCCGACCCCTCCACCACCCTCTACGTCGTCAACGACGACCAGGTTCCCTCACAGACCGGCACCTACTTCGACGGAATGGGCCGACCCGTCGCCCAGGCGCTCTCCAGCTACGCCGTCGAACAATGGCGCAGCACCACGACCTACCCCGGAGCCGACCGGGTCGACGTCACCCCGCCGTCCGGAGCATCCGCGAGCAGCAAGGTCATGGACGCGCGTGGCCGCACGACCGCGCTCCTTCAGTACCACGGCCCCACGCCTACCGGCGATGCCGACAGCACCCAGTACCACTACAACGTGGCAGGCCAGCAGGACCTGGTGACCGACAGCTCCGGCAACAAGTGGAGCACTAGTTACGACCTGCGCGGCCGCAAGGCCTCGTCCACGGACCCGGACACCGGGACCACCACCTACACCTACAACGACCTCGACCAGGTCACCTCAACCACGGACGCCCGCAGCAAGACCCTGGCCTACACCTACGACGCCCTCGGCCGAAAGACCGCCGAGTACTCCGGGTCGACCACGGGTACCCAGCTTGCATCGTGGACGTACGACACGCTGGCCAAGGGCTACCCCACCTCGTCGACTCACTACGTCAATGGCAACGCGTACACGACGTCGGTAACCGGCTACGACACTGGTTACCGTCCGACCGGATCGTCGGTCACCATCCCCGCCTCCGAGGGGAAGCTGGCAGGCACCTACAACACGGGCATGGCGTACACGCCCAACGTCGGACTGCTCGACAGTACGACGATGCCGGCCGCGGGCGGCCTGACCGGCGAGACGGTGTACTACTCGTACAACCTCGCGGGACAGCTCCTCCTGGCCGGTGGTGACGCCGACTACCTGAGCGGCATGACCTACACCCCGCTCGGCCAGGTCCAGCGGAGCACCGTCGGCGACGTCCCCAACCAGGTCGTGCAGACCAACAGTTACGACGCAGCCACCGGGCGGGTCCTGAAGTCGACCCTGGACAAGGAGACCAATACCACCTCCTCGGTCGACGTCACCAACTACACCTACACCCCGTCCGGAGCCGTCACGTCCGTCTCCGACGTCCAGGACACCGGCCAGACCGACACCCAGTGCTTCAGTTACGACTACCTTGACCGTCTGACCGAGGCCTGGACCGACAAGGGCGGTACCAGCACCGAACCAGCCCCGAAGGCCGGCGGAATCGGAGGCTGCACTAACACCAAGCCCAGCGCCGCGAACCTGGGTGGCCCGAACCCGTACTGGCAGTCCTTCGGCTACGACCTGACCGGCAACCGGACCAGCGAAGTCGACCACGACGTAACGGGCAACACCGACAAGGACACGACACACACCGAGACCTACCCCGCTGCCGGACAGCCGCACCCGCACGCCGTGCAGTCCATGACCACGGGCAGCAAGGCAGCCGGGACGAGCACAGACACCTTCGCCTACGACGCATCAGGCAACACCACCGCCCACACCACCGGCGCCGGAACCCAGAACTTCACCTGGACCGACGAAGACAAGCTCGACACCATCACAAAGACCCAGCAGGACAAGGGCACCGACTTCGTCTACGACGCCGACGGTTACCAACTCCTCCGCCACGACCCAACTACGGCGACGCTGTATCTGGCCGGCACCGAGGTCGTCCTCGACAAGGCGGCCAACACCACCAGTGCCACCCGTTACTACACCGCACCTGGCGGGCTGACCGTCGCCCGCAGCACCGGCGGCCACCTGACATACCTGGCCTCCGACCCGAACGGCACCGACAACGTCGCGATCGACTCAGCCACGCTGTCCGTCCAGCGCCGACCGATGACCCCCTTCGGTCAGAACCGCAACGGCGCACCAGTGCCTACCAGTTGGCCGGGCGACAAGGGCTTCGTCGGCGGAACGACGGACACCGACACCGGCCTCACCAACCTCGGCGCCCGCGAATACGACCCCAACCTGGGCCGCTTCCTCTCCGTCGACCCGATCCTCGACCCGACCAACCCGCAGTCCATCAACGGCTACGCCTACTCGGGCAACACCCCGGTCACCAGCAGCGACCCGACTGGCCTGATGCAGATGTGCGGCGAGGGCGGCGCCGCCTGCTATGCCGACGACTGGAACAACGACGGCACGGCCAACAACGACGGCAACCGTGGCACGACTAACGACAAGCCGAAGCCGGTGAGTAAGCCGAAGCCGAAGAAGAAGCATCACAGCTTGTGGAGCAAAGTGCTCGACACGGTTGAGGTGGTCGCCGTCGTCGTGGTGATCACGGTCGTGGTCGTGGCAGTCGTCTCGGCGTGCATGACGCCCGCAGGGGTTGCATGCGCCGGCATCGTGATGGCCGGGGTGAACGGATTCGCAGACAGCATGGCACTAGGCGCCGCAGCGTCCGTGGCAAGCGCTGCGGTCGCCGGAGCTGGAGAGGCGGTACTAGCCACCGGGGTAGGCGCCGCAGTGGTGGGCGGTGCTGCCCGCGCGGCCAAAGCCTTCACCAAGTCAGGTGGTGGGTCGGAGGCCGAAGCCGCAGCTACGGCGGCCACGAAGGCGGAGACGACTGCCAGCAGTCGGGCGGAATCAAGCTCCGCCAGTAGCGGGGCGGAATCGGGTACCTCGCCTGGATGCAACAGCTTCCCGGCTGCGACGACTGTCCTCTTCGCCGACGGCTCATCGAGGCCGATCAACGAGGTCAAGGTCGGCGACACGGTTGAAGCCACCGATCCGCTCACCAACACGACTAAGCCGGAGAAGGTCACCGACGTCGTCGTCACGCTGACGGACAAGGACTTCACCGACACCACGGTCCACACCGAGACCGGCGACAAGACGGTCACGTCCACCCAGCACCACCCGTACTGGGACGCCAGCCGCAAGCAGTGGGTCGACGCAGCCGAACTGAAGCCGGGCGAACAACTCCGCCAGCCCGATGGCACTTCGATCACGGTCGTCAGCGTGCGGAACTACCACCGTGCCATCACGACGTACAACCTGACGGTTGACCACATCCACACGTACTATGTGGTTGCGGGGGCCACGCCGGTCCTGGTTCACAATTGCCCTGTCGCGAACGGTGGGAAATACGGAGATCTGCAACCTGCGGGTGCGGGAAACGAGATCAATCACGTTCCTGCAAATTCGTCCAGCCCTCTCAGCAAGTACAGCGGACCGTCAGTTCGGATGGATTATGCCGACCACCGCGCCGTCTACAGCACCGGATCCTCGCTTGAGTCGAAGGCGTGGCGCATGCGGCAGAAGGAGCTGATAGACGGTGGTGACTTCCGGGGGGCTATACAGATGGACGTGAACGATATTCGGTCCCGGTTCGGCAATAAGTACGACGAGGCGATCACGGAAATGTGGATGAGCCTCAGTCAGAACAAGGCCCTTCGAAAGTGGGCTGCAGGGCAAAACCCCTAGCTGGGAAATCGCACGGAACGAAATGAGACTCGCGTGTCGTCAGACTGGAAAGTGGAGATTGTGGAGTGCGGTGACCTCGTGCAAGACGATGATGAGGTCACCCCGCCCGGCGAGGCTGAGCGCCGCTGGAATCGTTATGTCGAGCTGGCCGATTCGGTGACTGGAAGCGAAGGACCCTCTGGTGTCGCTGCGATCGTTTCCTCCCTGAAGGCTGAGGAGGATTACGGGGCCTACCAGGCGGCGCATGCGGCTTTGGGTCGCTTTCCTAATTCGGACCTCGGTCAGGGAGTGGCCGATGCGTCCAGGGAACTCCTTTCCATCCCCCAGGATCAGAGTGGAAACGTCCTGCTAATCCTGACCCATGCTGGTCCTGCGGCAGTGAATGCCTTCAATGAAGCTATTCAGGCTTCCGATCCGGACGTTCGGGTCTCGGTTCGTGAACTTGTGGAGTTCCATGAATCCGAGGAATGGCTCTCTGAAGGCAGCGCTCGGAACGTTCTTCTGATTCCACGGGCATAGCCTGGAAGTGTGAATTCAAAAGCCGCACCGGCAAGATGGTGCCGGTGGGGCCTTCGGGTGTCTTGATGGCAACGTCAGCGGACAACGATTGCGGCGGGTGGGTCGTCAGAGCCATCGTCCTCGGTGCCGAGGGCATTCCCCAAGGTGTCGATGGCTTGGTGCTGGAGGCGGAGCAAGATGTGGGCGTAGAGGTCGGCGGTCGAGTGGCGGAGGTTGTGGAAGCGGATGCGGCGGAGACCAAACTTGCAGAGGGACGCAGTGGAGGTCTCAGGGAGGTGGGTCGGGTCGATGGCTCTTCCCCGCGGCGTGGTGAACGCGCACCTGCTGCCCTGCCACTCGGTGCCGCAGCTGCTCACAGTGCGGGCCGTTCAGCTGAGAAGGCCACGGCTGCGCGGCTTGTGCAGGGGCTCAGGCTCGTACAGGGCAAGGAGTATCGCCTCCGCGCGGTCCGGTGATTTCATCCCGCGGGCCTTCATCGCTTTCTTCGACTCGATTTGGGTGTAGCCGCTCGTCGTTGAGAGGGGGGCTTCACCCTTGACCGTGGACACCGGTTGTCATGCGGCGGTGGCCATCACCGTAGTTGATCGCTGTTCGTAAGTGTTCGGGCTGATCTGGCCGAGGCCGGAGTGCCTTCTTCTGGTGTTGTAGCGGGTCGCCCACCGGAAGACCGCGAGCCGGGCCTCACGGGCCCCGTTCCACTGTTTCCGTCCCTGGAGCGTCTCGCGTTTCATGGTCGCGTTCAGCGATTCCGCGGCAGCGTTGTCCGCGCTCGTGCCCACCGCGCCGCGCGATCTGATCACGCCGAGCTCCGAGCAGACCTGGGCGAACTCCTTCGAGCCGTATTGCGCCCCGTTGTCGCTGTGGAACACCGCGCCGCGCAGGCCGCCGGCACCCCGGGCGGCAGCCGCGGCCCTGAGCGCGTCGGTGACCAGCTCGGTCCGCATGTGATCGGCGATCGACCAGCCCGCCAGCCGTTTCGAGCAGAGGTCCAACACCGTTGCCAGGTAAAGGAATCGGCCGCTTCCGATCGGGAGGTAGGTTATGTCGCCGACATAGCGGGTGTTCGGCTCGGCCGCGGTGAAGTCGCGCTGCAGCAGGTCCGGCACCGGCGTCGCCGCCGGTTCGGGGATGGTGGTGCGGACCTTCTTGCGCAGGTGCAGACCGACGATGTTGAACTTGCGCATGACGCGTGCCACCCGCTTGTGATTGACTCGCTCGCCGCCGTCCCGGAGTTCGGCGGTGACGCGCGGGGCCCCGTAGGTGCCGTCCGATTCCTGATGGATCTCGGTGATCCGCCCGGCGAGCTCGGCATCGGCCCGGGCCCGGCCGGCCCGCGCGTCCTCGCCGGCCAGGTGCCGGTAGAAGCCGGAGCGCGAGACCTGCAGCATCCGGCACAGCCGCTTGACGCCGAAGGCGTCCCGGTTGTCGGCGACGAACTGGAAGCGGCTGCTCACCAGCTGGTCTCGGCCGCGAAATACTTCGCGGCCCTCCGCAGGATCTCCCGCTCGAGCTCGAGTTCCTTCACCCGCGCCCTGTGGGTGCCGATAACCTCCGTCACCCTATGCGACCTGCGTGTATTCGTGGATGAGACCGCCGAGGCGGTCGCGTCGGATGACACCCGATGGGTTACCGACGGCGGGTGGTTCGGGCGCGCCGACAGCATCGGGGCATCGCTGTCCTAGCGATCGGTGAGGGCGATGCTCGTTGTGGTGGCCGGCGTACTCCTCGACGACGAGGCGCAGGTGCCGCTCGCCGGTGATCAGGGCCCGGTCGGTGGCCTCGCGGCGGCAGGATCCGACCCACCGCTCGGCGATCGCGTTCATCCGGGGCACGCCCGGCAGGATGGGCACCACACGGGCGCCGGCGGTGGTGAAGACTGCGTCGAAGGCCTCGGTGAAGTAGCCGGCGTTGTCGCGGATCAGGTACCGGATGCCGACGGTGCGTGTGTCGTCCAGCTTCATCAGGAGGTTGCGGGCCTGCTGAGTGGCCCACTCGGTGGTGACGTGCCGGGTGATCCCGGCGATGTGCACCCGCCGGGTGCCGTGCTCGATGAAGAACAGGACGAACAGGCGCCGCAGGAACACGGTGTCGACATGGAAGACGTCGACGGCGAGGATCCCCTGGGCCTGGGCGGTGAGGAACTTCGCCCAGGAGCGGTCGGCACGCTGGGGCGCCGGATCGACCCCGGCTTTGCGCAGGGTCTCCCAGACGGTGGAGGCGGCGACCGTCCAGCCCAGGTTGAGCAGTTCGCCGTGGATGCGGCGATACCCCCATCCGTCGTTCTCGCGGGCCAGGCGCAGCACCAGAGCACGCAGCGCCTCGGGCTTGGCCGGACGGCCCGGTCGGTGCGGCGGGTAGGTCCACTTTTTCGCGACCAGCCTCGCGTGCCAGCCCAGCACGGTACGCGGGGTGACCAGCAGCTTCAGTGCTGAACGGTGACGCTTGCTCAGAAGCCGGAGCAGGGAAGCGAGCACCGCGCGGTCCCCGCGCGTGAAGGCGGGCTTGAGGCTGCTGCGCTGCAGGACGGCCAACTGCTGCCGGAGCACCAGTATCTCGACATCCTTGGCCGCGGAGGACCGCACCAGCAGGCGCAGCCAGCCCAGCAGCAGGCAACCGAATCGATAGACCAGGCGGAACGTCACGGTTCCCCAGCGTGCGCCGACGGGCTCATGAACACCCTCGACGTGATCACATCGTGACCCTTAAGCCGCAGCTCAGCGTAGGTGACAGAATTATCGGCGCCCACAGGAGTTCGCTCGAGGCGGTGAGCGAGGGAAGGCTCTGCGCGACAGAGCCTTGACATTGGGGGGAGAGAGGCGGAACTGCTCGGCGATGCCCTCGGTGCGCGTGATGGTCTGATCGTGGATGAGGCCCGGCCGGGCCACTCCGGAGAAGAGTGTGCGGCTCTGGTGGGCACTGCTGGCCCGTAACTCCAGCCCCGATGGCGTGACAGGTGGCACTCCTGGCGCTGGTTCAACGACGGCTGGAGCCTGAAGGAGGGCCGTTGTCTTACGGCCCGAAGTGTGCGTACCCCGACCACAGGGACGGCACGCGGGGGTAGCGCTGGCGCAGCGCGCAGACGGCCGTGTGGAGGGCGATCGGGATTCCGGACGCGATCGGAGAGTCCCGTGGCACCGCCTTGTAGACGTCCTCGACGATCCGGGCCGCTACATCGTCGGCTGCTTCCCACAGGGTGCCGATGACATGGCGGTAGCCGGCGAGTTGGAATGCTGCCCCCAGGTGTATCGCCTCGTCGGGGATTCCCGGTGCGCCTCGTACCGTGTCGCATGCTGCGAGGAAGGCGAGTTCGCCCTGTTCCGTACGGACCCCGGCGAGGTCACGGATGCTGACGCGACCGTCGTGGGCGACGAGATGACTCTCGGAAGGCTGCGCGAGGTTCGTCAGTGCGTGACAGCCGATGTGCACCCAGGGGTGCCTGGGCAACACGCGGAGGATGTTCTCCGTGGTTGCGTTCGGGCCGATCAGGGGCGTCAGCTTGCCGAAGCGCTTGGCAAGCGTCATCACCTCGCGGCTGACTCCGTCGAGCGCCGTCATGCCCGGGGTCCTGGGCAGGGCGACCACCAGCAAACGGGGCTCCGTTGCCGCTGGGACGCGAGGCCGGCGGGACTCGCCCAGCATCCGCAGGGTGGGGGTGTAGGAGGACACGACGCGGTCCAGTGCTGATGCGCCTGTCTCGAAGGTGCCGGCTGCGTGCAGCGGCAGGAAGTTCAGCAGCCCCGTGGGGGACCACCACAGGCGCGGCCACGGGTCTGCGGCGGTGTCCCCGTCGGGCCGCGGGCCGAGACCGAGGCGGTCGAGGACGGGTTCCGCCAGGACCGACCACAGCCAGGCCAGCGTCGCGACGACGGTGGCCTCTGCCTCCTCCTGCTCTTCCGGGTCGGCCGAGCGGTTCGAGGACTCCTGGATCGCGGTGGAAGGCGGCCACACGGTCTTCTGTCTCGGTGAGGGAGAGGCCAGGAAGGCGCACTACCTCGGGACCGCCGTCCACCAGGATCACGGCGTCGCTGCGCCCCGCTCCGAGATTGACCACCACGATGGGTCCCTCGGCGGCGAGGGGCGACAACTCTTCTAGCTCTGCTGGAAGTTCGAAGCGCTTGAGCGGGGTTGATTTCCGTATGCGGTGGACCAGTTCTTGTCGCGTGGTCAGCAGCCGGTGCCGTCGGTCGGTCGTCCAGCGTCTGAACACTTCGCCGGGAATCCCCAGTGGCAGGTCCGCCGGGTAGCCGTCCAAGTCCGTGTTGACCCGTGCCAACGCATCGGCCAGGTCCGAGGAATGGCGGCGGAGATCGTCGAGGTCAAGACGCCGATTCAGCGCGTCCCTGATCAGCACGCCGCGCCCGCATTCCAAGAACGCCAGCGCCGCCGGCACCTGGTTCACCGCGAGCGCGCACTCAGCGGCGTCACAGACCATCCCTGCCATGAGCTGGAATTGGTGCTCTTGGTCTTGCCGGAACAGCTGGCGCGGCCCGGACATTTCCAGCAGGTCAAACAGCACCTCGTACCCCGCCAGGGCCTCATCCAGCCGACCGATGTTCAGCGCGGTGACCACCCATCCTTGGCCGGCAAGCCTCCGCAGGGAAGGCGGGACCCTGCTGCGTCGTGCTACCGCGGACAGGAGGCTGATCGCACGCCGTCCGTCGCCGGATTCCCCACGCTCGCTCGCGTGCTCTCCGGTGCAGTCGTTGGCGCGGCGCTGCCGCATGTGACGGATTCCCAGCATCCGGCCCAGTGACGCCTCGTGCGTGGAGGCGTCCTCCCCGTGTGCCTGTGCTCCGGCCACGGCGGCCTCCAGATGCTCGACGGCCCGGTCCAGATCATCGAGATCATCGTTCAGCTCGCTCCGGGAACACAGTGCGCCTCCCAAGAGGCCGTCCACCGCTGGTGTGCGCGTGGACATGGGGGCTGATGCTCGCTTCCCCTCCAAGATGTCGATGGCCTCGGCCAGGTCGTCCGGGCTCCGCGCGGCGGGCCACCGAGCCACCAGGCAATAGGCCAAGGTGAAGCCCATCTCGCCGCGCAAATCGGGGTCGATGTCCTCGCTGTCGAGGGCTTGGCGGAGCAGTTCCACGGCCTGGTCCAACGCGGCCGGCTCGCCGCGTACCGAGAACCAGGACACGAGGGCGTCCGCTAGGCCCGCGACCTGTGCGGCCCACACTGCGCGGCCGCCCGGATGCGCGACGGCCTGCCATCCAAGCTCTATCGCTTCCCGCAGGTCGGCTGTGTCACCGCCCAAGCAGGCCGCGCGGGATCGGAGTGCACGGCTCAGGTTTCCAAGAACAACCGCCAGATAGGGGTCATTCGGCGGTGAACTGGAACAGGCCGACCGCAGCAGCTCGATAGCCTCGTCCAACAGGACGTCGTCATCGCTGAGAAGCGCCTTTTGCGCGAGTGCACTACCCAGGTTCGTCAGCGCGCCGGCCCAGTTGCCGGAATCCTCGGTCAGCAGCGCGACGGCGGACCGCAGCGTCGTGATCGCCTCGTCCAGGACCGCCCGGTCCTCGTCGAGAGAGCAACGGGCGAGGAGCGTGGCCCCTAACGCGTCCAGGGCATATTGGCGAAGGTGTCCCGTTGCCCTCGCCACGGCCCGTCGGCCGGCTTCCTCGGCCTCATCGAGGAACGACCGGTCTCGACGTCGCTCGAAGACACAGCGCAGGGCGATGCCGAGCTCGGCCGACGCGCACCCATCGTCCGAGGGTGCTGCAGCGGCCTGCCGCAGCAGCTCGACGGCCCGGTCCAACGCTGCGGATCTCCGGTGTGTTCATAGGCTCTGCGCAGCTGGCGGCCGCGGGCAGCCAGGTCCTCGGTCCTCAGCGTTGGGTGGTCCTCGCGCGAGCCCCTGCTCTCGTCCCCCTCTGCGGTCTCAGCTGTCCGGTCGCCTGCTGCTCCTTCTTCTCTGTCATGGGCCTCCATGACGAGCGCGCGGTGCAACGCGTTGCGCTTGCCCAGCGCGCGCGCCAAGGTCGAGGCAGCCAGGTCGTGTTCGGCTCCCTCTGCTGCACGGGCAACGGCCTGCTGGAGGTAGGAGACGGCCTTGTCGAGCGTTTCCGTCTCTCCGCTGAATTCGAGGAACTGCATCAACAGGGCATTGCCCCAGCCCATGAGCGCCATGGCATGGGATGTCAAGGCCGCCCACTGTTCATGGCGCTCCACGTATTCGGCGAGAGTGTCCTCCATCACGTACGTGGCCAATTCATCTTCCAGGAGCTGGATCAGCGGCAGAAGCGCTTGCACTGTGCGCGCGTGTGTCTCCTCGCTCTCGTCCGCCAGGATCAGCCGCAGTTCGCCCATCTGTGCGCGCCGTTCCAAGAAGACCCTCGCGTCCCGTGGCACGTGCACCGGGTCGTAGTCGTAGACGAAGTCGAGCAGCCACAGCGCCTCCTGCAGCTCCTCAGTCTTGGCACGGGACCCGGCGGCCGCCGCCAGATGGCGATACCAGTGTGCCCAGCCGGCCACCTGGACTTGATCCAAGGGCTGTTCTACCGACGGGGTCGCCAAGTTCAGTTGGATGTGACGGCACAGCGTCTCCAGTTCCTCGGTGGCCGCGTCCGAGGAGAGGTCCGCGTCGGCGCCCTCGCTGCAGTCCCTTACACGCCGCTCCAGGCGCTCGCACGCCTCGTGAACGTCCATGGAAGCCCCCTGACACCGCGGTGCCGCATCATCCCTGTCCAGGATATCCACTCTCCCACCGGTGTGACGGTGTTCGGGGCATACACGGCATGGGGAATGAACTACCTATGAACGAGCCGGAAGACCTGGAAACGTTCTGTACGTATTACGAGGTGCTGGCCCGGAAACTGGTGCGCCCGGAGCAGCGGGCCGCGTTGGGCGAGGTGCTCGCCGCCGCGAGGAGCGGGGATGACTTCACGCAACCACTCCGCCGCATCCTTGGCACGGTGGTGCCACCCGACTCCCTGGACCAGGATGCCTCTTCGGCCTACCTGCTCACCGAACTGCTGCGTCAAGCGGAGATCCCTTTCCGCCCTACGATCCGTTCCGAGGGCCCCACCTGGCCGGGCACCTCGGTGGGGGAGCCCCTGCCGCAGGTCTTCGGCTGCCCCGCACGCGGCTGTACGCGCCTGTGGGTACGACGGCCCGGAAAGAACATACCGGTGTGCCAGGTCGACGGCTGCCCGCTCGTTGAACGGAGCCCGACAGCATGACGGCGTTCCTGACCGAACTCGGCAAGAAGCTCGCGGACAAGTGGCTCTCCGTGCTCGTACTGCCTGGAGCCCTATTCCTCGGCACGCTGATGATGGGGCTGACCCTCGGCCACGGGCACTGGCATGACCTCGCAAAACTGCGCTCCGCTCTCAAGCGCCTGGACACGGCCGCCTCTCGCCCGGCGGCTGAAGTCGCCCTTGCCACTGCGGCTCTTGTGCTGGCTGCCGCGGCGGCGGGACTGCTGGCCAAGGCCGTCGCGGCAATGGTGACGTCCGTGTGGGTCGGCGAGTGGCCCCGCCGCCTCACGGCGTGCGCCCTCAAGGCGTCCCACCGGAGAGAACGCTGGCTGAGAGCAACTCAGAACTATGAGGCAGAGGCGGCCAAGCCGCCGTTCGAACGGGACGAAGCGGTGCTCGTTCGCCATGCCGCGACGCGCAACCGCATCGGTCTCGCGGAGCCGTGCCACGGGACATGGATGGGCGACAGGCTCGCGGCGGTGGAGACACGTGTGCGCGTGGAGTACGGCGTGGACCTTCCCTTCGTCTGGCCCCGCCTGTGGCTGACCCTGCCAGACTCGGCACGGGCCGAACTGGACACTGTGCGGGGGACCTTCAACTCCGCGACGGCCCTGGCAGGCTGGGGACTCTGCTACATGGCCATCGGGATCTTGTGGTGGCCGGCCGCCCTCATCGGTGCGGCGACCCTGCTCGCCGCATGCCGGCGCGGGCGCCTTGCTGTGGCGTCGCTCGCCATGCTGACGGAGGCAGCAGTCGATCTCCACGGCGCTGCCCTCGCTGTTCAGTTGGGACTGACCGCGGACTCGGGACAGCTCACCAAGGCTCTTGGCGAGCGGATCACGGTCGTGGCCCGCAAGGGGTCATGAGACAACCCTGGCTTCCCGCTCGAAGTGTTAGGGCGTGTCCGCTGGGTCATCGTGCTGGTGGCGCTGCGGCTTGTCCGGCTCCTGTGCTCCGGCGAAGAGTTCGCTTACTCCGATGACGTTGAGTACGTGCCAGACGGGGGGCGCACTCGGAGACGGCCTTTAGGCCCGCAGGCGGGCCTCCGTCAGGGCGTCCCTGATCTCCTGCACCACGCGGGCAGCGTCCTGGGGATTGTTCACCACGTCTGTGCGGTTCATGTTGATGACGAGAACCTCGCTGGCGGAGTAGTGCTTGTGCACCCAGTCGTCGTAGCCGGACCACAGCGTCCGGTAGTACTCGACGAGGCCCTCGTCCTGTTCGAAATCGCGTCCGCGCAGGCCGATCCGGTGCAGCACCGTCTCGAAGTCCGCCTTGAGGTAGACCATGAGGTCCGGTGCCTTGCGGTAGGGCAGGCCGTCGATCTCGCGCATCATCTCGTCGAGCAGCCCCTCGTACACCCGCATCTCGAGGGAGCTGATGCGGCCGAGGTCGTGGTTGACCTTGGCGAAGTACCAGTCCTCGTAGATGGACCGGTCCAGGACGTTGTCGCCCCGCTTGTACGCCTCCTTGATCGAGGCGAACCGCGTCTGCAGGAAGTAGAGCTTGTCCCTCCCCTCGTAGCGTGGAGTCCGTGATTGCAGGGGAAGTTGGAGTTCATGGGGTCC
>NZ_BAAASQ010000038.1:0-100008 GCF_039532965.1 Streptomyces mauvecolor | reverse complement strand
CATACCTCGAGCGAACTACCAAAACCGGACCCTGACCAGCCACCTAACAAAGTCCTACTAGACAGTGCCGCGTCCTTCCGGCCGCCATCACCGTGTCCGTTGGCAGCGGGGGTGTGTCGCCATACCGGCTCTGGATCGGTCTCCGCTGGCTCGTCAAACGAGCGGCGCCCTCGCGGCGGACGACGCCATCGCCAAATGGTCCCTTCGGGTGGCCGGCCGACGGGACGGTGTAAGCCGGGCGGCCGTTGGAGAGGTTCCCGCGCGTGACTGTGACCCCCGCTGCTGACATGCTCCGCCTGCTGGGCGGATTCGAGATCTCCCAGGCGCTCTACGCCGTCGCGCGCACCGGCCTCGCCGACCTGCTCCTCTCCGGACCCCGGCCCGTGACGGAACTCGCCGAAGCCGCCGGTGTCCGCTCCGACCTGCTGCGGCGCCTCGCGCGCACGCTGGCGGCCGAGGACGTGTTCACCCTGGACGAGGCCGAGGACATGGTGGGCCTGGGGCCACTGGGCACGACCTTGGCCACGGGCACGCCCGAGTCGGTGCGCAACGTCGCGCTGATGTGGATGGAGACGCACTACCTGCCGTTCGCCGAGCTGACACAGACCCTGCGCGACGGGATTCCCTCGGCCGACCGGGTGCTGGGGCAGCCCTTCTTCGACTGGCTCGGCCAGGACCCGGCGAAGGTGGCCACCTTCAGCGCCGCGATGGCCGACCTGCTGCGTACCCTGCGCCAGGACGCGCTTGCCTCGCTGGACCTGGCAGGGGCAGGCAGCGTGGTGGATGTCGGCGGCGCCGACGGCGCGGCCCTGGCGGAGCTCGCCGAGCGCCACCCGGACCTGCGCGGCACCGTGTTCGACCTGCCGCATGTCGTGGCGGCCGCCCCCGAGTTGCTGCGTGCCCGGGGCGTCGCGGACCGCGTCACCGCCGTGGGTGGCGACTTCTTCGCGTCCGTGCCCGGCCCGGCGGACTGCTACCTGGCCTGCTTCATCCTCCACGACTGGCCCGACGACCGGGCCGTCCGCATCCTGGAGAACATCCGCGCCGCCGCCGCGCCCGGTGCGCGGTTGTTCCTCGTCGAAACCGTCCTCGGCGAAGGCACGCAGCCGCAGATCGCGAATCTGATGGACCTCACCATGATGGGCATGCTCGGAGGCCGCGAACGCACCCGTGACCACTGGCAGACCCTGCTGGCCACGGCAGGCTTCCGGCTCGACCGCATCCGCCCGACCAAAGGCCCGATGTGCGTCGTCGAGGCCACGCTCCAGCCGTGAAGTTCGTGGACACATTTGTTTTTCGTCCGGAATGAGAGGTTCAGCGAACTTTCGTGATGCGCCGGACGTCTTATGGGGTGAGCGGCCGTTGACCTGGCCGCTCGATGGGGGCACCGCACGGGCGGACCTGTGCGGCGGTGCAGAAGACGAGAACACGGGGGTGTTCCATCGTGACCGACATCATCGAGCGCATCACGGACCGGCTGACCGGCGAGGCGTCACCGGCCCCGCAGGACGGTGAACTGACGCCGTACATTGCGCCCTTGCCCATCCCACCGGTCCTGCGTCCCGCCTCCGGTGACGTACGCGACGAGACCGAGATCGCCATACGGCCGACCTGGGTGAGGCTGCACCCGCAGCTGCCGCCCACCCTGATGTGGGGATACAACGGGTCCGTGCCTGGCCCGACCATCGAGGTGCGGCGCGGCCAGAGGGTTCGCATCGCGTGGACCAACCGCGTACCGAAGGACAGCGAATATCCCGTCACCTCGGTCGAGGTCCCGCAGGCCACGCCCCTGCCGTCCACCGAGCCGGGACGCGGCGGCGTGGAGCCCGACACGGACGTCGCGGCGTTGCCCGCCTGGACAGTGACGCACTTGCACGGCGCCCGCACCGGCGGCGGGAACGACGGCTGGGCGGAGAACGCCGTGGGGTACGGCGATGCCCAGCTCTCGGAGTACCCCAACGACCATCGGGCGGTGCAGTGGTGGTACCACGACCACGCGATGAACATCACCCGGTGGAACGTGTACGCGGGGATGTACGGCACCTACCTGGTGAGGGACGACGAGGAGGACGCGCTCCAACTCCCTTCCGGTGAGCGGGAGATACCGCTGCTGCTGGCCGACCGGAACCTGGACACGGACGACAACGGCCGGCTCAATGGGCGCCTGCTGCACAAGACGGTCATCGTCGACCCGAAGAACGCCGAGACGGGCATGCCGGTGTCGCTGCCCTTCACCGGTCCGTACACGACGGTCAACGGCCGCATCTGGCCGTACGCCGACGTGGAGCCCGACTGGTACCGCTTCCGCCTGGTCAACGCGTCCAACGCCAGGATCTACGACCTGGTGCTCGTCGACGAGCACAACCGGCCGGTGCCGGGCGTGATCCGCCAGATCGGCAGCGACGGAGGGCTCCTGCCGAGTCCCGTGCCCGTCGACTTCGGCCACGACCTTCCGACCCTCACCATCGCCCCGGCCGAGCGGATGGACCTGCTCATCGACTTCCGGGCGCTCGGGGGCCGGGCCGTTCGCCTCGTCAACAAGGGGCCGAACGAGGCGCCGGGCGTCCCCGACGTGGCGGGGAACCTGCGCTATCCGCAGGTCATGGAGTTCCGCGTCAGTACGTGCGAGAGCCCGGGGGAGCCGGGCGACGGCTTCCAGATGCCGGGCGTCCTGTCCGGTTCGTTCCGCAGGATCACGCACGAGGTCCAGCACGGCCACCGCCTCGTCGTGCTGACCCCGCCTGGCACCAAAGGCGGCGGCGGAGAGCCGGAGATATGGGAGATGGCCGAAGTTGAGGACGCCGGGAGCCTGGCGCTCCCGGCCGACGGAGTCATCCAACTGCGCGGTACGGACGGTGCGTTGAAGACATACCGTCGCATCGCACGCACCTTCAACGACGGCCTGGGCTTCATGGTCGCCGAAGGCACCTACGAGCAGTGGAGCTTCCTCAACCTCGCTGTGAACCCGCCCGTGACGCATCCGATGCACATACACCTGGCCGACTTCCAGATGCTCGGCCGTGATCCGTACGACGTGTCGGGCTTCGACCCAGCGGTGGGCGGCACGCGCAGTCCCGTGACGTTCAACCCGGCTCTGCAGATCCCCCTCGCGCCGAACGAGTATGGGTACAAGGACGTGTTCCGGGTGCCCGGTGGCCAGGTTCTGCGCGTGATGGGCCAGTTCGTCGGGGCGTACGGGCGGTTCATGTACCACTGCCATCTGCTGGAGCACGAGGACATGGGAATGATGCGACCGTTCGTCGTCATGCCCAAGGAGGCGATGAAGTTCGAGCACGGAGCCGGCCACGGCGGCCACGGCGGACACGAGGGACACGGCGGCTGAGGGGGCGCGTCGCGTAGGGGGAGGCGCGTGGTTGCGCGGGGCGGCTCACCGGCACGAGGAGGGCTGCCTCCGCTTCCCCGGCGGCAGGCATGCGCTGACGCCTGCTCCCGGTTGCATCGCTGCCCGAGGACATTCATGCCTCTCCGCGCGGTTCACGCCATGACGGAATCTCCCGACACGGTCCGGGCCGCCGAGCCGTCACGCTGTGGGCCGAAACCGGCAGCATGGGCGGGCTGACCGGGCCGGTCATCGGAGGATGGGCTGATCCGCCGTCAACGCCGCCGCCGTGGTAGCCCGGTACTGGCTGGGCCGAACGCACGTCAGCCCCGGTACAGCCCAACCCGAACCGCTCGGCCCATGACCATTCGCACGGATGTGACGAATCGCCGCACTGGACAAGGGACTTGCAGCAAGATCACCCTGCTTCATTGCCCGGACAAACCCGCCAGGCATCACCGCCGGGGGAGACATGCCGGACCTGGAAGACTCGCCGCTGCACTGCGTGATGTCGTCCGACGGAGGTTCCGGTACGTGTCGAGGCGAACGCTGCCGGGGGAGCAGTACACCGAACCCGGCCGGGATCCTGGGCTGTTCGGGCCGAACTCAGCGGCATGGGTTCGTGCATACCGACATCCTGGCGATCGCGGGCAGCCTGAGCGGGCTGATGCTCGGCCAACTCCACCCTCGCGCGCGCTCCATGGCGTCATCAGCGCTCTCCGTCGGTGCATCGGCGAGTACTGGAGGGTGAAGGAAGCCCCGCCTGCGCTGCGCATGACCTGTCCTGAAGTCCCGTTCTCCCCTCGGAGGACGGGGCTTCGTACGTTTCCGCACGAGCTCCTTCAGCACAGCTTCCCGGTGTACCAGGCGTTGCGGATCTTGGTGGCGGGGCCGAGATAGGTGACACCCGGGGAGACGCAGCGGTTCTTGTCCCAGCCGAGCACGACGTCGATGTGGATGTCGATGATGCTGCCGTCGTGGGTGCAGTGGTTGTAGTACGAATTGCCGTAGCTGACGAAGTAACCACAGGCGGCGGCGTGGGCGGGGGCAGCGGTGGCCACGGTGGCGCCCCCCAGCAGGGCGAGGGAGGCAAGAGTGGAGGCGATCCGGCGTGTGCGCATCTGGGTCTCCTTCGTGGGGCGGTCGACCCAGGTTAAAAGCCGGATAAATAGCTTGTACAGGGCGCCTCGTACGGCCTGTACCCGTTCCGCTTCCCGAAGCGGGATCACGCGAACAGGCGTCCCCCTGTTTCGGCTTGGCCTCACCGTTGCTCTGCTCGGCATGTCCGAGGGAATCGCATGGATCGGTGAACACAGCTACGAGGCCCCTGGGCTCGGCGTGCCCGGGATGCTCGGCCGCATCTCGCTGACCGCCGCTCGCGGTGTGGAGACGGAGGAGTTCCTGGTTCGTCTTGGCGGACCAGGAGCAGCTTCTGTGCGGGGATTCATATAGCGAGCGGCATGAACTGTCTATCAGGCCGTGGTCGAAGTCGGCGACCTGCCACTGGTGATCCTTCCCCAGCCGCAGACGGGGTGACACACCAAACGGGCGGGCGGCGACCCGAATCCGTCATCCAGGGAGAGCGGGGCGGAGGCCAACGCGGCTGAAGTAGCGGTGGACGGTGACCTCGCGGGGTGGCGCCGGCTGATCGGCCGGTCGCAGGCGCGGCGAGGCTGCGGGATGCGCTTGCGCGGGGAGGAAGAACCCGTCGATGTCGGCGAGCCGGCCGTCGCGGTGGAGCGCGGTGCTCACGCTCGCCGTGGCGGGCCCCAGCTCCCGGCGGACCCCGTCGGCGGCCCGCGGAACGGTGAAGGGCTCCACGGCGGTGTTGGTGAGCAGGCATCCCGGATCGGGATCGGGGCCGGTCTCGAACGCCGGGATGAAGAACGACCGGATGCCCGCCACACGGTCCGGGGGTTCGAGGAGACGGGTCCGGACACGGGCCCTGCGCCACCTGGTCGTTGTAGGCGTCCAGCGCTGCGCAGAACAGGCCGTCCTTGCTCTGGAAGACCGGGTACAGGCTGCCCGGGTGCGGCCTGCGCGTTCGGTCAGGGAACTCTGCCCCCGTGTACCTGGCTTGGTGATTCATGATCACGTATGCAGGACTGGTTGCATTCCAGCAGAGGAAGAGGACCAGTGCACGACCGCCACGACAACGACAGAATGGCTGCCGCCCGGAACGGGCGCACCCCGGTCAGTAGGCCCGCGGACGGAGGCGGGACACCGCCCCAAGGCCTCCTCGCCCTTCAGGCAAGCGCGGGCAACGCCGCTGTCGTCCAGTTGCTGCGTCAGGCCGGCCATTCCTCGGCCCAGGAACAGCACCAACACTCGGCCGGGTGTGGGCACCAGCAGACCGGGCAGCCCGCGCATGCGGTGCAGCGGTCTGCTGTCCACGAGGTCCTGCGCGCCCCCGGACGGCCGTTGGACGACGCCACGCGCACCGACATGGAGGCACGCCTGGGCGCGGACTTCTCCGGAGTCCGCATCCACAACGACAGCGCCGCCAAAGCCTCGGCCGCCGAGGTCGGCGCCCGTGCCTACACCTCTGGCCATCACGTCGTCATCGGCCACGGTGGCAACGACAAGCACACCCTTGCGCACGAGCTCACCCACGTGATTCAGCAACGTCAAGGCCCCGTGGCCGGCACCGACACCGGTGCGGGCCTGAAGGTCTCGGACCCGGCTGACCGGTTCGAACGCGAAGCCGAGGCCACCGCGCGTCGAGTGATGTCGAGCCCGGTCGCTGCTCAGCCGGATGTGCAGCGGTCAGCGGTCAGCCAGAGCTCCGTGGCCGAGCCGACGGTGCAGCGGGTGCAGGACCGGCTCACCGACGCCTACTGGGCCCAGCAGGCCCAGGGAAAGAAAGTGGTGAAAGCGCCGACCAAAGCGTCGGCGGGCCGCAAGGGTGAGGACATCCTGAACGACGTCGGGCCCAAGCTCATCAAGGAACTGGCCAACAAGTGCAGTGGGAAGTCCGAGGAGGAGCTGGCTGCGATGGGCCGGCTTGAACTGTTCCGGACGATGGAAGCATGGGAAGCCGAGGACATCGAGGCCTGGTGGGCGAGGGACGGTGATGCGCCTACGAAGCTGAACAACATGAATCAGTGGGTCCTTGACCACGAGTCCGACGGCAAGGCCTCAGGAGAGTTCAACAAAGCATTCGGCGAGACGAAGAAGACGGCGGTCGATCCTTCCAATCCGAAGGACGGCGTCCTGCCGGTCGGCGCCCACCTCGGTGACGAAGTGCAGGCACGCAGCTATTTCAAGCGTCCCCAGGAGCAGGTGACGATGAAGTTCATCCTGAGGCCCGGTGCCCACGAGTTGCTCTTCCACCCTGATTACGTGGCCGTCGACGGGAGCGGCAAGGGCCGCACACCCGAGTCGCTTCGAAGCATCCACGGCGGCATGCCGCAGGCCAAGAAGGGCGAAGGAAAGCTTGAGGGGTACGTCGGGATCAAGCAGGAGGATCGGGGCGACTTCAGTGTCAGTCTGGGTACCAAGTGGTCAAGGCTGCTGTTCCAGATGTTCGTAGAGCGGATCGAGAGGGTTTGATACGTCCCTGGAACCGGTGGGGGCCGCAGAACACACTGTGGGACATCGAGGACGGGAAGCCCGTGATGGGTCCCGTCCCGGATCGCTGTGGCTGACGCGGTGCTGGAGCGCTGGCTGATTCCCCAGGCGGTCGGTCAAGCGGTGAGGACGGTGGTGGGTGACTCCCGGTCGCCAGCCCGTCCATGACCCGAAGGACCTCGGAGGCATCGGCCACCGCGTCGGCACCCACCAGGCTCACACACCAAACCACGCCAGGCATTACGGACTTGAGCCTTGACCACACCTCGCCCAACCCAACGGAAACAGAAATGGTTTGGCGAAACCCTCCAAGCACGGAGTGGATGGACATACATGGCCATGTCCAAGCCCATGTCCATGTCCATCCCGCCGCCACCGGTGCGAGCTGGGCGCTGCGCAGCAGCAAGCACCCTCACCCCGAGAGGTTCGCCGAGACGATCGCGCCGATGAAGCCGTCCGTCGCAACCTGGCGCGCGTGCCACGAGTCGGCGCCCGGCGCGGCGACGTACATCCGGAAGAAGAAGAGCGGATCACCGCTGGATCCGGTACGCAGACCCACATCGCGGTCGCGTCGGGCGTAGTTCTCCATGGTGACGTAGTCCCCGCCGCTCGACGCGACCGCCGTCCCGAAGTGGTACTCGAAGGTGTTGTCGTTGCCGGCCGCCCGGTTCTGCTTCCGCTGCTCCTCCTGCGCCGCATCGCCGTAGCCGACCGTGACCAGGATGTCCCCCGGGTTCGGTGTGGGCATGAACTCGTTCATGCCCAGGGCCTCCAGGGCCTGGTCCACCGCCGCGGGGTTCACCTGCACCAGTGCCTGGAAGCGGGCGCTGAGGTTGGCTCCGTATGCGAGATACGCATCGGGGCCCGCAGCGGCGGCCGTCGCGAAGTCGGCCGCCAGGGAGCTGCCGTCGATGCGGTCGATGAGCCGGGCGAGTCCGATGTGCCACTTCTCGATGCCGGGCGTGGCCGGGTTGAAGGCGCCGCTCACGAACGCCGCCATCTCGTTGCACCGTTGCGGCGTCCGGACGTCGAGGCCCTGCTGGGTCTCCTTGCCGTGCCGGCCTTTCTTCTGGACCTTCGGCTCCACCTGGTACAGCTTGCGCTCGCCCCGATCACCGGTCAGGAGAAGGTATTTGGAGGTCTTGACCAGCGTGACGGCTCCCTTCAGCTTCGCGTTGGCCTCGCCGATACGCGTACTCGTCGCGAAGAACACCTTGGGCTCGTTCACGCCGTCTTCAATCGCCAGATCGCGGGCGGTGGAGATGCGGAGCGGCACGGTGCCCGCGCGTACCAGATTCGGCGTGAGTTCTGCCGGGTTCTCGAAGTAGCTTCCGTCGCGCTCCTGTTGGCTCACGAAGAACTCGTTGTCGCCGGTCAAGTCCTGGTCCTTGCCCAGGATCCTCCGCTGGCGCTTCTCGGGGTAGCCGGGATCGCCCGGGGCCACCGTCTCCGCCCGCTGGACGGTCGCCGTCCGCTGGATCGTACGCACCACCGCATTGTTGCCCGCCACCCGCTGGAGCGCGGAGGCCTGAGCAGGGTGCAGCGCGGCACGGTGCTGGAGCGGGCGGGCGGGTGCCGTGAGGTGGAGCGGCGGCCGCGGGCGCTCCGCGCCGGGCTCGGACGGCCTGTCGTGTGCCCGCATCTCGTGATCCTCCTGGTGGGCGAGGCGTATCCCGCGATCTCTCGAACTCCACCGACCTTTACCGCTCCGCGCCCGCAGATCCAGAGCGAGACGGGCGCCGTCGCGGGCAAACACGACTGCCCGTGCAGACAGACGGACCGTGCAGACCGACGGAACCGGATGGCGCGATCCTGGTCTCGGCGGATGACCCTCTGCTGAGACCTCGTTGTCACCCTCGGCAACAACCGCTATGCCTTTCGGGGGCGTTGGGAAGATTAGGAAGATCGGCTGTGGCTCAACGTCCCCGGGCCCTTCTACGGCGGGGAGACCGACACATGCTGGACGGGGCGGCTTTCGACCCCCGCCCAGGTCCTCTACGGAGGTGAGTACCTGACCTCATGGTGCGGTGTGCCAGTTGTCGGACAGTCGTGCAGGATGCCGACGAGCGGGTCGGCGTGTGTACATGTACCCCCTCCGGCGCGTCACGGTGCCGAACCGTGCTGTTGGACGTGGCGGGGTTCGCCGGCCGTGTGACATGCCCCTCTTCCGCCGTCGTTGCGGTGGTCATGAGGGGAGGTGGAGCATGTGGTGATGACCTCCTCGTTCCGCCCGCCGCATGTCGGTGGCCGACCGGATCCAACAGTCGGGACTACCGCGTGCGGTGAAGAGTCCCCTCCCGCCCGCGGGTACCTGCTGGACAACGCGCGCGCCGAGGCGGGCGAGCGATTCGTCTGGCTGGCCGAGCTGTTCGACGGTGTGACGCGCGGGCACTTCGATCGGCTGGGGGTCGGGGCCGGCTCGCGCTGCTGGGAAGTGGGGGCCGGTGGCCCCAGTGTCCCGGAAGCGCTCGCGGCGGCCGTCGGTCCGACCGGGCACGTGCTGGTCACGGACATCGACCCGATCTGGTGCACGCCCGGCTCGTGCTGGTCCATGTACCCGACCGGGCCCGGGCGTTGGCCACGATGGCGGCAGCACTCCGGCCCGGCGGCTGGCTGCTGATCGAGGACGCCGATACCGCTCTGCAGCCACTGGCATGCCTGGACGACAGCGGCCCTGCGCAGCGGCAGGCCAACCGGCTGCGCGACGCGGTCCGGGAGCTGCTGACGCGCCGCGGCGCGGACCTGCGCTACGGCCGGACACTGCCGCGAGCCTTGCGTGAGGCCGGCTTGGTGGATGTCGCCGCAGCGAGCTCTTTCCCCTTCGGCGGGCCGGCCTGTGACCGGCTGGAGGCGGCGACCATCCGGCACGTGCGCGGCGAACTGCTCGCGGCCGGCCTGGCCGACGACGCCGAGATCGACGCACACCTGGCCGCCATCCACGCCGGCGAACTCGACCTGACACTCGCGCCACTGATCTCGGCCTGGGGACGCCGTCCGGCCGAGTACCCGCCGGCACTCGGTTAGGGGCGGGAACCGAACACACCAGCCAGTGAAAGGGGCCATGGCGGTTGCTCCCGCTGGTCAGCGGAAAGACAACATCCCTGGTAGGCCTTCGGTGTTCGTATCAGACACGAAGGGTTCGCGTCTGATACGAACACGATCAGGTTGTCGAGGCGACCGGACAGCCGGCCTGGCGGTCCCGCCTGCCAGGCCGCGAGCGTCAAGGCTGGGCCCCAGCCCGGGCTCCCAGCCCTCGCTCGTCATCCGCACCCCATCCTCGACGGGTACCTCGCCGTACGGCCTACTTCGGCGGCGCCTGGAAGCCGCCGATCTTCCGCTCAAGCAGTTCGGCCAGCCGTAGCGGGGTGCGGTCCTCGAACATCGGGCCGATGACCTGTACGCCCACCGGCAGGCCGTCGGGGGACCGGCCCGCCGGTATGGCGGTGGCGGGCAGGCCGGGCATCGTGGCCAGGCCGGCCCAGACGAGCTGGTCGAAGTACGGGTACTCGACGCCGGCGATGTCGATCCGGCGCTCCAGCGGATTGGGGTTGTGGTCGTGCGGGAACGCGGGAGTGGGCGTGATCGGGCACACCACGGCATCGAACTCGGCGAACAGCTGCCGCCAGCCGTGGCGGTGCAGTTCGCGGAGGTTGACCGCCTGGAGCCAGTCGCGGTGACTGAACACCATCGCGCGCAGCCGTGCCGCGTCGAGACTCTGGTCGTCCGAGCTCAGCCCGGCGGCGCGGGTCCGCAGCTGCTCGTACGATTCGAGGGGAAAACGTGCGACGGAGCCCGAAACCAGCAACTGGCTGTACAGCGTCCCGGCCTCGGCCAGGTCGGGTAGCAGCGGACTGTGCCGTTCGACGTGGGCTCCGCCGTCGACAAGCGCGTCGGCGACCCGGTTCACGCCCGCCCGCACCGCCGGCCCGGTCGGAATGAGTGGATGGTCGTCGAGGATCAAGACCCGGAAGTCGCGGAGCCGTTCGTGGCGCGCGGGCGGCAACCTCAAGTGGTGCGCCATGCCGTGTGTCAACGGATCCGGTCCGGCCATGACGTCGAGCAGGAGCGCGAGGTCGCGGGCAGTGCGCGCCATCGGACCGACGACGGCGAGGTCGAGGTCGACCGGCAAGGCGGGTGCGGCCGGCTGAACCATACCGCGGTTGGCCGCAAGGCCGAGTGTCGGCTTGTGTGCGTAGATGCCGCAGAAGTGCGCGGGGGTGCGCAGCGAACCGGCGAGGTCGGAGCCGATGGACAGCGCGCCGAATCCGCACGCCAGGGCCGCCGCCGATCCGCCGGAGGATCCGCCCGACGTGCGGCCGTGGTCCCACGGGTTGTTGGTGGTGCCGTAGATCTCGTTGAAGCTCTGGATGTCCTGCAGCCCCAAGGGCACATTGGTCTTACCCAGCACCACCGCGCCGGCGGCCTTGAGCCGCGACACCTGTACCGCGTCCTCGGCCGGCACATAGTCCCGGTGTTGCGGCATGCCCCAAGTCGTGGGCAGCCCGGCGATGTTGTAGGACTCCTTGACCGTCACCGGAATGCCGAGCAGCGGCCGGTCCTCGCCGCGGGCACGCGCCTCGTCGGCGCCGCGTGCCGCGGCCCGCGCGCGGTCGAAGTCCGGCACACAGATCGCGTTGATCTCCTTGTCGTCCCGCTCGATACGGGCGATCGCCTCGTCGGTCAGTTCCACGGAGGTCACTTCACCGGCACGCAACGCGGCCGAGAGTTCTTCGGCCGTCTGAAAATTCCAGTCCATACATCGGACGGTACGGGTCTCTGGGGGAGGTCACGAAATGGCGTTTCGCGCAACGGGGTTGGCGCTCGGGCCACAGGCAATTCTCCCGACCGATGGCGATCGGGATGCACAACTGAGTGCGTTACGTCCGATGGCCCCAACACCGGCCCGAGACACGTCTCGACCCCGACATGGCGAGCTACTGCATCGTCAAGGCGATCAACGACGGGCCCGACGGTGCGACGTCCGGCCGGCACCGGGAACCGAAGCAGGCCTTCCACCCCCCTGGCCCGGCACTACCGACGGGCGCGACACTGAACCCTGCCCGCGCGGTCCCGCCCGATCGGCCGATGGAGTGCGCCGGGGGAGTGCGGGGGTGGGGCGTGCGTACGGCCGCGAGACGGCTGGGTAGGGTATGCGTCGTATGTACCGACAAGGGGTGGGGTGGATGGTGAGCCGTCAGCACACGTGGACCGCAGCGGGTTTGGCCGTGGTGATTGCGCTGGGCGCGGTCGGCTGTTCCAGTGGGAACGGCAAGAAGTCCTCCGGCGACGGGAAAGCCTCGCCGTCGCTCTCCGCGTCCGGCGGCGCGACGGGTGCCGGCGGTGCACCGGGGGGCGTGAAGGCGCTGCCCGGCCTGCCGACCGTGTCCACCGCGCGCACGGACCTGGCCGGCCTGAAGGTCGCCCCGGCCAGCTCGATGGCGGGGTACAGCCGCGACAAGTTCCAGCACTGGGTCGGCCAGGGCGGCAAGTGCGACACCCGCGAGACCGTGCTGAACCGGGACGGCACCGGGGTCAAGCAGGACGCCGAGTGCAAGCCGGTGTCGGGAAAGTGGGTCTCCCGCTACGACCACCTCACCTTCGACAGCGCCTCGAAGATGGACATCGACCACACGGTCCCGCTTGCCAACGCCTGGCGCTCGGGGGCGAGTTCGTGGACGGCCGAGCAGCGCAAGGCGTTCGCCAACGATCTCACCCACCCGCAGCTCGTCGCCGTCTCCGCGACCAGCAACCGGGCCAAGGGCGACCAGAGCCCGGACCAGTGGGCGCCGCCCGCCAAGGACTACTGGTGTGCGTACGCCGAGTCGTGGACCGCGGTGAAGGCCACGTACAAGCTGACCGTCACCCAGGCGGAGAAGGCCAAGCTGACCGAGATGCTGAACATGTGTGCAGCCTGACGGCCGAGTACGAGTCGCGGCAGAGGGCAGGGCAGGATGGACGGCATGAACGGTAACCAGGAGCACCCGGCCGAGGGCGCGGCCGCGCAGTCGTTCACCGGTCGGGTCACCGCGGGCCCCGGCGGGGCGATGACGGACGAGGTCGGCGTGATCACCGGCGACCTCACCCTCACCACGAGCGTCGGTGAGGACCACTTGGCCCGCTTCGCCATCCAGTACACCGAGGCGGACGAGTGGTACACCCTGACGGGCAGCCCCCGGCCGCTTCCGCCGGACGGCCTTGAAGCCCTGCACACCCGCACCCTGGAGGCGATCCGAGTGGGCGGCGCCGCCGAAGCACCGACGACGTAGGCCCGGCGGCCCCCGGGCCCGTGGCCCGGGGCCCGCCGAGCAGGCTCGATCCGGCACGGCGTCCGGCGGGCCGTGTGCGCGTCACGTCACCACCTGACTGATGCCATTGGTCGTGTCGATCCGGACCACACCTGGCTGTCGCTCGCCGCCGATGCGGAAGGCTGGTCACTGCGGTTGCAGGAGACCCGGCGCCTGCGCGCGCCGTCGTCCGAGGCGACGTGGTCGCCGAGAACCGTCAGAGTGCGGCGAGCGATTCGTTGCGGTACGCGGGGTCGTGCGTCCGCGCTCCGGCCGTGGGTGAATGGGTTGGGCCGCTCGGGGGGTGCGGGCCTGCACTTGTTCCGATGCTCGGGTTTGGTGGGAGTTGTCCCGTGTACGCCGAACCAGGAGCTTCCATGCGTCGTCTCGTTGTTGCCACCGTTCTGACGGTGGTTGCCGCTGTGGGGTTCGCGCCCGCTGCCGTCGCGCTCGATGGTGATCTGCTGATCCCCTCCTATCCGATGGGTCATCACCCCGGGCCGGGTGATGTCGCCAGGGGCGGCGGATCTCCGTATTCGGTGACTCTCAGGAAGGACCGGAAGCCGCCGTGCTGGTACCAGCACGACGACGGGACATTCTCGGCGTACGACTACAAGCAGAGCACCGGGCAGTGCCCCTGGCCGGGCAACGTCGAACTGACCTGACGGCCTCGCTCAACCCTCACTGTCCGCGGCGTTCGCCCAGGCCCGCGCCGTGGCCGGCGACTTCACCACACCCCGGCCAGTCCCACGGGCATCTCTCCTGCAGGGATGCCCTCGATGACTCCCGACGCCACGTCGAAACGGTATCCGGGTGACGTTGCACAGCCACCGGCGTGACGCGGGAACGCCTGACCAGACAGGTCGCCGACTGGCTGCAGAACCACCTCGAACCCGAGGGCGTGGGCATGGTGGCCGAGGCGAGGTTCCGCTCCTGGCCTGGTGCAAGCACCCCTACTGGCCCGTTGAGCGGCCTTGGTTCCCGAGCTCGCAGACCGGCGCGGGCCGGGAGCCGCGCGGAGGCGTTGGGTCAGTTGGTGAACTTGTTCGGGGACGGGGCGATGCCCTCGCTCAGGACGTCCGCGAGCATCGCCAAGTGTTGCTCCGCTTTGTCGTAGTCGGTAATCGACTCGCGCAGTCCCCCTTGAGCAGGTCGACGGAGTAGGCGATGGTCTGCGTGATGTGCTCCTTGAGCATCGGCTTGTTCGCGGCGTCCTGGCCGTAGTACGTCGCGATCGCGGCCCGGATGTCGCGCTGGTTCTGCAGCAGCCGGGCCGGATGAGGTGATCGACGATGTGGTGGGTGGGACCTCGGGCAAGACGGACGCTGCCCCTGGGGCCGGGAAGGCTTCGGAAGGAACCTGTGCTTCTCGTTCGAGTCGAGGGTCCCGACGTCAAAGGTGGCGGAGGCCCTTGGCCCGCACCGATGGTCCTGCTCAAGTGGCGGGAACGGGCGCAAGCCGGTAGGCGTTCTCGTGGGTCACCACGAGGCCGGCGGTGGGCGGCGCGAAGTGCGTGCCGAGGACCAGGGTGTCCGTGCCGGCCAGGGAGCCGAGCAGCTTGCGGCGCGAAGCCTCGGACTGGGCCGGGTCGATGTCGACGCAGGCGCCGATGGCGGGGTGGGCGAACTGGACCGGGTGGTGGATGCAGTCGCCGGTGATCAGCGCTGTCTCACTCCGGCTGGTCAGTTCGACGGCGATATGGCCGGGGGTGTGACCGGGCGTGGGCAGCAGGCGCAGGCCCGGAGTGACCTCGACTCCCTCGGCCGGGACGTCGACGAGGTCGAGCAGCCCCGCCTCTTCGACCGGGATCACGGAGTCGCGGAACATGTGCCTGCGGGCCTCCTCCATGTCGTACGCGGCCCAGAACTCCCGCTCGGCGCGGGAGGTGACATAGCGGGCGTTGGGGAACGTGGGGACCCACTCGCCGTTCACCTCCCGCGTGTTCCAGCCGACGTGGTCGGCGTGCAGGTGGGTGAGGATCACCAGATCGACGCTGTCCGGGTGGAAGCCCGCAGCGGTGAGGCGGTCGAGGAAATCGGTCCGCAAGTTGTGCCACGCCGGGTTGGCCCGTTCCTTGCCGTTGCCGATTCCCGTGTCGACGAGGATGCGCAGCCCGCCGATGGTGAAGGCGAAGCTGTGGCTGTCGAGGTGAAGGATGCCCTCGGGGTCGGCGAAGTCGGGGCGCAGCCAGTCCTGGTGCTTGACCACGTCCGTGGTGGCGTCCGGCAGCAGCCAGGTGCCGGTCGCCGGCGGAAGGAGGACCTCGTCGATGCGGTGGACGGTGACAGCGCCCACGGTCCAGGAGGGAATGGTGGTGGGCTGGTCGTCCGGTGAGGCGCTCATGGTCCGTCGTTCCTTTGCTCTTCAGTGGTGTTCTTCAGTGGTTTGAGCGGAGTTGGTCGTCTGCGGTGTGAAGTGCCTTGCGTCCGGACGCGGTGAGTGCTGCCGCCACCGCGACAGCGGGGCGAGTGGCGGCAGCGGCGTAGGCGCGGGAAGCGGTCCGCGGGTGCGGGCTGCGGGGCACAGGCTTTCCGTGGCTGACGTCTGACGTGGCGTTGGACATGGGCTCTCTCGCTAAACGCAATCGGTTTGCTTTAGTCCATCGTAGGTCCTAGTGTCGACTAAAGCAAAGCGTTAGCTTTTGGCGCGGGGGTTCCCAGGACTGCTCCGTCGCCAAGTCCGATCAGGAGAGAACGTTCATGTCCGCTGCCGAACTCGCCCCGTCGGAGGCGGCCCGCTGGGCCGACCGCGCCGGGCTCCCACTGCCGGCTGACCGGCTCGCCGCGGTGGCCGCCACCGCCAACCACATCCAGTCCGTCGTCGCGATCCTGCGGGAACTGGACTTCGGAGACACCCCGCCTGCCGCCGCCTACCGCGCCGGAGAGGAGAAGAACGATGCAGCCGAATGAACTGTCCATCGCCGACGCCGCCGACGCGATCCGGGCACGAAAACTGTCCCCCGTCGAGCTGGTGGACTCCGTCCTCGACCGCCTCGGGCAGGTGGAGCCGTACCTTCAGGCCTACGTCACCGTCACGGCGGAGGAGGCCCGCAGGGCGGCGCGCGAGGCTGAACGGGATGTCGCAGCCGGCCGTCTGCGCGGTCCGCTGCACGGCATCCCCATGGGGCTGAAGGACCTGATCGACGTCGCAGGCGCAGCCACCACGGCCAGCTCCCGGGTCCGGGCGGACCACCGCGCGAAGGCCGACAGCACGGTCGCCGCTCGCCTGGCCGCGGCCGGCGCGGTCCTGCTCGGCAAGACGCACACCCATGAGTTCGCCTACGGTCTGACCACCCCGCAGACCCGCAACGCCTGGGATCGCGACCGGGTCGCCGGTGGCTCCAGCGGCGGTTCCGCCGTCGCCGTCGCCGCGGGCGCCGCGACCTTCGCCCTGGGCACCGACACCGGCGGATCGATCCGGGTGCCCTCCGCACTCAACGCGGTCGTCGGCCTCAAACCGACCTACGGCCTCGTTCCCCGCCACGGTGTGACGTCCTTGTCCTGGTCGCTGGACCACGTGGGCCCGATCACCCGCACCGTGGAGGACGCCGCCCTGGTCCTGTCCGCCCTGGCCGGCCACGATCCCCGCGACCCCGCCTCCCTGATCACCTCCGGCCCCGACTACCGGCCGGGCGGCGCCACGGAACTGACGGGCCTGCGCATCGGAGTGCCGCGCAACTACTACTTCGACCACGTCGACCCCGAGGTGGAGTCCGCTGTCCGGCGCGCCACAGCCGAGCTCGAGAGCCTTGGAGCGCGGCTCGTCGAGGTCGAGATCCCGATGACGCGCTACATCCAGGCCACCCAGTGGGGCCTGATGGTGCCGGAGGCCACCGCCTACCACGAGCGCACGGTGCGCGCCGTCCCCGACCTGTACCAGGCCGACGTGCGGATTCTTCTCGAAGCCGGCGAGCTGATGCCGGCCGGGGACTACCTGCGCGCCCAGCGCTCGCGCACGCTCATGCGGCAGGCCTGGGCCCGCCTGCTGGAGGAGGTCGACGTGATCGCCGCCCCGACGGTCCCGGCCACTGCAGTGAAGACGGACGACGAGGCGATCACCTGGACGGACGGCACCGTCGAGGGGGTCTCCGACGCCTACGTACGCCTCTCCGCCCCCGCCAACATCACCGGCGTGCCCTCGCTGTCCGTCCCGGTCGGCCACGATACGACAGGCCTGCCCGTCGGCATGCAGCTGATCGGCCGCCCCCTCGGGGAGCGGGTGCTGCTGCGGGTCGGCCACGCCTACGAGCAGACCCGGCCCGCGCGGCGACTGGCAGCCGTATGACGGCACCAGGCGGACCGGCTCCGGCTGCACCTCCCGAACCCGGGACGAGCGGCCCGGGCCGCACCTCCCGATGCCGGGGCCAGCGGCTGAAGCAACATATTTGCCTTAAGCTGGTTCCATGAGCCGAAAGACCATGGTGCGCCCCGGCGGACGCAGCGCCAGGGTGCAGGCATCGGTGCACGCCGCCGTGCGCGAACTCGAGGCGGAGGTGGGCCGCGAAGCCCTCACGGTTCCTCTCGTGGCCACCCGCGCCGGAGTCACCCCGTCCACGATCTACCGCCGCTGGGGCGACCTGCAGGAGCTGCTGTCCGACGTGGCGGTCGAGCGCCTGCGGCCCGAGACGGCGCCGGAGGACAAGGGGAGCCTGAGGTCCGACCTCGAAGCCTGGGCCGAGCAGTTCCTGGAGGAGATGTCCGCCCCCACAGGCCGCGCCTACATCCGCGACGCCCTGCTCGGCGACCCGGACGGCACCAACGCCAGCCAGTGCTCGGCCTACGCGGCCGAGCAGGTCGACGTCATCCTCGATCGCGCGGCCGGCCGCGAGGAGAACGCACCCGACGTCGAGACAGTCCTCGACCGCGTTGTCGCCCCCATGATGTACCGCATCCTTTTCCGTCCCGAGGGGCTCGACACCGCGTATTCGCGTCAGTTGGTGGTCGGACTCGTCGGGTCGTACGACCGCTGACCCAATGCTCTTGAGGCCGGCTCATCCGCTCCCGAGCCGGACTGTTGCACCCCTGACAGTCGTGGCCACCAGACCGCAAGCCGCGCCCCTGGGCATTTAGGCGGGCTATGCCAGGGTGCCTTGGGGAGGGCAGGTCGCGGGGCGCGGCACGGTAGCTGATCGGGGTGGGTTCGGTGAGACGGTCGACGCGGAACAGTCGCCACGTGGCCGTGTTCGGTGTCGTGGGCGACGAGGTATTCCACGGGGGTTGGCTGCGATCAGGGCGTGCGGTTCCACGCGCGCTGGCTCGTTTCGCCGCTTCGCCTGTGGTGGGTGAAGGCGACGGTGACGGTCCCGTGGTCGGGGCAGGCGGCGGCCAGGGTGGCAAGGGTGGGGGAGTTGGTTGCGGTGCGTCTGGCGAATACGAGGGGGCAGCGATTCCTGCCGCCCGTCGATGGCTGGCTGACCAGACCTTCGCATCAACCCTCCATGATGGCTTTCAAGGGATCTCGTGAAGATGTCAGCAAGCGGAAGAGCTGGGAACGCCGCATGCGTGCAGACGAACAGAACGGGCAGATCGTGATCACGATCGATAATGAGGAACTCATGCGGATGACCGGCATCATGGCCGAGTCCCTGAGTCTGCCCACACGCTCCGAGCTTTACATCCGGACAGGCCGTTCCAAACGGAATGCAGAGGAACTGGTGAAGGGGCTTCAGGGTGTTGCCGGGGGAGAGGCAGGGACGTTCGAGCTGGATCTCGCGGTCGGCGTTGAAGAGGAGGAGAACCCGCGTCGCCCGTGGAGTTGAGCGAGTCTCGTTTACAGGTGATCGGTCGGCGTCCCGGGCGTCGGCTGAAGAGTGGTGAAATATGTGGTGCCGTCCCCTTTCTGAGTAGTTGCAGTGTGGCTGGTCGGGCCGGTGGGCAGGGCTGGAATTGCCCTGGTCATACGGACCGGAGGCTGTCGATCGGAGTTCTTGTGATCTTCCGTTTCCGCCAAGCTGCCGCTGCCTCGCTCACGGTCGCGGCATGCGGCCTGGGACTGCTCAGCGCCCCAGCTCAGGCCACTCCGGCCCCCCTCACCGCCCGCGCTGCACCGCTCTGCTTGGAAAAGACAGAGGACGACGGCTGCACCATCCCCAAACTCGGCCTCATCACAGCGCGCGTCGGAGCGTGCCGAACCACGCCGAGGGACGGCGACTGCCCGGAAGGGCAAGAAGGCGGAACCGAAATCATCGAGCTCGACCCTCACGGGCCGCTGGCCAAAGCAGGGCTCAAGCCCCACGAAACGATCGTCGGGATCAACGTCATCCGCACCCGGCCCAACACCAACTCGTGGACGCCCCATGCCCTCTACGCCAGGGCCAGCACCTTTCCCGCGGGTACCCAGGTGAAGGTCCGCTACAAGACGGACGGCGGCTCGTACCGGGGCGCCAGGCTCATCATGGGCTGACCCCCTCCGCCGCGGCGAGCTTCTCGGCCCTGCGTGTGGACACGCCGAGCAGGTAGGCGGTGGCGACCACCGAGATCAGGGCCTGCTCGGCCCGCCGACGGCGCTCCAGCAGCCACTGCGGGAAGCAACTGCCGGTCCTGAGCCCGGCAACGGTCGGCTCGACGGTGTCCGCCCGGGTGTCCCACTCGCGCGAGCGAGCGGTAGCCGTTGCGGTGATGGACGCGCTCGTCACCGACCTGCCCGTATGCGGCATTGCAGAGAGCATCGGCCTGCGCGGACATGAGCGCATCGGCGAACGTCTTCACCATCGCGCGCAGCAGATCCGGACTCGCCGCAGTGACACTGTCTGCCGCGAGGTTGCAGGGGCGCACCGTCGGGTGCGGTCATCGTGCTGATCTCCTTCGGGGCTTCGACACTTCGGAGATCAGCCGGTGGCCGTTCGCCCATGCAGGCCGCACCCCGACGCGCGAGCAAACCCCGGATCAGGTCGAACCCGTACACCACCTCCATAGACGCAACCCGCAGGACAGCCCGTGACAAGGGCACGACGAACCAGTGCCGCGCCGGTTCAGCGGCTGATCCCGGCCGGAGGACCGGCGGAGTCTGATGGCTGGTGCCTCACATGCAGGATCCCGGGACTGTGGCTGAGGCCGTGTCCCGGGACCCTGTGTGTCTCGCTATGTTCCTTGCCCACCCGTGCTCTGTGGGTGGTGTGGGGAAGATTGGGGGTGGGTCAGTGCCAGTGGCCCACGCCGCTGTCCTGGTTGAAGTTGAAATCGTTGTCGTGGCAGCCGTTGCCGCACTCGTCGATGGGGGCGCTGGCGGTGGCGGTGTGGGTGGGGGCTGCTGCTGTTGCGGCGGTGGCGGGAAGGCCGAGGAGGCAGGCGGCTCCGAGAATGATGGCGGCGGTACGGCGCATGGGAAGGTTCTCCTTTTGTGTCGGGTCAGTTGGGTTGGCTCGGTGGCTGGCCCGGGCCGGCCCTTGGGTGTCCGTGCGGACGGGCGTGTGCTGGTAGGGCGCCAGGCGACGGTAGCCGTGAGCCTGTGTTCATGGTCAGCCTCTCCCCGGACCTCCCACCGCGACAGCGGAGAGCATCTGAATGAGTGAAGATCAAGATTCCTCCCCGGAGCCTGCCGGGAAGCGAACGCTGCCCATGCGGGTGTGCGGGCGGCGGCGATGCCCGCGCGGGCCTTCTTCCCCTCTCCCGCTCGGGGAGTTCCCCCCCCCCCCCCGTTGGCGCACCCCGCTCGTCCCTCGTGCGCCTGGCAAGAGCGCACTCCCGGTCCCTGAGGAGGGTTACGGGAGCGTACGGCCCACCACTGGCGAAGTGTGGTGTCCTGCCCGGGAGCCTGCTGGTGTTCCCGTCTCATCAGCCCTGTCTGGAGGGCCCACTTGGGCGGGAGGCCTTGCGGCGGCCCCCTGCGGCAGGGGCCGTGCAGTTCGGCGCCGGATCCGCCATCGGCCGGCGGGAGCGGCCTGCGTGTCCGTGGACAGGTGTGGGATCGGATCCGCTGTCGGCAGCGGGTCGGCGGTGCCGGTGTCCGGCAGCACGGAGTCCCGGGGCCATGCCGTTCCCCGGGACTCCTTGTGCAGGTCCACTTCCTTGACCTGCCCGTTCAACGACTGGCCGCAGCTGCGGTCACCCTGACGGCTTTACGCCCAGTCGATGCCGAGGTCGGCGAGTTGCTGTTCGTTGAGCGTCTCGCGGCGGGTTTCCTGGTTGGTGAGCCACACTGCGAGGCGTACGTCGTGGTCCTGGCCGTCGATGGTGAGGTGCTCGGTGTGCTGGCGCGGAACGACGGTTCGCTGCTCGCGCCTGCCTCCTGCAAGGAGCTGGAATGCGTACCACCGTCGGCCATTTCACCACCGCTCGCGGGCTGCCCCGTACGATCGCCGACATCCTCACTGCCGTGTACCCGGGCGCCGCCTGCCTCGTCCTGTCCCGGGACGAGGACGACGGCGTCCAGTGGCGCCAGAGCATCCGGGACCCAGGGTGGCGACGACCGCGTGCGGCTGGAGTCGGGGCGCCCGCCGCGCGGCAGTACATGGTCCCGGGACTGTGATGGTCCCGGGACCGTACGTGGTTCTGCTTTCCGCTACCGGCCGAACGATCAGGCGATCAAGGAAAAATGTGGGCGCGAGTCAGTGCCAGACCCAGCCGGAGACGTGGCTGTCCATGTCGAAGTTGAAGACGCTCTCACAGGGCCCGACACTGCAGGAGTCGACGGGGGCACTGGCGGTGGTGCTAGTGCCGGGAGTGCTGGGTGCTGCTGTCGCGGTAGTGGCAGCGAGACCGAGGAGACAGGCGGTGCCGAGTATGACGGCTGCGGTACGGCGCATGGGAGGGTTCTCCTTGAGTCGGTTGGGGGTTGGCTCAGTGGCTGACCCGGACTGCCATACGGCCGGGACGAGGCGCCGGAGGCGACCGGCAGCCGTAAGCCCGTTGTTCATGGTCAGCCTCACTCCGTGCCTTCCGGCGTGACAGCGGGAGGCGGCTGAATGGGTGAAGATCAAGACCGGCGCTTTCTCGGTGCCTGACCGCTCACGGTGGCCGGCGCGGTGCGCGCCACGAGGCGCCGCACAAGCCACTGCGTTCGCCCTGCGGCCGACGAGCGCCTGACAGGTCAACGACCCCTGGTCGTGCCGCGGGCGAGGGCGTAGGGGCTTACGCAGAAGGCTGCGATGTTGCAGGCGACGGTCAGAGTGGGGAACAGTCAGTAGGCGAAGCCGCGTCCGTGGGACGGCGATACGGTTGGCACGCCGATCATCGAACCAGCACATGGTGCCGTGGCCTCAATCACCTCACAGGCCTCGTCAGCACCACATCCACATCCACACCCACACCTGCATCCGGGCCGCTCCCGGCGAGGACCTCGTCCCAGTCTCCCGGGCGATACACAGCCGCGTCAGTTGTTCCTCGGCAACCCTGAGCTGTTGCTTCAATTCATCGATCTGGCCCTGGAGTTCCTCAACCCGAGCACGGGGCCGTTGCTCCTCGATGTTCCAGCTCTCTACTCGACGAGCCCATCGCTGCCCCCCCCAAAGCCCTGCCGCGACAGTAGGAGACACGAGTCCGTCGCCACTGTGGCTCGGCATCGGGTGGAGGAACTCCAGTCTGGGGCTGCGGAGTTGGGCCTCGGGAGGATCTGTATCGGCTGGAGATCAAGCGGGAGAGGGTCGCGCAGGTGCTGAGGATGTCGGTTGGATCTCCCCACCCCCAGTCACCTGATGGGGAGTGAGGATATGTGGCTGTACGCGTGCGAGCGCTTCGAGGCGCTGCACCTCGTTGACCGCGACGTGGCGACGGTCCCCATGTACCGGTGCGGGGGCCGGACGTTCGTCTGGCCCCCGCACCGGGGGCGGCGGCGATGCTCGCCGGCTCCCGTGCCTGGGTCAGACCCGGTCGAGCTGGTCCGGGATGACCGAGCCGTCGGCGCGCCGTACGGGGCCGTGCGTGCCGTCGGGGTGCGTGGCACCGGTGGTGGCGCACGGGTAGGCGCCGGACTTGCGTGGCAGCGGGTCGATGAACATCGGGTTGGCCACCCAGCGGCCGTCCGCGTCGTCGAAGGCCCGGCACATCAGCTCGGACTTGTTGCGGTTGATGGCCACGTGGGCACTGGTGGCGTCGTCGACGAAGGTGACGTCGGTGTCGGCGTCGCCCGCGCCGAGGGCGATGCGGTGCGCGAAGTCCTGCTTCTGCCAGGCCCTGGCGCCCTTGATCTTGAAGATCTCCTGATTGATCATGCAGCGCTTGCCGTCCATGTAGGGCAGCGTGTCGCCCCGGCCGGTCTCGACGCCGCCGCAGCCCTTGATCTCCGTGGTGAGACGCCCGTGCTTGGTGACACTGCGGATGCCGATGGTGTGACCACGGTCGAGACCGACGCCGCTGGACCACGCCTCGGCGATGGGCTCGGATGAGGCGGAGACGATGTAGACGTCGAAGCCGGCTGCCTTGAGGGTATGGATCAGGTCCTTCTGCTGGTCGTAGTAGCGGATGTAGCCGGCCAGGGTGTGCGTGCCCACGGTCTGCTTGGTACCGACCGGCGCGGAGAGCTGCTCGGCGCGCGCCTTCTTGGCGAAGGAGGTGAGCTGCCCCGGAGTGTGACCGGCGAACAGCTGCGGTATCCAGGCATACGCGGGCACGGTGCGGCGGTGGTTCCAGTCACCTGCGAAGGCGGCCTCGCCGGCCATCGTCTGCGACTTCTCGCGGATCTCGAAGATCTCGTCGGCGCAGGCCGCGTTCTTCGAGGTGGGCAGGGGCCGGCCGACGCGCACCTCGGTGCCGCACGCCTTGGTGAGAGCCTTGTCCGCGGCCGGGGTGAGCCAGGCGCTGGTGTCCCGCCAGCTCTTGGGCTGGAGGATCTTGTCGTGCTTGAGGGCCCAGGCGAGGGTTGCGTCCGTGATGTCGTTCTTCACGACGGTGTTGTCCCAGTCGAAGGCGGCGACAGGGCGGGGGCCGCCCTTGCCGGAGCAGGTGCCCCGCTCGTCGATCATCTTCTGCAGCTTGGCGCGGTTGGCACCGGCCCAGGAGAGGTTCTTGGCGAGCTGGGGGCACTTGGCGCCGGACGAGTGGGCCGGTGCGGCGGTGGCGGGGACCGTAGCGGCGAGGACCGCGGCGGCCAGGAGGCCGACGACGACGGCGGGCTTCTTGCGCATGCGTTCTCTTACGTGTGAGGGCTGGCAGGACAGGCCGGGGTCGGCGGGTGGCCGTCCGGGCACTTGATCATGGACCCTACACAGGGTTCGCATAGCCGCCCGAGATGCCACCGGCGACGAGGAACTCGGCGGCGCCGACGAAGCGGGAGTTGTCAGAGGGAAGGAAGGCGACGCTGGTGGCCATGTCCTCAGGCTCGGCGGAATCGCCGTGCCCACCGTCCGGACCGGTGACGTGCGTTGATCACCCTGGACCACACGGCCGCCCTTGCCTTGGCCCACGGCCACCGGCTGCTCGCCGGGCCGGCTTCCGTCCCCGGCCGGGGACGGCCGGGCTCGCGCCCACGTGCCCGCCTTGTGTCCGGCCGGGACAACCGTGGTCGTCGCCACGTGGGCACAAGAACTCCGGTTCCAGGAGGCAAGGGTGAGCCATGACGTCTCGAATGAGCTGACCTATTCTCGTCGACCGAAAGGGATGCTGCTGACACCTCTCCGGCGGTCTCAGCTCCGTACACACCGCCGTACTCGGACTTGAGCGTTTCTCGCCCCAGCTAGCGCTTCTCGCCCAAGCTGAGGCCGATTCTGGCCAGGGGTGGACCAGTCCGTCGCGATCGCCTGCTGCGACGTCGTGAGCTGTGCTTAACCGAAGCAGATCGCGGGGTGCCGTTTGGACTCGGCGGTGTATTTGGGGTTGTTGGGGCCCGTGCCTGTCTTGTGCCCGGGTGATGGCGGTTCGACCCACAGGTTTCCGGGGCGCTGGGGTCCCCGCCGAGATCGAGGGAGATGAGGTGACCGTACTTCGCGTCGTGGAGGGCGCCGGTGAATTTTTGGGACTTTGCGTTGGCCGTCTTCGCCGCGCCGGTGGTCGAGACGGGCGAGCGGGTCGTTGTGGTGTAGCCGGGCTTGCAGATCGTCGACTTCAGCGACGCCGGAGTGACGTTCGGATTCAGTGCGCCCGGCGTGCACTTGGGGTCCGGCAGTGGCTGGCCGTGTTCGGCGCCGGAAGGGCAGGAGTCGGCGAGTGGCCGGGCATGGACCGTGTATTTCGTCTGTGGGCCGGGACCGTTCTGCGGAGCCGCTTGTGCGCTCTGTGCGGTGGAAGCCGGGGTCGACCGGGTCGTCGGCTGCTTCGCGTGGCGACCGGACGCAGACAGGCGGAGCCGGTGTCTTTCGGGGCTAGGGATCTGGCGGTCGGAGTGTTCTGACGCTCGGACCGGACGACAGCTCCCATCAGGGAACCCGTGTCAGGTCGAAGGGGGTGAGACTGTAGAACACCACGGACGTCACCAGCACACCTCGGAACGGCATATCAGGGCTGCCGGGTACGGACGGGGTGCGCTACGTGTGGGCATGTCTGTGTTTCGTGACGCACGACGCAGCAGTGTGTCGAGCGGGTTCCCGAAGGGGACCTCGTTGGGGTTCAGCCGGTAGGGAAGTACGACGGTGTGCGGACGCGCATCGTGGTGGCGAGCTCACGAAGAACGGACTCGTTCACGGGTGGGGTGGTCGCCTGGATGACGGCGACAGCGTCGCCGACCCGTGTGTAGTACTCGACGTACTGGTAGTTCGCCGAGCGCCACACTCCGGGAGTCACCTGGGAGCAGGCGGGTGATGGTGTGGGGGAGCTGCTGGTGAGCGCGGCGCAGTGGGAGGACGGGGTGAATCCCGGCTGCACGGGGCCGACGATCACCTTTATTTCCTGATGGAGTTCGTCCATGGTGTTCGCACCCCTGCGCAGGTTGTCGGGTGTGAGCCGGTAGAAGAACGTGGGGTCATTGCCGCCGGACGAACCGGTCGCGCCGGCGCCGTTCAGGTAGTAGCCAGTGGGCACGTTCGGCCCCAGGAGGGGGACATGCGCAGCGGCCAGTTCGTTGCTCTGCCTGCTCTGCTTGGCTTGTGTGGAGGCAAACGACCCGATCGGCATCAGCAGGAGCAGGACGAGTGCCACGGCTGCTCGTGGCCACAGCGGTCTGCTCGACTGAGTGGACCAGGCCGCGAGGGCAAACGCACCCATGCACAGGGCGAGTTGGACGTACGTCGCGCCGTCGTGAACCCACTCGGTCAGGTGGGTGCTCCATGAGACGTACCAGCCAATGCCGATGCCGAGGAGCGCGGTGAGCCAAGCCGGTCGGACGTTGACGAGACGCAGGGCTGTCCACGAGAAGAAGAAGAGCAGAACCGGCACGACATAGGACCACAGAAGGGCAATGCCGAGGCAGCCGTAGCCCTGCGCCTTTTGGCAGGTACTGGAGTCCAGAATCAGCCGCGTCGCCAGCGTGAAAGCCGTCACGCCGACCAGCCCGACACCGGCCGCTCGTGCCGCATGCCATGACCGTCTGACAGCCAACGGCTCTACCACCACACTGCTCATCGTGCCTCCCCCGATTCGTGCGAGATCCTATAGAACACGCTGTCGGGTCGTCGGGGCGCTGTACAGATCGACATTGGCCACCTGGTGCCCCTCGATCACCACCTGGCCGGGGGCGGAGCCACCGGAGGACCTGAGGCTGGAGATCCGTACGCCCAGTTGCACGACCGTCGGCGCCGCTTCGCCCCTGCAACGTGATCTCTTCGGTGTGGCCCCCAGGAGATGCGGTGGTGGCCTTCGCGGGCGATGTGCTGCGAGACGGCCTGAACGCCCCGATGGAAGGCCGCTGCTCCTCGCCCGAGTTGGGGTTCCGCCGAAGCCGGAGTCGGCTGTTCCGCGGGCGTCACGCCCAGCGCCGAGAGGCAGCGCTGCTGCTCTTGGGCGGTTTCGTCCACGCGGTCGGCTGTCGTTGGAGCCATGTGCCGAGGTCGTCTGATCTCGACGATCACCTCAGAGGATTCGCACCCGGTCTTGTTTGTCCCACTCTCACCGTCCCTGGCTGAGCACGCTGGCGACAATGCCCAGCACGATGAGGACTACGGCGAGCACAACCATGCGTAGGCGAGGGCGAGTTGATGAGCCCGGTGCCTTCCGGGTGGGTGGCTGGGCGCCTGCCTGGGTGGGCGCCTGGTGCGCGAAGGGGGCCCGCGGGGGCGGTGCGTATGCCTGCTGGGCATCGGGGGAGGCCGGCCCGGGCTGCGGGTGCAGGCCGGGTGATGGGGCGGGGCTGGTCGGTGAGTCCGGGCCGGGCACAGGAGCCGGGGCGGACGGCGGCGACTCCAGGACGGTGGGTGTGCGGGCCGGTGCGGGTTCGGGTGTCGCAGGGCGGGGCGGTGCGAAGTCCAGCAACTGGCCTGCGCTCCGGCCGAGTTGTTCCAGCACCAGGCCGGGCAGCCAGGGCCTCGCCGCCTGTTCGCCGGTGCGCGCGGCGATGTCCTGGGGGGTGGGGCGCCCGGATGGGTCCTTGTGCAGACACGCCTGTATGAGACCGAGCAGCGACTTTGGCACCCCGTCGAGATCCGGCGCCTCCTCGGCGACGCGGAACATCAGCGCGTGCAGCCCGCTGTCGATGGTGCCGAAGGGGGAACGTCCGGTGGCGGCGTAGGCGAGGACCGAGCCCAGGCAGAACACGTCGGAGGCGGGGGTCAGTTTGAGGCCGCGTACCTGTTCGGGGGACATGAAGCCGGGGGACCCGATCACCGCGCCGGTGCGGGTCAGCGGGCCTTCGGCGAGGGTCTCCAGGGCCCGGGCGATGCCGAAGTCGATGACGCGCGGGCCGTCCACCGTGACGAGGACGTTGGACGGCTTGAGGTCGCGGTGGATCAGCCCGGCCGCATGGATGTCGGTCAATGCGTGCGCCAGGCCGTCGGCGAGGGAGTGCACGGACGCCTCCGGGAGCGGACCGAAGTCTCTGGCCACCACATCGTGCAGAGACGGACCGGGTACGTACTGGGTCGCCACCCACGGCACCCGCGCCTCGGTGTCGGAATCGAGCACGGCCGCCGTCCAGGCTCCGCCCACCCGCCGGGCGGCAGCCACCTCGTGTGCGAAGCGCTTGCGGAAGTCGGGCTGTGCCGCGTACTCGGCCTGTACGACCTTCACCGCGACGGTGCGCCCGACATCGGAGCGGCCGAGATACACGAGGCCCATCCCGCCCGCGCCGAGGCGGGCGATGAGGCGGTAGTGGCCTATGTGCGCGGGGTCCTCGGCGATCAGCGGTTCCACGGGAAGAAAGATAGCCCAACTACCGGACGGAGCGGGCAGATCGAGCCGTGGAGCCTGACGCCCGTGGCTCCGTGAGCGCGTGCACGGTGAAGGGCTTGATTCGCCGTGACGTACACCCCTGATCAGCGGTTTCGACCCCGGTAGGGATGATGCCCATCACGGAGAGCGCGGGGGAGAAGAAGCCACGCCCTCGCCGCGCGTTCACGCCGGAGTCCAGGGCCGAGATCGTCGAGCTGTGCCGGCACGCTGACCGCTCGACCGGCCGGCGGGCAGGTTCCGCCGGCCTGGTCGGACAGGTGACCGGAGCCGTTGGAGTGTCGGGACGCGCGTTCCGTCACCGGCAAAGGTCGCCAGCCCCCCCGCCCCGGACTCCGCCATACCAAGAACTCCTGACGAGATGATCTCCAGGATGGATCGGGTGGGAGGTAAATGCGTCGACAGCGTCCTCTGCACCCGGCAAAGTGGCCGTCCGTGACGAGCAGTGAGCTGTGGACCCGTGCGACCGCCGACCGCTACGACGCCGAGGAGACCGAAATGTCCTCGGCCGCCGTTCTCGGACCGACTCTCGCCTTCCTCGCCGAGCTCGCCGGAGACGGCCGGGCACTGGAGTTCGCCATCGGGACCGGACGAGTGGGCGTTCCCCTCCGGGAACGTGGCGTGCCGGTAGTAGGTATCGAACTGTCGGAGCACATGGCGGCGGTGCTGCGGCGCAAGATCGACGTGGACATGCTCCCGGTGATCATCGGGGACATGGCCACCACCGTCGTCCCCGGCGAGTTCAGCCTTGTGTATCTCGTCTACAACACCATCACGAACCTGCTTACGCAGGGCGAACAGGTCGAGTGCTTCCGCAACGCTGCCCGTCATCTGGAGCCCGGCGGCCGGTTCGTCATCGAGCTGGGCGTGCCACCGCTGCGGTTCCTTCCGCCCGGCCAGGTCGCGGTGCCGTTCGACGTGTCTGAGCAGCATCTCGGCTTCGACACCTTCGACCTGGTCGAGCAGATTCTCGTCTCGCACCATTTCACCCGCGACGGCGACGACGGCCGCTACCGCCGTGGTAACTCCCGGCATCGGTACGCCTGGCCGGCGGAGCTCGACCTGATGGCTCAGATCGCCGGGCTAGAGCTGGAACGTCGCGTCGCGGACTGGGGCGGGGCGCCCTTCACCCAGGACTCCGCGAAGCACATCTCCGTGTGGCGCAAGCCGACTTGAGGTCTGCCACCAGGCTGCCAATGCGAGCCCCGCCTGTGGTGAAACTCCTTTGGGTCGACGCTGCTCGCGACCGTGCGCACCAGCACCTCACCCGCTCCGCACTCCGGCTCGTCGGCCTCCCGGACCGCGAGTACCTCCGGACCTCCGTGGACATCGCTCTGTACCGCACGCACAACGAGAACTCCTTCTTGAGGTGGGCGGGGACAGAGCCGTACTCGCCCGTGGGCAGCCACGGGTCGAGCTCCCACCGGGGCCGGTCACGCGTGGCCGGGTTCAGCAGTCGTAGCGGTGGGTGGTGGGCCAGTCGGGGCAACCGCGGCAGAGGAAGACGTAGACGCCTCCGCAGTCCCCCATGTCCATCCCGTGACTGTCGTCCTCGTACTCGTGGTGGCCGCGGACTTCCCAGCCGGACCCGGGGCGGGTTCGCTCCTCCGCCGGGAGCCAGCGGCCGCACGATTCGCTCGCCGAGATCGTCAGCAGGTGCTCCATCGGCACGCCGCAGGTGCAGTGGGGCCAGTCCGGTTCCTGCGTCCAGCCCGGGTATCCACCGACCTTGCTCTGCAGAGTGGTGAAGGCGTCGTAGTACGAGATCCCGGCGGTTTCCTCCAACTCGCTGCTCCAGTTGCCCACACGCTCGCAGAGCTCGGCGGGCAGGTCCCCGTTCGGGTACTCCACGGTCTCGGTGGGGTGGACCACGCAGGGCCGTGGAACGTAGTCGTCGTCGAACTCGTACGGCAGCGGTGCCTGTTCCAACAGCGGCTGGGGCAGCACCTCGGCCGTCGAGCGCCATCGCAGTACGGGCACCGGCGACCTCTGGTCGTGTTCGGAGTGGACCAGCGGGCACCAGAGCACCTGGAGCGCATCGGTGCCGGGCGGGAAGACGAGCGCGGGGACATCGCGCGCGAACAGCTGCAGCACGGGCACCATGGCGACAGGAGCGGGGCCGACGACCGCGCAGTCACGGGCGGGGTTGTAGTGGTCGGCCGCGGTGCAGCTCGGCCAGGTCTCCTCGGCAGGCCACAGCAAGGGCCCGCCGAGCGAGCTGTCTTCCCGCCCAGGTGTGCCGATACGTGGGTACAGCAGCGTGACCGTACGCGCATACGGCGCGAGCGCCGGGAAGTGCTCCGCGATGTCGACCGGGGGCGGCGGAACGGTGAGACTCATGATCCCCTCAAAACGACGCATCGTAACGCGGCGGTCAGAGCGTCCTGGCCGGTCATCATGACCGGCCAGGACGCTCTGACCGACAGCTTGACCAGTTACCTGCCTACCTGCAGGCGTCCAGCCGCATGCTGCCCGGCACCCAGCACGGCTTTGCCGTTCGGAAACGGCAGAGCTCCCCAGCGTGAAGTCCCACGTTCAGTGCCGCGAGCAAGGGATGTGAGGATGCAGCCATGCGCGATTCGGGGCGCGGGTTGTGGGCCGGCCGCTCAATTGCCGGGTTTGTCGTATCCGGATGGCGGGGACTCTTCCGCCCGTTCCGCACCGCGGGTTCGAGCCGCGCAGCTACGATGAACAGCACGGGCCCCCGGGGCCTGAACACCCGCTCGTGGGGAGGCAGTTGTGGCAGTGCCGCTGGATGCCGACGGCGAGGACGGCCATCGCCCCGACTACCCGCCCAAGACCCCGCCTCCGCCGAAGAAGCCGGTCGAGCCGCCACGCCCCGAAGGCGCGACACTTCGCTCCATGTTGGTACGGCCGCGTCTTGCGGCGCGGATCGCGAACCGCAGGGCTGCGAACTGGACGCTGGAGAACGCCCCTTGGGAACCGGCGAAAGCGGCCCGGCACGTCATCGGCAAGCTGGCCGGATGGGGCTACCACCTGGACACCGACCGGGAAGCCGGCATCACGGCCGTGACCGTCCTGCTGACCCGGGCCGCCCTGACCGACGGGGGCCGCCGCGTCAGCCTCCACCTGGCCGACCAGGACCACCAGGCTCTCATCCTCGTCCTGTCCCACCAGGCCGGCCACGCACCCGAGGACGAGCGCCTGTTGCGGGAGGTGACCGCGCTGGGAGTCGCTTCGTGCGGCACGGATACCGATCAGGCAGACGGTGGCCGGCGACGCTGGGCCCTGGCCGACCTGGACGGGTAGTTGCCGGCGGCAGCGCGGACGCGTCCAGCACCCCGCCTGGCCCCAACGCCCCGTGCCGTCGGGATGCATTGCTGTCGGAGGCCGCAGAGAGCGGGTTGACCGCCCATGCCCCCGTACACGTGTGGCTGTCATCCGCCCTGGTCGAATGGTCATTTGACCGGGACTTTATCTGTAGCTTATATTCCTCGCCTTGACTTGCCCGTTCGGGACAAGTGCATCTTTCTGTCCCGTGGGGGGATTAATCATGCGTTACTACATAGACGGGCTGAGAAAGTACGCGACGTTCAAGGGCCGGGCCACGCGCGCCGAGTTCTGGATGTTCGCGCTGATCGACAGCGTCATCACTGTCGCGCTCTACTTCGGCGGGCCGGCTCTGGGCATCGGAATGGTGCCCGTGACCCTTTACACGCTGGCGACGGTCCTGCCGAATCTCGCCGTGACCGTCCGCCGACTCCACGACACCGGCCGGTCGGGCTGGAATGTCCTGTGGGGCATCATCCCCATTGGCTCGATCGCAGTGCTGATCATGTGCGTCGGCGAGAGCTCGACGGACGAGTCCTACGGTCCGTACCCGGGCACCGCGGACCCGCTTCCCCCGCTTCCCGCCGTCTGACGCTCGATACACCGGGGCCCCGATGACGCCGTATCAGGCCGTCGTCGGGGCCTGCGGCATTGTGTCCAGGAGCGCACCCCGCCGGATGGTCGTCGAGGACGCGCACGAGCTCCGCTCCTCTGCGCCGGAGGCCCGTTGGGGCAGTGCCGCCGCTGTATGCCGATGCCGAGGACGGCCACCGGGGCTACCGGCCGAAGACTCCGTCTCCTCCTAAGAAATCTGTAGAGCCGCCCCGGCCCGAGGGCCGTACCGAGCCGGTTCTGTGTTGGCGCGGTCGCGGCTTGCGGTGCGGATCGCGAACCGCCGGGTGGGGAACTGGGCCCTGGAGAACGCCCCTTGGCCATCCGCCGAGGCGGGCCGGTACGTGATCGGGAAGCCGGCCGAGTGGGGCTACGCGCTGAACGCTGACCAGAGAGCGGACATGGCCGCGGTGACGGTTGTGCGGCCCGGGCCGCCTTGCTGACGGCGCGGCTGGCGGATCAGCCAGCCCACCAAGATCTACGTTCATGTCCACCGAGAGCGTCGCCGCCCCCACCTTTTGTGACCACACGGAAAGTCGCTCAACACACCAGCATCAGCACTGAGAGCGGAACCGCCCGTCTATCCCTCATCGACCTCCTGATCGGCGGCTTGGTGGGCGTGGTCGATCTCGGCCATGTGTTCCTCCGCCCAGGTCCGCAGCCCTGCAAGCACGGTTTCAAGAGACAGCCCGAGTCCGGTGAGTCGGTAGAAGACCCGGGGCGGCACGGTCGGTTCGACCCGGCGCGACACCAGCCCGTCGCGGGTCAGACTTCGCAGCGTCACGGACAGCATTTTCTGCGAGACGCCGGGCATCCGGCGTCTCAGCTCCGCGAAGCGCACCTCGTCCGGTGCGGCATCGGCGAGCGTCTTGACGGCCATGGACGTCCACTTCGTGCCGATGCGGTCCAGCAACTGCCGCGTCGGGCACAGAGGATCGAAGAGATCGCCGCGTACCCCGCGACCGGTGGCCCGGGATCCTCGGGTGGTCACCTGGGGCTCACCACCTTCCGTGAAAGTGCCGTCTAGGAAGCGGCCGGGCGGTTACCTATCGTTCTGTGGTCACCAATGGTAACCACTGAGTGGGAGGATCTGCCATGCATGTCACCACCGCACACCGACTGCGCCGCATCGAGACGAACGGCGTCCAGCTCAACGTCGCGATCGCCGGGGAGGGACCTGCGGTTCTCCTGCTGCACGGCTTCCCGCACACCTGGCGGCTCTGGAGCGGCATCATGGGCCGGCTGGCCGGGCAGTACCGGGTCATCGCCCCGGACCTGCGAGGCTTCGGCGCCAGCGCACGTGCCGTCGAGGGTTACGACGCCGGTACCCTCGCCGCCGACGCCGAAGGGTTGCTCGACGCACTCGGCGAACCCACGGCAGCGGTGGTCGCCATCGACGCGGGCACCGCCCCCGCCGTCCTGCTCGCACTGCGCCGACCCGGTCGCGTGCGGCGCCTGGTCGTCATGGAGGCACTGCTCGGCCGCCTGCCCGGAGCCGAACACGTAGTCGCGGGCGGCGCCCCATGGTGGTTCGGCTTCCACGCCGTCCCCGGCCTTGCCGAGACCGTCCTGGCCGGCAACGAGGCACCGTACATCGACTGGTTCCTCGACTCGGGGACGCTCGGGCGAGGAGTCCCCGACGACATCCGTGCGGCCTTCGTCCACGCGTACACCGGGAGCGAGGCCCTGCGCTGCGCGTTCTCCTATTACCGGGCCCTGCCCACCAGCGCGCAGCAGATCCAGGACGCCGTCGCGACGGCCCGGCTGACCATGCCCACCATGGCCGTGGGCTCTCACCCCGTCGGCACCGGCCTCGAACGCCAACTCCGGCCCATAGCCGACGACCTGGTCGGACACCATCTCCAGGACTGCGGCCACATCATCCCCCTCGACTGCCCCGACGCGTTGTTCGCGCTCCTCGCCCCCTTCCTCTCCGCCGACCTGCCGAAGTGAGCCGGAACGCGGCCGAAGGATCACACGGTCGGAGGTTCGGGCGGACAGCCCCGGTGGGCAGCATCGCTCGTTTGCCGTCCGCACAGCCGGGGCGCTGTGCCAGTCCTCCTGCGTCGCGGTGTTGCTCCGTGCCAGGGCGGCAGCTCGGTCGTGACGCTCGTGGCCCGGTCTGCCGCGGTCGGTACGGCGAGCGCCGGTCGGCGGTGGGTACGGCGCAGCATCAGGCGGGCCATGAAGGGGCGGACGCGGCGTACGACGGCGAAGTAGAGCCGACCAGCCGGGTTGTGAAGGCGGACGACTGTGCCGAAGGTGACCGGGCCGCACGCGACGAGGGTGGAGGCGCGGAAGCCCAGATGCCGGTCCTCCCGGCCGAGGAGGAGCTCAAGTCCGGTGCGTCCTACGACCGGGAACGGCGCACCGCGCAACACGTCGGTCCAGGCCTCAGGTTCGGTCGGCATCCCGGGTTCAGGCCCAGACTGATGGCGGCGCGTTCGACGTCGTCGAGGAGGTCCTCGACAACCGCGCGGTGCATGGGCCCGATCGTCAGACGCCACAACAGTCATCTGTCGATCGGGTATTGGCCCTGAAGTGTGTGAGTGACCCGGCAGTGTTCGGGGCCCTTGGCCGTACGGTGAGCTCGTGCCAGCAGTACCCGCCGATGTCGGGCCGGGCCTCGCCGATCGCCCGAGCTGTCTGTAAGCAGTTCCGCAGGCACCACGGTTCCAAGGTGTTTTGGTATCAGGCGCGAACTCGCGGTCGTGAGCTCACCCCGGCCCTCGGCGGCCCTCTTCTCGTTGCTGGGCCGCTTGTAGGGGTTCACCGTCGACCCCTTCGACCGGCGAGCAGTCGTACCTCTCGTGATCGTTTTGCCGAAGTCCTGGCTCGGCCGGTCCCTCCAAAGGAGCTACACCCACCGCACTTGCGACGGGGCGTCCTCCCTGCGCATGTGGGGGCGGGCCACGTTTCTCGCCTCGACCTCAGGCGTGCAGCCGTAAAACCAGTTGGGTGTAGCTCTTTTGGAGGGACGGTCTCGCCTGTCCCTCCCCTCGTAGCGTGGAGATGTCCGCTGTGAGGGGAGGGAACACTCGCCTGCGGCCAGAGGCTCAAGGCCCTGACCAGATGCGATGCGGCAGGCTTGAGACTTTGCGATAGCCCTGGTTAGAAGGCGCTGTTGCTGCAGCCCATGCTCGAACCCAGGTGGGTTTCCTGAGCACCCGCGTTGCCCTCGCCGTTCAGGAGGTTGCCGCCCAGGCCGTTGAGGATGCCGACCTGGCCGAGGACGTCGACGTTCAGGTCGTGCGACTTGCAGTTGCTGCTCTGCCCGATGTTGAAGCTGTCGCCGCCTTTCCCGCCGTCGTGTGCCTGGGCCGTGCCGGTGGCCAGCATTCCGAGGCTGCCGAGGGCGGCGACCAGGACGGCCGCCTTGCGAAGCGTGTTCACGTGGTCTCCAAGGGAGTGGAGTGGGTGCGATCCGTGGCAGATCGATTCCTTACGGTCACGAAAATTAGATTAAATACCATCAAAACGCTCTGAAGGCGCGCCGGAAGCCGCGATCGAGTTCAGGAGGCCGCGGCTGCGCGGCCTGTGGAGAGGCTGGGGCTCGTACAGGGCGAGCAGCACCGCCTCGGCGCGGTTCGGACTCGGTGCCGCGGGTCTTCATCGCCTTCTTCGACGCGATCTGGGCCCAGCCGTCCGTGGTCGAGAGGAGCTTGGGGGTGGAGAACTGCTCGGCCGTCGTCTGGTCGACGTACAGGCGAAGCGGCCGCGGCCGCTGGACGGGTCCGGGAGCAGGAGGCTTCGGGTCGCGGGACACATCTCATCGCGTTTGCGCCACGGCCGCATGATCGAGGCAGCGGGGGTCCTTGCTGGGGACTCCGAAACCATCACACCCACGATCTGTGCGTGGTGCCGGCCGGTCTCGGCCCAGCGCTTCAGTATCGAGACGACGCCGTGGCCGATGCCGTTCTGGCCGACCTTGACCCGCACGGGGCGCGGGGAGTTGAGGGTGTCTGGCCACGGTCCGTCGTGCGCGGGACGGACCAAGTGCCGTTCGGCGGGCGCCAGATCACGAAGTCGGCCTTGCCGCTGCCGTTGGCTGGCACCGGAACGTCGGTGGGGAACCGCCCTACTGCCGGATCGTCTGGCTGCTGTCGGCAATCAGGGTTCTGCCGGTTCAGCACTTCCTTCAATCTCGTTGCGGGTTTTCGGTGATCGCTTGGCCGCGCGGGTGGGGCTGTGAGAGGACTGGGTTCGGCTCTTGCGGGCGGGTTCGCAACGAGCCCGCGTTTCGTGCCGGGGCTTCCCCTGCACATCACCCCTACCTGTGAATGAGGGAGCGTCTCGGGGCAGAAGTGATTCCCGCTGGTGCTTACACGCTGACCAGTGTCACGAGCGGTCTCGTGCTGGATGTGTCGGGGCGCGAGCAAGGAGGACGGCGTCACCGTCTACCAGTGGAACACCAACGGAACGGACGCCCAGATCTGGGAAGTTGAGCCCCGCGGCGCTCGGCCCCAAGCACTGCCGACTGAGGGCCCGGTGGAGCGGCAAGTACCTGGACGTGCAGGGCGGCAGCAAGGAGAGTGGCGCGGCCGTCCTGCAGTCGACGCCTGACCCGGCCCGACAGTCACAGCTGTGGGCGATCGGATACACCCGCTTCGGCGACAACGGGACCAGGATGGTCGTGAACACGAACGCCATCGCCTCCCTGGCCATTGAGGGCGACAGCATGGAGCGGGGCGCCGAAGCCATTCAGGGCATGAGCCGGAAGCTCAGCGACGCATGGGTCCTGACACCGGTGAAGTAGCCGGATTCTGGCGCACCCGCCCCTGATCTCATGGCCGGGGTAGCACATCAACTCCCGGCCCGGCGGTGTCAGTCCGCCCGGATGCTGCGCCTGCTCTCCCTGCCCCAGATGCGCCGCACCTGGACCGGCGACGAGCTCGCCGAACGTCTTGGCGCCACCCTGCGCACCATCCCCGCCGAGACATCGACCGTTTGCGCACCCTGGGCTGCCCGGTCCAGGGCACCACCGGGCAGGCCGGCGGCTGCAAACTGGCCGCCGGAACCGACCTGCCACCGATCCTCCTGGACGACGAGGAAGCCGTCGCCATCGCCGTCGCCCTGCACACCGCCACCAGCGGCGTCGCCGGCATCGAGGAAACCGTGGTCCGCGCCCTGGCCAAGCTCGAACAGGCCCTGCGCGTCCGGCTGCGCCGCCAAGTCACCGCGATCCAGTCCACCGCCGCCCCGCTACCGGTGCCCTGGAGCACCGGCCCAACAGGCGACCCCTCCACGCTCGCCACTCTGGCCGCCGCCTGCCGCGAGCACGAGACCCTCACCTTCACCTACCGCAGAGGCAGCGGCAAAACGGGACGACGGCGCGTAGAACCGCACACCCTGGTCGCCGCCGACCCCATCTGGAACCTCATCGCCTACGACTGGAACCTCATCGCCTACGACACCGAACACGCCGAATGGCGACTTCCGCGTCACCTGGCCCCTGTCCGACCGCGTCCACTCCCTCGATGAACACACCAGCATCCTCGCCCCGGTCGGCAACAATCCCCAGCCCATCGCCGAACAACTCCTCGGCATCGACCTCGGCCCCAGCGAAACCATCCAGGGCACCCCGAACTCGCCCCGCACCCTGAGCAGTTGGGGAGCCATCTGCTGCGCTCCGCCCGAGCCCTCGCCGAGCAGGGCGAGAACGGCGGCAGCCCGCAAGCGGCGGTCGGCACGTCCAACGGCGGCGGCGCCGGGGACCAGTGAGTACTGGTCGGCGCCGCAGACGATCGGGCGGGCCGGGCCACTTGGGCGGGAGCTCTCGTATGACCTCCATGGCCATCGTCAGCCAGCCCTCCAGGACATCGCCGTCGAGGGTCTCCTCCGCCAGGACCACCCAGCCGTTCTGCTCCTTGCCGCGGAACACCAACGGAAACCCCCAGACCACAGCCCCTCCTTGTGACGCGAGCGTTGAGATCCCACAGCCTGGACAGCGCCCGGAGCGGCCCGTAGAGGCTCGCGGCTGATGTCGTCATCTCGCGGCCCGTCTCGGACCCGTGCCGTCTACGGCATCACCGTGAGACCAGCGCGTGGGTGCTGCTGCTCAGCGCCTCGTCTCGTACCTGGTCAGGACCACACCGCCGGGAAACGTCCGCGTCTCCACCAGGTTCAGGTTCACCCAACTGCCCAGCGCGGTGAAGAACGGCGTGCCGCTGCCCACCAGGACCGGATGGGCAGCGATCACGTACTCGTCGATCAGCCCGGCGCGCATGGCTGCCCCGGCGAGGGTCGCGCCGCCGATGTTCATTGCGCCGCCGTCCTCGGCCTTGAGCCGCGTGATCTCGGCGATCGCGTCGCCTGTGACCAGGCGGGTGTTCCAGCCGACCGTGTCGATCGTCGAGGAGAACACCACCTTCGGTGTGTCCCGCCAGTTCCGCGCGAACTCGATCTCCGCCGGGGTGGCGCCCGGCTGCTGATCGCCGGTCGGCCAGTAGGAACTCATCGTCTCCCACAGCTTGCGCCCATACAGCGACAGGCCACTTGCCTTCTCCTGGTCGAGCCACCACTGGAACAGCTCATCGCTCGGCGGCCCGCTCCAGCCGATGTCGTCGCCGGCCGCGGCGATGTAGCCGTCCAGGGTCAGGTTCATGCCGTAGATCAGTTTCCGCATGGCCCAGCCTTCCGTCCGTGAGTGTCCGGCTTATAGACCAGCACGGCACGGGAAACTCATCGGTGCGCGACCTGGGCTCGCCAGCAGTCCTCACGCTCGGGGCTCAGCGTGGGGTACTCGGCCGACTCGGACGGCCGCGTCTCGGCTGGGTGTGCTGCTCGGCGGCGTCGAACGCGGGCGCGAGCGGGGCCAGCGCCGTGCGGAGTTGGTCGGGCAGGGAGCCGGAGGGCACGACCAGTCCTCCGGTGGCGAGACTCTCGGCGGCTTCGGCGTTTGCGGCCGGCTGGAGCCAGTCTTCCAGCGCGATGCGAATCGCCGCGGCCACGCTTGCCGCGAGAACGCGGGCTGTGTGCGCTCCGGCGTCACCCAGGCGTTCGGCGATCACCGCCGTGAGAGGGGGCTCGATGGAGGCGGTGGCGTCGAAGAAGGCGTCGCGCAGCGCGGTGTGGGAGGTGATCAGCAGCAGCGCCTTGTGTTCGCGCTCGCCGGTGTGCGTGTACTGCTCGACCACTGCTTGGGTGACGGAGTCAGCCAGGCGTACTCCTGCTGGTCGGGCTGCGACCGCCGCCGCTATGCGCGCCTCCCGGTCCGCGGTGACAGCGGAGACGATCGCCTGCTCACGGCTGGCGAAGTAGTTGTTGTAGGTGCGCGGCGAGACCCCGGCCGCTTCGGCGATGTCCTCGACGCGCACCTGGCCCGGTCCACGCTCCACGGCCAGGCGCAGGGCTGCCTCTTGCAGCGCCTCGCGCGTGGCCTGCTTCTTCCGCTCCCGCAGTCCTGGTGGTGGTGTCGTCACGGTGTCAGCGTTCCACACAGGACTGCGTACGCGCAAAGTTGCGCGTACGTAAATTTGCGTGCACGCATGTTTTCTGTCAGCCTCGGCCCGACGGAGACCAAGAGAGGACGTCACCATGCGAGCAAGAGGAATGACCTACGACACCGGATTCGTCATGCACGGCCAGACATCCCGCGAGGACTTCGACCTGGCGGTGGTCCGGCGGGAGCTCGCCATCATCCGCGACGACCTGCACTGCAACGCGGTCCAGATCATCGGCGGCGACCCGGAACGACTGGAGCTGGCCGCCGGTGCCGCCGCCGAACTCGGCCTGGAGGTCTGGTTCTCGCCCTATCCGCTGGAGCTGGATCCGGAACAGATCCTCACGCTCTTCCGCGACTGCGCCGAGCGAGCGGAACGGCTTCGACAGCAGGGAGCCACGGTCGTATTCGTCGCAGGGGTCGAGCTGAGCGTGATGAACCGCGGGTTCCTGTCCGGAGAAAGCCCCGAGGAACGGGTCGAGCAGCTGATGGGCCAGCCCGAGCGACGGGCCGAAGCGATGCGCGAGCTCGGGGTATGCATCAACGCATTCCTCCGTGACGCCGCGGCCACGGTCCGCCAGCGCTTCCACGGCAAACTCACCTACGCATCCATCCAGTTCGAGCAGGTCGACTGGACTCCCTTCGACATGGTGACGTTCGAGCTGATCCGCTCCGCCGAGGTCGCCGACCGGTTCCGGGAAGCGGTGCGCACCCTGGCTCAAGGCCCGAAGCCGCTTGCCATCACCGGGTTCGGCACCGCCGCCTACCGCGGCGCGGGCGACCGCGGTGGACGGGTGCTGGAAGTGGTCGAGCACGACCCGGAGACCAAGGCTCCTGTACGGCTGAACGGCATATACGAGCGTGACGAGGCCGGCCAGGCCACATATCTGAGCGAATTGCTGGAGGTCTTCGAGACCGAAGGCGTGGACAGCGCGTTCGTGTTCCTGTTCGCCTTGCCCGGCTACCCGCACCGCCCCGACGGTGACCCCAGGGACGACTTGGACCGGGCCGGCCTGGGCATCGTCAAACTCCTCGAAGGGCGCCAGGGACACACCTACCCCGACATGCAATGGGAACCCAAGGCCGCCTTCACGGCAGTGGCACAGCGGTACCGGAGGTGACAGGCCCCGCGCACGGTGAACACGGCTCGGGATCCGCACTGCGCCGCAGTGCGGATCCCGAGCAGAGGGAGCGGTATCCGCCGAAATGCTCGGGAGTGTGGCCGCAGGGGTCGCGTCCGTCGTCAGCGTCTTGACGGCTCACCGAACAATTGGGCCCGCGCTCAAGTCGTCGCAGTCCTGCGAGGGCAACGCCCGGTGAGTCGCGAGCGATTCATGGACCACGTCACGCACGCTCTCGGCCTCGACGCCGGCGGGTGCCGCGCCGCGAATCGGGACCCGGCCGCGCTGGTGCATCGACCACCCAAACCGCAAGGTGCCAGAAGCCGTCCGCTGGGCAGAAGCCCATCGTGCAGGCGTCGCCGACCTGGAGAACCGGTGGCCTCAGGCGACATCGTGACAGTCCAGGCCGGGTCGCGGTCCGGGTGAGCGGGGCATGGAGGCCTGGGAGTTCTTGCGGTCTGGTGCGGCGCCGCGCGCCTACGACCCGGCATCCGTCGCCGGTGCCTGACGGCAGTGCACACCTCATGCGAGTGCTGATCGCCCTCGTCCCCACGCCGGGGTGGGCTCGTTCGTTTACGGAGACGGGGCGGACCTGCTCCCATTCGTCCGCGGGTTCAAACCCCGCTGGCACTGCAGCAGCTGACCTGTACATGCGCCGCGTATCACCTGCCCGAATGGCTCCCGACGGCTCAACAGGCGAGTTCCGAAACGGTCTCGGAACCGCCTTCACCGTCGAACCTTCCGCACCCTGACGGCCAGTTGCGGAAGGCTTTCGCCTCAAGGTCACTCAGGGGGTCACCTGCCTCGGTGCCCGGCTGGTGGCTGGGCACCGAGGAGGTGGTGACGTTACTTGCTGAACGCGGTGTTGTTGCAGCCCATGCTGGAGCCCATGGAGGTCTGCTGCGAGCTCGGGTTGCCTTCGCCGTTGAGCGCGTTGCCCAGCAGGCCGTTGAGGATGCCGACTTGGCCGAGGATGTTGAGGTTCAGGTCGTGCGACCTGCAGGTGGTGCTCTGTCCGACGTTGAAGCGGTCGCCGTGCTTCCCGTGACCCCCGTCGTGCGCCTGGGCGGTGCCGGTGGCCAGCATTCCGAGGGTGCCGAGGGCAGCGACCAGCACGGCGGCCTTGCGAAGCTTGTGCATGTCATCTCCGGTGGAGAGAAGTGGACGCGATCTGTGACAGATCGACTTCGTGTGGGTACAGAGGTAATACGACGTATCCCTCAAGCACTTGGCGGCGCGCCGCAATCGGGGAATCCTCACCGCCTTGGTCGGCACGCCGCGCTGTGGGCGGGCCGGAATCGGCGTGAACCACAGCACGGGGGGCACAGGGCGATTGCGGTCGGCGGATTCCGGAGGGCCAGCCAGGCCACGGGCCGTCAGGTCACCGCTGGTGTCACCCAGTCCGGCTACCTCCAAAAAAGCTCCGGGCCGCTGGGCAGACCCTCCTCGGCCTCCTGCACCGGGTGTCTGTTGGGCGACGGCGTTGCGTCGTGCGGGCAGGTGAGGCGTCCGGCCTCCGTACGGCCAACCGGCCCCATGGGCGGGCCCCTTCGGCGGCTGGCCGGCCGCAGGCGCCGGGAGGACAGCGGATACGGGCTCGAAGAGCGAGCCGGCCGTATCTCCCTCCCACACCGACCGGCCGCGCAAGCCTCCTGCTGGAAGGGGTGTTGTCCACGATTGAGGGCGGCGAGACGCCGATGAGCTGGGAGTGCTCCAGGCCATTGGCGAAGCCTGTCGGTCGTCAGTCGAGGCCTTCGATGATGCGAAAGTCGCGCTCGACGGCGTCTGCGAGAGTGGCCAGCGCCTCCTGGTAGGCCGCACTCGCGTGTGTCGCGACGGCCTGATCGAAGCTGTCGAACTCGATCAGGATGGTGCGCTCGGCGATGCCGGCGTCGTGTGCGACAGCCCTGCTACCACGGGAGAGGGTCCGTCCGCCCCCTGCCCGGACCGCCGGACCGGCCAGCCTGTCATAGGCAGCCAGCTTCTCGGGGTCGGTGATGGTGCGGTACGCACTGACCCAATAGCCCTTGGCCATGAGACCTCCACTGTTCGCGACTGTACGTCTGACTTCGAATGCACACTTCATGGTCTTTCAAGATCAAGCGATGTTCAGAAGCATGCTCAGATCCATGGCCGGCGCGCTGTGGGTCAGCGAGCCGACAGAGATGGCGTCGACACCGGTCTCCGCGACCGCGCGCAGGTCGTCCAAGGTGATCGTGCCCGAGGCCTCCAGCCTGATGTCGGAGTCTGGGGCCAGTTCGCGTCGAAGACGGACGGCCTCGGCCACCTGCGGCACGGTCATGTTGTCGAGCATGATCCACGACGGCTCGGCCTGCAGCGCCTCACGAACCTGAGCGAGCGTGGCCACCTCCACTTCGATGGCCATGGCCCTTCCCTCCGACGCCATGTTCTTGCGGACGCTGTCGATGGCGGTGGTGACGCCGCCCGCGGCTGCGATGTGGTTCTCCTTGAGCAGCACCATGGCGGCGAGGTCCAGCCGATGATTGCTCCCGCCGCCTGCGGCGACCGCGTACTTGTCCAGCAACCGCAGCCCAGGAGCGGTCTTGCGGGTGTCCAGAACGCGGACGGGCAGATCGCGCACGGCGGTCACATACCGATCGGTGAGTGTGGCAATGCCGCAAAGGCGCTGGAGGAAGTTCAAGACCGTCCGTTCGCCGGTGATGATCTGGTGCGCAGGGCCGGAAATCCTCGCCAGGACGTCGCCGGCCTCAAGGCGAGTGCCGTCGGGCACTGATTCGTCGATCTGTGTCTCACCGCCGATGCGGGCGTAGACCTCGGCGGCCAGGGGCACCCCGGCGGCCAGCCCCGGTTGGCGGGTGACGATGACCGCCGTCGCCCATTGTCCTGGCGCGACGCTCCATCGAGTGGTGACGTCATCGGCGGCTGCGTCTTCGGACAGCGCGAGTGCCACGGCGTCGCGGGCTGCCATCTGAGGGATCTGCATGCGGGTGGTCCTCAGCTTTCGTTTCGAGTCGACTCGCCCCGGCTCGGCACACCGGTCACCCGCCACGCCGCAGGCGCAGTCGCCAAAGGAGCCTTCGGGCCGGACGGGGGGAAGGTCGGGGGCGCTCACGGTCACCGCTCCTGGAGAAGGGGAGGGAGGGTCGGAGGGAATTCCGCTGTGGCGGTGGCACGAACATCGAGGGAACGGTCGGGGCGCATGGTTACGATCAAGTGGCGCTGCCAGGCCGCGTCCTTGCGGTCATCGTGGTCCTCGCGCCAGTGGCAGCCACGGGTCTCCTCGCGGCTCTGTGCGGCGGCGACCAGGGCGCGGGCCACGCACAGGAGGTTCGTCGCCTCCCAGGACTCGACGCCGGGGACCGCAGGTTTGCGGTCGCCGGGGGTTTCGGCGTCGGCGTCCGCGCTGATCGATTCGAGCTGCGCGGCAGCCTCGGCGAGGCTCGACGACGAGCGGACCACTCCGGCTCCCTTCGTCATGATCCGCTGGATCGCGAGGCGGGAGTCGGGAGCCAGGAGCGGAAGCGTGGTGCCCTCGAGGGTCTCCGGTTCGGGGCGGTTGCGGGACGTTGCCGTGATGTGTTGCGCGATGCGTTCCGCGAAGACCAAGCCCTCCAGGAGGGAGTTGGAGGCGAGGCGGTTGGCGCCGTGGACTCCGTTGCACGCCACCTCGCCGCAGGCATAGAGGCCTGGGATGGTGGTGCGGCCGTGCAGGTCGGTGCGTACGCCGCCCGCTGCGTGGTGAGCAGCCGGGAAGACGGGGATCGGCTCCTTGACCGGGTCAATGCCATGGCTGCGGCAAGCGGCGAGGATCGTGGGGAAGCGGGCCTGCCACATCTCGCCTCCGAAGTGGCGGGCGTCCAGGTACATGTGCTCGGTGTCATGGAGCCGCATCTGGCGGCTGACGGCCTTGGCGACGATGTCACGGGGGGCCAGTTCGGCAAGTTCATGCTGCCCGAGCATGAAGCGGGTGCCGGTCGCGTTGACCAGGTGCGCGCCCTCGCCCCGTACCGCCTCGGAGACCAGGGGCTGCCGGCCCTCGGAACCGGAGCCCAGAAAGAGGACGGTGGGGTGGAACTGGACGAATTCGAGGTCGGAGACCTCTGCACCGGCGCGCAGGGCAAGCGCCACGCCGTCGCCCGTAGAGACGGAGGGGTTGGTCGTCGCGGAGAAGACCTGGCCCATTCCACCGGTGGCCAGCACGACGGCAGGCGCGCGGACCGCGCCGACTCCGTCGTGTTCGCCCTCGCCCATGACGTGCAGAGTCACGCCTGCCGCGCGGCCCTCGATGTCGGTCAACAGGTCCAGAACCAGGGCGTTTTCAATCGTGAGGAGGGCCGCAGCCCGCACCGCCTCGACCAGTGCACGGGAGACCTCCGCACCCGTGGCGTCGCCGCCCGCGTGGACGACGCGGCGACGGTGGTGGCCGCCCTCACGGGTGAGGTGGAGGTCGCCCTCGGGCGAGGTGTCGAAGTGGGCTCCGGTGGCGATCAGCCGTCGTATGGCGTCAGGACCCTCGGTGACCAGGGCACGGACCGCGTTCTCGTCGCAGAGCCCGGCCCCGGCGACCAGCGTGTCGTCCAGATGCTGCTGAGGGGTGTCTCCCTCGCCATGGGCTGACGCGATGCCGCCCTGGGCCCAGCGCGTGGAGCCGTCGCCCAGGCCGGTCTTGGTGACGATGACGGTGTGCAGGCCGGCCGCATCACAGCGCAGGGCCGCGGTGAGGCCTGCCACGCCCGATCCGACGACCACGACGTCCGCGTCGATCGACCAGCCTGGTGCCGGCGCGTGCAGGCGCATGCCGGTCGCGGTGCCTGTTCCCGTTCCTGTTGCGGACACGGTCACTGGGAGCCCCCGAAAGCGAGCGGGGTGTTGGCGATACGGCGGGTGGTGTCGGCCCTGGCGGCCGCCGGGAGGGTCTCCTCGCCCGTGTGGTCGTCGGGGACCTCGGTGAAGTGGGAGAAGCGTGGTGTGCCGGGCTCGTGCGGTATGCGTGCGGTGCGCGCTGCGAAGCTGACGGCGTGGTACCACCCGCACAACAGCAGCAGGTCGAGCAGCTGGAGGTCATCGAAGACCGAGGCCAGCCGTGCCCACAACGCGTCATCGATGTCGGAACGCTCGTGCAGCATGTCGACAGCGAGGATGAGCAGCCGTTCCGGCTCGGAAGTCCAGCACGGGTCGCCCGGACCGCCGTGCACCAGTGACATCGCCTGCTTGCGGGTGAGTTCCACCCGCTCGGCGAACGTCGTCATGTGCACGCCCCACTCGTACTCGCAGCCGCACCGCGCGCACGTCCGGTCGATGACGATCTCGCGTTCCCTCATGGTCAGAGTCAGCTGCCGGCCCAACTCGTAGCGGCCCCACCCGTGCATGGCGCCGGCCATCGAGAGGTTTCGGGCGAACATCCGGAACAACCCGATCGGTTGGGCGTCCCCCGGCATCATGCGCGCGAGCAGTGCGCCGGCCTGGTCGGTGTACGGCGGTTCCAGCAGGGCTATCCGAGACATCGGCTCTCCCGTCGAGTTTGTTTCGAAATCCGAAACGCCCGGTGGATGCTAGTGTTTCTAATACCGAAACGCAAGGAGGGTCATGCCGACACCGCGCCCAGGAATACCGGTACGTGGATCGACGACCGGCCGCCCTCTCATGGCCGCGTTGGACCTGTTCGGCCGCCGGTGGGCACTGCGCATTCTCTGGGAGCTGCGTGCGGGTCCACTCGGCGCCCGCGCGCTGCTGGCGCGGTGCGAGGGACTGTCATCCAGCGTCCTCTACCAGCGCCTTCGCGAACTCACATCGAGCGGGATCATCGCGCCCTCGGCCGATGGCTACGAGCTCACCCGGCTGGGAACAGAACTCAGTGGCGCCTTCCGCCGGCTGGACGAGTGGGCGGTCACCTGGGCACAAGAGCTAGAACGCAACGATCAAGAGCCCACGGAGACCTGAAGGTCGCACCCGGCCAGGTGGAGCCCTGATGTGCGTGGAATCCGGAGTTCCTGCGGGAATCGGTCGCCATCTAGGACATGCTCTGCCCCGACCGGGCTCGTCCTCGGCTTCGAGACCGAATACACCTGGGCCAGAGCCGTCCTGCGGCAGCGGCAGTGCTGCGAGAAATTCATCGAATCGGGGACGCCGACGATCGTTCCCGACTGGGCCACTGCCGAGCTCGCCAAGGCGTCCGCGAACGCCTTCCTCGCCACGAAGATCTCCTTCATCGACGCCATCGCCGAGGTCGGTGAAGCCTCCAGCGCCGACGTCACCACCCTCGCAGACATCCTCGGCCACGACGCACGCATCGGCCGTCGCGGGATGCGGCCCTGACCCGGCTTCGGCGGCGGCTGCCTGCCCAAGGGCATTCGCGGCTTCATGGCCCACGCCAGCAGTTCGACGGCAATCTCATGGGCAAGCGGGTCACCGTCTGGGGCGTCGCATTCAAGCCGAACACCGACGACATCCGGGACTTGCCCGCCCTCGCCCTCGTCCCGAACTCCCCGAGCTCGGTGCCACCGTTACCGTCACCGACCCGCAGGCCGGGGGCAACGCCCGTAAGACGCACCCCGAGCTCGGCTACGCCGACGATCCGATCGCCGCCGTCCAGGACGCGGACCTGCTGCTGTACCTGAGCGAATGGGCTCAGTTCAGCCACGCCGATCCGCACCGTCCCGCCGCGCGTGCCACGAAGGCGCAGGTCATCGACGGCCGCGGCACACTCAACGCCAGCACCTGGTGCGACGCCGGCCGCGATCTCTTCCCCGCCATCCTCACCCCGCGGGGACGGGAGGGCCAGTGATGGCGCGGCCACAGGGCGGTCAGTCGCTCGAGGCGTCGGCGACCCAACAGGTCAGTCCTCGCGGGTCACTTCGGCGCGCAGCAGCTCCGGACCCATCGGTCCCAGGCTGAAAGCATCGTGGTGGACCCCTTCGTCACGGCCGCGGCCGGTGGAGTCGGCTCACTGGCCGGGCAGTCCGCCCGCCTGGGAGGCGTGAGGAGGATCATCGGCAGTACCAGCTCCCGGCACAAGAGCCGGTACGTGGTCGAGGAACTCGGCTACGACGCCGTCGTCCCCCTCGGTGCGGGCCCGGTCGCAGACGAACTGCGCGAGGCGGCGGCGGCATTGACACGGTCTTCGACGGGGTAGCCCCAGGGCGAGATCCGCTCGGGCACCCCGACGATCTCCTTTGTGTCGGGCAGGCGGGTCGCCGATGTCGCCGTCACCCGGCCGTGGGCGGCGAAGTGCGTGGTCACCAGCCGACGGCACCTCGCCCACCCCGCGGGCAACCCGCGACAGCGAGGACATGTAGCCGACACCCTGATGACGACGCGTCACCTCATGGAGCCAACGAGAGGGCCGAGTTCGTGCTCACTGTGAACGGTGCGGCCATGGTCATCCCGAGCTCCGACAGTAGTTGGGCCGTGGCCGCTTGCCGCCCCGTGGAGGGCGGGTGGCGGAGATGGTCTTCAGGGAGAGCCGGGCGTGTTTGTGTGAGCTGGGGGTGCCCGACGGTGGTCCCGACACCAAAACGCTGGTGTCGGGTGCGACGTTCGCGGATGGGCGGGCGGCTGTGGAGTGCGGGCCGGTCCGGGCTCTCGGGGTGCCGCTTCGGTGGTGTTTCAGCGGGCCGGGTGGGGGGCCAGTGCCACCGTGGCGCTGAAGACCCGCCGTTCGCGCTGCTGTGCGTCGATCCGCACGCGCGGGCGGTTGTGGAGGTCGGGTGCGAGGGGGGTGGTGGTGAGCAGGCAGGGCGCGTCGAATTCGACGTATCCGTCGAAGGTGGTGGTGAAGGCGACGGGGGTGGCGGGTGTGTCGTGGCTTGCCTGGGCCGCCTGGCTTGCTGCCTCGAGGAGCACCATGCCGGGTATGTGGTCGTGGGGGTGGTCGTAGAGGACGGTGTGGCCGGTGTCGACGCGCATGTGCCATCGGCCTTCTTGGCCGGTGGGGGAGAGGACCACGTCTCGTGGGTTGGTGCGTCCCACGCGTTCGGGAGGGATGGGGGGAGTGGGCGGGGCGGCCCGCAGGAAGACGGTGCGGTCGGCGTAGGGGCCGCGCAGACGGTTGTAGATGCTGCTCGGGTGGGCGCTGTAGCAGACTTCGGCGGAGCCCGCGTACCTGCCGTCCACGCTGCCCTGCACATGTGCGACCAGCCGGACCGAGCCCATCCGGCGGTGCTCGATCGCCGAGTGGATGACCCGTAGGCGCAGGGTGGCCGGCCGCTGCGTGGTCCGCAGCGCGTCGGCGGCCACCTCCAGGTTCAGGTGCTGCCAGCCGAAGTGATAGTTCCTGGGTATGCCGTGTGCCGTGTGGCAGGACACGGCGAGTGCCTGACGCACGCTCTCGGTGAAGAGCAGGGGGCTGTGGGCCTGCGGGGTCGGCGTGTAGAAGTCGTGTGCCCGCGGCCATTGGACGGTGACCGCCTGTTCGCTGCCGCGCAGGTAGAGGCAGTCGGTAACGAAGACCTCCGACAGGTCGCGTTTGCCGACACACTCCTTGAGACTGGCCTGGGTGCGGACTTGCGGCGATGCGATCGATGGTGCCTCAACAGTGCATGGTGCTTCAGCGGTGCCGTATGACACGGTGCTGCCCTCCCCCAACTCGCTTCGACCTTGACGTGGCACGGTTGGACGCCTGCATGAGCACGAAATAAAATAGTGCCCGTTGTTTTTTTTGTCGAGTCGTTACTTGGAGGAGGCGGGATGGCATGGCACAGCGGGCTGTGAAGCAGGAGCGTGCGGTACGGACGAGGGAGGCGCTCGTCCAGGCGGCGGCCGAGGTCTTCGGCGAGTTGGGGTTCGCGGGCGCGAGCGTCTCGAAGATCGCGGACAGAGCGGGGCTCACGCTGGGGGCGATGTACTTCCACTTCAAGTCGAAGGAGGAGCTCGCCCGGGAGATCGTGGTCACCCAGCCTGCCAGGGTCCGGCCGGAGCATGAGTCCGAGGGGCTGCAGCATGCCATCGACATCACTCTGACCTGGGCGTACGGACTGGCTGAAGACACCGTGCTGTACGCGGGGGCGCGCCTGGTGATGGAACAGGAGCAGTTCAACGCTCCCGAGGAGAACTCGCACCGGCAGTGGACGGACATCATCGCTTGCGACCTGCGTGCCGCGCAGGCCGGCCGGGAGGTGCGCAGGGCAGTCGACGTGGAGGCCGTCGCGCGGCTGGTCGTCAACGCCTGTACCGGCGCCCAGATGCATTCCTCCATAGAGTCGGGCCGGGCCGACCTGCCGCAGCGGATCGAGGAGATGTGGCGGGTCGTGCTGCCGTCGGTCGCGGTGCCGAGCGCCGTGGCGCGCCTGGAGTTCGGGCAGTCGCGGGGCAGGCGCGTCTGACCGGTGGGTCGTGCGAGGGCCGTCCGTTGTCGTTCCGGGTGATGCCGGGCCCGGGATGTGCTCTGCTGGGCATGGTCAGTTCATGCGGACGAGTGGTGGGGGTACGAAGATGGCGATGTCTGTGGGGAGAGGCCGGCGGGAGCTCGATGGCAGGACGGTGATGGTCACCGGGGCCTCCAGCGGAATCGGTGCGGCGGCCGCGCGGCTGTTCGCCGCCCGGGGGGCGAATGTCGTCCTCATGGCCCGGCGTGAGGAGCGGCTGCGGGAGCTGGCGGCGTCCATAGCCGCGGGGGGCGGCACGGCGTCGGTCGCACCGGGCGATGTGACGGTATCCGCGGACGTGGAGCGGGCCGTGTCCACCGCGGTGGATACGTTCGGGTCGCTGGACGCGGCATTCAACAACGCGGGATGGGGCACGGTGGCCGTGCCCCTGCACGAGCTGGACGACGATGTCTATGACCGGATCATGGACGTCAATGTGCGTGGCGTGTGGAACTGCCTGCGCCATCAGATACCCGTGATGCTGGCTCAGGGCAGGGGCGGGGCGATCGTCAACACCTGCAGCACCGCGGGCCAGTTCGCCACGGGTGCCGTGGCTCCGTATGTGGCGGCCAAGCACGCGGTGCTCGGGCTGACCCGGGCTGCCGCGGCCGAGTACGGCGACCGGGACATCCGGGTCAACGCGCTGATGGTCGGCATTACGCGTACCGAACTCGTCGAGCAGGCGCTGCAGGAGATGCCCGGGCTGGAGAAGGCGGCCGTCACGCGGGCGGTCCAGAAGCGGCTTGCCGAGCCGGAGGAGATCGCGCGCGTGGCCGTCTGGCTCTGCGGTCCGGAGGCGTCGTTCATGACGGGCGCGGGCGTTCCGGTGGACGGCGGCTGCAGCGCCGTGTGACGCCGCTGGAGGCAGGGGGGGGGTCACTCACGGACGCGGGGGCCCTCCAGTGCCGGGAGGAGCATCTCGCACATCTGGGTGAACAGGTCCGACACGCTGCTCGCTTGGGTTTCGGGCGCCCCCCTGCGCCGTTGTGCGCGTACGTCCACTTCTGCTCCGCGCACCAGGTAGACGACGAGTGACAGGACGAGGGAGGGTTCTGCCGGCGCGCACGATGATGCGCCTGTCGTCTTGGCCAGTTCCTGCTGAACGGCCGTTGACCAAACGGAGTTCCAGGTGGGTGCGCAGTCTTCGCGATCCCGGTCCAGACGTGCTGCGGCGCACACGGTGACGTCGTTCTCCAGACATCGCACCACCGCGCCCGCCATGGAGATTGCCGACCGTAGCGGTCCGGCCTGGTGATCCACCTGCTGCAGGGCGTGCCGTGTCACTGCGACGCCCTGTGCGTGCACCTCGTCGGCGAGTGATGCCTTCGACGGGAAGTGAAAGGTCACGGCGCCTGTCGATGTGCCCGCGGCCTTGCCGATGTCGGCCAGGGACGCGGCGGCGTACCCGTTGTCGTCGAACTCCCGGGCCGCGGCAAGGACCAGGGCCTGCCGTGTGCGTGCGGCTCGTTCCTGCATCCCGTTGACCTTCCGTCGGACAGGCACACCAGTGTGCGTCGCGTTCTGTGGGCTCGCCCCGCCCGCGCACCGGGGCGGCGGTACACCCCTGGTGCAATGCCGAAGTGAAGGTGCGTCCCGGGCCTGGTGAGGCCCAAGGGGTCTGCGGCCTTCCCGGCGGCCCGAGCCCGTCCAGGCTGGGCGGGCGCCCGGCCCAGGGTATGCCGAGGCGCCCCAGGCTTCCAGAAAAATGATAGCGATCACTATGCTAAGTGTCTTAAAAAGATCGCAGTATCGCCAGAGGGGCGATGGCTGCGCATCTCCGGGAGCGGGAGTCGTTCCGCCCTCCGCCGGGTGCACGCGACGTGCCCGAACCGCGCACCCTGCTCTGCAGGGTGGCCGCCCGTGAGCCGCTGCCGTACGGGCCGGCGGGTTTCGTTGCCGGGTCCTCCCGTAGTACTCCCGCCCGCCGTGGAGTCCAGAGGTGTGTGCTGCCGACGAGGCGGGTTTCGTGTGGGACCGGCCCTTACCAAGAAAGAAAAAATCAACTATTTTTATCCTGTACCGAGAGGCAGACCTGACTCTGGGGGGACACCTTGCACGGCTTGACCGACGACATGGGGACGCAGCAGGCCCGCGTCCCGGCACCGTCATCGAGGCGCCGAAGACCCGCGTACGGGTCGTGGGCGACGCCGCCGCGGCCGAGGAGTGCGTGCGCCACCTGCGCAGGCACGGCTCGGCCGGCGTCGGGAGCGGGGAGGAGGCGTAGCGCATGCACCAGCACTCGGAATTCTTAGGCGTGACCCACGAGCGTAGGTGGGGACAGGGGGAGAACCCGCACATGTCTGCGCAGCACGGGGCGGACGGATCGGAATCCTTCAGCGGGTTCGCCGAGGAACTCTTCAGGCATCTGCCCAGGGTCGACCAGCGCAGGTGGGCGGCTGCCTATGTACAGGGTCTGCTCACCACACGGGGCAAGAAGACGGTCCGGCGCATGGCTGCCGAGGTGACCGACTCGTCGACAGCGGCGCAGGCCCTGCATCAGTTCATCAACTCCAGCCCCTGGGAGTGGGGGCCCATCCGTGCAGAGCTCATCCGGTGGGCCCAGGAGCGCACCCAGCCCCGGTGCTGGACCATCGCCCCCGCCGTACTGCCCAAGCGGGGCGAGCAGTCCTGTGGAGTGCACCGCCGTTTCATTCCGCACGCCGGGCGTACCGTCAACTGCCAGATAGGCTTCGGCGTCTTCCTGTCGTCGGACACCGAGGACCTTCCCGTCGCCTGGGGCATGCTGCTTCCTGACGAGTGGTCCGACCAGGCGCGACGGCTACGGGCTCGCATTCCCAGCGATGCCGCGGCTTCGGCGGAGAAGTGGTTCCTGGATCTGACCGACGAGCTGGCCGCGTTCGCGGCTCACGGCCCGATGCCGGTGGTGGCCGATGCGACCGGGTACCTGGACGCATCCGCGCTGGTCAGTGGACTCAGCGCCCGGGGCCACGACTTCGTGGTCGCGGTGCCGGACAACCTGCTGGTGCGGCCCGGCAGTCATCTGGCGGCCCGCCAGTGCCCCGAGGCCGCCCCCGTGTCGGCCGTCCGGCTCATCAACGAACGTCCCGGCACCGTCTCCCGGCTTGCCGTGCCCGCGCCGGCCGACGCACCGCAGTACCCGACGGCCCTCGTTCACCTGCCCCGGACCTGTTCGCTGCCCGGGCCCCAGCACACCTATCGGCTGTTCGCCCAGCCCGACGGCCGGGGCCGCCGCGGCTGTCTGTGGCTCACCAACATGGTGAAGCACCCTCTCGGAGACCTCGGCGGACTGGCCGGCCGCCGCGCGGAGGCGGCGGGAACCGTGGACAGCCTTGAACGGAACTTCGGCCTGCGGGACTTCGAGGGCCGTTCGTTCCCCGGATGGCACCACCACATGACGCTGGTCTCCGCGGCCTTCACGTACGCCCGGCTGACGGCGCAGCAGGACATGCGGAGCATCCGCGGTGTCGGCTCGGGCAGCGGGGCAGTGCCCGATCCCCACGCAGCGCCGTGGACGTCGCTCCACGGGCAGCAGGCCCAGGGCCACCGGACCGCCTGATACACGGTCACGCAAGTGCAGGGGGCGGGCTCGTCGGCGTACGACGAGCACGCCCCCTGCGGTGTTCCGCCCGCCCGCGGCGGTGTCAGTGCACGGCTTGGGGCAGGCGGGTCTGCGATGGTGCGTCGGTGAGGCGGGAGGCGTAGGCGTCCACGGGCAGGGGAGCGGGGCAGGTGTCGTAGCGCATGAAGCCCGTGACCTGCTCGGCACGCCTGAGCTGCCCCTTGTGCAGGACCATTCCGGAGATGTAGGTGCCGTCGTCGTGCCAGCACACCAGGGGGAAGCGGTAGCTGTCTCCTTCAGGGGTGCCGAATACGGCCTCGTAGCCGGCGGCGTCCAGCAGGCTCACGCGTGTCCGTCCTTGGGGGTGGCGGTGAACAGGTGCCCGTAGTCGGTGATGTCCGCGGCGAGGTGGGCGGCGTCTGCGAGGTGCAGCGCGTGCCAGAGGATCACCTGGTTCGCGGTGATCACGTGGAATCCGAGCTCTTCCTCGAGGGGCCTGATGGTGCCCACGGCCCGGATGCCGTTGCCCGCAACGAGAACGGCGTCGGGACGGTGCGGGGCGACCGTGGTGCGGATCCAGGCGGACAGGTTGTCGGGGGTGATCGCCTTCTGGTTGGAGGGCAGGCCGCACGGCCCGTGGTGGACGACGTCGAAGCCGAACTCGCGGAAGTAGTCGGCGCCCTGGCCCGAGAGCGTGTCGTCGAACCACGGCGGGTTCACGATGGCGATCCGGTGGGCGCCCAGCGCGTGGAACGCGGCGCGGGCGGCCCTGGTCGTGCCGGTGATGGGCAGCCCCCGGGTGAACGGCGCCAGCCGCTGGTACAGCGCCTGTTCTCCCTGGGCCTTCAGTACGTAACTGGAGGAGGTGAAGCCGAGGGTGAGCGCGTGGAGCGGGGAGGCTGCCACGAGTTCCACGGCCTGGTCCAGGAAGGGCGGTTCGACGAACGCCCTGACCGGGTCGTGCGGGATCTTCTCGTCCATCTCGCCGCCCGCGCGCATGGCGGCGAAGTGGATGCGGGAGCCGTGGACGGATACCGAGGCGGGGGCCATGGCCTGGAGTTCGGCCTCCGGGCCGACGTCGGCGTGCGGGACGACGACGCCGATGCGGGTGGAGGCATCCCATCCGTCGGTGGGAGGAGCGCTGGTGCTGGACATGAGGGGATCTCCTACTTGGACGTCGTGAGGGTGGACTCGTCGGCCAGCCGCCCGCCGCTGACCGTGCCCGTCCCGGCCTTGTCGAGGAAGTTGGGGTGCTTGGAGCGCATGGTCGCGATGATGAAGTCGTAGGGAACGTCGTCGAAGGCGCCGTGGTCGACGAGGAACTCCATGGAGCCGCCGCCTTCGGCGTACGGGTGGTAGAGGCTGTCGTGGGTGCCGTCGAACTCCAGGGCCTCCATGCCGTAGAGCTTGCAGAGCATCTTGTTGAACACCGGTGTGGCCTTGACCCACGTGCCGTCCAGGTGAACCTGGGTCAGACCGTGGAAGAAGACGTCGCCGCCGATGTGCTCGATGAGCCGCGGCGAGGCGAGGTGGTTGCGCACGTCGCCGTACACGAGGCGGGAGGGGATGCCGAGGGCGCGTACCGCCGCGGCGTACAGGGCGGCCTTGTGCAGGCAGAACCCGGACTTGGTCCTGGCGGTGTGCGAGGCCTTCAGTCCCTCGGGGGAGAGGTCGGCGCCGTAGACCTCGTAGAAGACACCGTCGCGCACGGCGTAGTACAGCTCGATCGCGTTGGTCTTCTTGTCGGCGGAGCGGTCCTTGACGGCGTGGTCGATGAAGTCCTGGACCTCATCGCTCTCGTAGTCGAGGAAGGGAGTGGGGCGGGTCAGCTGGAGGAGGTCGGCAGTCATGGCATGTCCTGTGGTGTTAGAGGCCGATGAGGGTGGCGATGCGGTTGCGCTGGATCTCCGAGCTGCCGGAGTAGATGGTCCCGGCGATCGAGTTGCGCAGCTCGCGTTCCATGCCGTGCTCGGTGAGCACCCCGCGCCCGCCGTGGATCTGCACCGCGTCCAGTGCGGTCTGCACGTTGGCTTCGGACACGATCGTCTTGGTGGCCGCGAGGTCGAGGGCGGCGTCCTGCCCCGCCTCGACCTTGGCCGCGGTGTCGGTGAGCCACTTGCGGGCGGTCTCCACCCGCATCTTCATGTCGGCGATCTTGTGCGAGATGGCCTGGTACTTGCCGATCGGCTGCCCGAACTGGGTGCGGGCCTTGGCGAAGCCGATGGTCTCCTCCAGCCGGCGGGTCATCTCGCCGAGCGTGAGCGAGAAGCCGAAGAGGACCTCGCGCTTCATCACGTGGTCCAGGACGAGGAAGCCCGCGCCCTCCTGGCCGACGCGCTGGGCGACGGGGATGCGCAGCTCGTCGAAGGACAGCGTGCCGATCGGGCTGGTGCGCAGTCCGATCTTGTCCATGGTGGGCCCGACGGACAGACCGGGGGTACCGGCCTCGACCAGCAGCGTGGTCAGGCCGAACGGGCCGGGCTTGCCGGTGCGTACGTACAGCAGGAACAGGTCGGCGATGGGGGAGTTGGTGATGAACATCTTGCCGCCGTTGACCACGTAGTGGTCGCCGTCGCGGTGCGCGACGGTGGACAGGTTCATCGCGTCCGACCCGCCGGACTCCTCGGTGATCGCGTGCGCGGTGATCAGCTCACCGCCCATGATTTTCGGCAGGTACCGCTCTTTGAGCTCCTGCGTCGCGAACCGCTGCACGGGGATTCCGACGGACACGATCTGGGTGGAGGTGGAGAAGGACAGTCCCGCGTCGCGGGAGGTGTACCCCAGTCCCTCCAGGGCGCGCATCGTCTCGGAGAGACTGCGCCCGCTCCCGCCGAAGTCGGGGTGGAAAGGGGTGCGCAGGATCCCTGAGCTCCGGATGGCCTTCCACTTGTCCTGGGGGAAGGCGCCGGAGGCGTCCAACTCCTGCAAGTCGGCATTGAGTTCGTCGGCCCACGGGGTGGCGAGGTGGAAGAGGTCGTCGCTCAAGGCTTGTCCTAGGTCCGCTGCGGGTGAGGTCGGTGGCGCGGGGCCCCGCCGACGGCGCCCGGGGGGAGTGGGCGCCGCCGACGGGGGCTGGGGACACGGGGGCCGTGGGCCCGCCGTATCAGTACTGGGAGAACCCGTCTGCGGACAGGTTGTGTCTCTCGGTGCCGTTGATCGGCGGGTTGAACACGGAGATGAGGTGCAGGTCCTCGTCGCTGGAGGCGACGAGGTAGTGGGGGTCGTGCTGGTCGAGGGCGTATATCGTGCCCTGCACGATCTTGTGGCGGGTGCCGTCCTTCTCGACCACTTCGCCCGATCCCTTGACGCAGTAGCAGGCCTCGAGGTGGTTGCGGTACTGCAGGGCGCTGGTGGTGCCGCGGCGGACCAGGGTGTCGCAGACGGCGAAGCCCATGCCGTCGGACTCGGTCAGGAGGCGGTAGCTGAGGCCGTTGCCCCACTCGACCGGGGCGAGGGCGTCGATGCTGCGGACGATCATGTTCTGTTTCTCCTTGTCGTGGAAGGTGCCGAACGCCTGGAAGGTGTGGAAGGAGCCCTTCAGGCCGCGAGGGGCCCGGTGTGGGAGGTGATCAGGGCGACGATCGCGTTGATGCTGCGGAAGTTGTCCGGGCCGAACTCGATGTCGTCCAGGGGGACTTCGTGGGACTGGCTGATGTGGGAGATGAGCCGGACGAGGCCGAGGCTGTCGATGACTCCGGACTCGATCAGGTCGTAGTCGTCGGTGAGGTCGGACGCGTCCTCGCCGGACAGGTACTGGGTCACGACGAAGTCGCGGATCCCGGCCGCGATGTCCCTGCTGCTCATGCGTGGATCTCCTTCATTCGGTTGCTCTTGATCTGGTTGCGGTCGGGCTTGCCCGTGGAGGTGCGGGGAAGGGGGGCATCGGTGATGTGCACGGAGGTGGGAATGGCGTGCCGCGGCAGGTGTTTTCCGGTGTGTGTACGCAGCTGCAGGCTGGTCAGCGTGCTGCTGGGGTGCCGGCTGACATGTGCGTGGAGGCGGACGCCCGCCTGTTCGTCGGGCAGGGGGACCACGACGGCCTCCGCCACGTCCGGGTGCGCGGCGATCACACGCTCCACCTCCTGCAGGTTGGTGCGCACTCCGCGGACCTTGACCTGCCAGTCCGCGCGGCCCTGGAGGCTGTATGTGCCGTGCTCGTCGCGTGAGACGAGATCGCCGGTGCGGTAATAGGTGAGTCCGTCGACGACGGTGAACGCCGCCGGGTTCAGGGCGGTGTTGAGGTAGCCGTGGGTCTGGAAGGGCGTGGCCACCAGCAGTTCACCGGTCCCGGCGGCCTCCACCACCGTTCCGTCCGGGGCGTGGACGAGTGCGCGTGTGCCGGCGATGGGCCGGCCGATCGGCAGCGGGCCGGCCGGCGCGACCGGGTCGAACTCATGGATGAACGAGTCGTTGGTCTCCGTGCAGCCGAACACGTTGTGGAAGCGGGCCCCGGGGAAGGCCGCCGCCACCTTCGTGAGCAGCGAGGCGGGCATGCTGTCCCCGGTGAAGATCATGCGGCGTACGGCCGTGAAGACCCCGCCGGCCTCGGTCAGCAGGCGGTGGAGCATCGGCACCCCCTGGACGAACGTGACCTCGTGTTCCGCGGCCAGCGCCCGGACGTGCGGGCCGTCCGCCGCCCTGCCCTGGTCCACCAGGACGACCTCCGCCCCCAGGTGCAGGAAGGTCCAGACGTCGAGGAGCGCGAGGTCGAAGTTGAGCGGGGCGTAGGACAGCGCGATGTCACGGGGGGACAGGGCGAACTCGTGGACGGCCCAGTCGGTGAAGGCGTCGAACCCGGTGGCCTCGATCGGAACGATCTTCGGAGTCCCGGTCGAGCCGGACGTGGTCAGCAGCAGCCGGGTCCGTACCGGATCCGGCATCGCGAAGTGCTGCGCCTGCTCGTGGTCCGCCCGCGCCGGCGCCGCGCTGAGCTCGCCGTCGGCGGTCGCCGTGAGCAGGTGCGAGACACGGGCCTGCTGCGCCAGGCGCTCGAGTGCCGCACTGCCCAGGTCGGGGGAGGGGGCGAGGGCGACGTGGCCCTCGTGGAAGACGGCCAGCAGCAGCGCGATGGTCTGCGGCGTCTTGTGCGCCGGCACGCACACGGTGCTGCCTGCCGGGAGGTTCAGCCGCAGCACCTGGCTGCGCAGGTTCTGGGTCAGGTCGCTCAGCTCGCCGTAGGTGACGGCCTGGTCGTTGAAGTGGAGCGCGATGCGGTGGGGCCGGCGGTAGCCGTGGACGGCGACGGTCTCGGCCAGACGGGGCGATGGCACGGCGGGATTCCTCGCGGTCGGATCAGTCGGCGCTCAGATGCGGCTCGACTGTTCGTCGAATCGTGCGGTGTCGAGGGGGAAGGTATCCGGCCAAGTGCATGCTTGGTCAAGCATGCACTTGGCGAAGTGGGTGTGATCCAGGTCGCAGGTGAATGTTTGTGCAACTAAAAACCCCCGGACGATGAAGCGTCCGGGGGTGAAGGGGGCGATGTGTCGGATGTGGTCCGGAGGAGTGCGGGGGGATCAGCTCCGGGGGGCGCGCAGGGCCTGGACCGTGGGTCCCAGATCCGGGTCGGCGGTGAAGGCGTTCAGCGCGGACGAGAGGACCTCCGTGTAGGTGGCGCGCGCGGCCTGGTAGCGCTGCCGTCCCTCGTCCGTGATGACCGCGTAGACGCCGCGCTTGTCCGACGGGCAAAGGTCCTTGTAGGCGAAGCCGGCCGCCTCCAGCCGCCCTACCAGGCGAGTTACGGAGGACTGCCCCAGGCCCACCCGCTCGGCGAGGTCCTGCATGCGCAGCTCGCTGTCCTCGGACTGGTCGAGGTGTTCCAGGGAGCGGTACTCCGACAGGCCGAGCCCGTGCCGGCTCTGCAGCGCCTGGGTCAGCTCGCGTTCCACCTGTGCGTGCAGCGCGAGGACGCGGTTCCAGGCGGCGTGGTCGGACGTGCGCGGGGGCACGGGGTGTGAAGTTGCCATAGTCGTGGCCTCCCCGGGTTGATGTTTGACATCAGAGTACATGCTCATGCAAGCTCCAGGCGTTCCTCCCATTGAGCTTTCGGGAGCGCTCGGGCATCATGTCTTTGCATGCACAAGCAATAACTTGCCCCCTCGGTGCAGCCACCCCTCACGCCCCACCCCCGCCCCCCCCGCATGGCCGGCCCGGAACGTACGGCCATCACGCCGAAAGGACTCCTCCATGCAGTGGCTCTACCTCGCCATCGCCGTCGTCTTCGAGATCGGCGTCGCCATCGCAGCCGGCAAGGCCGAAGGCTTCCACAACCGCAAGTGGACGACCGTGACCCTCGTCAGCGGCGCCCTCGGCACCTACTTCCTCAGCCAGGCCCTGCTGACCTTCAACGTCGGCGTCGGATACGCCCTGTGGACCTCGGTCTCCGGCGTCGGCATCACCCTCCTGGGCGCGCTGCTGTTCGGCCAGAGCCTCAGCTGGCGCAAGGCCCTGGGCATCGTGGTGATCATCGTCGGGGTCGTCGGCCTCCAGCTCAGCGGCGCCGCCTGACACTCCGCCCGCCCCAGCACCCCAACCCCACGAAAGGCACCCACCCATGTCCTCGAACAGCCCCTCCGCCGCCAACTCCTGGCTCATGCTCCTCCTCGCCGGCGTCTTCGAAATCGGCTACGCACTCTCGGTCGGCGGAAGCCACGGCTTCACCCGGCTGACCTGGTCGCTGGTCGCCGTCGTGTTCTTCCTCCTGACGCTGTGGGCGCTGAGCGTCGCGCTGCGCACCATCGACGTCGGCATCGGCTACGCCGTCTGGGCGGGAATCGGGGCGGCCGGAGCGGCGGCACTCGGCCCCGTCTTCTTCGACGAGAGCCTCACCGCCGTCCAGTCCCTGTGGCTCGGCGTCATCATCCTCGGCGTCGTCTGGCTCAAGCTCGCAGACAAGCCGAGCAGCACCGAACAGCCCGCCGACCAGCCGAAGGCAGCCCAGGGCGCCGGCGTCTGAACGCGCCCCGCACCGCACACCGCACCGGGGGCAGCTCTTTGCCACGACGGGCCGCCCCCAGCCCATGCCCGACGCCCCCCGCCCCCTCTCAAGGACCGACTCCGCCATGCAGAGCGACACCCTCGACCACCTGACTCCCTACGTGGAGGAAGCCGTAAAGATCAGTCGCAGTCACGTCGCCGAAGGCGGCATCCCCTTCTCCGGGATCGTCGTACGGGACGGCCACGTCCTGGGCACCGGCTTCAACCGGGTCCATGAGGACAACGACCCCACGGCCCACGCCGAAGTCGTCGCGCTGCGCGCCGCGGCCCGGAAAGCCGGCAGATACGGCGTCGCCGGAGCCACCCTGATCGCCTCCGGCGAGCCCTGCGCCCTGTGCTACATGGCCGCCCTCTACTTCAACATCGAGCACATCGTGTACGCGGCCGACCGCAAGACCGCCGACGCGTACGGCTTCAACTACGCCGACTCGTACGCCATCTTCTCCACCGACCCCACCTCGTGGCCGCTCAAGGTGACGCACGCCCCCGTCGAGGGGCACGAAGTGCCGTTCCAAGAGTTCTTGACCGGCCGGAAAGGCCGACTGTGATGAGCACCCCAGTCAAGATCCAGGTCTGGTCCGACTACGTCTGCCCCTTCTGCATGCTGGCCGAAGGACCGCTGGACGAGGCCACGAAGGACCTCGACGTCGAGATCGAGTGGAAGCCCTTCGAACTGCGGCCCCACCCGCAGCCCACCCTGCGCCCCGAGGACGCCTACCTCCCCGACATCTGGCGGCGCGCCGTGTACCCCATGGCCCGTCGCATGGACGTCGACATCACCCTGCCCACCGTCTCCCCGCAGCCCTACACCCGCCTCGCCTTCGAGGGCTACCAGTTCGCGGCCGAGCACGCAAAGGGCACCGCATACACGCGTCGTATGTTCCGCGCCTTCTTCCAGGAGGACCAGGACCTCGGCCGGCTCGACGTCCTGCAGCTCCTGGCCGAGGAGATCGGCCTGGACGGCGCCGCGTTCCGCGCGGCCCTCGAACAGGGCACCTACAGCGCCAGGCACCAGGACGCACTCCGCGAGGCACAGGCGCACCGCGTGCAGTCCGTGCCGACCCTCCTGATCGGTGACACCCGCATCGAGGGAGTGCCGAGCCCCGCCCAGCTGCGCAAGGCGATCCTCGACGCCCAGGCCCAGCAGGACACCGAGCCCGGCGGATCCTGCAGCGTGAACGGCGGCTGCTGACCATGAGCATCCGCGCACACTTCGCTCCCATCCGGGAGATACCGAAAGCGGAGCAGGGGCGGCACGTCCTGGCCTCCGTCACCTTCACCACCACCGCCTCCCTGACCCTGACCGAACACGGCAGCCCCGACCTGGCCATCCCCATGGCAGACGGGCCCGCCCAGGAGTTCCGCGAGGTATGGACCGTGCCCGGACGGCCCCGCTGGGCCATCCGCGACGACCTCGCCTACGCCCACGACGGCCAGTACCTCTTCATCGCCGGACTCCTGCCCGAGCAGGACGTCTACACCCCGCCGGTGCGAAAGCTGTACGAGAAGGCCTTCGCGCTGGTCAACCACCTCGGCTACGCGCACATCTTCCGCATGTGGAACTTCGTCGGCGACATCGTCGGCGCCAACGCCGAAGGCATGGAGGTCTACCAGGACTTCGTCCAGGGGCGCGCCCAGGCATTCGAGACGTACAAAGGCCGGGGCACCGCACACATGCCGGCCGCCACCGGGATCGGGACACGGGACCGCGGAATCGCCTTCTCGCTCCTCGCCTCCCACCAGGACGTACCGCGGCACGTGGAGAACCTGAAGCAGACGCCCGCGTACCACTACCCCAAGGAGTACGGCCCGAAGCCCCCGAGCTTCGCCCGCGCCACCATCCTCGGCGACGCGCTCTACGTGTCCGGCACCGCGTCCATCCTCGGCCACGCAACCGTGCACCAGGGCGACGTGGAGAGCCAGACGCGAGTGGTGCTCGACAACATCGCGCACCTCGTGTCCCGCGAGAACCTCACGGCCCAGGGCATCGACGACGGGCACGAGCTGAAGGACCTACGGCTGATCAAGGTGTACGTGCGGCATGCCAGTGACATTCCGGCAGTGCGCGCGGCATGCGAAGAGGCGTGTGGCACCGGCGTCGAGGTGAAGTACCTCAACGTCGCCGTGTGCCGCGACGACCTCCTAGTGGAGATCGAAGGCATCGTGCCCGGACGGGAGTGGGCACTGTGACCGCGGTGAAGGTCGGCATCGTGCTGCCCGGGCGGGAGTCCGTGGTGGACGACGGCCCCTACCCGGCCAACCTGGCCTCGATCGCGAGGCTGGCCGAGGACTGCGGCTTCGACTCCGTGTGGGCCGGCGAGTCTCCCCTCGCCCGCTCCCGGATGAACCCCCTCCTGGCACTCACCGCCGCAGCCGCCGTGACCGAACGGATCCAGCTCGGCACCGCCGTCCTGATGCCCCTGCGCCCTCCCGTGCACCTGGCACACGAACTCGCCTGCCTCGACCGCATCTCCGGCGGCCGCCTCATCGCGGGCATCGGCTCAGGATTCGCCTCACCCGCCACCGAGCAGGAATTCGCCAACTACGGACTCGACTTCGCCACCCGCCTGGGACGGATGCGGGAGACCGTCGACATCTGCCAGGCACTGTGGAAGGCCCAAGGGCAGCCCGTCTCCTACGAGGGGCGGCACTACCGGCTGAAGGACGCCGCGCTGCTGCCGAACCCCGCACAGCCCGGCGGGCCGCCCCTGTGGATCGCGCACTCCGGACCGAAGATGCTCCAACGCACCGGCCGCCAGTTCGACGGCTGGATGCCCACCTCCACCTCCCCCGACAAGTACGGCGAGGGATGGAACCAGGTCGCGGCGGCACGCGAAGCGGCCGGGCGCCCCGGCGACGCCGTCACCGCAGCCGTCTACCTCTCCGTCGCGGTCGACAGGACGAAGCAGGACGCGGAGGACACCCTCGGGTCCTACTTCCGCGCCTACTACGGCCTTCCCCTCACCACCATGCGTACCACCCAGGGCATCTTCGGAGGAACGGCCGACGAGGTCGCCGACCGGCTGCGGCAGTACGTCGACAACGGCGCCCGCCACCTCATCCTGCGCCTGCCCACCAGCGAGCTCACCGAGGCGAGATACCGAACCGCGGTGCAGCGCACCGCGCAGGAGCTGCTGCCGCTCCTGCGCGCCCTATGAGCTCGCGAGCGGACGCGCGGAGTTGGGACGTGTGGGCGGCGGCATGGCCCGTCACAGCCGTGTTCATGCTGTCCAACATCCCGACCCCGCTGCTCGGGGTGTGGCAGGAGCGCCTCGGTTTCACCACCGCCACCACGACCGTCATCTTCGCCGCCTACATCGCCGGACTCCTGCTCGTGCTGCCGTTCGCCGGTGTGCTGGCCGACCGGTTCGGGCGTCGCGAGGTCCTGGTCCCCGCCCTCGTGGCGGCCCTGGCCTCCTGCGTGCTGTTCATGACGGCACGCCACGTCCCCGAACTCATTGCCGCCCGCGTCCTGACGGGGCTCGCGGTCGGTGCCCTGGTGTCGGCCGGCACCGCGGCCGTCGCGGACGTCGGCGGCCCCGCCCGCAAACGGGCGGCATCCCTCGCCGGTTCGGTCGCCATCGGTGTCGGCCTCGCCACCGGCCCCCTGCTGGGAGGCCTCGTCTCCCAGCTGTGGGGGCCGCCCACCGTCACCGTGTTCGCCATCGAGATCCTCGTACTCCTGTCCGCGCTCGCCGTCGTGTTCACCGTCATCCCCTCCTCGGCCGGCACCGCGACGGAGCACCGGTGGCTGCGGATCCCCTCGGTGCCCCGCGCGAACCGCACCAGCCTCACATCCAGCCTGATGGCCTACATGCCCGGCATGACCGGAACCTCGCTCATCCTCGCCCTGGGCCCGAGCCTGCTGACGACCCTGCTGCACACCAGCAGCCGCCTGATAGCGGGAGGCATCGGATGCGTCATGTTCGGGACGTCGACGGGCATCCAGTTCGCCATCAGGAGCGTGCCGGTACGCCGAGTGCTGATCCAGGCCGGAATCCTGACAGGTGCGGGAATGCTGGCCGCGGTGGCCGCCGTCCGCGCCCAGTCCCTGACCCTGCTGATCGCCGCCGCCGTCCTTGCCGGCGCGGGCCAGGGAATGGGCCAGCTCGGCGGGTTCTCCCTGCTCAACTCGGCCGTACCGACAGGCAGGCTGGCAGAGGCGAACGCGGCGCTGAGCGCGGGAGGCTACGCGTTCGCCGGCATCCTGCCGATCGCCACGGGATACCTCAGTGACGCCGTCGACATGACCACGTCCGCGACCGTGTTCGCCGCCCTGACGGCCGTCGCCGCCGTCGCCGGTTCGCTGATGATCCGCCTGCCGCGCCGGACATGGGCATGAACCGGAAGGAACACCACGCACGACCGGCCCGGCAGGGACGCGTGAACGCGAACACCACACCGGCCAACCGTGAACTGCCCCACCCCGCCCCGGAAGACATCCGCCTGAAGGACCTCCTCCACGCCGTGTCCGACCCGGTGCGGCTGGGCATGATCCGACAACTCGCGGCCGCCACCGGCGCCCTGCCCTGTTCATCCATCACCGTGCCGGTGAGCAAGTCCACGGCCTCGCATCACTACCGCGTGCTGCGCGAGAGCGGCCTGATCCGGCAGACCTACGAGGGAACGGCCAAGATGACACGGCTGCGGCGGGCCGACCTCGACATGCTGTTCCCGGGCCTGCTCGACACGCTGCTCACGGCGGCCGGACTCCCCGGAGACCGAGCCGCCCGCCGGGCCTGACCCCAGGGCCCCGAGGCCGCGACACCCTGTCCGTAGAGGCCGCTATTGCGGCGGACGCGCCACTGTGGCTCTACCCCGGTTTCCGGGGTTTCCGGCACAGGCCGGGCTCCGCGTCCTTCGCCAGGGCCGCAACCGCCTCGGGCTGCTCGGCCCTCTCCGCCGTCTTGATCCACTGCCGCAGCCTCTCGTGGTTCACGCCGAGTCCGGCCGCGATACGTGAGACAGACCGGCCCGACGAACGGCCAACACCACCGCGTCGGCCCGCAATTCCGTCGAGTAATCCGTCGAGAACTCGTAGGTCCCCACCCCGGACTCCTCTCCCTGGACTCAAGATCCAGCGTCGACGTGTCCACGATCAAGGTGGAGGGCCCGCCATGGCGAGGAATAGAAGATCAGACACGTCTGCCCAGACAACACCCCAGGCAGGCGCGGTTCCACCCAGGCCGTCGGCCTGGGCAGCCTGCGGCTGCAAGCCCGTGGCGCAACGTCCGGGCACAGGCGATCGGTGGACGGGAGGCGTCGACGGTCTGCGACTCGGGATGGGGGAGCGGCACCGCGGTGGAACGATGAGCAGCAGCGTGACCCGGGCCGAACCGGTGTCGTTGACCCGGCCATGAAGAAGATCAGCGCGCTTGTCGCGCTCACCATCGCCGGCTTCGCCCTCGCCACCCCGGCCCACGCCGACAACGGCGACGACTTGGGCCGCAGCATCAACATCGCCGGCCATCAGCCCCTCTCCACTGCCAATCTCTGCAAGCAGGCATTCGGACTCGTCCCATTGGCCGCACCGTGGACCGACGCCGTGGACGACGCATGCAACAACCGCGACCACATCCACAGCGAACGAAACTAGTGCTGCCACTGTGAGGTTCACCGGGTTGCCGTTCGCGATGGGGCTCCTGCGGGCGATTGGATGTGCCGACATCCAATCTGTGCGTGGGGGTGCGGTGGCAGAGCCGGCCAGGGTCCGGAGGCTTGACCGACCAAGTAGGGCAGAGGTTTCAGTAGATCGTGCGCCGGGCCAGCACCAGTACGGTGCGCTACCGACGCGCGATGATGATCCTTGCCTCGCCCGGAGGTAACGGGGTGCCGGTGATCGCCCAGCTGGTCCAGGCCGACGAGGCACCGTCCGTGACGTGATCCACCGGTTCGACGGGATCGGCCTGGCCCGCCTGGACACTCAGTGGGCGGGAGGCCGTCCCGCCTGCTCAGTCCTGACGACGAGGATTCGTCGCCCAGACGGGCGCCGCCCGCCCGACCAAGCGCGGCCAGCTCTTCACCCGCTGGTCCATCCGCACTCGCCGCCTACCTGCGCAAAGTCCACGGCCGTACGATCCGCATCGGCCGCGAGGCCCTGCGTCTACTGCTCGCCCGCGGCGGGGTCACGGCCGGCACCTGGTTGGGGCTGAGCTGGGCGGGGCGCTCTGGCCCAGCAGGCGCAGCACGGCCTCGGGCCCGTGGTCGCGGCGGGCCATCGAATGTCGAGCGGGCAGGCAGCTGCCGTCCGGTGTCACGGCCGCCGCTGTGCAGAGCGGCGGCGACCGGTCCGCACGGGTCTCCATGTGGGCACGCGAGGCCTGAGTGGACACTGTTCTCAGGTGAGCAGCCCCAGGCCGCTGTACCAGAGGGGGCCGGGGTTGAGCCGCTCGCCGTGGAGCTTCATCATCTCGTCGAAGAACTCCAGCGGGGTCGGCCGGTCGGCGAGCAGGCGGATCGTGTCCCGCAGGTACTGGCGGGTCTCGTCCAGAATCTTCGGATCGTCGGGCAGATCTTTGTTCTTGTGGCCGGCGACGACATGGCGCGGGTTGAGGGCGGCGACCCGGTCGATGCCGTCGAGCCACGCCTGGAGGCCGCCGTTGCCGCCTTCGAGCATCATCTGGTGGACGCCGTTGTACACGACGTCTCCGGCGACGACGAGGTCGATCGACGGTACGTGCAGGACGCTGGAGTCGTCGGTGTCGGTGTGGCCGGTCTCGACCGCGCGCAGGACCCGGCCCTCCAGGCGGAACCCTTCGGGCGGTACGGGGACGGCGAGCACCGGGGTGTTCTCGGGGACCTCGGGGAACGTCTTTGCGAACCCCTCCTCCTTGTCCTTCAGCTGCTCGCGCATCTGCCCGATGGTGCCCTCGGTGGCGTACACAACGGTGCCGTCATCTCCGAACTGCTCCAGCAGCGTCGCTGTGCCGAACCAGTGGTCGGGGTGGCCGTGGGTGATGTACACGTACGCGAGCCGCTTTCCGGAGCGCTCGACGCCCTGGGCGACCTGAGCGATCTGCCCGTGGGTCAGCGGAGGGTCCACCAGGACTGCATCCCGTTCCCCGTAGATCAGGGTGGATGAGATGGGGGAGGAGACAATCTGGTCGCCGTTCGGCATCCTCAGATCGATCTTCCTGGGGACGCCGTCCGCGACGAGCACCTCGTAGGACAAAGGCGCAGGCTCGGTCATGGTGGACATCCCTCAGACGTGGGCGTAGATACCGCTGCCACCTTTACACAAGCAGAAGTGGCTTGCCCGCCGAAGGTCTGCGGGCAGAGCCGGGAGGTCGAGTCTGCATGGGGCAGCGAGGCGGGCCGCTTATCGCTGAGCAGAGCAGCCATCCGACCCCATCTGCCACTGATCTCTCCGGTGCGGGGTGATGGTGATGGTGCTCGGGGATGCGCCCCGGGTTGCCTTCACTCCGACGTAGGCGGCCCGACCGCGCGGCGGCGGGCCCGGCGGGAGCAAGCGCGGCCCGAGGCCGCCGAGTTGATCGCGGTACGCCGGCGTCGACGGCCGCCATGTCCTCGACCGCCTGGGCGCGACAGGGCCCGCCCTGCTGCGGCCTCACGGTGTTCTGCTGCTGGTCCAGTCCGCCCTGAGCTGCGCCGACGTGACGCTGGAGATGCTGGAAGCGGCAGGCATGCAGGCCAAGGTGACCGACCGGGCCGCCATTCCCTACGGGCCCGTCCTGCGCTCTCGGGCGAAGTGGCTGCGCGTCCGAGGTCTGGCCAGCGCCGACGACACGACGGAAGAGCTGGTGGTGACCGTGCTGAGGCGCCCCTGGCGATCCTTGTCCCGGCCACGCCCGGCGGGTCACCGTTGGTCCCGAAGGCCCGGTGCTGGTGTCCACGCTCACCATGGACCAGTCAATGCGGCCTCGGCATCCGCGTCGGCCAGGACGGCCGCGTAGATCTTGTCCCATGTACCGTCCGCCGACTGGTGTCTGTGCCTCTCGTACACCGTCTTCCACTTGCCGAACCACGCAGGCAGGTCCCGCCAAGGCACCCCAGTCCGGTTCCGGTACAGGATCCCGTTGATGATCCTGCGGTGACTGGCCCAACGCCCACCGCGCAGCCCGCATTTGGGCAGATGCGGCTTGAGGCGGACCCAGTCCTCGTTCGTGAGATCCCCTCGCTCTATGGACATGCCAACGCGCCGGGGCGCGAGAAGTCACATGATCCGCCGGACGGGCCCTAGCGGGGCCAGACGCCAGGTGCAAGGCATGGACAAGACTGCCGTCATCGCCGTCGACGTGATCAACACGTATGACCACGACGACGCCGACCTCCTGCTCCTGGCCGTCGAGTCCGCGCTGCCCGCCATGGTGGACCTACTCGAACGGGCATGGCGGCACGATGTCGGCGTCATCTACGCCAATGACACGGGCAGTGGAGGTCCCACCACGGCGAGCTCCTGGCGACGGCCCTCGCGGGGCCACACTCCGCTCTCGCCTGCCGGCTCAGCCCCGACGAGGACTCGCTGTTCGTGGTGAAGGCAGGACATTCCATCTTCTACGAAGCCTCCGCTGAGCTATCTCCTGAGGGAGCAGGGGATCACGCATGTGGTGCTGTGCGGACAGGTCACCGAGCAGTGCGTCCTCTACTCGGCGCTCGACGCCCACATCCGCCACCTGAAAGTAACCGCCCCTCGCACCGCGGTCGCCCATATCCATGAGGACCTTGCCAACGCCGCCCTGTGGATGATGGAGCGCAACATGGGCGCCCACATCCCTGCCCTCGCCGATCTGCGCTGGCGAGGCGTTTCCGCAGGGGTTTCCTAGCCCGCTCGCTCCATCCGGGTGAAAATGCTGGTGTACAGGCGTGAGCAGTTCCGCGGTGTTGCCGTACACGGCTTGGGCGTCGGCTTCTTCGAGGTCGGCACGGGGGATGCCGCCCGCGAGCAGCGCGACGGCGCGATACGGGAGAAGGCCCGCCGGTTAGAGGACCCGTCCCTCGTGATCCTCGACACCCAGTCCGTCCGCGCGGCTGCAGGTGTCCCGAAGGGCACGACGGGACTGGACGCGAACAAGAAGGTGTCCGGGCGCAAGCGGGGGCTGGCCGTCGACGTTCTGGGACTGGTCATCGGCGTCGTGGTGTTGGCCGCCTCCGCTCACGACAACACCGCCGGCACCGCCCTGCTCGACCAGGTGGCCGAGCGGTGCGGGATGCGGTTGGAGAAGGCCCTGGTCGACCAGGGCTTCAAGGACCAAGTCGTCATCCACGGCGCCCTGTTGGACATCGACGTCGAAGTCGTCCGCCGCAACCCCGAAGATCAGGGCAAAGGGTTCGTCCCGCAACCCAAGCGATGGATCGTGGAGCAGGTCAACGGCACATTGATGCTGCACCGCCGCCTGGCCCGCGAGTACGACCACCGGCCCGACACCTCCGCCTCGCGCGTCTACTGGGCCTCCATCGCGAACATGGCCNTGCCTCCAGGCCCAGCACGACCAGACCGCAGCCCGGGCCAGGGAACTGCGCGACCAGATCGAGCACTTGACCGCCACCCTGGCCGAGACCGAAGCGCGACTCGCAGACCTGGACACCACCCAGAAGGTCATAGCCGAACTCGCACCGGCTGGAGCCGAACCCGAACCATCCGAGATGAACACTGCCTACCAGGCCATCGTGAACACCTTCAACCAGCACCCCGACCAGGCATTCCGAGCCCGCGAGCTGCACGAACTCCTCGGCATGCCTACCCACGAGGCTGCCGTCAACATCACCCGCAGTCGTCTCGGCCGCCTCGTTCGCCAAGGCTTCCTCACCCAGCCCGGACGAGGCCGCTACCAGAAACGGACTTAACGTCCACTGAGACCCCGCGCAGTGGATTCCCATCGATCCTGTCAGTTCTCCCAGCCAACACCGCCTCATCGGAACGTGGCGCGACCGCCGAAAGGGCGCTCCAACGCTCACCGTGCGGCATGAGTGGAGGTCGTCCGGCGGTGTCCTGCCGGAGCGGGGGTCCCTCTCTACACGTTGTGTGACACCTACGGCTTGGCCGACGAGGTGATCGGCGATCCCGCCGGGGCTGCGGAGTCCGGCACCCCCGCGTAGTCGGGCAGCTCGATGCCGTTGATCGCGCGCCCGACCAGTTCGGTGAACCATTCGCCGGCGAAATCGGGGCGCGGCTCGGCGTCCGGCCCGGGGACGTCGCGGCTGCGGGCGTTCAATCGGCCGATCTCCTGATTGGCCTCGACGAAGGAGCGCATCCGCGCCTCGTAGCGGGTGAACCCGGTGTCGGGGTCCCATCCGGCGGCGGCCAGCTCTCCGGCCAGCAGGTAGGCGCCGACCAGGGCCAGCCCGGTGCCCTGGCCGGACATCGGCGACGAGCTGAACGCCGCGTCCCCGAGCAGCCCCACCCGTCCGCTCGACCAGCGGTCCATCACCACCTGGGCGACCTGGTCGAGGTAGAAGTCCGGGGTGTCGTCCAGGTGCGCGAGGACGTCCGGGGCCAGCCAGCCCAGGCCCGCCATCCGCTCACGGAGCAGGCGTTTCTGGGCCGCGACGTCACGGTGGTCGACGTCGAAGTCGGCCGAGGCGGAGTAGAACATGGCCATCGCCCGGGTGGCGTCCTGGATGGGGCGCAGGAGGGCGGAGCGCCCGGACTCCTGGTCCTGGTACTCGAGCAGCCAGCGGTCCAGCCCGAACTCGTTGGGCACACTGTAGAAGGCCAGCACGTGCCCGAGGTGGCGGAGAAACCGCTCATGCGGCCCGAAGACCATCGCCCGCAGCTCCGAGTGCAGCCCGTCGGCCCCGACCACCAGGTCGAAGCGCCGCCGGTCGCCGCCCGCGAAGACCACGTCGACCCCGTCCGCGTCCTGGGCGAGTTCGGCGATCCGGTCGCCGAAGACGTACTCGACGCCGTCGCGTGTGTCGTCGTAGAGCACCTGGGACAGGTCCCCGCGCAGGATCTCGATGTCCGCGATGAACCCGTCGCCACCGTCGTCGTCCGCGCGGAAGGTCTCCAGCACCTGCCCGTCCGCGTCCACGGTGTGCGCGCCGGCGGTCTCGGTGCACGCCGCGCGCACCGCCGCGTCCAGCCCCATACGCTCGATGACCTCCTTGGCGACCCCGCGCGCGTCCACCGCCTGCCCGCCGGGACGCAGCTCGGGAGCCCGCTCCACCACGGTCACCTCAGCTCCCCGCCGACGCAGCCAGTGGGCCAGTGCGGGTCCCGCGATGCTCGCCCCCGCCACCAACACCCTGGGACCGCTCACCCGGACCCCCCGCTCGCCGGTCCCGATGGTGCACTCCTGCTCGGAGTCGTCGACGCTCATCACAGCCTCCATCTGCTTCCACCCGCACTGGAACGTTCCCAGCACAGGCCCACCGCTGTCAGTAGATCCAGCCGTGCCGACCGCAGAGCCGCACGAAACTCATCGGTCACGGCAGACAGTGATGAGAAACGCCGGCTCTGATGAGACTCACATCAACCCAAACTGGGCAAACAAGGCGAACCAGCCTGTCAGGCAGGCCGCCGCCTGAGGATTCGCCAGATCTGTGCGCAACACAGCGAGACGCTGAAAGACCAGTGAGAACGGACAACCTTGACCAGGCGATCTCAGATTCATGGCCATTCGGCCAGCACTTGACCACCGGTCATGAGATTCGGCCACGAAAATCCGAGACCCTACACAAGGCGTACGGCTCAGCCCCTCGGGACCTTCGCGTGCGCCTACCTCAACGGCCCGGGCACGGCGTTGAGCCTCAGGCGTTGTTTGTCCCGCTCCGGGCGGATTGCTGTCAGCGCGCAGGCGCCGGCTGCGAGCATGACCGCGCCGGCGACGAGGAAGGCGGTGGTGTAGCCGGCGGCCTGGGTGTCGGCCGTGTCGATGAGGTGGCCGGTCAGGAACGGTGCCACGAGGCCCGGCAGGGTGCCGATGCCGGCGACGATGCCGAAGACGGCGCCGCGCTGGGCAGGGGGGACGACCTCCGCGGTCGTCATGTAGTGGAGGGGGACGGCGATCGCGGTGCCGCCGAAGGCCAGCGCGATCAGCGCGAGCCGCGGACCGGACGCGCCGACGAACGGGAACGCCGCCATCGCGCACCCCGCCACGCACACGGCGATGCTCTGCGCGGCCCCGCTGGACCAGCGGCTGCTCACTCCCCGGGACTTCAGCGCGTCCACGAACGGGGAAACGGCAAGCAGCAGCACAAGACCGAAGCCGGAGATGACGCTGATGGCGGTAGCGGAAGCAGCCGCCGACATGTCCAGCTGTGTCCTGAAATAGGCGGGCAGCCAGGCATGACTGAGGGACAGTGCCCACGCCGCTCCGAAGGCGCTGGCGATGCTGCCGAGCACGGTGCCGGTCAGCAGGATCCTGCGGTACGGCAGCCGCAGCCCGCCGGATCCGGTGGCCGCGTGCCGGTGGTCGTACGGGCCGTCGTGGCCCACGCGCCACCACAGCAGCGCCCAGCAGGCGCTGCCGACCGCGAGGACGGCGTAGGCCGAGCGCCAGCCGAAGCCGTCGATCAGCCAGGTGACCAGGGGCGCTGCGATCAGCGTGCCCAGGGCCGCGCCGCCGATCTGGAGGGCCGACGGCAGAGCGCGGTGCTCCGGCGGGAACCACTTGTACAGAGCGTGCATGGACATGGAGGCCGCGGGTCCCTCGGCGGCACCGAGCAGGATGCGGCCGGCCATCAGGGTCGGGACCGAGGCCACCACGAGGACCGGGAGCTGGGCCACGGCCCACACCACGGTCATGACGAAGAGCAGGACCCGGCTGGATATCCGGGTGGAGAGGAAGCCGACGAGGAGTCCGGAGACGCTGAACAGGAAGGAGAAGGAGCTGGAGATCAGGCCGTAGGTGCTGTTGCTGAGGCCGAGTTCCTCCATGATCGGAACGGCGGCGAGGCCGAGCACCGACTTGTCGGCGAAGTTGATGACCATGAAGGCCACGATCATTGCCATGATCAGCCAGGCTCCGCGGCGGTCGGGTGCCGGGGCGGCGATGTGCCGGGACTGCGCGGCGGCGGTACGGGGTGCCATGAGGCGACTCCTGCGGATGCGGGTGGAGCAGGGGGTCGTACGGGCGGGCGGTCTCCCTCGAGGCCGCGGGCCCGCTCGCCGAAGCGGGGGCCCGCGGCACCGCCCTGGGCACCAAGGGGTCGGTCAGATCAGGCCCTTGGCGATGGCGTTCTTGTGGATCTCGGTGGTTCCGGTGACGATCCGGAACATCCGCAGGCTGCGGAAGATCTGCTCGACCTCGTTGCCTCGTGTCAGGCCGGCCTTGCCGTGGATCTGGACGGCCTGGTCGGCGACGCGGAAGGACGCCTCGGAGGTGAAGAGCTTGCACATGTTGGCCTCGACGGAGACGTTGTCTCCCCGGTCGGCCTTCGTGGCGGTACTCATCACCATCGCGCGGGCGGCGTAGATCTCCGTGGCCATCTCGGCGATCTTGTGGTGGATGGCCTGATGGGCGAGGAGCGGCTGGCCGAAGACCACGCGGTTCATCGCGTACTCCACCGACAGGTCCCAGGCGCGGCGGGCGGCGCCGATGAGGGAGGGACAGTGCAGCAGGCGGTTGAGAGTGATGCGGCCGATGCCGATGCGCAGGCCCTGGCCGATCTCACCGAGGAGGTTCGCGGCGGGGATCCGGCAGTCCTCGAAGACGAGGTCGCCCTCCATCTGCTGGCCGGACATGGGCACTTCGCCGTCGAGGACGCGGCATCCTGGGGTGTCCAGGTCGACGAGGAAGGCGCTGTACGCCTCTTCGGTGCCGGCCATGCGGGCGACGACGATCGCGAAGTCCGCGAAGGGAGCCGCGGAGCTGAACACCTTCTTGCCGTTGAGGACGTAGGTGTCCCCGTCCGGGGCGGCGGTGGTCGTCATGCGGCGTACGTCGGAGCCCGCGTCCTCCTCCGTGATGGAGAAACAGCAGGCCCGCTCACCGCGGACGACAGGCATCAGGTAGCGCTCCCGCTGCTCCTCGGTGGCGTACTTCACGATTGCGCCGACGCGCAGCGGGCCGCCCATGTCGCCGAGTACCGAGTGGGAGAGAGCGGCGCCGGAGGCGGTCAACTCTTCTTTGAGGGCGCACAGTTCGTAGAAGCTCAGGCCCTGGCCGCCCAGCTCCGCCGGCAGGCTGATGCCGTAGAAACCGAGTTCGGCGCTGCGCTTCCAGACGGGTTCGAGGGTGGTGCGGTCGAGCTTGGTCTCCGCGGTGATGCCGTGCTCGCGCTCATACGGGATGAGCTCGTCGGCCAGGTAGGCGCGCAGGCGGACGACGAGGTCCTTCAGGCGCGGGTTGTCGTCGTAGGAGGGTTCGAGGGTGAAGGGCATGCCGTGGGTCCTGTTCAGTTGACGCGGCGCTCGGCGCCCGCCCAGTAGCGGTCGCGGATGGCGCGGCGGTCGATCTTGCCGTTGGGGTTGTGGGGCAGGGCGGCGACGAAGTCGACCGAGCGGGGCTTCTTCATGCGGGCCAGGTGGTCGGCGCAGAAGTCGATGAGGTCGGCCTGCGTGAGGGTGGCGCCGTCGCGCGTCATGACGACCGCCTTGACGGCCTCGCCCCACTGCTCGTCCGGGACGCCGACGACGGCGGCCTCGTAGACGTCGGGGTGCTGGTGCAGGACGGACTCGACCTCGACGGCGTAGATGTTGAACCCGCCGGAGACGATCATGTCCTTCTTGCGGTCGACGATGAAGACGTATCCGTCCGCGCGGCGGCGGGCGAGGTCGCCGGTGAGGAACCAGCCGTCCCGGAAGGTCTGCGCCGTGAGGATCGGCTCGTTGTGGTAGCCGGGGACGACATCGGGTCCGCGGACGGCGATCTCTCCGATCTCCCCGTCGGGGACGGGCTGTCCGCTGCCATCGACGATGGTGACCTGGGCCTCGGCGATGGGACGGCCGCAGGACAGCAGCAGCTCCTCGTCCTCGCCGTCGATCGCCCGCCGGTGGTCCTCTGTGGAGAGGAAAAGCACGCCGGAGGTGGTCTCGCCACACCCGTATCCCTGGGAGAGAACAGGGCCGAAGAGATCCCAGGCAGCCCTGATCCGGGACGGTGACATCGGCGCGGCGCCGTAGATGAGCTGGCGCAGGGTGGAGAGGTCGTAGTCGCGGGCGTTCGGCAGTGCGAGGACGGTGTTGACCATCGTCGGCACGACGAAGGCATGGGTGGCGCGCTCGCGCTGCACGGTGGCGAGGAACTCCTCGGCGTCCCAGCGCGGCAGCACGATCGCACAGCCGCCGGCGAAGAAGATGCCCGTCAGCGGCATGCCGGAGGCATGGGTGACCGGCCCGGCCAGGATCTGCCGGTCACCAGGGCCGACCCTGGTGTCGGCATTCATCACCGACTTGCGCATCAGGGCGAGCCGGTTGCCGTAGGTCTGGACCGCCGCCTTGAGCTTGCCGGTGGAGCCCGAGGTGAAGTGCAGCACGGCGATGTCGCCCTCGTCGCACTCCGTTTCGACGGGTTCCGGCTCGGTGCCCGCGAGGGTCTCGGCATAGCCCGGGCCGAGATCGCTCGGGCCGTCGTAACCGAGGACGGTCTTCACTCCCGTACCGGGCATCGCGGCGCGGGCGATGTCCAGGTGGGCGGCGTCCGTCAACAGCAGCCGCGCGTTCGACTCCGCAAGCAGGTGGGCCACCTCGGTGGTGCCGAGCCTGGCGTTGATCGGCGCCCGGGTCAGGCCGGCCTTGTAGAGGGCCACTTCTGTGACGACCAGCTCCGCGCGGTTGCCGGCGAGGGTCGCAACCCGGTCGCCCCGGCCCAGGCCGAGGGCACGCAGCGCCGTCGCGAGCCGGTCACTGTGGTCGTCGAGTTCCGCGTACGTCAGCCGCACGGATCCGCAGACCACCGCTTCGGCATCGGGTTGGTGGCCGGCAGTCCGGCGTACGTACCGCCCGAAGTTCATCGCACCTCCTGAGTTCCTGAACAAGCTGTCCTGTAACAAGCTTGGTGTCCGGCAACGTAAAGGCAGCGTTAGGGTCAGGTCAACGGCCCGGACGAGAAGGAAACGAAGTGGACATGAAGCCCGCGGAAGACCGCCGCGTCCGCAGGACGCGGGCCGCACTGCGCCAGGCCCTGGTCGAACTGGTCCTGGAGAGGGGGTTCCACGCGATCACGGTCGAGGAGATCACCGAGCGCGCCGACGTCGGCCGTGCCACCTTCTATGCGCACTACCGCGACAAGGAGGACCTCCTGGTCGGCATCGTCCGCGACCTCGCCGAGGACCGGGACCGCCTCCTGCCCGCGGTCCGGCAGGCGCACGCGGAGGGGTTCACCGGACTGCCGGTGAAGTACATCTTCGAACATGCCGAGCAGGAGAGGCCCGTCTACCGAGTCGTACTGCGGGGCGAGGGCGACGGACGGGCCCTGCGGGAGTTCACGGACCTCATCTGCGCCCACGCCGAGGCCGCCTTCCGTACGCGGACCGAGCAGCTCGGGGTGACACCGCGGATCCCCCTCGATGTCGTCGCCCGTGCCTGGACCGGCGAACTCATCGGCCTGCTCACCTGGTGGACGGAGAACGACACCGGCTACAGCGCCGCCGAGATCACCGCGCATCTGCGCGACCTGTCGGTCTACGGTCGCGTCTGGGCCACGGGACTCGCCCCGTCCGACGCCCCGGGAGCCCTTGACCTCACCCCCTGAACCGCGCCTGCACCACGGCCTCCCGCCTGACGCATCTGGTCGAGTTACCGAACAACATGTACGGTAACTCGACCAGATGGTGCGTGACTGAAGAGCGGAGCGGACGCATGACAGGCATACCGTCGCTGGCCGACCTCGTTTGGGCCCGGGGATACACCGATCCGGCCTGGGCCCGACGCCACACGACCTCAGGGAGGGAACTCGTTCCGAGCCGCAGTGTCTGGCGCGGCTTGGACGGGGCGTCCGCGCTACCGGCTGCGCCGGCCGGTGCCCTCGACGACCTCACGTTCACAGGACCGCACGGCCAGTCCCTCACCCTCACGGAACTGCTCTCCCGGGCCGAGACCGACGCCCTCCTGGTCATGCACCGCGGACTCCTCGTGCACGAGGAGTACCTCCACGGGTACGAGCCGCATGTCCCGCACTTCAACGCCTCGGCCGCCAAGTCCTACCTCGGACTCGTCGCCGCGGTCCTGGCCCACGAAGGTCATTTCGACCGTGGCACCCAGGTCGCCAAGATCGTCCTCGAGCTCGCCGGCACCGCCTTCGGAGACGCCCAGGTCGATCACCTCCTCCACATGGGCACCCAGATGAGCTACGCGGGCCGCCCGTACGACAAGGCACTCGAAGCGCAGCGCTACTTCGCCGTCCTCGCCCCCCAACTGCGCCCCTACGGCTACACCGGACCGACCACGATCCGCGAACACCTCGCCACCGCCCGGGCGACCGCCGAGCCGGGCGCCGAATTCCGCTACGAGAACGGCAACGTCGAAGCCCTCGCCGAGGTCCTGCGCCGCGTCACCGGCACAACCACCTCGGCCCTGCTGTCCGAGATGATCTGGTCCCGGATCGGCGCGGAGGAGGACGCGTACTACCTCCTCGACGCGGAGGGCTCCGAGGCCGCCTGCGGCGGGTTCAGCGCCACCGCCCGCGACTTGGCCCGGCTCGGGGAGATGATCCGCTGCGGCGGGGCGATCGGCGACCGCCAGATCGTCCCGGATGCCGTCGCCTCCACCATCGTCTCCGGCGTCCCGGACGGCTACCCCCACCGCGTCCGCTTCCCCGCCGCACCCCCCGAAGCGCCCGCCACCCTCTCCTACCACGACCTCTGGTGGATACCGAACGACCCGTACGGATCCTTCATGGCCAGCGGCATCCACGGCCAGCGCCTCTTCATTTCCCCCGCCCTCGACCTGGTGATCGTCCACTACGCCTCCCAGGTCATCTCCCCGTCCGTCCCCCAGATCCCCCTGGTCCAGGCGTTCTTGAAGATCGGCACGCACCTCTGCGGCTAGGCCGTGTATCGAAAGCGCGGACAGGCCGGGCTGGGTGATGCCCCGGTCCGGCCCGTCCGCTCCCCGCTAGAGGTCGAGCTGATGCTGGTGTGTCGTGTGCGTGAGTGTGTAGCCGAGACCGTCGTTGATCTGCATCATGTGCGTATTGCTGTCGGCGGTGTCGGTCAGGAGGCCACCGAGGTCCGGATAGTCCCTACGGGCCTGTCGGATCGACTCGGCTTTCATCCACAGGCCCAAGCCGTGTCCACGGTGCTCGGGCAGCACACCGGTGCCGTAGTGCTGGCCGTCACCTGAGCCGTTGCCGGGGATGACGAGTTCGGTGAACCCGGCGATCGCGCCGTTGGAGGTGTCGATGGCGACGACGGTGTGCAGGTGGTCGCCGCGCTGTTCGACGGCCTTCGCCGCAGCCCGCACGCGGTCCACGTCCCAGGTCACGATGCCGCAGTCGGTGTCGTCCATGGGCATGTCGTCCATGGCGCGGCGTGAGGCGGCGAACGTCTCGGCGAGGTCGTCGGGGACGGTTCCCTGCCATGACAGCAGCCGGTAGCCGGAATGCGGACGTTCGATGATCTCGGTGAGGACGGCGGTGTCCACGTCGGCCAGCGGCAAGCGGGTGTACCTCAGGGCAAGGACCTTCCGGAAACCGCGCGCTGCCAGGAAGCGGTCGCCGGGCGATCCGGCTTCTGCCTGCGCGACGACGCAGCGTCGGGCGTTGTCCCGGGCGGTGGCCACGGCGCTGTCGAGGAGCCGGGAGCCGACGCCCTTGCGGCGCTCCGCGGGATGAACACGGAGGTCGAGCTCGGCCAGGTGCTCTTGTCCGCCATCGAACAGGCGCAGAAAGGCCGTCCCGGCAGGGATGGAATCCGCGTCCGACGCCAGCCAGGCAAGACGCCGGCCGTGCGGCCCGTGAGCGGGGTCGGTCAGTGGGGTGATGCGAAGGGACAAGGTGTCTCCGTCGTGTGGAGGTGGCAAAGGTCAGTACGCGAGCTCAACTCCTGGGCACTCCTGTGCATGTGCTCCACACCTCCTCGTCGACGGCGCCGGCCTGCACCGATGCAGGCGGCTGGGCGAACCTAGCTGACCGATCAACTCCTGGGCAACGGGTTAACGAAAAGGCCGTGCGCGTGTGTGGTCACAGCCACTCGTTGATGGCCGCGACGAGGACAGTCGCCTCATGGGGACTGCGAGTGTGTCGTACGGCGAGGCCGATGCGAAACGAGGAAGCGACCGGTGTTGGCCTGGCCAGGCCAAGGGCTGCACTGGGGCATCGGTGCGTGGGCGGGCCGGGGCCGGGGGCCTGGTGGGTGTGCTCTCCGGAGAGGGGGCCGGATCGCGGCCTGGTGCAGCGGGGCTTCGTCCAAGCGAAATGGGGGGGCTCCCCGACGGCGGACGGCGGCGACAAGGCTGCCCGCCCCCCCCCGGGTGTGTCCTGCCCCGGTGAAGCCGCCCGGCCGTGCTGCCGCAGCCCCCCTCGGGCTTCCGGCGGCCCGGCCGCGGCGGGCACATCCACTCTCGTGGTGAGGAACCCCATGAGTTCGTCGGGCAGCAACCACGGGCTGGGGCCCCCTCGTACACGTCTCCGACGTCCTCCTGATGGTGTCAACCGGTCATCCCTACGCCGAACGCGAGTCAATCTGAGTGGAGGACCTCGGCGACCACTGCGCGTTCCTGCCCGGACGTCCCGCCGCTTCAGCAAGCCGCATTCCAACCGTTCCACATCCCCTTCAGTCGCCCAGTTCCCCGCGGCCCGCGACCCTTCCATCTGGCATGCGTTGCTCGGCCTTGTCACCGCTGGACAAGGCGTTGCAGGCGTTGCACGGGATGCCGCTCTCTTCTGTCCCTGGCCCGGCTTTCGCCTTCATATCCGTCCGAGACATGTCACCGGTATTGGGCTCTCGTATGGAGGCCCGCCTACCAGGACCCGCTCAGCCTGCCCTCAGCCACGCAGCCGCGAAGTCGCACCAGAGTGGGAAAGAGAGGGTCGGTGCCGGGTGCAACGAGCGGCAGCTGATGCCGGTGTCGCATGGGCGCAAGCCCTGCTTCCTCTACACAGTAAGAGCCGTACGGGGGGTCACCACAGAGGCGGGAACTGGCGGACCGCGCCGAGGCTCTGCCCCTCCCAGCCCAACGGGCCGATGGGTAAAGCGAGTTGATGCAGACGCCTGCAGCCGCCCGCGCCGCGGTCGAGGCGTGCCGCTGTCAGGAGCCGCCGGCGGAGACGTGGCGGGTCAGCTCGGCGGCCAGGCGTTGCATGACCGTGCGGTTGGCGCGCCGCATCGTGGCCCGAACGGAGGGTGCCAGCAGACGGTCGGCGAGCGGAGCCCGTACCCAGGCGTAGGTGAACGAGACGCGGCTCCCGCCGTTTGGCTGAGGTTCGATGATGTAGACGCCGCGGGCCACGCGTCGGCCGCTTGCGCTGACGTTGCGTTCGACGATGCGCCGCGGTGCATCGGTCTCGACGACCTCAATGGTGACGTCGGTCTTGGTGCTGCCCAGCGAGGCGGTGACCGCGGCGCACGAACCGACGCCGCGGCCGGGGCCGCTGAACTGCCAGTCGGTCAAATAGTGGTTGGTGAATCGTTCGTGGTGAGCCATGACATCGAGGAAGTCGTAGACCTGCTCGGGTGTCTCGGGTACGTCGATCGACACGGTGACAGACCTCATGTACCACACGGTACATGCGAGATGAACCAGTTGGTACACTCGCGGCGTGGTGAATACCAACGACGCGTATCCCGACGGCAAGGTGGCTCGGAGCAGGGATGGTGAGCGGCGGGCCCGTCTGGTGGAAGCCGCCGTCGACCACGTCGCAGCACACGGCATCGCGGACCTGAGCCTGCGCAGCCTGGGGGCGGCGATCGGCGTGAGCCACCGTATGCTGATCCACTACTTCGGCTCCAAGGAACAGCTGTTCGTCGAGATCGTCCGAACGTCGGAACGGCGCCAGCGCGACCTGCTGTCCCGCCTGCAGCTGGAGCCCGGCCTCGCGCCCTCCGATGTCGCGCTATTGCTGTGGCAGCGGTTGACGGACCCTGGGCTGGCCGACCAGGAGCGACTCTTCTTCGAGATCTGCGGACAGGCATTGCGGGGCCGCCCTGAGTACGCCCCGCTCATCGAAGGGCTTGTGACGGACTGGCTGGAGCCGCTCATGGCTGCTGAGGTGGCCGCGGGGGCCAACCCTGCCGTGGCCCGGAACCGCGCCAGACTGGGCCTCGCCACCGTCCGCGGCCTGCTGCTCGACCTGCTCGCCACGGGCGACCGTGCCGGCGTCGATGCGGCGATGGAGGAATTCCTTCGCCTCTTCTACGACGCGGAGTGACATGGCCACCGATCAGGGCGAGTTGGGGACTGTCAACCGAGCGGCTCTGTCTCTCATTCGATGGTGACGCAGAGTGCTGCTATCCGAGGAGGATGCGGTGCCGGAGCAGAGTGAAGCCTGCTCGTCCGTGCGTCTGCCGCGCGATCCGCTGGAGGATCGAGCGGTCCATCGCCTGGCTGTGCGGCTACCGCCGCCTTACCGTCCGATATGAGCGAAAGGGTTCCACTGCCTCGCCTTCCTCAGCCTCGCCGCCGCTCTGACCAGCTACAAGAAGCTCGCCAAACTCGCCACGTAAGACGCCCTCTAAGCGATCTTGATGATTTGTGGTGCGGCTGGGACTCAGCCGTCACTCGTAGGGTCCCGGGCGGGTGAAAGGCGCGCAGGTCCGCCTTACGGTGGAGTCGTCTGCGGGGGCTGCGTGCGTTGTGCACCGTATCGGAAGGGCGTACCGATGCCCCTGAGCCCCATCGACCCGCAGATCGAGGCGTTGCTGAAGCAGTTCGGGGTGGACGGGCCGCCGCCCGCCACCGCTCCCACGGTGGAGGAGATGCGGGCGGGCAACCGCATGCTGTCCCTCGCCGTCGCACCCAACCCGCCGATCGAGGTGGCGTCGGTCCAAGACGACCGTCTGGCCGGGGTACCCGTGCGGGTCTACCGGCCCGAGGCGGCCGGTCCGGCACCGGCGGTCGTCTTCATCCACGGCGGCGGGTTCATCGTCGGCGACCTCGACACCCACGACGGGGTCTGCCGCCGCCTGTGCAGGGACCTGGGCGCGATCCTGGTCAGCCCCGACTACCGGCTCGCCCCCGAGCACCCCTTCCCGGCCGCCTACGACGACTGCCTGGCCGTGGCCCACCACGTCGCCGACCACCCCGCCGACTTCGGTGAACCGGTCGCCCTCGCCGGGGACAGTGCCGGGGCGAACCTGGCCGCCGCAGTGGCCCTCGCCTTCCGGGACGAGGGTCGACCGTTGGCGGCCCAGTTGCTCGCCTACCCCGTCATGGACCTGCGGATCGGCATCGACTATCCGTCCCGGACCGAGTGCGCCACCGGCTACCTGCTGACCACCGATGAGGTCGAGAACGACATCCGCCTCTACCTCGCGGACGACCTCACCGCGGGTACCCGCGCCCCGGCCTCCCCGCTGCTCGCCGAGAGCCTGCGGGGCCTGGCCCCGGCCGTCGTCGGCTGTGGCGAACTCGACCCGTTGCGGGACGAGGGGCTGGCCTACGCCGACGCGCTGGCCGCCGCCGGCGTGCCGGTCACCAAGCACCGCTACCCCGGGCTCATCCACGGGTTCATCAACTACGACACCCACTCCCAGGCCGTCGACGCCGCAGTCACACAGATGTACACCGAGTTGGGCCAGCTCCTGCGTCCCTCGACTGCGTGATCACGGACAGGTCGCTTGCGGCCGGTGCTGTCGCAGCGGTTACGTCCGGCCGCAAGGAACAACCGGGAGCACCTTGCAGGGCTTTCCCGCCAATCCCGCCACCAGCCGGACCTCCGGACCAGCGCGCCCCAAGAGCCACCGCGGGGCAGTCCGTTACCTCCGCACGGGCCGCAATCTGCGGGAGGGGTACTGGAGGAGGCGCGGCGTCCCCACTCCTCGGTGCTGGCCGGGAACTTCGGAGGCTTCTTGCCGAAGTCGAAGGCAAGGTCCGCACCGATTGTCTGCCCGTACAGCCCGTCACCACTGGCCAGGCCGTGGTCGATCGGCCCCGGCACCCTCCCCGGCACCTGCGATCCGGCGAACAGGTCGTCGGGGACGTCGCGTTCGACGAGGGAGGAGGCGTAGGTGGCGAGCGCGATCAGGGGCCGGTGTGCCGGCCCACAGAGCGAGCTGGATCGGATGTGTCGTAGCCCGCGTCTCGAGATCCTCCAGCACGGGATCGTCGGCCAGCGAGCACACGGCGACCATGGGGGAGCGGTGCCCGACCCGGCGCCAGGCCCGGGCGGTCTGCACCAGCAGGTCCAGCGTCGGCGCCAGCACCCGCCCCGCAGGGAACATGTCCAGCGCGGCCGACGCGGCGGTGAACGTCTTCCCGGAACCCGTCGCCGACACCACCCTCGCCCGCGAGCCCCGGTCGGACACCAAGGGGTGGGCGGGGAACCCGAATGCGCTCAGGATGCGGTGCTTCGCGTCGACCCGATGTTTCCGGAGGCTGATCCCACCTCTGCACCGTGGGGAGGCGACGGCACGTGCTGCCCCGCAGCCGGGGGACCCCGATCGAGGTGCAACTCTCGGGTTGCGCCAAGTCTCGTGACGTGCAACTCTGGAGTTGCACCCAGTGTCGGCGATGAAAGGAGTCCCCCTCATGGGCGAGCACCGGATCGAACGCGAAACCCTGATCGAGGCATCCCTGGAGCGGGTCTGGTCGCTGGTGGCCGAGCCCGGTTTCTGGGTGGCCGACAAGGCGAGCCTGCCCGGCACGGTGGCTCGGGAGGGCGAGACGATGGTGGCGAAGAACCCGGAGTACGGCGACTTCCCGGTGCGCGTGGAGAAGGTCGACCCGCCGACCTACCTGGCGTACCGCTGGGCCAGCGCGTTCCCAGGCGAAGAACTCCGCGAGGACAACAGCACCCTCGTGGAGTTCACGCTGACACCGGAAGAGGGCAGGACGCGGCTGCGTGTCGTAGAGAGCGGGTTCGCGGCGCTGGCCGGGTCCGTGGAGCTGCGCGGCAGGGCGGTCGAGGACAACACCGGGGGCTGGCACCAGGAGCTCGACGCACTCAAGGCGCGCGCCGAGCAGCCTGCCGCGTGAGCGACGAACCCCGCGGCAGCGTCGAGGCGGTCGACACCGTCCTTGCGGCGCTGGCCGATCCGACGCGGCGCCGGCTGCTGGAACTGCTCGCCGCGCAGGGTGAGGCCTCCGCGACGACGCTCGCCGAACATCTTCCCGTCTCGCGTCAGGCCGTGGTCAAACACCTCGCCGTCCTGGACGCCGCCGGGCTGGTGTCCGGCGGCCGCATCGGGCGCGAGGTGCGCTACACGGTGCGGCCCGCGGCGCTCGACGCAACGGCGCGGTGGATGGCCTCGCTCGCCGCCGACTGGGACCGGCGCCTGGCACGCATCAAGCACATCGCCGAGGCCGCACAGCGGGACGCGCAGGCCGACCGCACGAGTCGTAACGGGTCGCGTCCCCCGGCCTGACCCCACAGAGGAGCATGATCATGTCCATGGAGAACCGTCACCTCACCCGCGTGCCTGCCGCGTACGCCTGCATGATGGTGCGCAGGCCCGCAACAGAGGCGTTCCAAGCCTTCGCCGATCCGGCCGTCACGACCCGGTTCTGGTACAGCAAGAGCAGTGGGCCCATGGTCACAGGGGCTGAGCTGCGCTGGGAATGGGAAACCTACGGGGCATCGGCCGACGTCCGCGTCGAGGAAGTGCAGGAAGGACGACTGATCCGGTTCGCATGGGGCAACTACGCGCAGCCGACCACGGTCGAGCTGAAGTTCACCCCACACACGGACGGGGCCACGTTCGTCGAAGCCACCGAGACCGGCTTTCAGGGCTCGGGTGACGACACCGTCCGCTGGGTGAACGACACCGTCGGCGGCTTCACCACCGCACTCTGCGCGATGAAGGCCCTCCTCGAACACGACGTCGAACTCAACGCCGTCCCCGACCACCACCCAGCCTGACCGCCCCTTCCCAGCCCTACCCGCCGATCCGGGGGCAGGCGAGGGGATGTCACACACATCCTCATCGGGGTCTTCGGGTCTGCCGCGCGATCGGGTGACATCTGAACTGGCTTGCCCTGTGAGGCAGGCGGGAAGGACGTCGCTGTGCCTCAGCCCTATCCGGAAGAGTTCCGCCAGGACGTCGTGTGGGTCGCACGGAATCCTGGTCCGGGTGTGACGGTCGAGCAAGTGGCACCGACTTCGGAGTCCACCCGATGGCGTTGTGGAAGTGGATGCGCCGGGCGGGCATCGATGACGGCTCCAAGGCCGGGGTGACCAGTCAGGAGAGCGAGGAACTACGGCAAGCACGCTGTCGGCTCAAGCTGCTGGAGCAGGAGAACGAGGTGCTGCGCCGGGTCGCGGTTTGCCGCAGGAGCATGAGCGCCGTGGGGAGTTGAGTGGACAACATCGCGGCGGAGAGAGGTGGACCGAGGCTGTGAAGCGGGAGACGCTCAAGGGCGCCAAAGCACCCCCCGCTGCACGAGGCTCGCGGCGTTCCGCTGGGGGAGCCGGTACATCACCGTCCCAGGCAGCGGACGTGCAAAGCCCCCGCCGGCCCGGAGGCCGGCAGAGGCTTCGTAGCGGGGATCAGTGACCGAAGACGACTCGGCGGCGCCGTGCCTACCGCTACGGCACAGGGCGGTGAACAGGCCGGGGAGCCGGCCCCCGGGGAGTCTCGGGAACCGCAGGTCACCGGCCCGCGCGGGTGCTTCCGTGTATGCCCGCCTGGCACCCCCGTTCGCTGCGCGCCATCCCACCCGTGCCTCGCCTCGGGTGCTGCCTGGTGTGACGGAGCAGGGCCGCCGGATCAGCCCACGGCGAGTGAGAACGGTCCGGCCAGCACCGAGTAGCCGTCATTGGCCAGGTAGTACACGTCGTAGCTGCCCGGACCGTTCAGCTTGCCGGTGGAGAAGGTCACCGCGCCGCTGGAGTCGGGTGCGTAGGCCCAGGCCAGGGACGACTGCTTGCCGGGGGCGACGCCGGCCGGGTAGATGCCGATCCAGTTCTTCGCGCTCACCTGCGCGGCGGACGGTACCGAGTACCGGAAGGTGACGTTGCCGCCGTTCGCGACCGAGTTCAGATCGCCGGTGAGAGTCGGCGTCGTCCCGGTGTTCGGTGCGAAGGCCGCGTTGAGCGGCGTTGCGTAGGTGTCATTGGCGGTCAGGCCGGGCAGGCCGAGGGCCGCTTCGACGGTGCGGGCGATGCCGTAGTGGTCGTAGTGGGCGGGACTGGTGGTCGCTGCCGGAACGGTGCCCTGGGAACCCACGAGCGTGGTAACGATGTGGTTGTACGCCTCGTTGTTGCTCTCGTCCCAGGTCAGGACGAGTAGCGAGCGCTGCTGGGTCCAGGCGGGAGAGGTCAGGACCGGGGTGAGGGTCTGCTTCAGCCAGCCGTCCTGGGTCTTGAGGCTGGTGGCGTTGCCGTTGCCGGACGCCTCGCCGTCGTAGTAGTCGTCGGCGGCGATCCAGGAGAAGTTCGGGGTGGTCGAAGCCGATCCGAGGTCGGTGGTCAGCTGTGTGGTGTCGAAGAGGTGCGCGGCACAGCGTGATGCGTCGCCACTGACATTGGTGTAGTTGATGAACGGCGCGTCGTCGGGCTCGTAGTAGCTGTCATTGTTGTTCTTGGTGTTGCAGGGAGTGCCCATCCCCTGTTCGTAGGCCTTCCAGCTCTTGCCGGCCGCCTCCAGGGTGTCGCCCAGGTGGCGTTGGGGCGAGTTGATGTTGGGCCAGTAGGTGGCGCCCTTGGTGTAGGTGTCGCCGCCGGCGACGGCGAGGTAGTTCTCGTCGCTGGGGTGGTAGACGCCGTGGAAGTCGGTCATGGTCGCGCCCTGAGCCATGAGGCTGTGCAGGTAGGGCGTGTCGGCCGGATCGTTCATGATGGCGGAGTAGTCGGTGTTCTCCATCATGACCATGAACACGTGGTCGTAGCCCGGCACTTTCGACACGGGAGGAGCGAGCGGGGCCGGCGCGGTGACCGGTGTGTTCAGGGTAAGGGAGAGGTTGTCGACGTAGCCGGTCTCGTGTGACGTCGACAGGAACTGCACCTCGACCTGGATCGAGCGGGTACCCGCAGGTACCGGACCGGTGGTGCTACGGGCGAGGAACTTGGTGGCCAGGGCCCGGTCGGAGGCGGACACCGTGGGCAGCTTGGCGGTGCTGCCCAGCGGACGGCCGTTCGCGTCCTGGAAGTGCAGGCTCACGGCGGCGTACCCGCTGTAGGTGGTCCAGCCGCCGAGCCAGCCGGAGAGGTTGTAGCTCACCCCGCCGCCGTCCACCGCCGCGGCCGCCGAGGAGACGTCGACGGTCTGCGACATCGAACCGTCACCGAAGTTGCCGGGCCCGAAGAAGGCCTTGCCGGGAGCATTGCCGTCGCTGGGCAGCCCGAACGAACCAGCGGTGTGGCACATCACGTTCACCCCGCCGGCCTGAGTGGTCCAGCCGGGCACAGTGGTGGCCGCCGCCCAGTCGTCAGTGCAGTAACCCCCGGCCTCCGCATCGGCGTTGACGATGAGATTGCCGCTGCCCCCGGCCGCGTGGGCCGGGGGAGGGGAGAAGATCAGCAAGCCGAGGAGGGCGAGCCCCCAGCTGAGGAGTCTTCGGCGCAAGTGCATTTCTGTACCTCGTCCCGTGTGAAAAGGGTGGGTTTCATGGGGGAGCGGGCCGTTCGGCCCCGGCCGCGCACGATGAACGGGACATGGATATCGATCCCTGCCGTCAGACGGAAGAACCAAGTCCAAACTTGATTAGACAAGTTGGCATGGTGATGGTCATAGCTGCCCTGGCGAGAGTCCGTGCGGGGCTTCGCAGGCAGTTCTCGTCGCCGGTGGCGGCCGATTTGCGGTACCAGGACTTCGCCGCACCTCTGTCTCCGAGCTGCAAGCGGATGTCTCCCGGGGTGTTCATCGCGGCAGCACTGCCCGCGACGGCGGCCTGCCGGGCCCGGCGCTCGGCCGGGCTGCTCTCACCCAACTGCTCCCCTGACCCGCGGCAATGTGACGCAGGGGTTCGATGTGCTCTCGGAGTTGGCAGCGCAACTACGCGGCCCGTGAACCGCGTGGCGGGCACGGCACAAAGGGCCGCTAGCCGCCGCACCCAGCTCCCTGTCCCTGTCCCTGCAGCATGCGTACGACGCGCTCGGCGGCACGGGAAGTGGGGGAGCCGCGCTGCTTGCCGGGCACGTTCCCGCTGAGCTTCCCGCAGGAGGAGGAGCCGGACGACGTCTTCCTACGCTCTCCCTTCCTGGTGCACGCTGCGCCAACCGCACCACGGGGTGCGAACGCTGCGGCCGGCAGCAGCGGAGGCTGGGCCATGAAGTGATCGCTGAGAACGGATCAGCAGCAGCCCCGGGCGGACGTGGTCCGAGGAGCCGCCGGGCCGGGGCGGCTCCTGGGCCGCGAGGTGGAACAGGTGGTCGCGCTCGACGTCGGTGAGGCGCAGGGCCGGGCCAGGGCGGTGAGCATCTGCCGCGAGGGGTAAGAGCCGCGGCGCTGTTCCAGGCGCGTGTAGTAGTCGGTGGACATCCCGGTGAGCTGGGCCACCTCCTCGCGGCGCAGGCCCGGGGTGCGACGCCGCGGACCCGCGTACAGGCCGACATCGCGAGGGGCCAGGCGGGTGCGGGCGCGGCACAGGAAGTCGGCGAGTTCGATTCGGTCCACGAGGTACAGGATCCCCTGCATCCGCACGCCCATCCAGGCCGTAGCCAGGGAGTGCCGGTCCCTGGATAGGCACACCTCTCCCGTCGCCCCCGCCGATCCGACGGGCTTCTGATCGCATCGCGAGAACCGCGACCAGAGAGCGCAGCCGCCCGGGCCCACCCCGCCGGGTCAAGTCGACTTCTCTGCACTTCGGTTGACATTCGCGTCCTTCCTCATGGTCTGCGCGGGTCTCGTCGCATCGACCAGTACCGCGCAGGCGGCGGAACCGGACAGCCATACCGCGGCGACCTGGAACATGGACCAGGGCCCCAGCCGCTGGACCATCGCCTACACCATGTCTCTGCGCCACGACGTGCTCGCCTCCAAGAGGTTCCGGACACGCCACCGACCGGTGCCCGCCTGCAGGGCACGACCGGCGGCGGTGTCGAGCACTACTTGTGGCGCGAGGGTCAGCGCGGCCCGGAGCGGCACCTGTTCATCCTGCGCACGCCCAGCCGGAACCTCGGGATAATCACCTCGTGGGGTCCCGGGCCCGGCAATGTCGTGAACATCCCGAGCGCCTACCGGCCCGCACTCGGCGTCATCGACCGCACCAACAGCATCCTGTTCGCCTCGCTGCACGCCCAGTCCGGAAACGGCAACGACGCTGGCGCGCTGCTGCGCCTCGTCGCGTTCACGGCCGCCGTCCAGCACGTCACGAACTGGGAGGCGCTCGGCGACTTCAACCGGAGCCCGCAGCGATGGGACGAGCTGAACCCGCCGTCCGACTACCGCGTGTACAACCCGGACCAGCCCACGTTCCGCACTGGCGAGGAGTACGACCACATGGTGGCCAACCTGACCACCGACCGGTGGCAGATCGCTGTGCAGCCGAACCCCGGCAGCGGCCACTGGCCCGTGCACTTCAGCGCCCTGCGCGGAACAGCCGGTCCCCGCTCGTTCACCGTGACCGGAGACAACAGCGGTCTGCTCCTGAGCCTCAACCACAACGCGACCATCAACGGCATGGACGTCTGGCAGTACCCGGACGTAGAGTCCGCCGCCCAGCGCTGGTTCCTGGAGCCCGTCGGCCGCCAGGGCTCTGACGGCAATGCCCTGTACCGCCTGGTGAGCGCGGCCAGCCACACGCCCAAGTGCCTTGACATCCACCGCGGCCAGCAGTCCACCGAAGGCGATTATTTCGACATCTGGGACTGCCACGGCGCCCAGGGCGAGCCGACGCCCGGCGGCTACCAGCACGACACCCAGAACTTCACCCTGGAACACCCTGATCAGCGCGCCCCCCTCTCAGACCGGCGCCCCTTGGGGTTCCGCGGCCGGTCATCGCACGGCTGGGTGTATGTAGCGGCAGACCACCTGGACGATGCCGTCCTGAACAACTGGCTGCGGGCGGCCCGGGAGGCCGCTGCCAAGCCTTCACCCGAGTGACGACACCAAGATCCGCAGGGCCCTCTCCTCCGGCGCCGGCCAGGACGGCGCCCGCACCGTAGCGGCCCAGCAGCAGACGCTCGCCCACGCCTGCCTGGCCCCCGTCTACCAACGCAGCGCCCGCGGCCTGGAGATATCACCCTCCACCAACGCTGACCAGCCATTCGACCCGCAGGCGCTCCCGGCCGGGAGCGCCTGCGGCCAAGGCGTCGTCTCCGCTCGTGCTGGGCCTGGCCCGGTGCGGTCCGCGCGGTATCCGCCCGGCCGGGACGTTGGCACCAGGAGGAGACCGAGTACCCACGTACTTACTGGGCGTCGCGCCGGTACGAGGTGTACCACCGGGGGATCACGGCTGGGACTACGGTCAGGTGGTGCCGGTCGTCTTCACCACCCTGGAGCGCGGTGCGGGCGTGGCGGTGTGGCGCCGTCTGGGCAGGGCCGGTGAGCAGACGCTGACGGCCGCGAGGCGCGGCGTCCGGCGTGCAGGCGGTGCGGGCAGAAGTTCGCCGACCGGCGCTGGCGGGAGACCACCGCGCATGGCGAAGCGTGGAATGCCGGTGGCCTGTTCGTGTACGGAACGTGCTGCGCCGACGACATCGTCCGGGAGGAAGCCGACACCGAGACCGCCTGGGAGTCGTCTCCCGCACAGCCGGAGCCGGAGCCGGAGCCGGAGCCGGAGCCGGAGCCGGAGCCGGAGCCGGAGGACGACCGCGGCCAGGAGCTGGGCAAGCCCCGCCGCGCTCTGCTCCGCTGGCGGACCTGATCCTCGGCAGCCCAAGGGGGCCCTGGGCGAGCCACCCGCACGCACGGAAGGCTTGCACAGGCTTTCGGCTAGCGCCTACTGGAAATGCTGCCACTCTCCACTACTCGGTGGTACCGTATAGTGGTACTCGGTGGCACGTAGTACTGACAGGGTTGAGGAGCATCCGGGATGGACGGCCTGACGGAGATGTTGAAGGGCACGCTCGAAGGGTGCGTGCTCGAAATCATCGGCAGTGAGGAAACCTACGGGTACGCCATCACCCGCCAGCTGAACGAGCTCGGCTTCGCCGACGTCATCGAGGGGACGGTGTACACCATCTTGCTGCGGCTGGAGAGGAACGGGCTCGTCCAGGTGACGAAACGACCCTCCGGGGTTGGTCCGCCGCGCAAGTTCTACGCGCTCAACGACGCCGGACGTGAGGAACTCGCGAAGTTCTGGGCGAAATGGCAGTACCTCTCATCACGCATCGACAGGCTCAAGGAGGGCGGGAGATGAACTTCTGGGAGAAGGTCACAGGCAGCGATCTCACCAGGGAATGGAAGGCGTTCGAGGCCCGGGCCGAGGTCCTGCCGGACGGCTACCGGGCGGCGTGGGGGCAGATCATCGCCCACCTTTTCCCCTACGGGGACTTCACCGGTCGCAACCTGATGCCGATCCTCGACTCCGCCCTGGGGCTGCTCGAAGTAGCAGCGGCGGACAGCCAGAGCGTCCACGAGGTGCTCGGCGAGGACATCCAAGGCTTCTGCACCGCGCTGGCCGGCGGAGCAGGGGCCCAGACTTATCGCGACCGGTCGCGCGAGCAGTTGAACAGGAACGTCGCGAGGAAATTGAACCGGCTGGGAGGCTGATATGAGCATCCAGGACATCATCGAAGGCAAGAAGGAGTGGCGGGCGCACGTGGCTCGGGTCAAGGCACTCCCGCCGGACTACCAGATCGTCTACAAGGAGATGCAGAAGTACCTGTTCAAGGTCGGACCGATCAGCCTGTCCGAGGGGCGCCTGCTCCCCGGGATCGTCGACTTCTTCGAGGAGGGCGTCGCCGCAGGCAAGGGGGTGGTGGAACTCATCGGCACGGACGTCGCCGCGTTCTGCGACGATCTGGTCAAGGATTCCCCCACCTACGCGGACGTCTACCAGGCATCCATCAGCGCGGAACCCGGCGCGGACGAGAAGTGACCCCCGCCGCCCGGGTGCGGGCCGGGATCGAGGGCACTGCGTAACCGTCGAGCAGCGCCCTCGCGCTCACTCCTCGCCCTCTTCGTCCTCATCCAGCTTGGGCGCATCCGGGTCGCGCAGCGGACGCAAGGCACCGGTGGCAGGAACGCTGGCAGTGAAGCTGTAGCAGCCGAGCAGGTTCAGGTTGCGCTTTTGAACGGGGAGATCCGGGCGAAGTCCTCTTCCTGGATTTCGCGGCCCTCGGCCTGGAGTTGGGCGACGGCGCCGCCGATGTAGCGGGTGGTCCAGAGCACGATGGCGTTGAGGACCAGGCCAGCGCGCCGAGCTCGTCCTCCATGCCGTCGCGGTACGCCTGAGCTTGTTCTTTTACCTCTGTCCTCGAACGTTGCCTCGTACAGGCTCGCTCATCTGGGGATTCGCCGGGCACGCTGACGGCCTTCGTATGACCATGCGTTCCGCCACGGAATCACGTTCATACGAAGGCCGCAGAGGTGAGTGTGGTGGACCACGATGCCCGACGCGATGCGTTCGACTTCACGTCACACTTCCGGGAAGACTTCTACGCGTGCCTGACCGCACGTGGTGACACGCTGTTCGAGCTCACGGACGCGATGCTCTGCGAGGACGGGCCGGTGACCTCGCCGGTCGACCTGACGCTGCTGGCCGAGCACCGGGGCGGGCACGGAGCGATGTATGACGCGCTCAACCAGGGTCGCATCGATGTCGACGGGCTGCGCAAGGCCCTGGCCATGCTGCCGCAGCCCAAGGCCGCCGACGGGCGCCTGGTCCTGGCCGTCGATGTCTCGGCGTGGCTGCGGCCGGACGCGCCGACCAGCCCGGACCGCCTGTTCTGTCACGTCTACGGACGCTCGGGACGCTCCTCGGACCAGTTCATCCCCGGCTGGCCGTACTCCTTCGTCGCCGCGCTGGAGACCGGGCGGACGTCGTGGTGCCAGCTGCTGGACGCGGTCCGGCTCGGCCCCGACGACGATGTCGCCGAGGTCACCGCCGGCCAGGTCCGCCGCGTTGTCACCGACCTGATCGGCCAGGGGCAGTGGGAAACAGGGGACCCGGACATCCTGGTCGTCTTCGACGCCGGCTACGACGCCCCGCGCATGGCCCACCTCCTGACCGGCCTCCCCATCGAGGTCCTCGGCAGGATGCGCTCGGACCGGGTCATGCGACGGCCGACACCCACGCTCAAGGAGTACGCCCTGGCCTATCCCCAGGGCGGCAGGCCGCCGAAGCACGGCAGGGAGTTCCGCTTCGCCAGGCCCGACACCTGGGGCGAGCCGGACACCGAAACGGTGCAGGTCACCGACCGCTACGGCACCGCGACCGCGATGGCCTGGGACCGCATCCACCCCCGCCTCACCACCCGCTCCGCATGGATCGACCACGACGGTGAACTCCCCATCATCGAGGGCACGCTGATCCGGCTGAAGGTCGACCATCTGCCCGGTGACCGTGAGCCGCTGCCCTTGTGGCTGTGGTCCTCGAAGACCGGCATGACCAGCGAAGACGTCGACCTGCGCTGGCAAGGATTCCTTCGCCGCTTCGATTTGGAACACACCTTCCGTTTCGAAAAGCAGACGCTCGGCTGGACGCGTCCCAGACTCCGCACTCCCGAGGCGGCGGACCGGTGGACGTGGATCGTCATCGCCGCCCACACTCAGCTCCGCCTCACCCGCGAAGCCGTGGCCGATCTCCGCCGGCCCTGGGAGAAGCCGGCCGAGCCCGTCCGGCTCACCCCGGCCCGCGTCCGCCGTGGGTTCAGGAACATCCGCCCCTACTTGCTTTGTCCGACCCGTGCACCCAAACCATCAACTCCAGGCCCAGGGCGCCCACTTGGCTCCAAGAACCGGCGGCCCGACACCCGATACGACGTGGGCAAAACGACCAGACGCCCCGAGAGCATCGCCGAACGTAATCAGCTCAAAGCGCGCAAACCATAAAAAACAAGCTGAGTGCCTGTGTCAGATCCCGTGGTTGGTGACGCTCTGTGAGGGCCGGGAGGTGCTCGGGGGGCTGGTTTCTCGGCGCTGGCATGATCTTCGGTCATGGGAGATTGGTTTATGCAGGCAGGTCACGGGGTGCGGTTCGAATGGGGCCCTGCTGGTGCGGCTCTTCTCGCGAAGGACGCTGCTTGTCTTGTCGTCGTCGACGTGCTGTCGTTCACCACGTCGGTGACGGTCGCGGTGGAGTCGGGGACTCGGGTGTTGCCCTATCGCTGGCGTGATGAGACCGCAGCGGTATTCGCCGACAAGGTGGATGCCAGCCTCGCCGTGGGGAGGAGCAAGGCCACCGAGGCATCACCGTGGTCGCTGTCACCGGCTGCATTGCGACGTGCCCCGTTCACTCCTCGGCTGGTGCTCCCCTCGCCCAACCACTCGCTCCGGACCGCGAAGATCGCCTCCCGGACCGGTTCGGTGATGCTGTGGTGGCCGGTGCACGGACGCAGCCACCGGTCATCCGCGCAGCCCATCACGCCCCACCGGCGGTAGCGGGCCGCCCACCTCTCCAATGTGCGCGAGGAGACCCGGTCCAGTCCGGCCATCTGGGCCTGCTCCGGCTCCCGCCGTCGTAGCTCCGCCAGTTCGGTGACCTTGGCCCGGCGCCGCTCGGCCAGCAGCGGCGTGCGCGCCGGGTCGTACTGGGGCTTCGGCTCGCCGGCCACCGGGCGCAACGGATCACCGCTGCGGTGGCCGGTCTCCACCTCCAGCAGGTGCGCCAGCCGGAATTCGATCACCTTCTGCTGCGCGGGGGTGAGGTCCTTGAGCGTCTTGGGCTGACGGCCCCGGTCGGAAGCGGGAAGGTCGCGGCGTGACCGGCTCGACAACCGGCAGTTACGGTGGTGCATCAACGTCCGGACCGTCACGGACTGTTCTTCGCCGTCGGCGTTCCGCAGCGCGACCGTGCCCCGGTGCGGTTCCAGGACCTCCACCGTCCACGGGGCACCGCCCAGCACCAACTCGCACCCCTCGAAGAGCTCCAGCTCTTGCCCCGTACTCATCGCGGCCTCCCCAACTCCGGCGTGGAGCGGTGGACCACCGACCGGTCCGTCAATGGCGCGGACAGATCGACGCCCACGCTCCGGTGCCACAGAAGGTGCAGAATCGCGGCGCGGCCCACCACCGGAACGGTCGTCATCTGCGCCAACTCGCCGAACGGCCTGGGTCCTTGCGCGAGTTGAGCCAGCACCTGCTTCTGCAGGCCGAGTGGGTCGGCCATCGGCCGGCGCTGGGAAGCGAGCGTGTCCAGCGTCGTCTGGACGTACGGATGCCAGCCCGACACCACGGTGTAACGCCAGCCGCAGGCCAGCGCGGCCTCGGCCGCTGCGGCGAACCGCACCGTGTCCTCCGGCTCGATCAGATGAACCAGGGCGCACGTCGACCAGCCAGGTCCCCGAGCGGGTCCAGGCCAGGAAGTCTGGGATATGCGACCCAGTCCCGGCTGAGGTGGTGAACGTGAGCCGGAACGGCTGCGAGAGCACCTCCACCAACTCCCCAGCAAAGTCCAGCGCGAGAAGGAACTCCTGCTCGGCATGGCTCTCGAACCCGTGGTGGCGACCAGTACTCACCAAGTACTGCAGGCCGGGCCGGTGGCGCTGGGACGTACGCCAGGAGAACCGGCGGACGGGCTGCGTACCTTGAGCAGGAAAGGACGCCAGGTCCCGCACCGGACAGATGACCGCGGCCCCGGCTACCTTCCGCGTGTCCGTCCAGTGTTTCGCCCGTCCCTCGCTCTGATCCAGCTCGGTGCTGGTCACCCAGCTTCGCTGGCACGGAGCCACAAGCTGGTCCCACCCGCACCGGTCCGAGTGCAAGGTGTCCCGCTGGATTCGAGGAGCTTCGGTCATACGCACCCCTGCGTTCCGGGCCACCCTCCACGGCGACCGTCCGCAGGGAGCATGAGTCAAGATCCCCGAACGCATGTCGGGCGCGGACCAGGAAACTTCGCACGGGTGAACAATCGGGACCAGATCGCCAAGAAAGGTTTGGACGCCTCGCCAACTGCCCCTGGATATCCCCGAGAACAGGCACGTCACTCACGTCCATAGCCGTCACTCAGGATCTGCGGTCGCAGAAGCCCGGCAACGAGATCGTGTGCAGGTGCTCGGCGAGCGCCTCGGCGATGATCTGCCACTGGGCCTGCCGGTTGGTGAACGCCTCCTCCGCGTGCAGAGCGCGGTCGTTCGTGCTGAACAGCGTGCGCAGATCCATGCCCCGCTCGGCCATGACACCCGCGTAGAAGATCAACTGCCCCCACTGTAGGCAGCGTTGGCGCCGTACGCCGCGCCATCGCGGAACGCTGTGCCCGCCACCGCCGTGCTTTGGCCAACAACTGGCGGACAATGGCCATACCTCCCCGAAAGCAAGGTGGCAGCCGTGCACGAAACCGAGTCCACGCCCGGTCAGATGCCCCCCGAGAACACCGCCCCAGGGGCGTCCGAGCCGGACGACTTCGGATACGCGAGGGATGCGTTCGAAGAGGCCCGGGAGGTGCTGCGCCGTTTCGTCCGCAGGTGCACACAGCAGCTCCTCGAGGAGCGGCGGGCCTCGCGGCCTGATGCGGCACGGATCGAGGAACCGGCGGCCGGGCTGAAGGCGGGCAAGGCTGACGAGAAGGTGCTGCTCGCTGATCCGGGGCTGGCGGCTCGGATCAGCGCCTTCTACGCGGCGCGGCTCCGTGAACTGGGGGCCGGGTAGTGGGAGCCAGCAGTTGGAGACCGTTTCGACCGGCCTGGGTCGGGGCGATGTCACCAGCCCATGTCCCTGGCGACCTCCTCCTGAGCGGCGGCAATCTGCTCGGCAGTTGAGCCGCGCAGGTCAGTGTCGGTGTCCGACTCCAACCGGGAAAGCAGATCCGCCAGTGCCTGCTTCTGGGCAGGGTGCGTCACCGGCACTGAGTCGAGATCCGTGCTCATCAGCCAGTCGAACAGCACGACGGCATCGGCACGCCACAGGCGTACGGTCACGGTGGGCAGAGCGGTTGTCATGGGCACATGATGCCCGTTTGGTGATCCACCTTCTGGCGGTAGTCGAATGGCGCTGGTCGTCGGCGATGGCGCGATGGGCCTGTGGAAGGCTCTGGCCGAGGTCTTCCCCGCGTCCCGGCACCAGAGGCGCTTGGTCCACAAAGCCAGAAATATCACGAATGCCCTGCCGAAGCCCGCACAGCCAGGCGCGACGAAGGCGATGCAGGAGATCTACAACGCCGAGGACCGCGCGCACGCCGAGAAGGCGATTGCGGCGTTCGCGAAGACCTACGGCATGAAGTGGCCGAGGGCTGTCACGAAGATCACTGACGACCGGGAGGAGCTGCTGGCGTTCTAGGACTCTCCGGCCGAGCGCTGGATCCATCTGAGGACCACGAGCCCGATCGAGTCGACGTCCTCCACGGTCAAGCTGCGGACCAAGGTCACGCGCGGGGCCGGCAGCCCGGCCGCCGCCCTCACCATGGTGTTCAAGCTCGTCGAGTCCGCACAGGACCGCTGGCGCGCGATCCCCGGAGCCCAACTGGTCCTACTGGTCCGTGCGGGCGCAAGGTTCGAGAATGGCCAGCTCGTGGAGCGAGAGGAGATCGCAGCCCGATGACCACCCCGGAACTGCTCAGCGACGAGGAACTCGACCAGCTTGGCGAACTCGCGCAGGCAGCCACGCCAGTACCTTGGTTCGTCCGTAGCCTCGACGACGGGCACGCCATGAACCTCGTCGCCGTGAGCACCACTCCGGACACCGGCCTCGGCGAGCGGTGGCCGAACTTCGACCACCGCGAGATCCTGGCCGCAACCCTTGTCCAGCACCCCCGCTACGTCGACGCCGCCGACGAGTGGTGGGACGAAAACGCACAGTTCATCGCCGCCGCCCGCGAAGCTGTCCCCCGCCTCGTCGCAGAGATCAGAAGTCTGCGCAGCCAGCTGAAGGCCAGCAGCTCCGAAGACAGATCAAGAGGAGCGAACTGATCCACAACTATTGACTATTGCTCAGGACCAGGCTGTTGCAGCCGGAAGAGCGTACACCGTGCCCCCCCGAGCAACTCAGCCCGTGCAGTGGAGCAGCACCGTGGTGGCGTCCACGCGATGCTGAGTCGGGTTCAGCGAGGGAAACTTCACTACTTCATCAAGTGCCCGCGTACGGCGCGGGCTGGCCCCTTCGCCCGGCCTCCACACGCCTTCGGCACAGGGGCCGGTCCCTGGGGCCGCAAGCAAGTTACAGCCCTGAGTAGAGCCCCGTCGGCAAGCTGCCGGTCAGAACGATGCCTCCGGCGGGGGATCGGCCGACTCCGGGATGGAGGGGGCGTCGTTCCCGGGTGCCGGCCGGGCGTGGCGTGCGTGGTGTTCTCCCATCCCGTCTGCCATCGCCCCAGGCAGAGCCGAGCAGACGCGGCCCATGGCGTCCAGGTCGTTCGTACAGTGGCGCGCTCCACCTGGACGCCATGAACCACGCCCGCTCCACATGCGTGTGGGTCGACGGCAGACGGGATGGGAGCTGGGGTGAGTGATGGGGTGAGCCGAGTGGAAGGGCGAGCGCGTGAATAATCTCTGCACCTCATCAGCCCTGGCTGCCAGAATCGCCGCATGGATGGCAAGCGGCTCGGGAACTTGCTCAACTCTGCAATGAACAAGGCTCGTACTTCGAGCACTCTTCAGCATGCGCAACAAGCTGGCGCACTCATTGGCCTACGGCATCGAGGCGACTGAAGCGGCCGTCTCCATGGTGGAGCTGTCCACCCTCCACGTTAGAGCTCTTCCCACCTCATACTGGATGGCCGCGTAGAGCTGTGAGCTCAATGAGCCCGTGCCCCACCCGTGCCCGATCGACTGGGGACTGACGGAGAACCACGGAGCCTGACGGAGATCCTGCACGAGAACGGCCCCCGACCGATTCACCAGGTCAGGGGCCGTTCATCTGCGGTGGGTGTGGGATTTGAACCCACGGTGACATCGCTGCCACGACGGTTTTCAAGCTCGGCTCCGGTCCTGCGCGGATGGGCTCTTCCTGCCTCAACTCAGTCGAACCATGTGGACAACACCCCAGCGGCGGTCGCGCAGAGGAGCCCGACGCTCGCCATCACAGCGGGAATAGTGACCTCTGGCGCCTGCTCCGGCCTGATCAGTTCAATCCGCTCCCTGATGTGGAGAACATCCGTCCAGGTACCCGCGGTTGGGGTTTCCTGCTCAAGCCGTCGCGACCGTTCGTCGGGAGTGAGCGCGGGGTCGTTCTTGATCACCCCAACACGTGTGAGCAGGGCACGAAGTTGCCTTCGTCGACCGTCCACGTCTCGCCAGAGCCGCAGCACTCCGAGGTCACGTCCACTGGAGTGGTGTATCGACGGCCACTCGGTGATCTCGTTTTGAGGCTATGC
>NZ_BAAASQ010000037.1:0-595 GCF_039532965.1 Streptomyces mauvecolor | reverse complement strand
CCTGGCCGAAGGCGGACACGGCGGCGATCGACCCGGCGCTCTCCTCGCAGATGGCGCTGGTACGCCGCCTGGTGGAGCTGGGCCGGGCCACGCGCGCCGAGTCAGGTGTCAAGACCCGCCAGCCGCTGTCGCGGGCCCTGGTCGCGGTAACGGGCTTCGAAACCCTCTCGCCCGAACTGCACGCACAGATCACCGAGGAACTGAACGTCTCCTCCCTGGCCTCCCTCTCCGAGGTGGGCGGCTCGCTGGTCGACACCACCGCGAAGGCCAACTTCCGGGCGCTCGGCAAGCGGTTCGGCAAGGGCGTCCAGGACGTGGCGAAGGCGGTGGCGGCCGCTGACGCGGCGGCCCTGTCCGCCTCGCTGCGCGACACGGGCACGGCGTCGGTCGAGGTCAACGGCGAGCCCGTGGCACTGGCCCCCGACGAGGTCATCATCACCGAGACCCCGCGCGAGGGATGGTCGGTGGCCTCGGACTCCGGCGCGACGGTCGCCCTCGACCTGGAGATCACCCCGGAACTGCGCCTCGCAGGCCTGGCCCGTGACGCGATCCGGCTGATCCAGGAGGCCCGCAAGAACAGCGGGCTCGATGTGGC
>NZ_BAAASQ010000036.1:0-663 GCF_039532965.1 Streptomyces mauvecolor | reverse complement strand
GACGGAACCCACCACGGTCGTCATCACGACGCGGAGCCGGACGATCATCACGACGCCCGTACGAGCCGCCACCACCGGCGGGGCGGCCACCACGGTCGTCACGGCGGGGGTAACCGCCGCCGGAGGAGCCACCACGGCTGTCGTCACGACGCCCGCCGTAACCACCCCGGTCGTTGTCACGACGCGGACCGCGGTCGTCTCGACCACCGCGGTAGCCGCCCCGGTCGCCACCGTCCTGACGGCGCGGCTCGCGCTCCGGACGATCGTCGGGAGAGTTGGTGGACATCGTGACTCCTAGTCTTCGGGTACTGCAGTCATTCTCGCGCAGTCGGCTGCCCGACGCGCTTCGGCAAAGCAAAGCGGAAAAACAAAAGGACCCTTGGTCCCAGCGTGAACGCTGGGACCAAGGGTCCTGAAATATTGTTCGGCGGCGTCCTACTCTCCCACAGGGTCCCCCCTGCAGTACCATCGGCGCTGAAAGGCTTAGCTTCCGGGTTCGGAATGTAACCGGGCGTTTCCCTAACGCTATGACCACCGAAACCCTATCGGTTTCGAGCGAACAAGCACACTTTTCAATTAAGTGGGTTCTGCTCAACCAGCAACTGTTCGTTGCTTCAGAACAAACACAGTGGACGCGAGCAACTGAGGACAAGCCCTCGGCCT
>NZ_BAAASQ010000035.1:0-1046 GCF_039532965.1 Streptomyces mauvecolor | reverse complement strand
CCGCAGGGTTGTTGACGCGGGTGATGGGCGGGTGTCCGTCGAGTGCGGTGTGGCAGCGGTGGTGGTTGTAGGTGTGGAGGAAGTCTGTCAGGGCCGCTGTCCGCTCGTCGTTTGAGGTGTAGTGCCGCAGGTAGGCCCACTCGTCCAGCAGGGTGCGGTTGAAGCGTTCGACCTTGCCGTTGGTCTGCGGCCGGTAGGCGCGCGTGAGTTTGCCGGTCGCGCCGAGGTCGGTAAGGACGGCTTTCCAGGCCAGGCCCTTGCGGTAGGCCCACGCGTTGTCCGTCAGGACCCGCTCGATGCGGGGGATGCCCTGGCTGTGGAAGAACGCGGCCGCGCGGGTGAGGAAGCCCGCGCAGGTCGCGACCTTCTCGTCAGGGTGGACCTCGCTGTAGGCAAGGCGGGAGTGGTCGTCGACGGCGGAGTGGACGTAGTCGAAGCCCATGCCGGAGCGGGTTGCCCGGCCGGCCTGACGGCCCAGGGTCTTGTGGCCGCCGCCGTCGGGGATCCGGCCGAGTTTCTTGACGTCGACGTGGATCAGCTCGCCTGGGCGGTCGCGTTCGTAGCGGCGGATCACGGTGCCGGTCGGGCGGTCCAGCCAGGAAAGCCGGTTCAGCCGGTGGCGGGTGAGGATCCGGTGCACAGTGGATGCGGGCAGTCCCACGATCGGGCCGATCCGGGCGGGCCCGAGCTTGCGGGTCCGCCGCAGGTCGCAGACCCGCTCTTCCAGTGCGGCCGGTGTCCGGTGCGGGGTCGTGGCCGGTCTGCTGGGCCGGTCGGCCAGGCCCGCGTCGCCTTCGGTCTTCCAGCGTCGGACCCATTTGTGGGCTGTGGGCCGGGATATGCCCATCTCGGCCGCCACATGCGCGACCGGACGGCCGGAACGGACACGTTCGACCAGCAGCCGCCTGCCGTGAATGGTAAGGCGGGCATTACGGTGGGACACGAAGACCTCCGTGCGTGGTGTGGAGCCTAGACACCTCCACCACACCGGAGGTCTTCGCCATGATCAAGACCAACCAGCGTTAACAACGCTCGTGATCAATACA
>NZ_BAAASQ010000034.1:0-208616 GCF_039532965.1 Streptomyces mauvecolor | reverse complement strand
TTCCCTTCGGTATTTCGTGTTCCCGACTCTATCAGACTCTTTCGTGTCCGATTCCCCGTCGAGATGGGGTTTGTCTTTCCGACTGTTGGGCCGTTCCGACGTCCCGAACTCTAGCTGATTTCCCCGGCCGATTCATAATCGAGTCTTCCGGTGCGACCAAAAATAGAATTCGGCATGCCGAATTCACCCCGGGCGGGAGATCGTGCTGAGTTGGGTGCCGCAGAACCTGCGGCGGACGGCTGCTGCGGAACCGTTCCGGCTCCGTGGCAACTCGAAGGACCTTACGGCCCTGCCGGGCCGGCGTCAACTTCGGGGGTCAACCCGGCGCAACCCGGGGGCTGTAGCGTTCCTCCGTGACCTTGATCCTCGAACCCGACACCGCCGTCGCGCACGCCTGGTGGTGGCGTACCGGAGACGGCCCCATCGATCCGGCCGACCTGGCCCTGCTCAGTAAGGACGAGCGCGACCGCGCCGCACGGTTCGTGCACGTGAGGACGGCGGTGGGTTACGTCGCCGCGCGCGCCGCGAGCCGGCGGATCCTCTCGGAACTCCTCGATGTGGCGCCCGCAGAGATAGGCCTCGGCCGCAGGCCGTGCCCGGGGTGCGGTGATCCGCTGCACGGGCCGCCCGCCGTGCTGCACCCGGACTCCCCTCTATGGATCAGCATTTCGCACACGGACGGCTGCGGCATGCTCGCCGTGGCCCGCGTCCCTGTGGGGGTGGACGTCGAGGTCGTACGGGAATTCCCGATCGAGGAGCTCGCGCCGTCCACGCTGACCGAGTCCGAGCGCCGGGTCGTGCTCGGCGCTCCCGGAGGGGATGCCCGCACTCAGGCCTTCCTGCGCTGCTGGACGCGTAAGGAGGCCGTGCTCAAGGCGGTGGGTGTCGGGATCACCACCGATCTGTCCGCCGTCGAAACCCGGCCAGAGAGCTCCGGTCCGGCCGTCGTGGCCGCCGGGGTGCCCGGAACGCCCGGATCCTGGACGGTGACGGACCTCGCCGTGCCCGGCACCTGGGCCGCAGCCATATCCGTACCCGCGGAAGCCGACGGCGGCCACTTCGACGTCCAGCTCCACGAGCACGCCTGAGCGGCGCCACCAGCGGCCCCGCCGCCTCAGGAAAACCACCTGGCGCACGCGTTGAGGTGCCGAACTGTCCTGTTCCATCCGGCGAGTTCGTCCGACCAGCACGCCATCACTTGATAGGCGTTGAGGCATGGAAAACGCCCCGCCGTCCGCCGCCGTCCATGACTGACCTTCCCGTACCGGGATCCGCACCAGGCCGACCGTCCAGCACGTCAACTGCCCTGCCCCACGAGGAGAGCACCATGACCCTGCAGACACTGCCGACCGGCGACAAGGCCACCACGGAAGCCGCCATCGCGGAGCTCAGAAGCTCCATCGACGTGCTCGACGCCGAGATCATCGGCCTCCTGGAACACCGCCGCGAGCTGTCCGAGGCCGTCCAGGAGGTCCGGATCGCCGCGGGCGGGCGGCGTACCGAGTTCAGCCGCGAGAACGTGATCATCAAGCGGTACGCCGACCGGTTCGGGCGCCCCGGAAGCGCCATCGCGATGAAGATCCTCGAAATCTGCCGGGGCTCCATCAAAGTGAGCCGGTAGAAAGCCCGGTGGAAGGCGAAGGGGCCGGGACGGACTCGGTGTCCGTCCCGGCCCCTTCCGGGCTTCCGCGTTACTTCTCGGTCAGCCGCAGCGAAATGCTGTTGATGCAGTACCGCTGGTCCGTCGGGGTCGGGTAGCCCTCGCCCTCGAAGACATGGCCCAGGTGGGAGCCGCAGCGGGCGCAGCGCACCTCGGTGCGGACCATGCCGTGGGTGCGGTCCTCGATGAGTTCGACCGCCTCGGTGTCCTTCGGGTCGAAGAAGCTCGGCCAGCCGCAGTGCGACTCGAACTTCTCGCCGGAGGTGAAGAGCTCGGCCCCGCAGGCACGGCAGGAGTACACGCCCTCCGTCTTGGTGTCGGTGTACTCACCGACGAACGCGGGCTCCGTGCCGGCCTGGCGCAGCACCTGGTACTCGGCGGGCGTCAGCTCCGCGCGCCACTGCTCGTCCGGCTTCTCGACGTCGTACGACATGGGGTGCTCCTCGGTCGGATCAGTTCGACAGGCGGGCCAGGATGGCCGGGCCGAGGTCCGTCACGTCGCCCGCGCCCATGGTGAGAACGAGATCGCCGGGGGCTGCCATTCCCGCGACGACGTCCGGGACGGTCGACTTGTCGTGTACGGCGGTGACCGTGGCGCCCGCCGCCTTGGCCGCGTCGATGATCAGCGCGCTGGTGACGCCGGGGACCGGGTCCTCGCGGGCCGGGTAGATGTCGAGGACGACGGAGAGGTCGGCCAGTGCCAGGGCCTCGCCCATCTCCTTGCCGAGCTCCTGGGTGCGGGAGAACAGGTGGGGCTGGAAGACCACCAGGAGGCGCGCGTCGGATGCCGCGCCCCGCATCGCCTCCAGGTCGGCGGTCATCTCGGTGGGGTGGTGTGCGTACGAGTCGATGACCTGGACGCCCTTGGCCTCGCCCTTGAGCTGGAGGCGACGCTTGACGCCGGTGTACTTGCCGAGCGCGGAGGCCAGGTTGTGCGCCGGGATGCCGAGCGCGACGCCCGCGGCGAGCGCGGCCACCGCGTTGTGGGCGTAGTGGCGGCCGGGGACCGACACCGTGAAGGTCAGGAACTTGCCGTTCAGGAGGACGGTCACCTCGGAGGTGAGGCCGCGCGGGGTGACCTTGTGGACGCGTACGTCCGCCGTCTCCGACTCGCCGTACGTGACGACGTTGAGCGAGGACAGGTCGCGGACGCGCTTCGTGAGCTCGACCGCGCCGGGCTGGTCGGCGGCGATCACCAGGGTGCCGCCGGGCCTGACCTTGCCGACGAAGGTCTCGAACGAGTCGTAGATCTCGTCCATCGAGGCGTAGTTGGCGTGGTGGTCGAGCTCGACGTTGAGGACGATGGCGACCTCGGGGTCGTACTTCTGGAAGCTGCGGTCGCTCTCGTCGGCCTCGGCCACGAAGATGTCGCCCTCGCCGTGCCGGGCGTTGGTGCCAGGCCCTTCGAGGTCGCCGCCGATCGCGTACGAGGGGTCGAGGCCCAGCTCGGTCAGGGCGACGGCCAGCATCGAGGTGGTGGTCGTCTTGCCGTGGGTGCCCGCCACGGCGATGGCGCGCAGGCCGCCCATGAGCGAGGCGAGCGCGTCGGAGCGGTGCACGACGGGCACGGACAGCTCGGCGGCGCGGGCCAGCTCGGGGTTGTCGGCGCGAATCGCGCTGGAGACGACCACACAGGTGGCGTCGTCGGCGAGGTGCTCGGCCGCGTGGCCGATGTGCACGGTCGCGCCGAGCGCTCGCAGCGCTTCGGCGGTGGCGGACTCCTTCGCGTCGCTGCCCGCGACCTGGGCCCCGCGCTGGGCCAGGATCTTCGCGATGCCCGACATGCCGGCACCGCCGATGCCGATGAAGTGCGGCCGTTCCATGGCGGTGGGAATGGCGGATGCCATGCGGTTCTCTCCCGGGGTGCGACGTACAGAAGGAGCCCCCACCCTAATTCCTGCGGGGGCTCCGGCCGCGACACGGCTCCGGACGGGGCCGCGCGGGGCTACTCGCTGTGGGCGAAAAGCTTGAGGACGGGGACGCCGACCTTGTGGCGGGCCCGCGATGCCCAGTCCCGGTGGAAGAACTCCTCCACGTAGTGCGGGGCCGTCAGGACGATGACCTCGTCGGCGTTCACCTCGTCGACCACGCCCTTCAGCTTGTCCAGGGGATGGTCGTCGACCACATGGCCCACCGCCTTGCTTCCGGCGTCCCGCAGCGACTGCACGGAATGCTGGAGCGCCAGTTCGGCGGGTCCCTGCGCGGCGGAGCCCTCCGGTTCCTCACCCTCGTGGACGGCTTCGTCGAGTTCGCCGAGCGCCACGTCGTCGATGGCGCGCAGCAACCGGTCCTGATCGCCCCTCGGCTGCATGAGCACGACAAAGGAAACCGGCTCGTCCCCGTGCAGGGTGGTGACGAATTCCACGTCGACGGAGGTCAGGGGCTTCTCGATCATCAATACGCTCGTGAACACGACAGGCGCCCTTCTGTTTTCTCCATGGCCGCCGCCACCGCTGACTGGCGGGTACGGCCCCTGCGGAAACCATCCTTCCCCGTGCCCGCACGGGGTCTGCGTGAGTAAGTGTGCCCAGCGTGAGCTAACCGGAACGGCGAATTCCACCGATTGTCAGATTCGACGGTAACGCGTGTAGAGGAACCCGGCGTCCTCCAGGACGGACGTCGGCGCGAACCGCTGGGGGACCTTCACCGCGGGCCCGCCGGCGATGCGCTGCGCGTCGCCGGCGGTCAGCGTCGGGGACACCGTCAGGCACAGCTCGTCGAGCACTCCGGCAGCCACGAACTGGCCGAGCAGTCGCGGCCCGCCCTCGGTGAGCAGCCGCAGCAGGCCGCGGTCGGCCAGGGCCTGCACGGCCCACGCGGGCTCGACGCCGGGGCCGTCGCCCGCGACCACCACCTCGGCGCCCGCCCGCTCGGCCGCCCGGACCCGGTCGGGGTCGGCGGCCGCCCCGGTCAGGATCAGGGTCGGGACGAGGGGCGAGGTGAACAGGGGCAGCGAGAAGTCGAGGTCGAGGCTGGCGGTGACCACGGCGATCACGGGGGCGGGGCCCTGCCCGGCCGCCTTGCGGCGCTCGGCGAACTCCGCGCGCGCCCGGGCGGGCCGGTATCCCTCCAGGCGTACCGTTTCCGCGCCCACCACCACCGCGTCCGCGAGCGCCCGCAGGGTGCCGAAGATCCGCATGTCGGTGTCGGAGGACAGCGGCTGCGAGCGGCCTTCGTGCTGGCCCGCGCCGTCCAGCGAGGACACCATGTTGGCCCGCAGCCAGGGGCCGTCCGTACGGGGATAGGCGTAGGCGTCGGCCAGCCGGTCGAGCGACCACTCTGCGCTTTCTGCCTGCTCGGCGCCCTCGGCGTCCGGTGTCTGGTCGGTCACAGGGAACAGTTGTCGCATGCCGTGCAGTCTGGCACGGCCCTTACAGTTAGGGACTGTGTCGACCAGCCCCATAACCGAAGCGGCCCCGGTGTCGCTCTGCGCCCGCGCGCCGCATGTCCCCGCCGATCGTCTGGTCGCCGAGATGGTGCCGCCGCCGCGGTTCGACTCGGTCCGCTTCGAGACGTACGTACCGGACCCGAACCAGCCGAGCCAGAGCGAGGCGGTCACCGTTCTGTCGTCCTTCGCCGCGGGGCTCGGCGGGGCGCACGCCGTCGGTGCCAGGCGCCGCTGGTTCGCGAAGAAGCCGGCCGCCACGACCGGGCCGCGCGGGGTGTACCTCGACGGCGGTTACGGCGTAGGCAAGACCCATCTGCTCGCCTCGCTGTGGCACGCCACTCCGGCCGAGCCCGCGCTCAAGGCCTTCGGCACGTTCGTCGAGCTGACGAACCTGGTGGGCGCCCTCGGTTTCCAGCAGACGGTGCAGACGCTGAGCGGCCACCGGCTGCTCTGCATCGACGAGTTCGAGCTCGACGACCCGGGCGACACCGTGCTCGTGTCCTCGCTCCTCCGCAGGCTCGTCGAGAACGGTGTGGCGCTCGCCGCGACGTCCAACACGCTGCCCGGCAAGCTCGGCGAGGGCCGGTTCGCGGCCGTGGACTTCCTGCGCGAGATCCAGGGCCTCTCGGCGCACTTCCGCCCGCTGCGGATCGACGGCGAGGACTACCGCCACCGGGGGCTGCCCGAGGCCCCGGCCCCGTACTCCGACGAGCAGGTCACCAAAGCGGCGTACGCCACCGAGGGCGCGGCGCTCGACGACTTCCCGCAGCTGCTCGACCACCTCTCGCGCGTCCACCCCAGCCGCTACGGCGCGCTGACGGACGGGGTGCGCGCGGTGTGCCTGACCGATGTGCGGCCGGTGCCCGACCAGTCGACCGCGCTGCGCCTCGTGGTGCTCGCCGACCGGCTGTACGACCGCGAGGTGCCGGTGCTCGCCTCGGGCGTGCCCTTCGACCGGCTGTTCAGTGACGAGATGCTGAACGGCGGCTACCGCAAGAAGTACTTCCGGGCGATCTCCCGTCTGACCGCGCTCGCCCGCGACGCGAAGGGCCTTGTGGCGCAGTAGGTTTGGGGCCGAGGGGGCCGAAGCTGCATCCGTCCGTGGTCCCCTCGGCCACAGAAGGGAATCACCATGGCCACCACGCGCACGGCGCACACGGTCTGGGAAGGCGAGCTCATCAAGGGCTCCGGCACCGTCACGTTCGACTCCTCGGGCATCGCGTCCCAGGCCGTCTCCTGGCCGTCCCGCGCCGAGCAGGCCAACGGCAAGACCAGCCCGGAGGAGCTCATCGCGGGCGCCCACTCCAGCTGCTTCTCGATGGCGCTTTCGCACGGCCTGACCGGCGCGGGCACCCCTCCCACCCGCCTGGAGACCAAGGCCGACGTCACCTTCCAGCCCGGCGAGGGCATCACCGGCATCCACCTCACCGTTCGCGGCGAGGTCCCCGGCCTCGACGAGGAGGGCTTCCAGGCGGCCGCCGAGGACGCCAAGAAGAACTGCCCGGTGAGCCAGGCCCTTTCGGGGACCACCATCACGCTCACCGCCGAGCTCGCCTGAGGCTGCCGCCCGCCGTACGTTCCCTCGCACGATCGGGGGAACGTGCCGGGACCGGAGGGGGGTGCGCAGTGGCCGGGGCGGGGCACGAACTCCGCGAGCCGCCGCGCATCCCCGCCCGTCCCCGCCCGGATGGGTGAATGTCCCGCCGGAGTTCAGGACGTGCGGCTCAGGACGTGCGGGTCATCAGGCCCGAGATGTCGACGGTCTCGGCGGGGGACGGGGTCGCGGTGGGCACCGGCTGGTCGAAGCCGTCGAAGCGGACGGTCGCATCGGGCACGGCGCTGCCCCGGGCGATGGTGATCCGCACCGGGTAGGGCTTGCCGGTCGCCGCGACGTCGAGCGTGTAGGTGCGGCCCTGCTCGGTGGCCGTCACCGGGATGACCGCGGTGCCGTCGAGCGTGGTCGGCGTGCCCTTGGTGAGGCCGGTGGCCGGTATCTCGGCGGAGGTGTCGAGGTACTGCTGGAAGGTGTCGAGGTCGCACACGCCGGTCGTGGCCCGGAGCACCGGGTCGTCGGTGGTGCCCTTCAGATACCGGTTGCCGACGAGCGAGGCCAGCGCGCTGCCGCCGCCCGGCACCTCGTTCTTCCAGAATGCCGCGTCCGGCTTCATCCACACGTCCGCGCCCCGCTTCACGATCTCGACCGAGCCCTGCGGGCCGAGACTCACCGAACCGCGGCAGTTCCCGGACCGGTCGAGCGTGAGGTCGAAGGAGGTCGGGGAGCCGGGTGAGCGCAGGTCGCCCTTGGCCGTGATGTGCAGGGATTTCGCGCCGAGCAGGGCTTCGTGGGAGCGCTGGGAGATCTGGTCGGCGGTGAGTGAGCCGGTGTCGTCGGCGTGAGCGGTGGCCGCGCCCGCGAGGGGGAGCAGGGCCGCCGAGCAGAGTGCCGCCGAGCATGCGGCCGTACGGTATCCGGACACGTCGCCTCCCTGGGGCCTTGAACCGCGCCTTGCCTGCGAAGGGGCCTGTTCGGGCGTGTGATCCGTATGCAACGAGCCTAGTCCGCCGGGGCGGATCGGTCTCGTTGCGGGGCCGGAGGGCCGGGATCCCGGGCGTACGGGACGGGCCTTCGGAGGTGCCGCTGTACGGCATTGGCCGGAATCTCCGGGGCTGCGGGAGCGGCGCGAACAAATAGGCCGATACGATCGGATACTTTCCGTTTGTGACCATTACTGTACGTAAGCTGCTCGCGGTTGCCCTGCTCGGTGCCTCGCTCGCGGGCTGCGGCTCCGACCCCGCGCCGCACAAGGCGGCCCCCTCGGCCTCGGCGGCCGCGGGCGCGCCCAAGAGCCCTCCCACGCTGGCACCCGGCCCCGGCGGAATCACCCCGGTCTTCGAGCGGGCACCCAAGAACCCCCAGGGCGAGAAGGTCGTCGCGCTGACCTTCGACGCGGACATGACGGCCGACCAGGGTCCGCGCGCGGCGGGCGGCGAGCACTTCGACAACCCCGCGCTCATCGCCGATCTCAAGCGGCTGAAGGTGCCGGCCACGGTGTTCATGACCGGCCGGTGGGCCAAGGAGTATCCGGCCGAGGCCCGTGCCATCGGGACCGACCCCAACTTCGAGATCGGCAACCACTCCTACAGCCACTACGCGTTCAAGGCCGACTGCTACGGGTTGCCCGTGGTCGAGAAGAACCGCAGGCGGGCCGACGTGGAGAAGGCGGCGGCCCAGTTCAAGAAGGCCGGGGTGCAGAACGCCGTGCCGTACTTCCGCTTCCCCGGCGGCTGCTACGACGACGAGGTGCTGCGCACGCTGGCCCCGCTGAAGATGACCGCCGTCCAGTGGGACGTGGTGAGCGGGGACGCCTTCGCCAAGGACGCGAACGCGGTCGCCGAGCAGGTCGTGGCCGGGGTGCAGCCGGGCTCGCTCGTGGTCATGCACTGCACGCGCAGCGCGGCGCCGGTCACCGACGCGGCGATTCAGCGCATCGTGCCGGAGCTGCGCAAGCGCGGGTACCGCTTCGTGAAGGTCTCCGACCTGATCCGCAGCGCCACGCACCACTGAGTCCCGGCCGGCGGTCAGCCTGAGCAGGCCGTGCGCTGGGCCTCCTGCCACTCGCAGACCGGGCACAGCGTGCTGCCCTTGGTCGACTCCGGGTACTCGGTCGGCCTGCGGCACAGCACGCACTCGGCGAAGGGGCCGTCCAGCGGGCCGGGCGCGGCGGCCGCGGCAACGGGCCCGCCCGCGCAGTACGTCCCGGGATCCTGCGTCTCGTCCATGCCGTCGAGCCTAATCGGGTACGGGGGCGGGTTCAGCGGCGTCGTGAGCTGAGCGCGCAGACCCCGGCGGCGGCCGCTCCCGCGAGGACGATCGCTGCGGCGAGCGGCAGCACCGCCAGGTGTACGGCGCCGGTCCGCGAGCCGCTGACCAGGCCGAACACCGCGTACTGCGCGGGCGACGGCGCGAGCACCAGGGCGAGCAGTGCGGCCAGTGCGGTGAGCGAGAGGGACCAGCCCCGGCCGTGCAGCACCGGACGGCTGCCGAGCGCGCCGACCACGACGCCGGTCAGCACACAGACCCCGGTGGCGATCAGCCCCGCCAGGGTCGCGGAACCCAGTGGCACCGCGACCTTGTGGTCCCCGCTCGCGAGGCCGAGCAGGGCCGCCGAGCCGGTCGCCGCAAGCAGCGACGCGAGGTGGACCCGGGCCGGGCCGGCCGCCGCGGCGGCGCAGGTGCGGGCGGCCTCCGGCTCCTGGGTGACGCAGATCCGCACGAGCCATGCCGCGACCGGGAGCAGCCCGGCGGCCGCGTATCCCAGGGAGTCGAGGACCGGCTCCCCCGCCTGCACGCCGATGCCCAGGAAGGCCGCGTACAGCAGGACCGGACCCAGCCAGCGCTGGGAACGCAGGAGCAGCGCGCTCTGGTAGCGGAGAAGCGGGATCACTGGCTGCGCACTCCTTGGATGTGCCAGGGCGGACGGGCCGCGAGCAGGACGCGCAGCAGGTCGTCGGAGTGGTCGGCGGCCACACGGAGGGTGCGGGTGCCGTCGGGAGCTTCCAACTCCTCGGGGGCGCCGGGCAGGTGAGCCGGTAGCGGGGTGGTTCCGACTATGTCGATGAGGAGGGTCCGGCCCACGTGGGGCGGCGCCACGTGGGCGGGGGGCACATGGGTCGGCGCCACATGGGCGGGGGCCACATGGGTGGGGCTCACATGGCTCGGCACGACATGGTCCGGGCCCACACGGTCCGGGCCCACATGGTCCGGGCTCGCATGGCTCGGGCCCACACAGCCCGACACCACACAGGCCGGTCCCCCATGGCTCGGGCCCACATCGTTCAGGGGCACCCGCTCCAAGCCCGCCCCCACCACCGCGTACCGCGCGTCCTCCCCGCCGGACAGTCGCTTCGGGTCGTGGTCGACGAAGACGACCGTCGCGCCCGCCGCCACGCGTTCGTGCACCGCGCGGTCGAGTTCGTTGCGGGCCTCGGTGTCGAGGCCGGTCCATGCCTCGTCCAGGACGAGGAGTGCGGGGTCGGCGAGCAGGGCCTGGGCCACGGCGACCTTCTGGCTGGTGCCCTTCGAGAGTTCGGCGAGCGGGGTGCCCGCGTGCCCGGCCGCACCGAACCGCTCCAGCCACTGTCCCGCCCGCTCCTTCGCCGTCCGGCGCGGCAGGCCGTGGACGCGGCCGAGGTGCGTGAGATAGCCGAGGGCCGTGAAGGGCAGCGCCGCCGGGAAGCGTTCGGGGACGTACGCGGTGCGCGGGCGTCCTGTGACGCGGCCCTCGGTCGGCGCGTCGATGCCCGCGAGGAGCCTCAACAGGGTTGACTTTCCTGTGCCGTTGGCGCCCTCGACCCGGACCAGGGCGCCCTCGGCCAGGTCCAGGTCGATGCCGCGCAGGACCCAGGGGCCGCCGATGGAGTACCGGCGGCCCACGCCCCGCAGTGCGCGTGCGGTGTTCAGTGCTGCTGCGCCTTCTGCGGAGTCGCCTCGCTCGGCCGGACGATGACGTAGCCCTCGCCCTGGAGCATCAGCTGGACGGCTTCGCCGGAGCCGCCGCGCAGCATCGAGCCGATGGACTGCGAACGGTGCAGCGAGGTCTGGAGGTTGGCGCTCCAGCCGACCACCGCGTCGGTGTCGACGTACACCGGCAGCTGCGGGGAGACCGGGATGACCAGCGGGTTGCCCTCGCAGACCAGGCCGAGCCGGCCGTAGCCGCTGAAGACGCTGTTGAAGAGGCCGCCGCCGGCGATGCCGGAGCCCTTGACCGTCTTGATCTCGTAGCTGAGCGAGGCATCGAAGCACAGCACGTTGCGGCCGTTGATCGTCAGGGCGTCGCCCTGCTCGATGTCGACGATGAAGCAGTTCTGCGCCTCGTGCGCGAACCAGGCCTCGCCCTGGCCGCTGACCGACATCAGGGGCAGGCCCTCACCGGTCACCGCGCGCTTGAGCATGCCGCCGATGCCCTGGCCGCGCCGCTCGAACTGGAGGGTGCCGCGGTAGGCGATCATCGCGCCCTGGCGGGCGAGCATCTCGCCGTTGACGGCGTACTTGATCGACTTGGCGTTCTCCAGCGTCATTCCGGCGACGGTCGCCGGCTGGGCCATGTTCTCTTTGGCAAAAAGGTCGCTCTTCATGCGCGCATCCTGTCCCGGAACGATTCATTCCGCCAAGAATCACCGGTTCGGCGGCTGGCAGACTGGTGGGGTGAGCACTCAGGACACCTCTTCCGACAGCCCCTTCCACCACGAGTCCCCGCGCGACGAGGCGCCGCAGTACGTGCTGCCGCTGGTCGTACGCATCGAGAAGGCCGAGCCCCCGGCGCGTACCGACGCGCTGGAGACGGCGGCCCGCGCGGTGCTCGTGATGCTCTCCGACGAGCGGTCTCTGGGCGAGGGCGACGACGAGGGCGAGTGGGCTCGGCTCATGCGCGACTGGCAGGACGCGCGGATCCGCAAGGTGGTGCGACGGGCCCGCGGCGCGGAGTGGCGCAAGGCCTCGGCGCTGCCCGGCATCACGGTGACCGGGAAGGCGGCGGAGGTACGCGTCTTCCCGCCGGTGCCGCTGGACGGATGGCCCAAGGAGCTGGCCAAGCTCCAGGTGTCGGGGACGGACCTGGACGACCCGGCGGATCCGGATGCCCCCGATCCGCTCGCGCCGGTCCTCTGGCTCAACCCGGACCTCGACATGTCCGCGGGCAAGGCCATGGCGCAGGCCGGGCACGGCGCCCAGCTCGCCTGGTGGGAGCTGTCGGACACGGACCGAAAGGCCTGGCGCGAGGCGGGCTTCCCCCTCTCGGTACGCACCGCGGCCCCGGCCGCATGGCGCGAACTGACGCTCAGCGGGCTCCCGGTGGTCCGGGACGCGGGGTTCACCGAGATCGCCCCCGGCTCGTGCACGGTCGTCGCGGACCACCCGGCGCTGCGCGCGGCCTGACGCACGCCCTCCTGTCGGTCACCGCTCGCGCAACTGCCGGAACCAGCGGACGATGTCCGCCGTGGCCGCGACATTCGATCCCAGATGACGGGAGCCGTGGTGGTCGACCGGGCCGACATCGACGACCGGGACGTCCGCGCCGTTCTGGAGCAGCGCCTTGTGGCATGCCGTGGTGTTGGCGGTGGCGGCCTGTTCGTCCCCGGTCGCCAGGTAGAGCCTGGTCGGCGTGCGGGGCGCCCAGTCGGTGCAGACGGCGTCCGTGGTGCGCAGCGCCGCCGCCAGGGGGCCCGTCGGATGCGCGAGCAGTTCCCGGCCGTGCCGGGTCAGCAGCTCGCCGAGCGTGGCGGGGGTGCCGCTCATCAGCTGCTCGCCGGTGTGCGCGCCGTCGAAGAGTGCCTCTACGGTGCCGTCGTACGGGGCTCGGAAGACCTCGCCGGGCCGGTCGTAGAGGTGGTGGAGCCGGTTGAAGGCCACCAGGGTGTAAGCCGCGTACAGCACACCGGACTTGGCATCGAGGCGGCCCGCGAGCAGCGCGGACAGCTCGGTGCCGCCGAAGTCGTAGGCGCCGCTGACGGGTGCCAGCGCGCCCAGCCGGAACCACCGGTCCTCGCCCGCCTGAAGGGCCCGGCCGAGCGCCAGGGCCGCGGAGGCGCCTTGTGAGAATCCGGTGACCTGGACCGGGCGCTCCAGTACGTGCCCGGTGCGCGGCGCGAAGGCGCGCGCCGCTCTCAGCATGTCCAGGGAGGCCGTGGTCTCGGAGTCGATGTCCATCCAGGGGTGCGGGCCGGGGCCCTTGCCCATCCCCAGATAGTCGGGCGCCACGCCCGCGGCCCCCGCCGACGCGTGCGCGATCACCGGCGCGGACACGAAGCCGCCCCGGCCCATGGACGGGGAGTCGTTCTTGTGGGCGCCGGTGCCGTGTGCGAAGGAGACCGCCCGCAGCCGGCGTTCGCTGTGCAACGGCAGCACCAGCAGTCCGCTCGCCGTGGTGGGCCGCCCCTTCGGGTCGACCGTCCGGTAGACGAGGCGGTAGGCGACCACTCCGTGCCGGACCGCTCCGTCGTCGAACCCGGCGCCTCGCAGTTCGGCGGCCACCGCCCGCGCGGAGTCGAGCGTGTACAGCTTCTCGGCGGAGACCAGCGTGCCCCGGCCGTGCGACTCCTGTCCCGTCCGCGCGTGGGCGGAGGGCGCCGCGGCGGCCCCGGCCACGACCGGCCCGCCGAGCAGCAGACCGCAGCACAGGACGCACACGCCTGCCCGGCGGGCCGCCCGGTACCTGCGGGCGGTGCGCGACGACGCGGATGGTGACGGGAGTGGTGACGCGCAGATTCCCATGAGGTCCTCCAACTGGGTCTGGAACAAGGCCTGTTCAGACTCATGCGTCACCGCGGTCCATGCACTGGTGCAGTCCCCCGATGCCACCTGGGGCCCTCCCCCGCCGGCACCTCCCTCCCGCCGGCATACCGGTCGCTGAATTGTTCCTTCCGCCCTCTGAACGCAACACCCGCCCCAGCCGTATCCTCCGGTACCGCCGAGTAGCTCTTGCGCTCTCAACTGGCCGTCCCCGGGAGGCATCTTGTCGCGTGGAATAGTTCGTTCCGGTCGTTTTGCCCTGCGTCGCGTCAACGGCACAGGGCTGCTCATCGCGGTGCTCGTGGCAACGCTCGGCGCGCTCGCCTTTCCCGTCTGGTCGTACGCGGACCGGGGTGGGACCCCGCAGGCCACTCTCGACTCCGCGTCCACGCCGACCCCTTGGGGCCCGCTGTCCGCGACCGACCGGGAGTTCGTCACCAAGGTGCGGCTCGCCGGGCTCTGGGAGGGGCCGGCCGGGCAGCAGGCGCAGCAGCGGGCGCCCAGTGCGGCGATCAAGGCGGCCGGGGACCATCTCGTCATGGGGCATGCGGCGCTGAATCAGCACGACCTCGACGTCGCGTCCAAGCTCGGCATCGAGCTGCCCAGCCAGCCCAACGCCCAGCAGCAGGGCTGGCTGCGCCAGCTGACGGCGGACACCGGCATCGCCTACGAGCGGGACTTCGCCAACCTCCTGCGCGCAGCCCACGGCAAGGTGTTCGCCCTGGTTGCCCAGGTCCGCGCGACCACCCGGAACTCCCTCGTACGGGACCTGGCGACCGATGCCAACAACACCGTGCTCGACCACATGACGATGCTGGAGGCCACCGGCCTGGTGGACTTCGACGCGCTGGCCACGCCCAGCTGATCACCGAGGCCGCCAACCTCAAATCAAGCTCTGAACGTGCCCCGCGCGGGATTCGGCGGCGGGGCACCGGGCCATGACCTGTCCATGAAGCATTTGGGCATCGGCATCGGCTGGCGGCCTGAGATCGCTCGGGCGGTGGAGGGGCTCGACGGCATCGACTGGGTCGAGGCGGTCGCGGAGAACCTCTGCCCCGGCCACCTCCCCGACTCGCTGCTGCGCCTGCGCGAGCGCGGCGTCACCGTCGTGCCGCACGGGGTCTCGCTCGGCCTCGGCGGCGCCGAGCCTCCGGACGCGGGCCGCCTCGCCGATCTGGCGGCCCGGGCCGAGGCGCTCGGCTCCCCGCTCGTCACCGAGCACATCGCGTTCGTGCGCGCGGGCGGGGCGCTGACCGCCTCGCCGCCCCTGGAGGCGGGCCACCTCCTGCCGGTGCCGCGCACCCGGGACGCCCTGCACGTCCTGTGCGAGAACGTCCGCATCGCGCAGGACGCGCTGCCGGTGCCGCTCGCCCTGGAGAACATCGCCGCTCTGATCGACTGGCCCGACGAGGAGTTGACAGAGGGTCAGTTCCTGGCGGAGCTCGTCGAACGCACGGGTGTCCGCCTGCTCATCGACGTCGCCAATCTCCACACGAACCGGGTGAACCGCGGCGAGGACCCCGCGAAGGTCCTCGACGGGCTGCCCCTGGAGGCGATCGCGTACGTCCATGTCGCGGGCGGCGTCGAGCGCGACGGCGTGTGGCACGACACCCACGCCCACCCCGTACCCCCGGAGGTCCTCGACGTCCTGGCCGAACTGGCCTCGCGGGTGACGCCGCCCGGCGTGCTCCTGGAGCGGGACGAGGCGTTCCCGCCGGCGGCGGAACTGGCGGGCGAGCTCGATGCGATCCGGGCCACGCTGCGGGCCGCGGAGCCGCCAAGGGCGCCCTCCGCCCCCATGCGGCCCGGTCCCCACGGCGCCCCCGCGGACGTCGGCCGGTCACGCGAGCGGCTCGCCCTCGCCCAGACCGCCCTGCTCTCCTCGCTCACCGCGGGCACGCCCGCGCCCGCCGGTTTCGACGGGCCGCGCCTTCGGGTGCAGGCCCGGGCGCTCGCGGCCAAGCGGGCCGATGTGGTCGCCAAGGTGGCGCCCGAGCTGCCGGGGATCCTCGGGGAGGGGTACCGGGAGGCGTTCGCCTCGTACGCCAAGGCCCGGCCGATGCGGGGCGGTTACCGCCAGGACGCCCTGGACTTCGCGCGGTTCCTGCTCGACGCCGGGCGGCCCGCCGACGCGGAGGCCCGCCGCGCGCTCGCCCGCTGGTGGAAGGAGCGCGCCGGAGCCAGGCCGCCGGGCCGGGCGGCCCGGCTCCTTCGCACGCTGACCCGGGCGGCCTGATCCGGGAAGCCCAACCCGCCAACGTACCCCGCACTCAAGGGAGTTGACCGGAACTCCCGCACCACGTGACGACCCCCACACCATCCGGCCACCCATTTCACGAAACCTCCTCCGGGATCAGCGGCACCCGCACTACCGTGCGGCACCGCACCAGGAGGCACCCATGCGTCGCTTGTTGTCCGGTACCGGGCTCGTCGTCATCGCCCTCGCGGCGACCCTGCTCGCGCTGCTCTTCCCGCTCTGGTCGTACGCCGACCGCTCCGGCACGCCGCTCGCCGATCTCAACGCCGGTACGGTGGCGACCCGCTGGGGCCCCCTGTCCGCCGCCGACCGGGACTTCGTGGTGCGGGTGCGGCTCGCCGGGCTCTGGGAGGGACCGGCCGGCCAGCAGGCCATCGAGCGGGACCCCAGCGCCGCGGTGAAGGCGGCGGGGCAGCACCTCGTCGACGGGCACGCCTTCCTGGACGCCCGGGTCCGCGAGGTCGCGGCGGACCTGGGCATGGAGCTGCCCGACCAGCCCAACACCCAGCAGCAGGGCTGGCTGCGCCGGCTGACGGCGGACACCGGCATCGCCTACGAGCGGGACTTCGCCAACCTCCTGCGCGCAGCCCACGGCAAGGTGTTCGCGCTGGTCGCGCAGATCCGGGCCAACACCCGCAACTCGCTGGTGCGCGGGCTCGCCGACGATGCGAACACGACCGTCCTCGACCACATCAAGATGCTGGAAGCGACCGGGTTCGTCGACTTCGACGCGCTCGCGCGGGGCGCGGCGACCGCGAGCCCCACCGGGCCTCCGCCGCCCACGCCCGGGGCCACCCCGACGAGCCCGGTCCCCCTCCCGCCCCCGCCGTCCGACAGCGCGTCACCGTCGTTCCCGCTGCCGCCGGCCGCCTCCCGCCCCAAGGACGAGGCGTCGCCCGGACCCGCCTCCCACACTCCGTAACGAAGCAATAACCCGACGTCCATATTGTGGACAAGCCGTGGCGGCGAAGCGTCAACTTCGCATACAACTCGGCCATGTTCTGGGTCCTTTTCCTTCTGCCGGCGATCGTCGCGGCCGGGTTGTCCTGCGGCCGCCTGTGTCTCGCGGCCGTGGCCGCGGCCCGTCCCCAACCGCGGCCGGACGGGGAGCAGGGCCTGTCCTGTTACGAGGCCGCGTTCCTGGCGGGCGGTCCCTACCGGGTCGCCGACCTGACCCTGGTCTCCATGCACCGCGCCCGCCGGCTGCTGCTCGCGCACACCGGCTGGGCCACCGTCGTCGATCCCGAGGGACGCGACGACCTGGAGCGGTCCGTCCTCACCGCGATCGGCCCCGGCGGGCAGGAGCGGATAGCGGCGATACGGTCCGGCGCGGCCGCGGCCGACGCGGTGCGCTCGCTCGCCGACCGGCTCGCCGGAGCAGGGCTCGCCGTCCCCGACGCCGTGCGGTCCGGGGTCAGCTCCTCCGTGCGGGCGGTGCGCAGTGCCACCCTGCTGATCACCGTCCTCGCCGTCAGCGCGCTGCTCATGCCGGGCGAGGGGGACACCGGGCGGGGCGAGATCGCCGCCTGGTTCGCGCTCCCGCTCGTTCTCACGCTCGGCTGCCTCGTCATCGCCCGCGTCGAGATCCATCCGTACACCCGCTGGGCCTCGCCCGACGGACAGCGCCTGCTCGGCGGGCTCGACCCGGCGGGCGATCCGCTGACGGCGGTCGCGGTGCGCGGCCTGCGCGCGGTCGACGATCCCCAGCTGCGCAGCGCCCTGACGAGCGGTCGCTTCGCGCATCGGGGTCAATGACGGAGCCCGGAGCGGCCCCGCTGCTTTACTTCACCCCCGGCAAAGTATTCCCTTTCGAACCATATGTACTTCTGTAGTACCGCAGCACGAAAGGGAATGCACCGGCGATGAGAGCTGTAGCGCTGTACGGAACCCTGGGTTCCCTCGTTCTTTCCTCCCTCGTCGCCGCGCCCTCGGGCAGCGCCGACCCGCTGACCGCCGAGGCCCGGGGCGTGGCCGTGGCCGCCCAGCGCGCGGCCGCGGCGCCGATCACGTTCAGCCGCTGCCCGCAGGTCGAGTCGCTGCCCGGCTCGGTCCAGTGCGGCACCATCGAGGTCCCGCTCGACTACGCCGAGCCGACGGGCCGTCAGATCAAGCTCACCGTCAGCCGGGTCAAGGCCAGGGGCAAACGCGCCCAGCGACAGGGCGCCCTGGTGTTCAACCCGGGCGGGCCGGGCGCCTCCAGCATGTACTTCCCGATGGTCGCCCAGCTCGCCGGCTGGAAGCGGATCGCCGCGGCGTACGACCTCGTCGGCTACGCCCCGCGCGGGGTGGCCCGCTCGGCGCCGCTGTCCTGCCAGGACCCGGCCGACTTCACCAAGGCCCCGACCGAGTCGCCCTCGCACCCCTCGGAGTCGTACAAGAAGGAGCGGATCGCGCAGGCCCAGGCCTACGCCCAGGGCTGTGCGCGCAACGCCGGGGCGGCGCTGCCGTACTACACCAGCATCAACAACGCGCGTGACCTGGACGTGCTGCGGGCCGCGCTCGGCGAGAAGAAGCTGACCTTCATGGGCGCCTCGTACGGCACCTACTTCGGGGCGGTGTACGCGACGCTGTTCCCCTCGCACATCCGCCGGATGGTCTTCGACTCGGTGGTCGACCCGGATCCCCAGCAGATCTGGTACCGCAACAACCTCGACCAGTCACTGGCCTTCGAGAGCCGCTGGCGGGACTTCCGCACCTGGGTCGCCAAGCACGACGAGGTCTACCACCTGGGCACCACGGCCGACGAGGTGCTTGAGAGCTATGAGAAGGTGCGGGCCAAGCTGACCCGCGAGCCGGCCGGCGGCCTCGTGGGACCCGCGCAGTTGCAGGCCGCGATCCTCAAGGCCGGGTACTACGACGACTACTGGTCGAGCCGGGCCACCGCCCTGTCGGAGTACCTCAAGGGCGATCCGAAGCCACTGATCGAACAGGCCGCGCCCAAGCCGGAGACGGCGCGCGACGACGAGAACGGCAACGCCGTGTACACGGCCGTCCTGTGCAACGACGCGGCGTGGCCGAAGGACTTCGAGACGTGGGACCGCGACAACAGCAAGCTCGCGACGGTCGCGCCGTTCGAGACGTGGGACAACGCGTGGATGAACCTGCCGTGCGCGTTCTGGACGACCCCGCAGCAGACGCCGATGGAGGTGGGGGCCAAGGAGGGGGAGCTGCCGTCGACGCTGATCCTGGCGGCCGAGCGGGACGCGGCGACGCCGTACCACGGGGCGCTGGAACTCCAGCGGCGGCTGCCGGGCTCCGTGCTCGTCACGGAGAAGGACGCCGGTACGCATGGCATCGCGGGCGGCGCGAACGCCTGCATCAACGGCTATGTGGAGGACTATCTGCTGAACGGTCGGACGCCGGTGCGGCGCGCATCGTGCGCGCCGCACCCGGAGCCGAACCCGGTGTCGCTGGACGAGCGGGCAGCCGGCAGGCCGGGGCATGTGATGCCCACTCTCTGATCTTCCGGGTCAGGGGTGAGCCGGGTCCGCTCGCGTGGCGCGCACCCGGCTCACCTGGTCTTGCTAGGCGAGGCCGGCGACGAGATCCGCGACGGACTTCCTCCTGCCCGTGTAGAACGGGACTTCCTCGCGGACGTGCATGCGGGCCTCGGAGGCGCGCAGGTGGCGCATCAGGTCGACGATGCGGTGCAGTTCGTCGGCCTCGAAGGCGAGCAGCCACTCGTAGTCGCCGAGCGAGAACGAGGCGACCGTGTTGGCCCGCACGTCGGGGTAGCCCCGCGCCATCTTGCCGTGGTCGGCGAGCATGCGGCGGCGGTCCTCGTCGGGCAGCAGGTACCAGTCGTAGCTGCGCACGAAGGGGTACACCGACACGTAGTCGCGGGCGTGCTCGTCGGCGAGGAACGCCGGGATGTGCGCCTTGTTGAACTCGGCGGGCCGGTGCAGCGCCATGTTCGACCACACCGGCTCCAGCGCACGGCCCAGCTTGGTGCGGCGGAACAGGTTGTAGGCGCTCTGGAGCTCGTCGGAGGTCTCCGCGTGCCACCAGATCATGATGTCGGCGTCCGCGCGCAGACCCGACAGGTCGTAGGTGCCGCGGACGGTGATGTCCTTGGCGGCGAGCTGGTCGAACAGCTCCTGGACCTCGTCGGCGTAGCCCGACCGGTCCTCAGGGAGTACGTCGCGCAGCTTGAAGACAGACCACAGGGTGTAGCGGATGACCTCGTTGAGGTCCTTCGCCTTCTTCCCCGCGTTGGGAATCTTTTCCGGAGCAGCACTCATGTGGCTATTGTCCCGCGTCACTCTGGGTGTTCTGCGCCAGGGTCGACGTGGCGATGATCTCGTCCGCGGCGCGCCGGGCGCTGGCGATGCACGCCGGGATGCCGACACCGTCGTACGCGGCGCCGCAGACGCGCAGTCCGGGCAGCTTGGCGACCTCGGCCCGGATGCGGGCGACCTTGGCCAGATGGCCGACCGGGTACTGCGGAAGCCCGCCGATCCAGCGGGTCACCTCGGTCGCGACGGGCCGGGCGGACAGGCCGACGGCCTCGCCGAGGTCGCCGAGCGAGACGTCCACGAGATCGGGGTCGTCCCAGTCCAGGTGCTGCTCCTCGCCGTAGCGCCCGATCGAGGTACGCAGCACGAACAGGTCCGAGCCGCGCTCCTTCACCCACTGCCACTTGTACGAGGAGAAGGTGGAGGCCTTGATGGTGCGGCCGTCCACCGGCGGCACCAGGAACCCGGAGCGCTCCTCAAGACCGGCCAGATCGGCGCGCCGGAAGGCGAGCGTGACCAGGACCATCGAGGCGTACTCGACCTCGGAGAGTTCGGCGGCCGCGACCGGCGACTCGGCGGCGAGCAGCGCGGAGGCGGACCAGGCGGGAGTGGAGAGGATCACGCCGTCGGCCTCGACGAGTTCCGTGTCGGTACGGATCTGCCAGCCGTCGGCGGTCCGGGCGAGGCCCAGGACGGGGGTCTCGGTGCGGATTTCGCCGCCCTGGGCGCGCACGGCGTCGGCGACCGCGCCGGGCAGGGTGCCGAGGCCGCCGTCGAGGCCCGCGAAGACCGGGCCGGTCTGCTGCTTGGCGGCGGCCTTCGCCTGGATGTCCCGGACGCCGTCGAGCAGCGAGTCGTGGGTGCGGGCCGCCTCGAAGAGCTGGGGGACCGCGGCTCGCATGGAGATCTTGTAGGCGTCGCCCGCGTACACGCCGCCGAGCAGCGGCTCCACCAGGCGGTCGACGACCTCGCGGCCGACCCGCTTGGCGACGAACTCGCCGACGCCGATGTCCTCGCCGAGCTCGGTCGGGGCGAGTTCGCGGTCCTGCTCGACGCGGGCCAGGCCCTCGGCGGAGAGGATGTCGTGGAGGGTGCCGGGCTGCGCGGGGACGCCCATCACATGGCCCTTGGGCATCGGCCGCAGCGCGCCCCGGGTCCAGATGGAGGCGGCCGCGGTGGCGGGCGCCTGGAGCCGGTCGCCGAGGCCGGCCGCACGGGCCAGGTCGACGCCTTCGGGGCGGCGGGCCAGCATCGACTCGGCGCCGAGGTCGACGGGCGCACCCGCGACCTCCCCGGCCAGCAGCTTGCCGCCGAGCACCGCGCTGCCTTCGAGCACGGTCACCCGGGCACCGGCCCCGACCAGCCGGTGGGCGGCGGCGAGTCCGGAGATCCCGCCTCCGACGACGACGATGTGCGGGGCACGGGTGACGGCGTTGTCCATGCCTCCACTGTCTCAGACCCCGAACGGCGACCCGAAACGAGTCCCGCCTCCTTGATCAACTCCCTTCCGGCCGGGGCGAGTTGACCGGCCCGGCGAACCAACACACGGGAGGCCACCGGCCGGGCGGGGAATTCCGCGCTCCCCCGGTACGTATCTTCAACACAGGAGAAGGCGGATCCGGAGCGGCTCACGAGCGGAGGCAACCCCCATGGCGGCGGAGCGACTGGTGGTCATCGGCGGTGACGCGGCGGGCATGTCCGCCGCCTCGCAGGCCCGCAGGCTGAAGGGCCCCGAGGAGCTGGAGATCGTCGCCTTCGAGCGCTCGGGCTTCACCTCGTACTCCGCCTGCGGAATCCCGTACTGGGTGGGCGGCGACGTGCCGGAGCACGACGACCTGATCGCCCGCACCCCCGAGGAGCACCGGGATCGCGGGATCGATCTGCGGATGCGTACGGAGGTGACGGAGCTCGATGTGGAGGGCCGCCGGGTGCGGTCCCGCGATCTGGCGTCCGGGGCCGAGGAGTGGACCGCGTACGACAAGCTCGTCATCGCGACGGGGGCGCGGCCGGTGCGGCCCGCGCTGCCGGGGATCGATGCTCCGGGGGTGCACGGGGTGCACACCATCGACGACGGGCGGGCCCTGCTCGAGAGCCTGGAGGCGGCCGGAGAGCGGCGCGCGGTCGTGGTCGGCGGCGGCTACATCGGCATCGAGATGGCGGAGGCGATACTCGCCCGGGGCTTCGAGGTGTCGCTGCTCACCCGGGGCCCCGAGCCCATGCACTCGCTCGACCCGGACATGGGCCGGCGCGTCACCGAGGCGATGGAGCGGTCCGGGATCCGGGTGGTCACGAACGCCGAGGTCACCAAGGTGCTCACGGCCGGGTCGGGGCGGGTGCGCGCGGTGGCGACGGAGTCCGCCGAGTACCCGGCGGACGTGGTGGTGCTGGGCCTCGGCGTCACGCCCCGTACCGAGCTCGCCCGCGCGGCGGGTCTCCCGCTCGGCGTCGCCGGGGCGCTGCGCACGGACACCTCGATGCGGGTGCGCGGGCACGAGAACATCTGGGCGGGCGGCGACTGCGTCGAGGTGCTCGACCTGGTGTCGGGCCGTCACCGCCACATCGCGCTCGGCACGCACGCCAACAAGCAGGGCCAGATCATCGGCTCCAACGTGGGCGGCGGGTACGGCACGTTCCCGGGGGTGGTCGGCACGGCCGTCACCAAGGTCTGCGAGACGGAGATCGCCCGCACCGGGCTCCTGGAGAGGGAGGCGCGGGAGGAGGGCCTCCAGTACGTCACGGCCACCATCGAGTCGACCAACACCGCCGGGTACTACCCGGGCGCGGCCCTCATGACGGTGAAGATGCTGGCCGAGCGGCGCACGGGGCGGCTGCTCGGCGCCCAGATCGTGGGCGGCGCGGGTGCGGCGAAGCGGATCGACATCGCGGCGGTCGCCCTGACCGCCCGCATGACGGTGGATCAGATGACGGCGCTCGACCTCGGGTACGCGCCGCCGTTCTCGTCGGTGTGGGATCCGGTCCTGGTGGCGGCACGCAAGGCGGTGTCGGCCGTGCGCGCCGCCGGGCAGGACTAGCGCGCCGTCTGCTCGTGGACGTAGGCGACCAGGCGGGTCAGCGCGTCCGGGTCCATCGACGGGAGCACGCCGTGGCCGAGGTTGAAGACGTGGCCCTCCAGGCCCGCGGCCGCGTCCAGGACCTCGCGGGTCTTCGCCTCGACGGCCGCGGTCGGGGCGAACAGGACCGCCGGGTCGAGGTTGCCCTGGAGCGCCTTGCCGGGGCCGACCCGGCGGGCCGCCTCGTCGAGCGGGACGCGCCAGTCGACGCCGACGACGTCCGCGCCGGCCTCGCCCATGAGGCCGAGCAGTTCGCCCGTGCCGACGCCGAAGTGGATGCGGGGGACGTTGTACGAGGCGACCGCGTCGAAGACCTTCGCCGAGGCGGGCAGGATCGAGCGCCGGTAGTCGGCGGGGGCGAGCGCGCCCACCCAGGAGTCGAAGAGCTGGACGGCGGAGGCGCCCGCCTCGATCTGCACCTTGAGGAAGGCGGCGGTGATCTCGGCGAGGCGGTCGAGCAGGTCGGCCCAGAGCTCCGGGTCGCCGTACATCATGGCCTTGGTGTTCTCGTGGTTGCGGGACGGGCCGCCCTCCACGAGGTAGCTGGCCAGCGTGAACGGGGCGCCCGCGAAGCCGATGAGCGGCGTGGCGCCGAGCTCCGCGGTCAGCATGCCGATGGCCTCGGTGACGTAGTGGACGTCCTCGGGCGTCAGGTCGCGCAGCCGCGCGAGGTCGGCCCGGGTCCGGATCGGGTCGGCTACGACGGGGCCGACGCCCGGCTTGATGTCCAGGTCGATGCCGATGGCCTTGAGCGGGACCACGATGTCGCTGAAGTAGATGGCCGCGTCGACCTTGTGCCGGCGGACCGGCTGCAGCGTGATCTCGGTGACCAGATCGGGCCGCATGCACGACTCCAGCATGGGAATGCCCTCGCGCACCTTCAGGTACTCCGGCAGCGACCGGCCCGCCTGGCGCATGAACCAGACCGGCGTGTGCGGGACGGCTTCCCGCCTGCACGCCTTGAGGAACGCGGAGTCGTGCGTCTTGCTGTTCGGCTGGCCCACAGGGCGGTCGTTGGCGCTCACGCCCAGAATCTTCGCATGTGGCCGCAAGCCGCTGCCCCGGGCCGGGTGTCCCTACCGGCGCCGGGCTCCCGTTCCGCCTAGTCTTCCCCGCATGGCTGCCGCTCAGGGACGAACTTCGGATGGCGCTGACGGCAGGGAAGCCGCGGACGGGACCACCGTTCCGATCCCCTTCCGTCAGGCCGTCGACGCACTGCGGACGGCGCGACTGCGCCCCGAGATCGAGGTGGACGAGACCCGCCCGCCACAGCGCCTGGCCCCGTACGCCTACGCCCTGGAGGCAGCGGTAGTCGACGGCGAGGACGACCTGGCCGACGGCCGGCTCGTCCTGCTGCACGACCCCACCGGGCACGACGCCTGGCAGGGCACCTTCCGCCTGGTCACGCTCGTACGGGCGGAACTGGAGCCGGAGATGGCGGCCGATCCGCTGCTGCCCGAGGTCTGCTGGTCGTGGCTGACCGGCGCCCTGGAGGCGCGGGGACTCTCGTACGGGGAGGCGAGCGGCACGGTCACCCGGGCCGGCTCGCACTACTTCGGCGGGCTCGCGGAACGCCTTCCGGCCACCCAGATCGAGATCCGGGCGTCGTGGACGCCGCGCGAGGGGCTGGGCGGGGTGCCGGACACGGCGGGCCACCTCGCGGCCTGGTGCGATCTGCTGTGCCAGATCGCGGGCCTGCCGCCGGTGTCGGGTCCCACCGAGGCGGGCAGCGGTGTCGTCACCCTGCCGCAGCGCCGCGACCCCCGCTGACATCCGCTTTCCTGTCGGCCTGCGCCCCGCCTCCGGTGGGGCGCAGGCCGTTTTCGCAGCCCCCCGTGCGGGTCCACCCGCCCCGCCGATTACTCGACGATCGAGCACGCGTCCGAATTGCCCTAAATGTTTCTCACCAAATCGTGATCATTCTCTAAAGGCCGAGGGGTTTGGTGCCGAAGAGGTTTGTGACCCTAACTGCACGGTTCGCCCCGGCTTCATCCCCGAGCCGGCTACGTCCCGCACCTTTCCAGGAGGCCTGGTGTCCGTTCTTCTTGAGCAGCCCGCAAGCCTGGTCGCCTACCGCCCGAACAAGCCGACGGCCATGGTCGTCGTTGCCGACCCCCGAGTCCGCTCCACCGTCACCCGACACCTGTGGGCGCTCGGAGTACGTGACGTCATCGAGGCGTCGTCCATCGCGGAGGCCCGTCCCCGCGTCGGCAACCCGCGCGACATCTGCGTTGCCGACGTCCACCTGCCCGACGGTTCCGGGCTGACCCTGCTGTCCGAGACCCGAGCCGCGGGCTGGCCCAACGGCCTGGCCCTGTCCGCTGCCGACGACATCGGCGCCGTACGCAATGCCCTCGCGGGCGGTGTGAAGGGCTATGTCGTCACCGGTACGCGTACCAACGTCGGGCACCCCGGCCGTCCCGGCGCCGCCCCCATCGGCGCCGCGGCCGCCCGTATGCACCGCCGCCCCCCGGGTGCCCCGAGTCACCCGGGCGGCTACCGCGAGCTCTCCGGCCGCGAGGTCGAGGTGCTCCGGCTGGTTGCGGAGGGCCAGTCGAACAAGGCGATCGGCGTCTCGATGGGGCTGTCCGCTCTGACCGTCAAGTCCCATCTCGCCCGGATCGCACGCAAGCTCGGCACGGGTGACCGTGCCGGCATGGTGGCCGTCGCGCTGCGTACCGGAATCATCCACTGACTGGTTTACGACCCTCGCGCGCCCGTCGACGGAACGTTCCGTCGACGGGCGCCGTGCATACACAGATACCCTTGACAGGTGACCGACGCCCATAAGACCGCAGCAGAGACAGCACTGCGAACCACCGGGGGCGCTCCCCCGGACGACGTCGACAAGGCGCCGATTCCCTTGCTGGAGCCCCGAGAGGGCATTCCGCCTGTCGTTGCCACCGATGAAGCACTGGCCGAAGTGGTCGCCGCCTTCGCGGCCGGCACCGGCCCCGTCGCCGTGGACGCCGAGCGCGCGTCCGGCTACCGCTACGGGCAGCGCGCCTATCTCGTGCAGATCCGCCGGGAGGGCGCGGGCACCGCGCTCGTCGACCCCGTCGGATGTCCGGATCTCTCCGCCCTCGGGGAGGCACTTTCGGACACCGAGTGGATCCTGCACGCCGCGACCCAGGACCTGCCGTGCCTGCGCGAAATAGGCATGGTGCCCTCCCGGATCTTCGACACCGAGCTCGCCGGGCGGCTCGCGGGCTTCCCGCGCGTGGGCCTCGGAGCGATGGTCGAGAGCGTGCTCGGGTACGCCCTGGAGAAGGGCCACTCGGCGGTCGACTGGTCGACCCGGCCGCTCCCCGAGCCCTGGCTGCGCTACGCCGCCCTGGACGTGGAGCTCCTGGTCGATCTGCGCGACGCCCTGGAGAAGGAGCTCGACCGGCAGGGCAAGCTGGAGTGGGCCCGCGAGGAGTTCGACGCGATCGCCTCCGCACCCCCCGCGCCGCCCCGCAAGGACCCCTGGCGCCGCACCTCCGGCATGCACAAGGTGCGCAGGCGCCGGCAGATGGCCGCCGTGCGCGAGCTGTGGAACGCCCGTGACAAGGTGGCGCAGCGCCGTGACGTCTCGCCGGGCAAGGTGCTGAGCGACTCCGCGATCATCGAGGCCTCGCTCGCGCTGCCCGCGCATGTGAACGCGCTGACCGCGCTGCCCGGCTTCGGGCACCGGATGGGCCGGCGCCAGCTGGAGCAGTGGCAGGCGGCCGTCGACCGGGCGAAGGCCCTGTCGGAGGCCGAGCTTCCGCAGCCCGGCCAGCCGTTGCAGGGCCCGCCCCCGCCGCGTTCCTGGGCGGACAAGGACCCGGCCGCGGCGGCCCGGCTCTCGGCGGCCCGCACGGCCGTCTCCGAGCTCGCCGAGCGGCTGAACATGCCGCAGGAGAACCTGATCACCCCGGACACCGTGCGCCGGGTCTGCTGGGAGCCGCCGGGCGACCGCTCCGAGGCCGCCGTCGCCGAGGCGCTCGCGTCCTTCGGTGCCAGGCACTGGCAGATCGAGCAGGTCACGCCGCTGCTCTCGGCGGCACTGACGGACACCCCGGCCAAGTCCTGACCGGCTGAACGGGTCGGGCCCGCGGCACCTCCATGTCGCCGCGGGCCCAGAATTCCCCAAGACCGGACCGTATCCAACAGCCTCGAACAGCTTTAGGCTGTGCGCCGCATCAGATTCTTTCAGTGCACCGCACCACGGAAGGAATGACATGCGCACGCCAATGCGCGCGGCGGCTCTCGCGGTCACCACCGTGCTCGCCCTCGGCGCCGCCGGCCTCACCGCCACCGCGCCCGCCGCACAGGCCCGCCCGAAGGCGCCGGCCTCCGCCCACACCGTCGGCCACGACGACCACGCCCTCACCATCGACGGCAAGCCGCTCTCCATCTGGTCCGGCGAGTTCCACTACTGGCGGCTGCCCAGCCCCGACGCGTGGCGCGACGTCCTGCAGAAGATGAAGGCGGGCGGCTTCAACGCGGCCTCCATCTACTTCGACTGGGACTTCCACTCCCCGAAGCCCGGCGTGTACGACTTCACGGGCGTCCGCGACGTCGACAAGCTGCTCGACATCGCGCGGGAGGCGGGGATCTACGTCATCGCCCGCCCCGGCCCGTACATCAACGCCGAGACCGACGGCGGCGGCTTCCCCGGCTGGCTGGTCACCCAGAAGGGCAAGGCCCGCACCACGGCGCCCGACTATCTGGCCGCCGCCGACGAATGGCTCTCCAGGATCGACCCGATCCTGGCCCGCCACCAGCTGACCAACGGCACCGGCACAGTCATCGCCTACCAGGTCGAGAACGAGTACTACGAGGACACCCCCGACGGCCACGCCTACATCCAGCACCTGGTCGACAAGGCGCACGCGGACGGCATCACCGTGCCGCTGACGGGCAACCACAACGGCGTGTTCGCCAAGGAACTCGACATCGACGGACACGACTCCTACCCGCAGGGCTTCAACTGTTCCAGCCCCGACACCTGGCACGGGCTGCCCGATCTGTCCGGTGCGAAGAAGAGCGACGAACCACTGTTTCTGGCCGAATTCCAGGGCGGTTCCTTCGACCCGTGGGGCGGCCCGGGCTTCGACAAGTGCCGCCGGCTCACCGACGGCGACTTCGAGAAGGCCGCGTACGAGAACAACATCGCCTCGGGCGCCACGATGCAGAACTTCTACATGGCGTACGGCGGCACCTCCTGGGGCTGGCTGCCCTCACCCGGCGCGGTCTACAGCTCCTACGACTACGGCGCGCCGATCCGCGAGGACCGCCAGCTCAGCGAGAAGTATCTGGTCGACAAGCGGCTCGGGTACCTGGTGCAGTCGGTGGCGCCGCTGACGAAGACGGAGAGCGCGACGGCGAGCGCGCCCGACAACACCTCCGTGCTGCGCCGCGACCGGCGCAACCCCGACGACGGCACCACGGTCACGGTCGTGCGGCACAAGGACGTCAACAACAAGACGAAGGACACCACGCATCTCGCGCTCGGCGGGTATGCGTCGGTGCCGCAGAAGCCCGGCACGGCCCTGACGATCGACGCCCGGGACTCGAAGCTCCTGCTCTCCGACTACGCGATGGATCACCAGCAGCTGAGGTACTCGACGTCCGAGCTCATGACGCACGGGACGTTCGGCACGCGGGATGTGGCGCTGCTGTACGGGCGGCACGGGCAGGACGGCGAGAGCGTGCTGCGGTACGCGGCACGGCCCGGCGTGAAGGTGCTGAGCGGCGACGTCGAGCAGACATGGGACGCGGCGACCGGCGACCTGCGCCTCAACTACCGGCACGACGGTCTGACGCAGCTCCTCATCACCCCGGCCGACGGCTCGACTCCCCTGCTTCTGCTGCTTGCTGACGATGCGACAGCCGACACGTACTGGCGGCTGGACACCCCGCAGGGGCCGGTCCTGGCGAGCGGTCCGGAGCTCCTGAGGACCGCCTCGTACGACAAGGGCGTACTGAAGCTCACCGGGGACACCGACAAGGCGGCCTCGCTGCATGTCCTGACCGGCGCGCCCGCGACGTCGGTGAGCTGGAACGGGCGGCCCGCGCCGGGCGCGCTCGACACGACGGGCAGCGCCCTTGCCGGACCGAAGCCGGTCTCCCTTCCCGCGCTGGGAAGCTGGAGGGTCCAGCGCGAGACCCCCGAGGCGGCGCCCGGGTTCGACGACGCGGCCTGGCGGGCCGCCGACAAGCCGGTGCTCTCGGCGGACGACTACGGCTTCCACGCCGGGTCGATCTGGTACCGGGGCCACTTCGCGGCCGCCGGCACGGAGTCGGGGATCCAGGTCAACGCCAGTACGGGCAAGGGCGGTGCGTACCTGGCGTGGCTCAACGGCACCTATCTGGGCAGCTCCGCGGATGCGACCCATCTGTTCGCGGTGCCGGGCGGGGTCCTGAAGGCGGGCAAGGACAACGTCCTCGCGGTGCTCGCGGCCGACATGGCGCACGAGCAGGACTGGTCGGCCGACGACAGCCACAAGCAGCCGCGCGGGCTGACCTCGGTGCGGCTCGTGGGCTCGGCGAAGCAGATCGGGTGGCGCCTGCAGGGCGCGCTCGGCGGCGAGGACCTGGTCGATCCGGTGCGCGGCGGGCTCAACACCGGTGGCCTGTACGGCGAACGCCAGGGCATGCACCTGCCCGGCTACCCGGACGGCGGCTGGCCGTCCACCTCCCTGCCCGACACGCGCTCCGGCGCTGCCGGGGTCTCCTGGTACCGCACCGCCTTCGACCTGGACCTGCCACAGGGCCAGGACGTACCGCTCGGCCTGACGATCTCGGACGACAAGGCGAAGCACTACCGGGCGCTCGTGTACGTCAACGGCTGGATGACCGGCCTGTACGTGAACGCCCTCGGGCCGCAGAAGTCGTTCCCGGTCCAGCCCGGCATGCTGCGCACCCACGGCCACAACACGGTCGCCATCGCGGTGATCGGCGAGGACGCGGGCGGCGACGGGCTCGGGAAGGTGACCCTGGACGCGTACGGGAACCACACGACGCCGCTGCACTACGGGGACATCGCCTCGCCGGGCTGGTCGGCGACGAAGAACCGCGATCCCCTGGCAGGCGCGGATGTACGGATCTCGGCGCCGGACACGATCGCGCGGGGCGCGACGGGCGAGGTGACGGCGTCGTTCACGCCGCGCCGGACGGCAGCGCGGGACGCCTCGCTCACCGTGCGGCTGCCCGACGGGTGGACGGCCGCCACGCCGCTCACCCAGGCGCTGGGCGACGTACCGGCCGGGCGCACGGTGACGCGTACCTGGAAGGTGACGGCGGCGAGCGGGTCGGGACCCTGGTCGGCGGTGCTCTCGGCGGTGGCGCGGTACCGGGGCGGCACGGCGTCCGCGGCGGCGGGGGTGGCCTCGCCGCCCCCTTCGCCGGGGGCCGGCGCGCACGACCTCGCGGATCTCGACTTCACCGCGACGAACGGATGGGGGCCGGTGGAGCGCAACACCTCCAACGGGGAGAACGCGGCGGGTGACGGACGCCCGATGTCCATCGCGGGCGTGCCGTACGCAAAGGGGCTCGGGGTGCATGCGGCCGGGGACGTGACGGTGTTCCTCGGCGGGGCGTGCTCGCGGTTCACGGCGTCGGTGGGGGTGGACGACGAGACGGGTGGGGGCGGTTCGGTGGCCTTCTCCGTCCTGGCGGACGGGCGTGCGGTGGCTACGACGGGGGTGCTGCGGGGGCGGGGCGCCGCGGTCCCGCTGGCCGCGGATGTGTCGGGCGCGCAGGTGATCGACCTGGTCGTGACCGACGGCGGCGACGGGAACGGGCTGGACCACGGGGACTGGGCGACCCCCATGCTGACCTGTGCCTGACTCCGGCCCCTGGGGCTCCGCCGCAGATCCCGGTAGACCCCACCCCGCCCCTTCCCCGAACCCGCCGGGGGTGGGATGCGGCTGCGGATCATGCGTGGCTGGTCGCGCAGTTCCCCGCGCCGCTGACAGCATGCGGTAAGGGCATACTCGGCCCGTCCGGCGTTCGAGGACGAGCGCCGTTCAGGCGCGAACGGGGTCCGGGGCGGAGCCGCGGGGGACCGGAACGGAGTGTGACGTTCGCCGCTCCCGGGCCCGGGGGTGGGCAGCCGGGTTACTCGTAAGTAGCATGGGCGGGGTGAGCGCGCGCTCAGTCGCGTGCGCAGCAGTGCAGTGCCACCCCGCACCCTGGAGGAGAGCCATCGTGCCTCGTACCGTCAGGGACGTCGTCTTCGTCGACGGCGTCCGCACCCCGTTCGGCAAGGCGGGCCCGAAGGGCATCTACCACGAGACCCGGGCCGACGATCTGGTCGTCAAGGCGATCCGGGAGCTGCTGCGCCGCAACCCGGCCCTCGACCCCGCGAAGATCGACGAGGTCGCCATCGCCGCGACCACGCAGATCGGTGACCAGGGCCTGACCCTGGGCCGTACCGCCGGCATCCTCGCTGGTCTCCCGCAGTCCGTGCCCGGCTACTCCATCGACCGCATGTGCGCGGGCGCCCTGACCGCCGTGACCTCGGTCGCCGGCTCGATCGCGTTCGGCGCGTACGACGCCGTGATCGCCGGTGGCGTCGAGCACATGGGCCGCCACCCCATGGGCGAGGGCGTCGACCCGAACCCGCGGTTCGTCAGCGAGAAGCTGGTCGACGAGTCCGCCCTCTTCATGGGCATGACCGCCGAGAACCTGCACGACCGCTACCCGCAGATCACCAAGCTGCGCGCCGACGAGTACGCGGTCCGCTCGCAGGAGAAGGCCGCCAAGGCGTACGCCGACGGCAAGATCCAGCAGGACCTCGTGCCGGTCTCGGTACGCAACACCAACGCCGAGGTGGGCGAGACCGGCTGGGGCCTCGTCACCGCCGACGAGCCGATGCGTCCGGGCACCACCCTGGAGAGCCTGGCGAACCTGAAGACGCCGTTCCGCGTCCACGGCAACGTCACCGCGGGCAACGCGGCCGGCCTCAACGACGGCGCCACCGCGTCGATCATCGCGTCCGAGGAGTTCGCGCGGGAGAACAACCTCCCCGTGAAGATGCGCCTCGTCTCCTACGCCTTCGCCGGCGTCGAGCCGGAGGTCATGGGCTACGGCCCGATCCCGGCGACCGAGAAGGCGCTGGCCAAGGCCGGCCTGTCGATCGAGGACATCAACCTCTTCGAGATCAACGAGGCGTTCGCCGTCCAGGTCCTCGCGTTCCTGGACCACTACGGCATCGCCGACGACGACGCGCGCGTCAACCAGTACGGCGGCGCCATCGCCTACGGTCACCCGCTCGCCTCCTCCGGCGTACGCCTGATGACGCAGCTGGCCCGGCAGTTCGAGGAGCAGCCGGAGGTCCGCTACGGCCTCACCACCATGTGCGTCGGCTTCGGCATGGGCGCCACGGTCATCTGGGAGAACCCGCACCACAAGGACGCCGGAGGCAGCAAGTGAGCACCACCACCGCTGAGCTTCTCAAGGGCGCGGCCGAGCTGTTCCCCGACGAGGTCGTGACGTCCGCGCACGTCCGTCACCTGGAACTCCCGTACGGGGCGGGCAGGTTCGCCCTGATCACGCTCGACAACGGCTTCGACCACACCAAGCCGACCACCTTCGGACCGGGCTCGCTGGCGAACCTCAACGCCGCCATCGACCAGGTCGAGAAGGAGGCCGCCGAGGGCGCCATCGTCGGCGCCGGTGTCACGGGCAAGCCGTTCATCTTCGCGGTCGGCGCCGACCTCAAGGGCGTCGAGATCCTCAAGCGCCACGAGGACGCGCTCGCCATCGGCAAGAGCGGGCACGAGGTCTTCAAGCGCCTTTCCGCGCTGGCCGTGCCGACCTTCGCGTACTACAACGGTGCCGCGATGGGCGGCGGTGTCGAGGTCGGTCTGCACTGCACCTACCGCACCGTCTCCAAGGCGCTGCCCGCGTTCTCGCTGCCCGAGGTCTTCCTCGGCCTGGTCCCGGGCTGGGGCGGCTGCACGCTGCTCCCCAACCTGATCGGCGCCGACAAGGCCGTCTCGGTCATCATCGAGAACTCGCTGAACCAGAACCGCCAGCTCAAGGGCAAGCAGGTCTTCGAACTCGGCATCGCCGACGCCCTCTTCGAGGGTGCCGACTTCCTGGAGCGGTCCCTCGTCTGGACCGCGCAGGTCCTGAAGGGCGACGTCACCGTCGAGCGCCCCGAGGTCGACCGCGGCGAGGCCTGGGACCAGGCCGTCGCCAAGGGCCGCTTCATCGCCGACTCGAAGGTGCACGGCGCCGCCCCGGCCGCCTACCGCGCCCTCGACATCATCGCGGCGTCCAAGGACGGCGACCTCCAGGCCGGCTTCGACGCCGAGGACACCGCGCTCGCCGACCTGATCATGGGTGGCGAACTGCGGTCCGGCATCTACGCGTTCAACCTGGTCCAGAAGCGCGCCAAGCGCCCGGCCGGTGCCCCGGACAAGAACCTGGCGCGCCCGGTCACCAAGGTCGGCGTCGTGGGCGCGGGCCTGATGGCCTCGCAGCTCGCCCTGCTGTTCCTGCGCCGCCTTGAGGTGCCGGTCGTGCTGACCGACATCGACCAGGAGCGCGTCGACAAGGGTGTGGGCTATGTCCACGCCGAGATCGACAAGCTGCTCTCGAAGTCCCGGATCAACCAGGACAAGGCCAACCGTCTCAAGGGCCTGGTCTCCGGTGTCCTCGACAAGGCCGAGGGCTTCTCGGACGCCGACTTCATCATCGAGGCCGTCTTCGAGGAGATCGGCGTCAAGCAGCAGGTGTTCGCGGAGGTCGAGGCGGTCGCCCCGGCGCACGCGATCCTCGCCACCAACACCTCCTCGCTCTCGGTCACCGAGATGGCGTCGAAGCTGAAGCACCCCGAGCGGGTCGTCGGCTTCCACTTCTTCAACCCGGTCGCGATCCTGCCGCTCCTGGAGATCGTCCGCGGCGAGCAGACCGACGACGTCTCGCTGGCCACGGCCTTCGGGGTGGCGCGCAAGCTGAAGAAGACCGCGGTCCTGGTGAAGGACGCCCCGGCGTTCGTCGTCAACCGCATCCTGACCCGCTTCATGGGCGAGATCCAGAACGTCATCGACGAGGGCACCCCGGTCGCCGTCGCCGAGAAGGCCGTCGAGCCGCTCGGTCTGCCGATGTCGCCGCTGGTCCTCCTGGAGCTGGTCGGCCCGGCCATCGGCCTGCACGTGTCCGAGACCCTCAACCGCGCCTTCCCGGACCGCTTCACGGTCTCGGAGAACCTCGCAGCGGTCGTGAAGGCGGGCAAGCGCGGCTTCTACGTGTACGACTCCGGGAAGCCGGAGCTGGACCCGGAGGTCGCCGCTCTCCTCAAGCAGGGCGATGTCGCCCTGACCGAGGAGCAGACCCGGGACCGCGTCCTGGACGCGGTGGCGCAGGAGATCGGTCTGATGCTGGACGAGGGCGTCGTCGCCGAGGCCCAGGACATCGACCTCTGCCTGATCACGGGCGCCGGCTGGCCCTTCCACCTGGGCGGCATCACGCCGTACCTGGACCGCGAAGGCGTCTCGGAGCGCGTGAACGGCAAGAAGTTCCTGGCGCAGGGCGTCGCGAGCGTCCCCGCGTAGCACCGCTCCACAGCAGAGGCCCCGCACTTCGGTGCGGGGCCTCTGTCGTGCCCGAGTCCCGTCCTGGGCAAGGCTGTTGACGGTATGCCACCCCTGCGCGAGAGGCCCGGGGCCGATGATCCGGTCCCGGGCCTCCCCGCGCGGTGCGGTGTGCGTCAGACCTGCTGCCAGACCTCCAGGGCCAGGCCCGGCTCGTCCGTGCGCTGGCGGGTGATGCGCAGGCCGCCGTCCGGGGTGAACACGCCGAGGACGATCCGGCCGTCGGCGTCCAGCGCCAACGCCGGGGCGCCCGCGCAGACTTCGCCGGTCGGGGTCCAGGTGACCCCGGCGTCCTCCTGCTCGCTGGGGTAGGCCGCTATCGCGGGGCGGCCGTCGCGGTCGCGCTGGGCGAGCACCGTGCAGTCGATGCCGTCGATCTCCTTGCGGAGCACCGCGACCGGGCCCGAACCCCGGCCGCCGAGCGGCGTGGCGGGGCCGTCGCCGCGCCAGGCGCGCAGCTCGCCGGACTTGGCGTCACGCAGGAAGAAGGTGATGCGGCCGCCCTCCGAGGTGACCAGGCCGGTGATGGTGCCGGTCTCGGGGTCGGCGGCCAGCTTCTCGATCTCCTCGAAGGAGGCCTTCGCGTCGGCCCGTTCGAAGCGCATGATGCCGGTGTTGGACGGCGCGTGGATGACCATCCGGCCGGCCTCGCCCGCCACGACCGATATCGAGCGGTCGGCGCCGTTTCCGTTGAGGTCGGCCCAGCCCGCCCACTTGCCCGACGGCTCCTGGCCGCGCGCGGAGACCCCGCCGAAGGCGTTGCGCACCACGATCTGGGCGTTGCCCGCCGAGTCCACGCCCACCGAGGGGTGGCCCATCTTGAGGCCCTTCTCCCAGTCGCGGCGCGGGTAGGGGGAGCCGACGACGGCCCAGTTCTTGACCGGGCGGCCCGTCTGGTACTGGATGGCGTGGACGAGCTCGGCCCAGGTGCCGCCGTCCTCCATGGGGGTGTGCCGCAGCGCCGTCATGTGCACATAGCCGTCGGCGCCCTGCGCGATCGAGAGGTGCGACTGGAGGCCCTTGCCCGGGGCGACCAGGTCGGGACCCGTCCAGGCGCCGCCCGGCCGCGACTCCGTCCAACGGGCCACGCCGCCGGCGGCGGGCGCGTACGCGGAGAGCCTGCCGTCCTTGCCGAGCCGGAGCCAGCCGGTGACGGTGGGGCGGCCGTCCTCGGTCGCCACGGCCGGGGTGGCGCGGGTCGGCGCGGTGACGATGCCGCCGGACCTGGCGGGCTCCCCGCCCGATGTCTGTCGAGACCTCAGTGCCATGGTCCACGACCACCTTTCCCCACCGGATCCGCGCGACGCGTCCGGGTCCAGCAAACCAGCGACTTTCTGCCGACCATAACACTGGTAAGGGCCCCTGTTTTCCCCCGGGATTTCCGTCCCGACGTGCGGCTTTTCGTCACCCGGCACAAGGGCGGCGGGCGGCGTTCCGCTCGCTGTCGTTCACCCGGTCGAGTGAACTTCGGATGGCCGTGTACGGAGAGGACAGCCCCGTCCACGGCGAGGGGCGGCGGGCGGTCGGCGCGGAACACGGGAGCGAGGTCCGCGCCACCCCATGCGGCCCCGTACGCCCCGTTCAGGAGGGACGTACGGGGCCGCGGCCGCATCGGGCTCCGGCTACGGGGAGTCGCGTACGGCGTGGGCTACTCGGCGTCGCGTCCGACACGGGCCTCGACCCGGCTGTGCCTGCGGCCGTAGCCGAAGTAGATGACGACGCCGATCGCCATCCAGACGCCGAACCGGATCCAGGTCTCGGCGGGCAGGTTGAGCATCAGCCACAGCGAGGCGGCCACCGCGGCCGCGGGCACCCAGGGCACCAGCGGGGTGCGGAAGGCGCGGGGCAGGTCGGGGCGGGTGTGGCGCAGGATGACGACACCGATCGCGACGACGACGAAGGCGAACAGGGTGCCGATGTTGACCAGTTCGGCGAGCTCGCTGAGGCTGGTGAAGCCCGCGACGATCGCGATGATCACGCCGAGCAGGATGGTCGGCCGGTGCGGGGTGCGGAAGCGCGGGTGGACGTGCGAGAAGAAACGGGGCAGCAGCCCGTCCCGGCTCATCGCGAAGAACACCCGGGTCTGGCCGAGCAGCAGGATCATGCACACCGTGGTCAGACCCACCGCGGCGCCGAAGCTGATGACGCCCGCGAACCAGGGGTGGCCGGTGGCCTTGAAGGCGTCGGCGAGCGGCGCGTCCACCGAGAGCTCGGTGTAGTGCTGCATGCCGGTGACGACGATGGAGACGGCCACGTAGAGGATCGTGCAGATGAGGAGGGAGCCGAGGATGCCGCGCGGCATGTCCCGCTGCGGGTTCCTGGTCTCCTCGGCGGCGGTCGCCACGACGTCGAAGCCGATGAAGGCGAAGAAGACGACCGAGGCGGCGGTGAAGATGCCCATAACGCCGAAGTTGGTGGGGGCGTAGCCGGACATCAGCTCGATGAGCGGGGCCTTGAGGTTGCCGCCCGCGGTCTGCGGCTGCGCGGTGGGGATGAACGGCGAGTAGTTGCCGGACTTGATGAAGAACGCGCCCGCGATGATCACGATGAGGACGACGGTCACCTTGACGGCGACGACGACCGAGGTGACCCGGGCCGACAGCTTCATGCCGAGCACGAGGATGGCGGTGAGCACCAGGACGAGGGCGGCCGCCAGGATGTCGAAGCCGAAGCCGTGGGCACCGTCACGGCCGCTCAGCGACTCGGGCAGGTGCCAGCCCGCGTTGTCGAGCAGCGAGCGGACGTAGCCGGACCAGCCGACCGCCACCACCGCCGTCCCGAGGGCGAATTCGAGCACCAGGTCCCAGCCGATGATCCACGCGGGCAGCTCGCCGAGCGAGGCGTAGGAGAAGGTGTACGCGGATCCGGCCACCGGCACCGTCGAGGCGAACTCGGCGTAGCACAGGGCGGCCAGGGCGCAGACGATGCCCGCCACCACGAACGCGAGGGAGACCGCGGGCCCGGCGTTCTCCTTGGCGACCTTGCCGGTGAGGACGAAGATGCCGGTGCCGATGATGACTCCGACCCCGAAAACGGTGAGGTCGAGAGCGGACAGGGACTTTTTGAGTGCGTGTTCTGGCTCCTCTGTGTCCTGAATGGACTGCTCGATCGATTTGGTCCGGAACAGACCGGTACTGGCCACCCGTGCACCTCCGCTAGCTCAACGTCCTCGCCATGATCGGGAGGAGTGGCGGTACGGGTACCGGGCTGAGCGCTTTATTCACGCGAACGGGCCGGACCGATCACCCGTACAGGGAGATCGGTCCGGCCCGTTGACCGAACGGTCACATCATCAGTCGCGAGCGGGCTCCGCGGCGGCCCGGCTCTCCTCGAACCGGCCGTCCAGCTTCGAGACGAGACCGGTCACCTGACGTGCGATGTCCGGCGCGGTCAGGCCGATCTCCGCCATGACCTCGCCGCGCGAGGCGTGGTCGAGGAAGCGCGGCGGGATGCCGAAGTCGCGCAGCGGCACGTCCACGCCCGCGTCACGCAGCGCCTGGCTGATCGCCGAACCGACGCCGCCCGCGCGGCTGTTGTCCTCGACGGTGACGACGACGCGGTGCTGCTCGGCGAGCGGTGCCATGGCCTCGTCGACCGGCTTGACCCAGCGCGGGTCGACCACGGTCGTCGAGATGCCCTGGGCGTCGAGCAGGTCGGCGATCTCCAGGCACATCGGCGCGAGCGCGCCGACGGAGACCAGGAGCACGTCCGGGCGCACGACGGTGTCGGCGGGCCGGCGCAGTACGTCCATGCCGCCGATGCGGCCGACGGCCGTGACGGCGGGGCCGACCGCGCCCTTGGAGAAGCGCACCACGGTCGGGGCGTCCTCGACCTCGACGGCCTCGCGCAGCTGGGCCCGTACCTGGTCGGCGTCGCGCGGGGCCGCGATCCTGAGGTCGGGCACGACCTGGAGGATCGACATGTCCCACATGCCGTTGTGCGAGGCGCCGTCGGTGCCGGTGACACCGGCCCGGTCGAGCACGAAGGTCACGCCGCACTTGTGCAGGGCGACGTCCATGAGGACCTGGTCGAACGCGCGGTTGAGGAACGTGGCGTACACCGCGAAGACCGGGTGCAGGCCGCCGGTGGCCAGGCCCGCGGCGGAGACCGCGGCGTGCTGCTCGGCGATGCCGACGTCGTAGACGCGCTCCGGGAAGGCCTTGGCGAACTTGTCGAGGCCGACCGGCTGGAGCATGGCCGCGGTGATCGCGACGATGTCCTCGCGCTCCTTGCCGAGCTTGACCATCTCCTCGCCGAACACGGAGGTCCAGTCGAGGCCGGAGGTCGACACGGGCAGGCCGGTGTCCGGGTGGATCTTGCCGACGGCGTGGAAGCGGTCGGCCTCGTCGGCGAGCGCCGGCTGGTAGCCGCGGCCCTTCTCGGTGAGGCAGTGCACGATGACCGGGCCGCCGAAGCGCTTGGCGCGCTGCAGGGCCGACTCCAGGGCGTCGATGTCGTGCCCGTCGATGGGGCCGACGTACTTGAGGCCCAGGTCCTCGAACATGCCCTGCGGGGCGATGAAGTCCTTGAGGCCCTTCTTGGCGCCGTGCAGCGTCTCGTACAGCGGCTTGCCGACGACCGGGGTGCGCTCCAGGAGGTCCTTGCCCTTGGCCAGGAAGCGCTCGTAGCCGTCGGTGGTGCGCAGGGTCGCCAGGTGGTTGGCGAGGCCGCCGATGGTCGGCGCGTACGAGCGCTCGTTGTCGTTCACCACGATCACCAGGGGGCGGTCCTTGGCGGCGGCGATGTTGTTCAGCGCCTCCCAGGCCATGCCGCCGGTGAGGGCGCCGTCGCCGATGACGGCCACGACGTGGTCGTCCTTCTTGAGCACCTCGTTCGCCTTGGCGAGGCCGTCGGCCCAGCCGAGGACCGTGGAGGCGTGGCTGTTCTCGATGAAGTCGTGCTCCGACTCGGCGCGCGCCGGGTAGCCGGACAGGCCGCCCTTCATCTTGAGCTTCGAGAAGTCCTGCCGCCCGGTGAGCAGCTTGTGGACGTAACTCTGGTGTCCGGTGTCCCAGAGGACCTTGTCCTTGGGGGATTCGAAAACGCGGTGCAGTGCGATGGTCAGTTCCACCACACCGAGGTTCGGACCGAGGTGTCCGCCGGTCTTGGAGACCGCGTCCACCAGGAAGGTCCGGATCTCTGCCGCCAGCTGGTCGAGCTGCTCCGGGCTGAGCCGGTCAAGATCGCGCGGTCCCCTGATACGGGTAAGCAGCGGCACCCGTGCCTCCTTGCATCCGTGCTGGTCGAGCATGCCGATCCGTTGAGTCTAATGTTCCGCCCGGGACCGCGGTCGCGGGGCGGTGCGTTCTGTGTCGCCCGGGCGGCTGACGGGCGCCGCGACGCGCAGACGTGCCCGGCACCTCAGGGGTACCGGGCACGTCGGCAAGCGGGCAGGTCAGGCGCGGCCCGCGGACTTCTGGGTCTTGCGGGTCAGCGAGTCGATGACGACCGTGGCGAGCAGCACACCACCAGTGATCATGTACTGGATCGGGGTGGCGATGCCCTGCAGGGCCAGGCCGTACTGGATCGACGTGATCACCAGCACACCGAGCAGCGCGTTCCACACGCGCCCCCGACCGCCGAACAGGCTGGTGCCGCCGATGACCGCCGCCGCGATGACGTTCATCAGCAGGTCGCCGGTACCGGCACCCTGGTTGGCCGCGTCGATCTTGGAGGCCCAGAACAGACCGCCGACCGCCGCGAAGAACCCGGAGATCGCGAAGACCGAGATGCGCATCGCGGTGACGTTGATGCCGGCACGGCGCGAGGCCTCGATGCTGCCGCCGATCGCGAAGACCTTGCGGCCGTAGGAGGTGCGGCGCAGCAGGAAGTCGGTGGCAACGAGGACGATCGCGAACAGGAGCGTCGCGAGCGGCAGACCCTTGTACTGGTTGAAGATCGCGGCCGTGCCGAAGACGGCGACGGCGAGCAGCCCCGTACGCACCAGGATGTCGCTCAGCGGTCGCGACGGCACTCCAGCGGCCTCGCGGCGGCGGTTGCCGAGGTACGCCGGCACCAGGTAGGCAAGGACGGCGACGAGTGCGAGGCCGTAGGCGGCGGCGACATCCGAGAAGTAGTACTTGGTGAGGTTGCCGACGACGCCGTCGTACGGGGTGTTGATCGTGCCGTTGTCACCCAGGATCTGGAGCATGAAGCCGAGCCAGAACAGCAGGCCGGCCAGGGTGACGGCGAAGGCCGGCGCACCGACGCGGGCGAAGAAGAAACCGTGGATGGCTCCGATGACCGCGCCGGACACGAGGGCGGCCAGCACCGCGACCCAGGGGTTGATCCCGTGGGTGACGCTCATGACGGCGAACACCGCCGAGGACACACCGGAGACGGATCCGACCGACAAGTCGATCTCGCCCAGCAGCAGCACGAAGATGATGCCGACCGACATCATGCCGGTGGCCACCATGGCGACGAAGATGTTGTTGAGGTTCTCTGCGCCCAGGAAGGCCGAATTCAGGCTCTGGAAGATCACGCAGATGACGATCAGCCCGATGACGACCGGGATGGCCCCGAGGTCACCACCCTTGATCCGGCGCTTGAAGTCGCCGATGTAGCCGGCGAAGCCCTGCTCACGCACGAGTAGCCGCGGGTCCACCACGGTGGTGGCCGCCGCCGCCGCGGGCGGCGCGTCCACGGGAGCCGCGTGCGGCTTGCCGAGGTCGGTCGGGGAGGTCTTGTCGGTGTTCACTTCTGAGCCTCCGCGTTGCGCGCCGCACGGCGGGTCACGGCGTTGTCCGTGGCTCCGGTGATGGCGGAGATGATCTCTTCCTGCGAGGTGCTCTTCACATCGAAGACACCGTTGTTCCGGCCGAGCCGGAGCACCGCGACCTTGTCGGCGACGGCCTTCACATCGGCCATGTTGTGGCTGATGAGGACGACCGCGTGGCCGCGCTCGCGCAGCCGCTCCACGAGGTCGAGGACCTGCGCGGTCTGCTCGACGCCGAGCGCCGCGGTCGGCTCGTCGAGGATGACGAGCTTGGGCTCGCCGAGCATCGAGCGGGCGATGGCCACGGTCTGGCGCTGGCCGCCGGAGAGCGAGGCGATCGGGATGCGCACGCTCGGGATGCGGATCGACAGCGTGGTGAGCAGCTCGCGCGAGCGGCGCTCCATCTCGACCTCGTCGAGGACGCCGCGCTTCTTCAGCTCGCGTCCGAGGTAGAGGTTGCCGACGACGTCGATGTTGTCGCACAGCGCGAGGTCCTGGTAGACGGTCGCGATGCCGAGGCTCTGGGCGTCGTGCGGCTTGCCGATCTGGACGGCCTTGCCCTCCCACTCGATGACGCCGTCATCGATGGGGTGCACGCCGGCGATCGTCTTGACCAGCGTGGACTTTCCGGCGCCGTTGTCGCCCACCAGGGCGACCACTTCACCGGCGTGGACCTCAAGCTCTACGTCGGTGAGCGCCTGAACGGCACCGAACCGCTTGGAGACCCCGCGCAACGCCAACACGGGCGTAGCGGACACGTGAACCATCTCCTTCGCCGCCTGACCGGCGGGGATGCCGCGCCCCGAGGGGTGGGGGCGCGGAGGTCGAGCAGAAGAGAACAGAAAGACACGGAAAAGACACTGAGGAGGGGAAACGTTCCGTCCGGCGCCCGCGCCGCAGCGGGAGCTGAAAGGCGGGCGCGGGGCGCCGGAGGAGTTCCGGAGTGCTCAAGTCCCTCGTACGGAAAGCTACGGAAAGGGACTTGGCGGGGGACCTACTTGAGGCCGAGCGCGTCGCAGGCGGCCTTGTAGTTGGCCGTGCAGATGTCGGCGATCGTGTAGATCTTGTCCTTGATGACGGTGTCGTTGATGTTGTCCTTGGTCAGCGACACGACCGGGACGATCGTGGACGGGACGGCCTTGGTGGTCGGCGAGTCGACCTTCTTGGCGTCCAGCGAGCCGAGGTCCTGGCCCTTGGCGAGCTTGACCGCCATCTCGGCGGCGATGGCGTCCTCCTGCGGGTAGGACTTGTAGACGCTCATGTACTGCTCGCCCGAGATGATCCGCTGCACGCCCGCGAGCTCGGCGTCCTGGCCGGTGACCGGCGGGAGCTTGGAGAGGCCGGCCGCCTTGAGGGCGGTGATGATGCCGCCGGCCATGCCGTCGTTGGCGGAGTAGACGCCGATGACCTTGTCCTTGCCGAGGGCGGAGAGCGCGGCCTCCATGTTGGAGTTGGCGTTCTCGGGCTTCCACTCCTTGGTGTCGTACTCCTTCCCGATGTTCACCTTGCCGTCGAGCTCGGCGTGGGCGCCCTTCTTGAAGAGCGCGGCGTTCGGGTCGGTGACGGCGCCGTTCATCATGACGATGTCGCCGGACTTGGCCTTGTCGCCCAGGGCCTGGAGGAGGGCCTTGCCCTGCACGTGGCCGACTTCCTCGTTGTCGAAGGACACGTAGGAGTCGATGGGGCCCTCGGCGAGGCGGTCGAAGGCGACGACCGGGATGCCGGCGTCCTTGGCCTTCTTGACCGAGCCCGCGATGGCCTTGGAGTCGACCGCGTCCACGATGAGCGCGTCCACCTTGTTGGTGATCATCGTGTCGGCCTGCTGGTTCTGGGTCGTCGCGTCCTGCTTGGCGTTCGCGTAGACGATCTGGCCCTTGCCGTTGGTCAGCTCCTTGACCTTGGCCTCGATCAGCGGCTTGTCGAACTTCTCGTAGCGCGCGGTCTGGTTCTCGGGGAGCAGCAGACCGATCTTGAGGTCGTCGCCCTTCTTGGAGCTGCCGGACGACTTGGTGCCGCCGCCGGACTCCTTGGCACTGCCACAGGCGGCGAGCGAGACGGCCATCGCGGTGGCGGCAACGGCTACAGCGGCACGACGCATGTTCGTGTTCACTTCAGAAACCTCCCTGACGAGGCCGCGACGTTGCGGCCGAGGTGGCTGGAAGTCAACTCGGCGTTAAGCCCACCGTCAAGGAGTAAATCCTTAACGAGATGACAACGGTGCCATCCGTTATCTAAGTGAAGGCAGGCGCCGAGGCGGGGAGTGCACTGTCCAACAGGGTCGAATCCCCCATTTCGCTGAGTACGAGAGCGAGCGCGCCGAGCACTTCCGCGCGGCCGCCGAGCGCCCCCGGAAGAACCGACAACTGCCGTGCGGCGCTGGGGATCGCGTACCGCGACACGGAGTCCCTGATGGGCCCGAGAACGAGCTCTCCGGCCTCCGCGAGGTCGCCGCCGAGGACGACCCGGCTGGGGTTCAGGAGGTTGCAGAGGTTGGCGACGCCGCTGCCGATGTGGCGTCCGACGTCGGCGATGACACGGCGGCAGCCCGGGTCGCCCTCGCGGGCCAACTGGACCACACGCTCCATGGTCAGGTCCGCCCCGTGGCTGGATTGCAGCAGGGGGAGCACATAGCGGGCCGCGGTGAAGGTCTCCAGGCAGCCGCGGTTGCCGCAGCGGCAGACCGGGCCCGACTCGTCCAGGGTGATGTGCCCGATCTCGCCCGCGGTGCCGCCGGGTCCCCGGTAGATCTGCCCGTCGATCACCAGACCGGCGCCGACACCGCTCGCGACCTTGATGTACGCCAGGTCGCGCACCCCGCGCCCGCCGCCCCAGACCAGCTCGCCGAGCGCGCCCAGGTTGGCGTCGTTGTCGACGTACACCGGCACGCCGAGGCGCCCGGAGAGCTCCTCGCTGGGGTTGATGCCGGTCCAGCCCGGCAGGATCGCGGTGGAGCCGAGCGTGCCGGACTCCACGTCGATGGGGCCGGGCACGCCGAGGCCGACGCCGATGACCTTGTCCTGGCCGATGCCGGTGGCCGCGATCAGCCGCTTGACCAGCTCCTCCGCCCGGCCGAAGCCCTGCGCGGAGGAGGCGTCGACGTCCAGCGGTTCGGACTCCTCGGCGAGCACCTGGTGGGCCAGGTTGCCGACCGCCACCCTCAGGTGCGTATGGCCGAAATCGACGCCGATGACGATGCCGGCCGAGCCGCTGAGCGAGACGCTGCGGGCCCGCCGGCCGCCGGCCGAGGTGGGGGTGACCTCGACGGTCCCGCCGTCCTTCAGCTCGCGGACGATGTTGGAGACCGTGGCCGCGGAGAGGCCGGTCGTCCTGGCGATCTCGGCCTGGGTGAGCGAGCCCGCCATCCGCACGGCGCGTACGACCCGCTCAAGGTTGGCCCGGTGCAGTGACGTCTGCGACCCCGGAGTCTCCATCGACTCATCCACTCCCGCCGTAGGCGGACGGCACGACGGCCGTCCCCGCACGGAGCCGCAGCAATGAGGCCCCGTCTTTTCTCCAACATGTGAACTCTAAGCTCAGCCTTCTGGGTGGTCTCCCGTCAAGACCTGAGCAGATGCGGAGCGGGGCGCGGAAACGCGCGACCGCCCGCGGGCACGGGGCCCGCGGGCGGTCGGGGAAAGAGGGCGGAGCTACGGTTCGCCTACTTGAGCGCTCCCGCCGTCAGGCCCGCCTGGACCTGCTTCTGGAAGACGATGTAGACGGCGAGCACGGGCAGCATCGCGATCGAGAGCCCCGCGAAGAGCGCTCCCCAGTCGCCCTGGTAGCCCTGCTGCACGGCCAGGTCCGCGAGGCCCTGGGTGAGCACCCAGTTCTTGGTGTCGCCCTGGTTGAGCACCAGGGGCAGCAGGTACTGGTTCCACTGGCCGAGCACGTTGAAGATGCCGATGCTGATGATGCCGGGCTTGGCCATCGGCAGCATGATCTGGAAGAACGTGCGGGTGTGCGAGGCCCCGTCGATCAGAGCGGCTTCGGCGACCGTGGTCGGCAGCGTACGGAAGAACGCCGTCATGAAGAACACCGTGAACGGCAGCGAGTACGCGATGTAGATCAGGACGAGCCCGGGCAGCGTGTTCAGGATGCCCAGGTTCTTCGTGACGAAGAAGAGCGGTACGAGCACCATCACCACGGGGAAGGCCATGCCCCCGACGAACAGGAAGTAGATGAACCGGTTGCCGGGGAACTCGAACCGGGCGAGCACATAGGCCGCCATGGAGCCGAGCAGCATCGTGCCGAAGGTCGAAAGCCCCACCACGAACGCGGTGTTGAGGAAGTACTGCCCGATGTTGGCCTTGCTCCAGGCCCGCGACCAGTTGTCGAAGTGGAACTCGCTGGGCAGCGCCCAGGGGTGGGTCAGGATGTCGCCGGAGGTCTTGAACGAGCTCCACAGCGCCCACAGCAGGGGCACGCCCACCATGAGCGCCCAGACCAGGAGGAACACGTGGGAGAAGGCGTTGAGCACGCCTCCCTCGCTGCTGCGCCACTTCCAGCGGGCGGCGCTGGCGGCGGGCGCGGACGACTGCTCGCCGGCCGTCTTCATCGTTTCGGTCGTCATCGCGCCATCCCTAGAATTCGATGCGCTCGCGGCGCGAAAGACGCATGCTGAGAACGGCGAACACCAGGGTCACGATGAGCATCGCGACACCCATGGCCGCGGCCATTCCGTACTGGCTGTTGTCCCGGAACGCCGTCTTGTAGAGGAGCAGCGGGACCACGTCGGTGGATTCGTCGGGGCCGCCGACATTCACGGACATCAGCTGTACGTAGATGAAGGCGTCCATGGCGATGATGCCCATGTAGACCCAGGCGGTGGCGACGGTGTCCCGCAGCAGCGGCAGGGTGATCCGGAAGAACGTCTTGACCCGGGAGGCGCCGTCCAGCAGGGCCGCCTCGTAGATCTCGCCCGGAATGGAGGCCATTCCGGCGGAGAACAGGACCACGTAGAAGCCGACGTTCGCCCACACCATCACGACCATGATGCAGATCAGCGCGATATTGGAATCGCCGAGCCAGGACTGCTGGAGCGAACTCAGACCGATGTCCGCCAGAAGGGAGTTGAGCATCCCGTTCTGGGGATCGGGATTGTAGATCTGCTGCCACAGGATCGCGATGATCGTGATCGAGAGAACCTGCGGGAAGAAGAAGATCACCTTGTAGAGGCCGGAGCCCCGCACGCCGGCGACCCCCGCAGAACCTCTGCGACGGCCGCCGACATTCAGCATGAAGGCGAAGAAGAGACCGAAAGCCAACGTGACGACCGGCACGAAGAGGAGCAGAAGGACGTTGTGCCACAACGCCTTCCAGAAGAGGTCGTTGTGGATCAGCTTCTGATAGTTGTCAAGACCGATGAAGTTCTTCTCGGGGGTCAGTCCGCTCCAGCTCGTCATCGAAATCTGGAAGTCCTGGAGGAACGGCGAGATCACAAGGACCCCGTACAGCGCCAGGGGAATTGCCAGGAATCCGATGATGAACCGGTACTTGCCGTGTCGCATGTCGCCGGTCGCTCTCGTCTCAGCCAGTAGTGGTAAGCGGCCTCGTCAGAGGTGCTTGAACTTCGGGACGGAGGAGTCCTTCTTGGTGTCGTCCGACGCCTTCTGGGCCTTGTCGATCCACTCGGCCGCCTTGATCTTGCCGGTGAGCAGGTCGAGCGTCAGGTTGCCGAGGGTCTCGTTGTTGAGCTTCTTGTACCAGTCCTGCAGCCGGGAGTTGAGCACATTCGACCCGGCCGCCTTCAGAGCGGCGTTCGCCGAGGTCAGGCCCGGGGTCAGGGAAAGACCGTCGGCGGCGCCCTGGACGCAGGTCAGCGACTTGATGGCGTTGGTGAAGTTGGTGGTCTGCTTCTTGCTGAGCATGATGCGAAGCAGTTCCATGCCGCCGGTCGGGTTCTTGCCGTCCTTGGCGACGATGAACGGCTCGCCGGCCGCCGCGTACAGGGTGCCGAAGGGCAGCTTGTCGCCCGGGCCCGAGCCGATGAGGGAGCCGACCGCGAGGTCGAAGTCCTTCGGCATGGTGGGCGCCGCCTCGTTCTCCACCCAGGAGCCGTCGGCCACCATCGCGGCACGGCCCTGCGTCCAGGCGGTCTGCATCTGGATGTGCGTCATGCCCTCGGAGCCCTGCAGGAAGTAGCCCTGGCCTGCCAGCTCCTCGTAGTACGTGATGACTTCCTTGACCGCGTCGGTCTTGAAGGCGCCGTCGTCGAGGTTGTCGATCGCGTTGAGGGCTTCCTTGCCGCCGACCTTGCCGATCTGGTGCAGCAGATCGAAGTGCACGTAGTAGGGGTACTTGCCCGGGTACGTGAAGGGGGCGATGCCCGCGGCCTTGATCTTCTTGCAGAGCGCCAGCATGTCCGAGAAGGTCTGCGGATACGTCCAGCCCTTCTCCTTGAACAGCTTGTTGGAGTAGAAGCTGCCGTAGACGGTGAACGCGTAGTTGAACGCGTACATCTCCTTGGAACCGAACTGGCCCTGCTCGACGGTGCCGGCGATCAATACGTCGCGGACCTTCTTCGACGGGTCGTCGATGGTCGGCGCGTCCAGGAGCGGGGTGAGGTCCTGGAGCTTGCCGGTCTTGGCGAGGGCGGCGGTGTCGAGGTTGTCGGCGCCGGAGTTGTCCATGAAGTCCGGCGGGGTGCTGCTCGCGAAACGCGGCTGGAGCTTGGGGCCGATGGCCTGCGTTCCGGTGTGCTTGATGGTGATGCCGTACTTGGCGTTGTAGTCGGCTTCGGCGGACTTGATGTAGTCGTCGCCGAATCCGCCCTTGAAGACGAACGCCTCAAGGGCGGTGCCCTTGTTGACGCCGAGCGGATTGTCCGCCGACTTGGTTCCCTGGGAGCTCGGCTTCTTGGTGCTGTCACCGCCGTCGGAACTGGCACACGCGCTCAGCAGTGACGTCGCCGGCACTGCCAGCAGGCCGATTGCCATGGCCCGCTTGAGTGCGTCACGGCGGTTGATCTCGGATCCCATGCTCAAGTCCTCGCCTTCTCCAGGACTCATGCGGTGCAGCGGAATCCGCCGACGCCCGCGAACAGTTGAAGCGTGAGTGATGCCGTACATCCATCGCGGAGGCTGCCCGGTCCCGGGCCGACCGGCCCGCACGCGGTTCCCCCGCCCGCGTTCAGCGGGTTGCCCGGACGCCGACAGGTATAGTCCACTTCCCGTCAACTGAGCAAGATCGAAAGCAGGGTTGGCCGACAGTCTTTCCCGAGTTGAGACCTCGCGGATATGTCCATTGGTACGTACCAATGTGGATGAGGCTGCTCCTTTTGACGCGCATTACACACCTTGACGTCTGCATTGCCCCTGACGATTCAGGCCATCCATTCCTTCCCAACGCCCTTGACACCAACCTGCACTTGCCGCGCTACTGGATCCTGCGTTTCCACTCTGACAACGTTGTCCACCTCGCACCTGCCGGACGAGACCGGCTTGCGCCGAAGGAAAGGGCCCTCATGCTGCCCAGATCCCGGTACCGACGAGGACCGGCGGCCGCCCTGGTGGCGGCCTCGTTCCTGCTCGTAGTGACGGCGCAGTCCGCCGTCGGGGCGCCGTCCGCGACCGCCCAACCGCCGCAGAACGGCGGCCGGTTCAGCACCTCGTTCGAAACGGGGCAGCCACAGCCGGACTGGACCAATACCGTCGATACGGACCGCGCGGGGCACCCGCGGGCCTCGGGCGTCGACGGTGGCTTCACCAGCGGCATACCGGGCAATGTGACGGACAAGGTCACCGACGTCCGGGCCAGCGCCGAGAACACCGACGGCGGCGAGGTGAAGGAGAATCTCGTCGACGGGCAGCCCAGCACGAAATGGCTCGCCTTCCAGCCCACGGCTTGGCTCGAATTCGATCTGTCCGAACCGGTGAAGACGGTCACCTACGCGTTGACGTCCGCCAACGACGCCCCCGAGCGGGACCCCAAGGACTGGACGCTGAAGGGCTCGGCGGACGGCAAGGACTGGAAGACCCTGGACAGCCGCACCGGCGAGAGCTTCAAGGACCGCTTCCAGACCAGGACGTACGATGTCGCGAACACCACGGCGTACGCGCACTACCGCCTGGAGATCACGGCCAACGGCGGCGCCCCCATCACCCAGCTCGCCGATGTCCAGTTCTCCAACGGGGACACCAGCACCCCGATCCCGCCGGACATGCGCACCATGCCCGACCGGGGCCCCGGCGGCTCCCCCACCGCCAAGGCCAACGCGGGCTTCACCGGGAAGCGGGCGCTGCGCTACGCGGGCACCCACAAGGCGGACGGCCGGGCCTACTCGTACAACAAGGTCTTCGACGTCGATCTCCCCGTCGGCCGGGACACCGAGCTCGACTACAAGATCTTCCCTTCGATGACGGAGACCGACCTCACCTACCCGGCCACCAACGTGTCCGTGGACCTGGCCTTCACCGACGGCACCTATCTGAGTGACCTGAAGGCGCTGGACTCGCACGGCGGGCTGCTCAGCCCGCAGGGCCAGGGCGCCGCCAAGACGCTCTACGTCAACCAGTGGAACCAGGTGTCCTCGGTGATCGGCACGGTCGCCGCGGGCAGGACGGTGGACCGGATCCTGGTGGCGTACGACTCCCCCAAGGGGCCGGCCAAGTTCCAGGGCTGGATCGACGACCTCTCGATCGCGCCGAAGCAGCCCGAGAAGCCGCTCGCGCACCTCTCGGACTACGCGCTGACCACCCGCGGCACCAATTCGAGCGGCTCGTTCTCGCGCGGCAACAACTTTCCCGCGACCGCCGTTCCCAACGGCTTCAACTTCTGGACCCCGGTCACCAACGCCGGCTCGCAGGACTGGCTGTACGACTACGCGCGGCGCAACAACGCCGACAACCTGCCCACCCTGGAGGCCTTCAGCGCCAGCCACGAGCCGAGCCCGTGGATGGGCGACCGGCAGACTTTCCAGGTGATGCCGTCGGCGGCGGCCGGCACCCCCGACGCCTCCCGGACCGCCCGCGCGCTGCCGTTCAGGCACGAGAACGAGACCGCCAAGCCGTACTACTACGGCGTCACCTTCGAGAACGGGCTCAGGACCGAGATCACGCCGACCGATCACGCGGCGATGATGCGGTTCACCTATCCCGGTGACGACGCGAGCCTGATCCTGGACAACGTCACCAACCAGGGCGGCCTCGCCCTCGACCCGGCGACGCGTTCCTTCACCGGCTACTCGGACGTGAAGAGCGGCCTGTCCACCGGCGCCGGACGGCTCTTCGTGTACGGCGTCTTCGACACGCCCGTGACCGCGAGCGGCAAGCTGCCGGGCGGCGGGGGCGCCGACGTCACGGGCTACGCCCGCTTCAACCCCGGCAAGAACCGCACGGTGACCCTGCGCCTGGCGACCTCACTCATCAGTGTGGACCAGGCGAAGGCCAACCTGGCCGCCGAGATCCCCGCGAAGGCCGGCTTCGACGGGATCAAGGACCGGGCGCGGCAGGCCTGGGACGACATTCTGGGCCGCATCGAGGTCGAGGGCGCCTCGCACGACCAGCTGACCACCCTGTACTCCTCGCTCTACCGCCTCTACCTGTACCCCAACTCCGGCTTCGAGAAGGTCGGTACGAAGAACCAGTACGCCAGCCCCTTCTCGCCGAAGACCGGCGAGGACACCCCCACGCACACCGGCTCGAAGGTCGTCGACGGCACGGTGTACGTCAACAACGGGTTCTGGGACACCTACCGGACGACCTGGCCCGCCTACTCCCTCCTCACCCCGAAGAAGGCCGGCGCGATGGTCGACGGCTTCGTGCAGCAGTACAAGGACGGCGGCTGGATCTCCCGCTGGTCCTCGCCCGGCTACGCGGACCTGATGACCGGCACCAGTTCGGACGTGGCCTTCGCGGACGCCTATGTCAAGGGCGTGAAGTTCGACGCAGAGGCGGCGTACGAGGCCGCCCTGAAGAACGCCACCGTCGCACCGCCCTCCTCCGGGGTGGGCCGCAAGGGCATGGACACCTCCCCCTTCCTCGGCTACGCCCCGACCTCCACGCCCGAGGGCCTGTCCTGGTCGATGGAGGGCTACGTCAACGACTACGGCCTCGCGAAGATGGGCCAGGCGCTGTACGCGAAGACGAAGAAGCCCCGCTACAAGGAGGAGTCGGCGTACTTCATGGGCCGTGCCCAGAACTACGTGAAGCTCTTCGACGCCAAGGCGGGCTTCTTCCAGGGCAAGGACGCGAACGGGCAGTGGCGCGTGGACAGCGCCACGTTCGACCCGCGTGTGTGGGGCTACGACTACACCGAGACCAACGGGTGGGGCTACGCCTTCACCGCCCCGCAGGACTCGCGGGGCCTGGCCAATCTGTACGGCGGCCAGGCGGGCCTCGCCAAGAAGCTGGACGCCTACTTCTCGACGCCGGAGACCGCGTCGCCGGAGTTCGCCGGTTCGTACGGCAGCGTCATCCACGAGATGACCGAGGCGCGGGACGTGCGGATGGGCCAGTACGGCCACTCCAACCAGGTCGCCCACCACGTGACGTACATGTACGACGCGGCCGGTCAGCCCTACAAGGCGCAGGAGAAGATCCGCGAGGTGCTGCGGCGCCTGTACAACGGCAGCGAGATCGGGCAGGGCTACCACGGCGACGAGGACAACGGCGAGCAGTCGGCCTGGTACGTGTTCTCGGCGCTCGGCTTCTACCCGCTGGTGATGGGCAGCGGCGAGTACGCGATCGGCTCGCCCCTGTTCACGAAGGCGACCGTCCATCTGGAGAACGGCCGCGACCTGGTCGTGAAGGCGCCTAAGAACAGCGAGCGCAACGTGTATGTGCAGTCCCTGAAGGTCGACGGGAAGCCGTGGAACTCGACGGCGCTCCCGCACGACCTGCTCGCGCGCGGCGGCACGCTCGACTTCACCATGGGCGCGCACCCCTCGTCGTGGGGCACCGGCAAGAACGCGGCGCCGGTCTCCATCACGAAGGACGACAAGGTGCCCTCCCCCGCGAGCGACGCGATCACCGGCTCCGGCCCCCTGTTCGACAACTCCTCGGCGACATCGGCCGAATTCGGGCCGACGGACCTCCCGGTGAGCAAGGCCACGAAGGCCACCCAGTACACGCTGACCTCGGCCACAGCCGGAAAGGCACCATCCGCTTGGGTCCTCGAAGGATCACAAGACGGAACGAAATGGACAGAGTTGGACAGGCGATCCGGAGAATCCTTCGCCTGGGACCGGCAGACCCGGGTGTTCTCCATCCATTCACCCGGTTCCTACACCCATTACCGACTCGTCCCCACAACGACCACTTCGCTGGCCGAAGTCGAGCTACTCACAGCGTCCGCAAACTAGTTGACACGCAAAGATCGCGTGAAAGGATCCAGAAGATCTCGCGTTGCGCCTCGATCAGGCGCAGCGCGTCTCTTCCTCGACATGGAGAAATACGTGGCCATACTTTCCGGCCGTAAGGGCGGTCGCGCCCTGTCCCGCATCGCCGTCGCGGCGATCGCCGCCGCCCTGGTGGGCACGACCGCGGGCGCGGCTTCCGCGGACAGCGCGCCGTCCAGCGCGGCAAAGACGGCCCAGTCGGCGCAGAAGGCCGCCAAGGCCAAGCAGTCCGGCTCCTCCGCCAACAGCTCCTTCGCTGCGGGCGACGAGACCCCGGCTGCCGAAACGTTCCCGCTGATCGCGGCGGACGGCTCGGGCCAGGCCTACCTCTACCCGCCGAACGGTACGGGCGGCTTCGGCGAGCGCGTCGCCCTGGGCGACTACAGCAAGTTCAGCCAGGTCACCAAGGTGGACAACAACAAGGACGGCGCCTTCGACGCCTTCTACGAGCTGTACACGAACGGCCACCTGGTCTACGACAGCGTGGACGGCACCCCGAAGGACCTGGGCGCAGGCTGGGACGCCTACAACCTCGTCTTCTCCGCGGGCAACCTGGGCGGGGCTCCGGCCGACGACCTGATCGCCCGCGACAAGGCCGGCGTCCTGTGGCTCTACACCGCCAACGCCGACGGCTCCTTCGCCCCCCGCGTCAAGCTGGGTGCCGGCTGGGGCGTCATGACCAAGATCGCCGGTCGTGGCGACATGAACGGTGACGGCAAGGCCGACATCGTCGCCGTCGACAACTCGGGCGTCGCCTGGCTGTACCCGGGCACCGGCAACTGGGCCGCCCCGTTCGGCAACCGCGTCAAGCTCGGCGCGGGCTGGAACACGTACAACACGCTCGTCGGCCTCGGCGACCTGGACTTCGACGGCAAGGTCGACCTCGTCGGCCGCGACGCCTCCGGCGGTCTGTGGTTCTACGCGGGCACCGGCACCACCAACGGCTCGCCCTTCAAGGACCGCGTCAAGGTCGGCACCGGCTGGAACGGCATGCGCCTGATGTTCTGATCCACCGGCAGTACCCGAACAAGGCCCGTACTCCCCCGCGGAGTACGGGCCTTGTCTCGTATGTGCGGACAAGTCACCCCCGGATGCGGGGACTAGGTATGCCCTATGCGAAGATCTCGTAAAGAGTGCCTAAAGGGCGCTCACCGCATCTTGACCAGATGTGTATCTTTCGCTTTTTGCATGTTGGAGTAACACGTGGCCCTTTTCACTGGCCGTAAGCACGGGCGGACCGCCTCCCGCATAGCCGTCGCCGCCATCGCCGCAGCACTCGTCGCCACCACCGCGGGCACCGCGGTCGCCGACGGTGCCGCCTCCGCCAAGGACGCGGCCGGCGAGGCCCGCCAGCACGTCAAGCCGAAGGCCAAGAGCCAGCAGCGGTCCGCGCCGTACGCCTCCGGGTTCGGGGCATCCGCCGAGAGCTTCGAGCTCATGGCCGTCGACGGCGCAGGCGACCTGTGGAACTACCCGCCGAACGGCCGGGGTGGCTTCGGCGAGCGCTGGCACAACACCTACGGCTGGGACTCCATTTCCGAGGCGACCCAGTACGACAACAACAAGGACGGCGACGCCGACGGCTTCTACGTGAAGTCGACGGACGGCCACCTGATCTACGCGAACTACGGCACCGGTACCAAGGACCTGGGCGCGGGCTGGAACGCCTACAACCGCGTCTTCACGCCCGGCGACCTGGGCGGCGCTCCGAACGACGACCTGCTCGCCCGCGACAAGGGCGGCGTGCTGTGGCTCTACACCGCCAAGGGCGACGGCTCGTTCACCCCGCCCGTGAAGCTGGGTGCCGGCTGGGGCGCCATGACCAAGATCGCCGGTCGCGGCGACATGAACGGCGACGGCAAGGCCGACATCATCGCCGTCGACAACTCGGGCGTCGCCTGGCTGTACCCGGGCACCGGCAACTGGGCCGCCCCGTTCGGCAACCGCGTCAAGCTCGGCGGTGGCTGGAACACGTACAACCACCTGGTCGGCATCGGCGACCTCGACAACGACGGTCAGGCGGATCTCGTGGGCCGCGACACGTCGGGCGGCCTGTGGTTCTACTCCGGCACCGGCACCACCAACGGCGCCCCCTTCAAGGACCGCGTCAAGGTCGGCACCGGCTGGAACGGCATGCGCCTGATGTTCTGATCGATCTGATGCAGAACACCGCGCACGAGTAAGGCCCGCACCCCAACCGGGGTGCGGGCCTTGCTCGTTGGGTGCTTAGTTGCGGATCAGGTTCCGCAGCACGTACTGCATGATGCCGCCGTTGCGGTAGTAGTCCGCCTCACCGGGGGTGTCGATGCGGACGACCGCGTCGAACTCGACGCCCGTGTCGGTGGTGACCTTGACCGTGCGCGGGGTGCTGCCGTCGTTCAGGACGGTCACGCCGGTGAAGGAGAAGGTCTCCTCGCCGGTCAGGCCGAGCGAGGCGGCGGTCGCGCCCTCCGGGAACTGGAGCGGCAGGACGCCCATGCCGATGAGGTTCGAGCGGTGGATGCGCTCGTACGACTCGGCGATGACGGCCTTGACGCCGAGCAGCGCGGTGCCCTTGGCGGCCCAGTCGCGGGACGAGCCCGAGCCGTACTCCTTGCCCGCCAGGATGACCAGCGGGATGCCGGCGGCCTGGTAGTTCTGCGAGGCGTCGTAGATGAACGAGACCGGGGCGCCGTCGACGGTGAAGTCGCGGGTGAAGCCGCCCTCGGTGCCCGGCGCGATCTGGTTGCGCAGGCGGATGTTCGCGAAAGTGCCGCGAATCATGACCTCGTGGTTGCCTCGGCGCGAGCCGTAGGAGTTGAAGTCGCGGCGCTCGACGCCGTGCTCCGTGAGGTACTTGCCGGCCGGGGTGTCGGCCTTGATCGCACCGGCCGGGGAGATGTGGTCGGTGGTGACCGAGTCGCCCAGCTTCGCCAGGACGCGGGCGCCGGCGATGTCGGAGACCGGGGTGGTCTCCATCGTCATGCCCTCGAAGTAGGGGGGCTTACGGACATAGGTCGACTCGGCGTCCCACTCGAAGGTGTTGCCGGTCGGGATCGGCAGCGACTGCCACTGCGCGTCACCCGCGAAGACGTCCTGGTAGGACTTGTTGAACATGTCCTCGCCGATGGCGTTGGCCACGACGTCGTTGACCTCGGCCTCGGTGGGCCAGATGTCCTTGAGGAAGACCGGGTTGCCCTCGGTGTCGGTGCCGATCGCCTCGGTGGTGATGTCGACCTTCATCGAACCGGCGATGGCGTACGCGACGACCAGCGGCGGGGACGCCAGGTAGTTCATCTTGACGTCGGGGTTGATCCGGCCCTCGAAGTTGCGGTTGCCGGAGAGCACCGAGGTGACCGCGAGGTCGTGCTCGTTGATCGCCTTCGAGATCTCCTCGTCCAGCGGACCGGAGTTGCCGATGCAGGTGGTGCAGCCGTACCCGACGAGGTTGAAGCCCATCTTGTCGAGGTACGGGGTGAGGCCGGCCTTGTCGAAGTAGTCGGTGACGACCTTCGAGCCCGGGGCAAGGGTGGTCTTGACCCACGGCTTGCGGGTCAGGCCCTTGTCCACGGCCTTCTTCGCGACGAGAGCCGCGGCGACCATGACGTACGGGTTCGAGGTGTTGGTGCACGAGGTGATCGCGGCGACGGTGACGGCGCCGTGGTCGATCTCGAACGAGGTGCCGTCGGCCAGGGTGACCTGCGTCGGGCGGCTCGGCACGCCGTTGGCGGAGGCCGGGGCGTCGGAGGCCGGGAAGGACTCCTTGCCCGCCTCGTCGTCGTCCTCGACGTAGTTGCGCACGTCGAGCGCGAACTGCTGCGCGGCGTTCGCGAGCACGATGCGGTCCTGGGGACGCTTCGGGCCGGCGATGGAGGGGACGACCGTGGAGAGGTCGAGCTCCAGCTTCTCGGAGAAGTCGGGCTCGGCGGCCGGGTCCAGCCAGAGGCCCTGCTCCTTGGCGTACGCCTCGACGAGCGCGACCTGCTGGGCGTCGCGGCCGGTCAGGCGCAGGTACTTCAGGGTCTCGTCGTCGATCGGGAAGATCGCGGCGGTGGAGCCGAACTCCGGCGACATGTTGCCGATGGTGGCGCGGTTGGCCAGCGACGTGGCGGCGACACCCTCGCCGTAGAACTCGACGAACTTGCCGACGACGCCGTGCTTGCGCAGCATCTCGGTGATCGTGAGAACCAGGTCGGTGGCGGTGGTGCCCGGGTTCAGCTCGCCGGTCAGCTTGAAGCCGACGACGCGGGGGATGAGCATCGAGACCGGCTGGCCCAGCATCGCGGCCTCGGCCTCGATGCCGCCGACGCCCCAGCCCAGCACGCCGAGGCCGTTGACCATCGTGGTGTGCGAGTCGGTGCCGACGAGGGTGTCGGGGTACGCCTGGCCGTTACGGACCATGACCGTGCGGGCCAGGTGCTCGATGTTGACCTGGTGGACGATGCCGGTGCCCGGCGGGACGACCTTGAAGTCGTCGAAGGCGGTCTGGCCCCAGCGCAGGAACTGGTAGCGCTCCTTGTTGCGGCCGTACTCCAGCTCCACGTTCTGGGCGAACGCGTCCTTGGTGCCGAACTTGTCGGCGATGACGGAGTGGTCGATGACCAGCTCGGCCGGGGAGAGCGGGTTGACCTTCGCCGGGTCGCCGCCGAGCTCCTTGACGGCCTCACGCATGGTGGCGAGGTCCACGACACAGGGCACACCGGTGAAGTCCTGCATGATCACGCGGGCCGGCGTGAACTGGATCTCCTGGCTCGGCTGAGCCTGCGAGTCCCAGCCGCCCAGCGCACGGATGTGGTCGGCGGTGATGTTCGCGCCGTCCTCGGTGCGGAGCAGGTTCTCCAGGAGAACCTTCAGGCTGTAAGGGAGGCGCGCGGAGCCCTCGACCTTGTCCAGCTTGAAGATCTCGTACGACTCGTCGCCCACGCGCAGCGTGCTGCGGGCGTCGAAGCTGTTCGCCGACACGACAGTCTCCTTCATATATGTGCGCGTTCCACCACAATCCTGCCGCCACGACGTGTTGTCGATCCGCTAAGGTAAGGCTAAGTTAGGTAACCCTTACCGAGCGTCGGCTGCGGTGCGCCTCGGTAGATATCTCGATGTCGAGATAACTCTAGTACATGGCCGCCGGTAGGTCATGCGCGGGCGAGGCCATTCAGGCGCCGAGGTGTCGGCGCCCGGCCCCGCCACACCCTCGACCTCGGGTTACACGGTCACACGACTTCGGGTTCCACACGCATGGCGTACGACACGACCGACATACACACACATGCCCCACCCCGGACGGATCCCTTCCACTTGCCGCCCCCGCGCGAGGACCGCAGTATCGGAATTGACGGTTCCTCACCCCGTTGGCTCACCCCAGCGCGAGCAGCATCTCATATCTGAGATAACCTGCCCCCATGGCAGACGACTACCTCGTACGCATCGGCAAGCTCATCCGTGACGCCCGGCAGCACCGGGGCTGGACGCAGACGCAGTTGGCCGAGGCTCTGGGCACCAGCCAGAGCGCCGTGAACCGCATTGAGCGCGGGAACCAGAACATCAGCCTTGAGATGATCGCGCGCATTGGTGAAGCGCTCGACAGTGAAATCGTCTCGCTCGGGTACTCGGGCCCCATGCACCTCCGCGTCGTCGGCGGCCGCCGCCTCTCCGGCTCGATCGACGTCAAGACGAGCAAGAACGCCTGTGTCGCGCTGCTCTGCGGCTCGCTGCTCAACAAGGGCCGCACCGTGCTGCGCCGCGTGGCCCGCATCGAAGAGGTCTACCGGCTCCTCGAAGTCCTCAACTCCATTGGTGTGCGCACCCGTTGGATCAACGACGGGACCGACCTGGAGATCGTGCCGCCGGCCTCGCTCGACCTCGACGCGATGGACGCGGACGCCGCCCGCCGGACCCGCTCCATCATCATGTTCCTCGGCCCGCTGCTTCACCGCATGGACCACTTCCGCCTCCCGTACGCCGGCGGCTGCGACCTCGGCACCCGCACCATCGAGCCGCACATGATCGCGCTGCGCCGGTTCGGCCTGGACATCACGGCCACCGAGGGCATCTACCACGCCGTGGTGGAACGCACCGCGCCCGACCGCCCGATCGTGCTGACCGAACGCGGCGACACCGTCACCGAGAACGCGCTGCTCGCTGCCGCCCGCAACGACGGCGTCACCGTCATCCGCAACGCCTCCTCCAACTACATGGTCCAGGACCTGTGCTTCTTCCTGGAGGCGCTCGGCGTCCGGGTCGACGGCATCGGTACGACCACGCTGACCGTGCACGGCATGGCCGACATCGACGTCGACGTCGACTACTCGCCCTCCGAGGACCCGGTCGAGGCGATGAGCCTGTTGGCCGCGGCCGTCGTCACCGAGTCCGAGCTGACGATCCGTCGGGTCCCGGTGGAGTTCCTGGAGATCGAGCTCGCCGTCCTCGAAGAGATGGGCCTCGACCACGACCGCACCGCCGAGTACGCCGCCGACAACGGGCGCACCCGGCTGATCGACCTCACCGTGCGCCCCTCCAAGCTGGAGGCGCCGATCGACAAGATCCACCCGATGCCGTTCCCCGGCCTGAACATCGACAACGTGCCGTTCTTCGCGGCGATCGCGGCGGTGGCCCAGGGCCAGACGCTCATCCACGACTGGGTCTACGACAACCGCGCGATCTACCTCACCGACCTCAACCGCCTCGGCGGCCGCCTCCAGCTCCTCGACCCGCACCGGGTCCTGGTGGAGGGCCCCACCCGCTGGCGCGCCGCAGAAATGATGTGCCCCCCGGCCCTGCGCCCGGCCGTGGTCGTGCTGCTCGCCATGATGGCGGCGGAAGGCACGTCCGTACTGCGCAACGTGTACGTCATCAACCGCGGCTACGAGGACCTGGCCGAGCGGCTCAACTCGGTGGGGGCGCAGATCGAGATCTTCCGCGACATCTAGGGGGACGGGGACCGGGGCGGGCTTCCTTCACGGGCCCGCCCCCCTACTCGTTCCCGCCCCGGGCCCACAACGACCGTACGTGGCCCAGGTGGCGGGCCATGCAGGCCTCGGCGGCCGGGCGGTCGCCGGACAGCATGAGGTCCAGGAGCTCGACGTGTTCCTGGGCGGAGGAGATGAGTTCGCCGCGCTCGTCGAGCCGGGTGAGCCCGTACAGGCGGGAGCGTTTGCGCAGGTCGCCGACCGTTTCGACGAGGCGTTCATTGCCCGCGAGACCGAGCAGCCGGAGATGGAAGCGCCGGTCGGCGTCGAGGTAGCCGATCAGGTCGTGGGCGCGGGCCCGGTCCACTATCTCCTCGGCCACCGGTCGCAGCGCCTCCAGCTGTTCCGCGCTCGCGGTGTCGGTGACGCGGCCGACGGTCGGCACCTCGATGAGCGCGCGCAGTTCCTTGTACTGGTCCAGGTCGCGCTCGCTGACCTCGGTGATCCGGAAGCCCTTGTTGCGTACCGGCTCGACCAGGCCTTCGCGGGCCAGGTCGAGCATGGCCTCGCGCACCGGCGTCGCGGAGATGCCGAAGTCGGCGGCGAGGCCGGGGGCGGAGTAGATGGTGCCGGGACGCAGCTCGCCCGCGACCAGGGCCGCGCGCAGTGCGTGGGCGACCTGGTCGCGCAGCCGTTCCTGGGCGACGATGAGATGGCGCTGTTTCAGGTCGCCCATGGCGCCTCCTCCGTGATCCGCGGAGGCTCAGCGTACAATCTCACCTTCCGTCGTCGGGCGGTTCCGGGCCGCGCACTTCCGCCTCAACCGGCACTGCCCGCACGGGACTTGACGCGCGGTGCGCGGCGGCCGCCACCGCGAGGTCCTCCCAGGCCATGCCCACACTCTTGAAGAACCGCGGCCGGTCCCCGGGCGCCTCGGCCCCGCCCCGCACCAGATCGGCCAGGGTCCCCGCGATGTGGTCCTCGCCGATCACGCCCTCGGCCAGCGGGACCAGCAGATCGCCCGCCTCGCGCAGAGCGGCCGTCCGCGCCTCCACCCACACCGAGGACCGCCGCACCAGCTCCGAGTCGGTCTCGCGCACGGCCGGCTGGTGCGAGCCGACCGCGACGACGGTGGCGTGCCCGGGAATCCGCCGCCCGTCGAAGAGCGGCTCGTGGGCGGTGGTGCAGCAGATGACGAGGTCGGCGCGGGACACATCCGACGGCTTCCCGTCGCGCGCCTCCAAGCCGAGTTCGCGGGCGTACGCCACCAGCCGTTCGGCCGCCCCGCCCGTCCGCGACAGGACCGTCACGCGGGTCAACTCCCTGGTGTTCAGGGCCGATTCGAGATGGGCGTACGCCTGCGGGCCCGCGCCGAACAGGACCAGGTGGGCCGCGTCCGGTCCGGCGAGGGCATCGATGGCGAGGGCCGAGACGGCGGCGGTGCGCAGGGTGGTCAGGGCCGCCGCGTCGAACAGCGCGAGCGGGAGGAGGGTCGGGCCGTCCAGGAGGAGGAAGCTGCCGGTGATGCGGGGCAGGCCGCGGCCCGGGTTGGCGGGCGCGACCCCCGCGATCTTCACACCGGCGTGCGCGGCGGAAGCGGCCGGCATGATGAGCAACTCCCCCGCCGGAACAGGGAGGTTGGACCTGGCCGGGCACCGCTCCGGGTCGAGGCCCTCGCGCAGGGCCGCGGCCAGGGCCTCGGCCGCCGCCGCAGGAGTGAGCAGCGCCGCGAGGTCGTCCGCGCCGAGGTGGATCACAGCAGGAAGCCTTCCGGGAACGGGTCGGACGGGTCCAGGAAGTACTGGGCGGTGCCGGTGATCCAGGCCCGGCCGGTGACCGTCGGCACGACCGCGGGGATCCCGCCCACGCTGGTCTCCCCGACCAGGCGGCCGGTGAACTCCGTACCGATGAACGACTCGTTGGTGAAGTCCCGGTCGAGCGGGAGTTCGCCGCGGGCGTGCAGCTGGGCCATGCGCGCGGAGGTGCCCGTGCCGCACGGCGAGCGGTCGAACCAGCCCGGGTGGATCGCCATGGCGTGCCGCGAGCGCGTCGCGTCCGAGCCGGGTGCGGCCAGGTAGACGTGCTTCACCCCGGCGATTTCCGGGTTCTCCGGGTGCACCGGCCGGTCCGAGGCGTTGATGGCGGCCATGATGTCGAGCCCGGCGGCGAGCAGCGCGTCCTTGTGGTCCCGCGCGAAGGGCAGGCCCAGCTCTTCGAGTTCGACGAAGGCGTAGAAGTTGCCCCCGTACGCCAGGTCGTAGGTGACCGTGCCGAGGCCCGGGACCTGCACCTTGTGGTCGAGCGCGAGGCAGAACGCGGGGACGTTGGTGAGGGTGACCGAGCGGGCCTCGCCGTCCTCGACCCGCACGTCCACGCTCACCAGGCCCGCCGGGGTGTCGAGCCGTACGGTGGTGACCGGCTCGGTGACCGCCACCATGCCGGTCTCCACCAGGACGGTGGCCACCCCGATCGTGCCGTGGCCGCACATCGGCAGCAGGCCGGAGACTTCGATGTAGAGGACGCCGTAGTCCGCGTCGGGCCGGGTCGGCGGCTGGAGGATCGCTCCGCTCATCGACGCGTGGCCGCGCGGCTCGTACATCAGGAGCGTACGGATGTGATCGAGGTGCTCCATGAAGTACAGGCGCCGCTCGGCCATGGTGGCGCCGGGGATGACGCCGAGCCCGCCGGTGACGACGCGGGTCGGCATGCCTTCGGTGTGCGAGTCGACGGCGTGGTAGACGTGTCGGGTCCGCATGGATTCGCCTCCCTTCAGGGCTACTTGTGGCCTTCGGCGAGCGCCTTCTCGGTGGCGGCGCGCACCATGGCGTCCTGTTCGGCGGCGAGCGGCTGGCGGGGCGGGCGGACGGGTCCGCCGGGGCGGCCGGCCAGGTCCATGGAGAGCTTGATGGCCTGGATGAACTCGGTCTTGGAGTCCCAGCGCAGCAGCGGGTGCAGCGCCCGGTAGAGGGGACGGGCGGTGGCGAGGTCGCCGGCGACGGCCGCGTGGTAGAGCTCGGCGCAGGCGGCGGGCAGCGCGTTGGGGTAGCCGGCGATCCAGCCGACCGCTCCGGCCAGGGCGAGTTCGAGCAGGACGTCGTCGGCTCCCGCCAACAGGTCCAGTTCCGGGGCGAGTTCGGCGATCTCGTAGGCCCTGCGCACATCGCCGCTGAACTCCTTGACGGCGACGATGCTGCCGTCGGCGTACAGCTGGGCGAGCAGCGCGGGCGTCAGGTCGACCTTGGTGTCGTACGGGTTGTTGTAGGCGACGACGGGCAGGCCCGCCTTGGCGACCTCGGCGTAGTGGGCGCGCACCGAGCGCTCGTCGGCGCGGTAGGCGTTCGGCGGGAGCAGCAGTACGGAGCCCGCGCCGGCCTCGGCGGCCTGCTCCGCCCAGCGGCGGGATTCGGTGCTGCCGTACGCGGCGACGCCCACCATGACGCGGTCGCCGTCGCCCGCCGCCTCGACGGCGGTGTGCACGACGCGGGCCCGCTCCTCGTCGGAGAGGGTCTGGTATTCGCCGAGCGAGCCGTTCGGCACGACGCCGTCGCTGCCGCTGTCGATGAGCCAGCGCACGTGCTGGGCATAGGAGGTGAAGTCGACGGAAAGGTCGGAGCGCAGGGGAAGCGCGGTCGCGACGAGGATTCCGTGCCAGGGCCGGATGCGCTGGGGTGCTGCAGACGTCATGGTCGAACTCCCTAGTGTGGTGTGTGACATTTTACTGAGGGATGGCGGGCGCCCACAAGGGTCCGGACCAAGTCCGGGCGCGGCCCCTCATCCGGCGCGCGGATGCGGCCCGGACCTCGATCGACGTGCCCGGGCACGCACTGGGCGGGCTCAGGGGGTGGCCTGTGAGCTGTGACATAGTAATGTGAAATTGCACTCTCCGCCCAGTGTGCCCGTTCGTCCGCACACTCCGGCGTACCCACACCTGCCCGTCCCCTCACCCCGGGAGACCCGATGGCCGAGCGCCCCGCACGCCTCAACACCGGCAGCCACGACCTTCCCATCGGCCCTGAACTCGCCGCGTTCATGAGCGGCGGCTGGGCCCCGACTCCGCTGCCCCGGGACGCCCGGGTGCCCGGATTCGACGTCATGCCGGGCCGCCGGGCACGGCTGTCGGCCCGTTTCCCGGGCGAGCGGCTGATCGTGCCCGCCGGGGAGCTGAAGGTCCGCACCAACGACTGCGACCACCGCTTCCGTCCGCACAGCGCGTACGCCTGGCTGACCGGCCTCACCGGCGAGGACCAGCCCGGGCACGTCCTGGTCCTGGAGCCGTCCGGGTCACGGCACGAGGCCGTGCTGTATCTGCGGCCCCGCTCGCCGCGCGGCGAGGGCGACGACGAGTTCTTCCGCGACCGCAGGTACGGCGAGTTCTGGGTGGGCCGCCGCCCCGACCTCGCCGAGACCGAGCGCCTGACGGGCATCCGCTGCGCCCACGTGGACGGTCTTGACGCCAGGGCCCCCGGCCGCAATGCCGCCACGGACCCGGAACTGGCCACCGCGCTCTCCGAGTTGAGGCTGGTCAAGGATGCCTGGGAGGTGGCCCAGCTCCAGCTCGCCGTCGACCACACCACCGCCGGATTCGAGGACGTCGTACGCTCCCTGCCGCGCGCGCTGGCCCACCCGCGCGGCGAGCGGCTGCTCGAAGGCGTCTTCGGGACACGGGCCCGCGCCGAGGGCAACGGCACGGGGTACGAGACGATCGCCGCGTCCGGGGCGCACGCCTGCGTCCTGCACTGGATCCGCAACGACGGACGCCTCGACGCCCAGGACCTGCTGCTGCTCGACGCGGGCGTGGAGACCGACACCCTGTACACCGCCGACATCACCCGCACCCTGCCGCTGTCGGGCCGCTTCTCCCCCGTCCAGCGCCAGGTGTACGAGCTCGTCCTGGCCGCGCAGGACGCGGGCATCGCCGCGCTGCGGCCGGGCGCCGCCTTCCGCGACTTCCACCGGGCCGCGATGGCCGTGATCGCGGAGGGCCTCGCGGAGTGGGGCGTCCTGAAGAGCGCCTCGGGCGAGCTGCACCGCCGCTACACGCTGTGCGGCAGCGGGCACATGCTCGGCCTGGACGTCCACGACTGCGCGAAGGCCCGCGCCGAGACCTACCTGGACGGCGTCCTGGAGGCGGGCCAGGTCCTCACCGTGGAGCCCGGCCTCTACCTCCAGCCGGACGACGAAACCCTGCCGCCCGAACTGCGCGGCATAGGCGTCCGCATCGAGGACGACCTGGTCATCACCGAGCACGGCGCCCAGCTGATGTCGAACGGCCTGCCGAGGTCGGTGGCAGGGGTGGAGGAGTGGATGGGGGCGTTGTTGGAGGGGTGAGCAGCCGCCAACCCCGCTCAGTCCAGGACGGCGAAGCCATCCAGCTCGACCAGCGCCTCGCTGTCCCACAGCCGGACCACCCCGATCACCGCCATCGCCGGATAGTCCCGCCCCGCCAACTCCCGCCAGATGGAACCCAGTTCACGCGCCTGCTCACGGTAGGCCGCGACATCCGTCGCGTACACGGTGACCCGCGCGAGGTCCGCCGGCGAACCTCCCGCCGCAGCCAGCGCCGCGAGGAGGTTGGTCAGCGCGGTGCGGAACTGGTCGGGCAGGGTGGCTCCCACCACCTTGCCGCCGGCGTCGAGCGCGGTCTGCCCGGCGAGGAAGACAACGCGCGACCCCGCCGCGACGACGGCGTGACTGAACCCCGTCGCCGGGGACAGCGCGCCGGGGTTCACTCGATCGAGGCTCACCGGTACAGCTCCTTCGCGATGATCGTGCGCTGCACTTCGCTCGCCCCCTCGTAGATGCGGGGCGCGCGGACCTCGCGGTAGAGGTGTTCGAGCAGGTGCCCGCGTTGCAGCGCGCGGGCGCCGTGGAGCTGGACCGCCGCGTCGACGACGTACTGCGCGGTCTCGGTGGCGAACAGCTTCGCCATGGCGGAGCCGCGTGCGATGCCCGCGTCGCCCCGGTCGTACGCGGCGGCCGCCGCGTACACCAGGAGCCGGGCCGCCTCGGTCCGCGTCGCCATGTCGGCGACCCGGTGGGCGACGGCCTGGAGGTCCTTGAGCGGGCCGCCGAACGCGGTGCGCCGGGCGGTGTGCGCGAGCGTCGCGTCAAGGGCCGCCTGCGCCATGCCGACGGCGAACGCCCCCACGCTCGGCCGGAACAGGTTGAGCGTGTTCATCGCGACCCGGAAGCCCTGGTCCGGCTCGCCCAGGATGTCGTCGGTGCTCACGGGTACGCCGTCGAAGTCGAGGCTGCCGATGGCGTGCGGGGAGAGCATGTCGAGCGCGGCGCCGGTCAAGCCGGGCCGGTCGGCGGGCACCAGGAAGGCCGTCACTCCGCGCGCACCCGCGCCCGGTGTCGTCCGGGCGAAGACGGTGTAGAAGTCGGCCTCGGGGGCGTTGGAGATCCAGCACTTCTCACCGGTGAGGCGCCAGCCCCCGCTGTTCTCGACGGCGTTGAGGCTGAGCGCGGCCGCGTCCGAGCCCGCGTCCGGCTCGCTCAGCGCGAAGGCCGCGACCGCGCGGCCCGCCGTCACCTCGGGCAGCCAGCGCCCGCGCTGCGCGTCCGTCCCGTACGCGGCGACCGGGTGCGCGCCGAGGCCCTGGAGGGCGAGCGCGGTCTCCGCCTCGGTGCACGCGTACGCCAGCGATTCGCGCATCAGGCACAGATCGAGCGCGCCGGATTCGAAGAGCCGGGCGAGCAGCCCGTGCTCGCCGAGTGCCTCGACGAGTGGCCGGTTGACCCGGCCTGGCTCACCCTTGTCCGCAAGGGGGCGCAGCCGCGCCCCGGCGAGCACCCGCAGTTCCCCGCACCATTCCAGCTGGTCCGGCTCCAGCGCGAATCCGGGCATGGCCACCCCTTTCCCACTCGGGTTCCGACTGTCCCACTCGGCTCCGACAACGACAGGGAACGCCCTATCGCGAACTGTTGACTGTCGTCATCCAAACGATACGCTCCAGAGGCGACAAGGGGGCGATCCCGTATGGAGCTGAAGAACTCAGCGCACGCCGACACCTTTCCCCGCGACCATCTGCCGCCCACCGACCAGTGGCCGGACCTGGTCCTCGGCCCGCCGGGGCCGTACTACCCCGAGCGGCTCAACTGTGGCGCCGAACTCCTCGACGCCACCATCGAGCGCTTCGGCCCGGACCGCCCCGTCTTCCGCACCGGCCAGGGCGAGGTCTGGACGTACCGGGAACTGCGCGACCGCGTCGACCGGATCGCCCACGTCCTGACCGGTGAGCTCGGCGTGGTGCCCGGGAACCGGGTGCTGCTTCGCGGGCCGACCACCCCGTGGCTGGCCGCGTGCTGGCTCGCGGTGATGAAGGCGGGCGCGGTCGCCGTCACCGTACTGGCCCAGCAGCGCGCCCACGAGCTGGGTGTGATGTGCTCCATCGCGCGGATCGGCCACGCGCTGTGCGACGCCCGCGTTCTCGCCGATCTGGAGCAGGCCGAGGCTCCCGGCCTGCGCATCACGGCGTACGGGGGTGACGGGCCCGGCGATCTCCTGAACCTGGCCAAGCGGGCGCCGACCGGGCGGTTCGCCGCCGTGGACACCTCGGCGGACGATGTCGCCCTGATCGCCTTCACCTCGGGCACGACCGGACGCCCCAAGGGCTGTATGCACTTCCACCGCGATGTGCTCGCCATAGCCGACACGTTCGCCCGGCACATCCTGAAGCCGACTCCCGACGACGTGTTCGCGGGCAGCCCGCCGCTCGGCTTCACCTTCGGGCTCGGCGGCCTGGTGATCTTCCCGCTGCGGGCCGGCGCCTCGGCCCTGCTGCTCGAACAGGCAGGCCCCCGCCAGCTGTTGCCCGCCCTCGCCGAGCACCGCGTATCGGTCCTGTTCACCGCGCCGACCGCGTACCGGACGATGCTGGAGGAACTCGACGCGCACGATCTCGGCGCGCTGCGGCGCTGCGTCTCGGCCGGCGAGAACCTTCCGGCGGCGACCTGGCGCGCCTGGGAGCAGCGCACCGGGCTGCGCATCATCAACGGCATCGGCGCCACCGAACTCCTGCACATCTTCATCTCCGCGGCGGACGAGGACATCCGGCCCGGCACCACCGGCCGGCCCGTCCCCGGCTGGCAGGCCCGCATCGTCGACGGGCAGGGGCAGCCCGTCCCCGACGGCGAGCCCGGGCTGCTCGCCGTGCGCGGCCCGGTCGGCTGCCGCTACCTCGCGGACGAGAGGCAGCGCGCGTACGTACGGGACGGCTGGAACGTCACCGGCGACACCTACGTGCGCGAGAGCGACGGCTGGTTCCGGTATGTGGCCCGCGCCGACGACATGATCATCTCGGCCGGGTTCAACATCGCGGGCCCCGAGGTCGAGGACGCGCTCCTGCGCCACCCCGACGTCACGGAGGCCGCGGTGGTGGGACGCCCCGACGAACGGCGCGGCCATGTCGTCGTCGCGTACTGCGTGCTGCGGCCGGGGGTGGCCCGCGACGAGGACACGGTGGCGCTGCTGCGCGACTTCGTGAAGGCCGAACTCGTCCCGTACAAGTGCCCGCGCGAGATCGTCTTCCTGGACGCGCTCCCGCGCACGCCCACCGGCAAGCTCCAGCGCTTCCGGCTGCGGGAACTAGAGTGATCACGTGGCCGAGCTGCACACTCCCCGATCTCTGATCGTGACTCTGTACGGCGCCTACGGGCGCGAGACCTCCGGCTCCCTCGCGGTCGCCGAACTGATCCGGCTGCTCGCGGCGGTCGGTGTCGACGCGCCCTCCGTGCGCTCGTCGGTCTCCCGGCTCAAACGGCGCGGGCTGCTCGTGGCGCAGCCCACCGCCGCGGGCACGGCGGGGTACGCCCTGTCGGCCGACGCACGCCAGCTCCTGGACGACGGCGACCGGCGCATCTACGCCCACCCCTCGCCGCAGGCCTCGGACGGCTGGGTGCTCGCGGTGTTCTCCGTCCCCGAGTCGGAGCGCAGCAAGCGGCACGTGCTGCGCTCGCGCCTGGCCGGGCTCGGCTTCGGCACGGCCGCGCCCGGCGTGTGGCTCGCTCCGGCCCGGCTGTACGACGAGACCCGGCACACCCTGGAACGCCTCCAACTCGCCCCGTACGTCGACCTGTTCAGGGGCGAGCACCTCGGCTTCGCGCCCACCGCGGAGGCCGTCGCCCGCTGGTGGGACCTGCCGGCCATCGCCAAGCAGCACGAGGACTTCCTCGACCGGCACGAACCGGTCCTGCGCACCTGGGAGTCGCGGGCCCGCACCGGGCCCGGCACGCTCACCGAGACGGACGCCGAGGCCGCCTACCGCGACTACCTGCTCGCTCTCGACTCCTGGCGCCGGCTGCCGTACGCCGACCCGGGGCTGCCCGCCGAACTCCTGCCCGGCGGCTGGCCGGGCGGGCGCTCCGCCGAGGTGTTCGGCCGGCTTCACGAGCTGCTCCGGGAGCCGGGCGCCGCGTTCGTACGGGGTGCGCTGCCGGGCCCAGGGCCGCGGCCGCCTCGTACGATGACGACGTGACGGACCAGATGAGGCGCCCCCGACGGGGGCAGGGGGAGCTGGAGGCGCGGGTGCTCGCGGCGCTGCGTCAGGCGCCGGGGCCGGTGACCGCGGGCTGGGTGCAGGAGTGGCTCGGCGAGCCGCTCGCCTATACGACCGTCGTGACGATCCTGACCCGGCTGCACACCAAGCAGGCGGTGGCCCGCGAGCGCGCGGGCCGCTCCTTCGTGTGGATTCCGGCCGACGAGGCGGGGCTCGCGGCCCGCCGGATGCGCAAGGTGCTCGACGCCGAGCGGGACCGGGGCGCGGTGCTCGCCAGCTTCGTCACCGACCTCTCGCCGGACGACGAACAGCTGCTGCGCGAACTGCTCGGCGGGGCCGGGGACTGATCCGGTGGGTGTGTTCGTCGTCCTGCCGCTCGTGCTGCCGCTGACCGCCTGGCCGATCGCCCGGCTCGCCGGTCCACGGCTGCATCCGCGCACGGCGACGCGAGTCCTGTCCCTGGTGGGCGGGGTGCTCGCGGTGTGCAGCACGCTGTGCCTCCTCCTTCTCATGGTGGCGGGAACCGCGCAGTTGCCCGGCAATCCGCTGCCGGACGCCTGGGCCGATCCCGAAGTGCGGGCGGTGGTTCCGTACGACGAGGCGGTCGGGCAGGCCGCGCTCCTGGTCCTGGCCGCCGTCGCGGTGGCCTGCGGTCACCTCCTGTGGCGCCATGGGCGGGTGCGGGCCGGGGCCGCCCGGGCGCTGACCGGACTGCCTCCGTCCCGGCGGGCGGTGCTGCCGGACGAGCGGCCCTATGCGTACGCGCTGCCCGGCGGGCGTCGCACGCATGGGCGCGTCGTGGTGTCCAGCGGGATGCTGGACCTTCTCGACGCCCGCGAGCGCGACGCCCTGATCGCGCACGAGGAAGCTCATCTGACGGGCCGTCATCATCGGTTCCTCCTGGTGGCCGGTCTTGCCGCGCGCGCCAATCCGTTCCTGCACCCGCTGCGTTCCGCCGTGGCCTTCACGGCGGAGCGCTGGGCGGACGAGGACGCGGCCCGCGCGGTGGGCGACCGCAGGGTGGTGGCGCGCGCCATCGGCAAGGCGGCCCTGGCCTCGGGCCCGGGCCGCGACCTGCGCGGGGTGCCGCCGCTGCCCGCCTTCGCGGCGGCCGGGCCGGCGCCGGGGCCCGTGCCGCGCAGGGTGGCGGCGCTGCTGCGGCCGGTGCCGCCGGGCCGCGCCTGGCCGCCCGCCGGCACGGCGGCGGGGCTCGCCCTGTGGATGGCCACGTCGGGCGCAGCGGCCTCGGCCCTGTCCTCGGCGAACGCGACGCTGGTCCTGGTCACGGTTCTGCGGGACGCGACTTCCGCGTTGTAGCCGGGCCGCCCGGAGACGGCGCGGGCACGGCACGGCCGACGGGCCATCCCGAGGGCGCGACCACGACCCCGCGCCCCGGCCCGCGACCGGCTCCCCTCCTGCAGGCGCCTACAGGTCGAACTCCACCGGCGACAGGCCGAGCGCATAGCAGGCCTCGCGGACGACAGCCTGCTCGGTCTTGTCGAAGTCGCCGTCCGCACCGCCGATGACGATGCCTATCTGGATGACGGCGCGCGCCTCGGCGGGCTTCTTCTTCGCCTTGGCGACCTCCTGCAACAGGCCCACCTTGCCGAAGTCGAAGTCGGCGGCCAGCTTGTCGAGCCCCTCGTCGAAGCGGCGCTGCAGATCGGCGGCCGGGAAGTTCTGCAACACCTCGTTGGACGCGATGAGTTGGGCCACCCGGCGCCGCTCGGACGCGTCGATCGAGCCGTCGGCCGCGGCGACCAGGGCACACATCGCCATGCTCGCGTCGCGGAAGGCGCCGCTCTTCAGGTCGTTCTTCTTGGCCACGAGCTGCGTCTGCATCGTCGTGGCGGATTCCTTGAGGCGGTCCCACAGGGCCATGGTGCTTCTCCATGCGTCGTCAAACTTCTACAGCAATGTAGAAACTGACGAGCCTCGTGAATGGTTCCTGGGGGTCCTGAGTGTTTTCGGCGCGGGCGTGCGGCGGCCGGGCCGGGCGTTTCCGCAGAGGCCCCGCCCGGCCCGTACGTGCGGGTGCGTCAGTTCAGGCTGAGCCGTGGCCGCGGGGCGTCCGTACGGCCGGTCGGCGGCTTGCGGCTGCCCGCGCGGTAGGGCGGCGGCCAGCTCGCGCCGGGGCCCGCATAGCCCTGCTCGGCCGCGGCGTGCAGCGTCCAGTGGGGGGCGTACAGGTGCGGCCGGGCCAGTGCGCACAGGTCGGCGCGGCCCGCCAGGAGCAGGGAGTTGACGTCGTCCCAGGACGAGATGGCCCCGACCGCGACGACCGGGACGCCGAGCGCGTTGCGGATCCGGTCGGCGTACGGGGTCTGGTAGGAGCGCCCGTATTCGGGGCGTTCGTCGGGGACGACCTGGCCGGTGGAGACGTCGATGGCGTCGGCGCCGTGCGCGGCGAAGGCCCGCGCGATCTCGACGGCGTCATCGGCGGAAGTGCCGCCCTCGGCCCAGTCGGTGGCGGAGATACGGACCGTCATGGGCCTGTCGGTGGGCCAGACGGCGCGCACCGCGTCGAAGACTTCGAGGGGGAAGCGGAGCCGGGCCGCGAGGGAACCGCCGTAGCCGTCGGTCCGTTGGTTGGTGAGAGGGGAGAGGAATCCGGAGAGCAGGTAGCCGTGGGCGCAGTGCAGTTCGAGGAGGTCGAACCCGCAGGAGGCGGCCCGCCGGGCGGCGGCCGAGAACTGTTCGCGGATCTCCGTGAGCCCCGCGCGGTCCAGCGCGTGCGGGACCTGATTGACGCCCGGCCGGTACGGGAGCGGGGAGGCGGCCGCGACGGGCCAGTTGCCGGTGTCGAGCGGCTCGTCCATGCCGTCCCACATCAGCTTGGTCGAGCCCTTGCGCCCGGAATGGCCCAGCTGGATGCCGAAGGCCGTGCCGGGCGCCTGCTGGTGGACGAAGTCGGCGATCCGCCGCCAGGCCGCCGCCTGTTCGGGGGTGTAGAGGCCGGCGCAGCCGGGGGTGATGCGGCCTTCGGGGCTGACGCACACCATCTCGGTCATGACCAGGCCCGCGCCGCCCAGGGCGCGGGCACCGAGGTGGACGAGGTGGAAGTCGCCGGGGACGCCGTCCACGGCGGAGTACATGTCCATGGGCGAGACGACCACGCGGTTCTTCAGTTCCAGGCCGCGCAGCCGGAAGGGGGTGAACATGGGCGGGGTGCCCGGGGGGCAGCCGAATTCCCGCTCGACGGTGTCGGTGAAGCCGGGGTCGCGCAGCCGCAGGTTGTCGTGGGTGACGCGGCGGCTGCGGGTGAGCAGGTTGAAGGCGAACTGCCGGGCGGGCTGGTCGAGACAGCGCTCAAGATCCTCGAACCAGCGCAGGCTGGCGGCGGCCGCACGCTGCGTCGACTCCACGACGGGCCGGCGCTCACTCTCATAAGCGCCCAGGGCCGCGGGCAGATCGGGCTGCTCCTCGATGCATGCGGCAAGCGCCAGGGCGTCCTCGACGGCGAGCTTGGTGCCGGAGCCGATGGAGAAGTGAGCGGTGTGCGCGGCGTCGCCGAGCAGCACCGTGTTGCCGTGCGACCAGCGCTTGTTGACGACGGTCCGGAAGGCGGTCCATGAGGAGTTGTTGCCGCGCAAAGGCCGTCCGCCGAGGGCGTCGGTGAAGATCTTGGCGCAGTACTCGGCGGAGGCGCCTTCGTCGAGCGCGTCGAATCCGGCGGCCGCCCACACCTCTTCGCGCATTTCGACGATGACAGTGGAGGAGCCGGCCGAGTAGGGGTAGCCGTGCAGCTGCATCACGCCGTGTCCGGTCTCGGCGATCTCGAAGCGGAAGGCGTCGAAGGCAAAGTCGGCGGCCAGCCAGATGTAGCGGCAGCGGTGTGTGGTGATGCGCGGCGCGAAGTGGCCGGCGTGCGCCTCGCGGGTGAGGCTGTGCACGCCGTCCGCGGCGACCACCAGGTCGTAGGCGGTGGCGAGTTCGGCGGCGGGCGGCGCCTCGGCGCGGAAGCGCAGCTCGACGCCGAGGGCTTTGCAGCGCTCGTGCAGGATCTCCAGGAGCCTGCGCCGTCCGAGGGCCGCGAAGCCGTGCCCGCCGGAGGTGAGCGTGCGCCCCCGGTGCACGATGTCGATGTCGTCCCACCGGACGAACTCGGCGCGCAGCGCACGGTAGACGGCCGGGTCGGCGTGCTCGATCCCGCCGAGGGTCTCGTCCGAGAGCACGACGCCGAAGCCGAAGGTGTCGTCGGGCGCGTTGCGCTCCCACAGGGTGATCTCGCGGTCGGGGCCGAGGCGCTTGAGCAGGGCCGCGGCGTAGAGCCCGCCGGGGCCGCCGCCGATGACGGCGATCCGCAGAGGGGCGCCCACGGTGTGCGGGGCCGGCATCGCTAGCGTCCCTGCCACTTCGGGGGCCGCTTCTCGCTGAAGGCCGCGTGGAATTCGGCGTAGTCCTCGCCGTTCATCAGCAGGGCCTGGGTCGCCGCGTCCATTTCCACGGCGGCCGCGAGGGGCATGTCGAGCTCCGCGGTGAGCAGCGCCTTGGTCTGGGCGTAGGCGAGGGCGGGTCCGTCGGCGAGGCGGCGGGCGAGCTCGGCGGCGCGCTCGTCCGCGCGGCCCTCGTCGGTCAACTCGCTGAGCAGGCCGATCCGTTCAGCCTCCTGGGCGCGTACGGGATCGCCCAGCATGAGCAGCCTGGTGGCATGGCCGAGGCCGACGACGCGGGGCAGCAGATAGGCCGCACCCATGTCGCCGCCCGACAGGCCCACCTTGGTGAAGAGGAAGGCGAACCGCGCCGAGGAATCGGCGATGCGGAAGTCGGCGGCGAGCGCGAGCACCGCGCCCGCGCCGGCCGCGACGCCGTGCAGCGCGGCGATCACCGGGAAGGGGCATTCGCGGATCGCCCGGACGACCTGGCCGGTCATGCGGTTGAAGTCGAGGAGCTCGGCGGTGTTCATCGACAGGGTGGCGCCGATGATGTCGTCGACGTCGCCGCCCGAGCAGAAGCCGCGCCCTTCGCCGGACAGGACCAGGGCGCGCACGGAGCGCTCCCTGGACAGTTCGGCGAGCAGGTCGCGCAGGTCCGCGTAGGCACCGAAGGTCAGCGCGTTGAGTTTCTCCGGCCGGGCCAGGGTGACGGTCGCGACCCCGTCGGCCACCGTGAGCCGCAGATGGCGCCAGTGCTCGGTGGGCGATGCGGAGCTGGGAAAGGGGCTCATCCGGGCGGCCTCCTTCGGCGGGACGGCAGGTGCCGCCACCTCTTCTGCTGCCTGCCCGACGAAGGTATCACCCATGCGTGACTGTCGTCACGAGTACGCGATACGCCTGCGAGGGGGACCAGAGGCCAAGGTCCTTCGCGCCGATGCCCCACGGCCCCGGCCGCCCCGGCCGGGGTCCTCTACTGGGCCGCACCTCGGCTTCGTAAGGTTGAAAGCAGGACGACCCCCGCACCCGGCGCCGCCAGGCGGCACACCGCCTCCCGCAGACCCGGCAACACCCCGCACCCCGAACGGAACATTCCGCCTTGCCCGAGCCCTCCGGCCCCGACCACGACGCCACGCCGTCCGCCTGGCGCATAGCGCTCCCCCACACCACGGCAGCCGTGCCGATCGCCCGCGCCCTGGTGCGTACCGCGCTCGCGGACATCGACGCGCCCGCCGACAGCGACACCGCCGAGCTGCTCACCGCGGAGCTCGTCGCCAACGCCGTCGAGCACACCGTGGGCGAGGCGCCGATCGAGCTGGTGGTGGAGCTGCTCTCATCCGGCTGCCAGGTCGAGGTGCACGACGGCTCGCCGCTGCCGCCGGGCGATCTCTCCGCGCCGGGGGCGGACGACCACCCGGACCCGTGGCAGGAGCACGGCCGAGGCCTGCTGCTCATCCGCACGCTGAGTTCGGCCTGCGGGCACCGCCCCACCGCGCACGGCAAGGCGGTCTGGTTCACGCTGCCGGGTCGCCGGCGCTGACCAGGCGCGAGCGGCTGCGCCCGTAGAAGGCGTACACCAGCGCGCCGGCCAGCAGGAACACGGCGAACTGCACCCAGGTCGCCCAGCCGGTCCCGTACATCAGATAGAGGCAGAAGCCGACGCCCAGGATCGGGCTGACCGGGTACAGCGGCACCCGGAACGAGCGCTTCAGGTCCGGTTCGCTGCGGCGCAGCGCGATGACGGCGATGTTCACGACGGCCATGACGGCGAGGGTGCCGATCGTGGTCAGGTTGACCACCGCGTCCAGGGAGGCGAACGCGGCCGGGACCGCGAAGACCAGCGCGACGATCCACGTGTTGGCCACCGGCGTCGCGGTCTTCGCCGAGACCCGCTCGAAGACTCGCGGGACGAGGCCGTCGCGGGACATCGACATCAGGATGCGGGTCTGCCCGTACATCACGGCGAGCACGACGGACGCGATGGCGACGACCGCGCCGAACGCGATGACGCCGCCGCCGAACGTCGAGTCGGTGACATGGTTGACGATCAGCGAGAGCGCGGCGGGCTTGTCGCCGACCGCGTCCGCGCCGAGCCCGCCGATCGCGGCCACGGCGACCGCACAGTAGAGCAGCGTGACCAGGCCGATGCAGATCATGATCGCTATCGGCACGTTCTTGCGCGGATTCTTCACTTCCTCACCGGCCGTGGTGATCGCGTCGAAGCCGATGTACGAGAAGAAGGCCAGCGAGGCGCCCGCCGTGACCCCGCCGGCGCCGTGCGTCGCGAACGGCGAGAGGTTGCCCGCCTTGAACGCGGTGAACGCGATCGCCAGGAACAGCAGCAGGATCCCGATCTTGAGCACGGCCATCGCGGCGGTGGCCCGCGCACTCTCCCTGACGCCGCGCACCAGGAGCGTCGCGGCGAGCACGATGACCACGACGGCCGGAAGGTTGATCACCCCGCCGTCGCCCGGCCCCGCGGAGAGCGCGGCCGGCAGCTGCCACCCGACGAGGCTGTTCAGGAGCTCGTTCAGATACTGGCTCCAGCCGACGGCGACCGCCGACACCGAGACGCCGTACTCAAGCAGCAGACACCAGCCGACCAGGAACGCGGTGCGCTCGCCGAGCGTCGCGTACGCGAAGGAGTACGAGGAGCCGGAAACCGGGATCGCGCCGCCGAGCTCGGCGAAGGAGAACGCGGTGAAGACGCAGGTCACCGCCGCGAGCGCGAAGGAGAGGACCACGGCGGGACCCGCCTTGGCGACGCTGTCGGAGAGCCCGACGAAGATGCCGGTGCCGACGATCGCGCCGACGCCGAAGCACACGAGCTGGAAGAGCCCCATGGTGCGGCGCAGGCCGTGTCCTTCGAGGTCGGCGCCGGATTCGGCGATCAGCCGGCGCGGCGATTTGATGCGCAGTGCGGGGGAAGGGCGGGGGGCGAGGTGGGGGCGCCGCATGGGGTGGTTCTCATTCCTGGTCTACACAACGGCCTGGCAGGGGCCGCACACAAAGAAAGCGGGGCCCGAGCGTGCGAGCTCGGACCCCACCAAGAAGCGACATAGTAGCCACCCCTGCGCATGTTCACCCAATCGCGCGCATTCCTATTCGGCGCCCTCGGTCCCCTGCCGGTCCCCCAGCGTGGCGACCATGACCGCCTTGATCGTGTGCATCCGGTTCTCGGCCTCGTCGAAGACGACCGAGTGGGGCGACTCGAAGACCTCGTCGGTGACTTCGAGTTCGGTCAGCCCGTACTGCTCGTGGATGTCACGGCCGACCTGGGTGCCGAGGTCGTGGAAGGCGGGCAGGCAGTGCAGGAACTTGACGCGCGGATTGCCGGTGGCGCGCAGCACGTCCATGGTCACGGCGTACGGCGCGAGAGCCTTGATGCGCTCGGCCCAGATCTCCTGGGGCTCACCCATCGACACCCACACGTCGGTGGCCACGAAGTCCGCACCGTCGACGCCCTCCTCGACGGACTCGGTGAGGGTGATCCGGGCGCCGCTCACCCCGGCCGCCTCGCGGGCCTGCGCGACGATCTCCTCGGCCGGCCAGTACGCCCTGGGCGCCACGATGCGGATGTCCATGCCGAGCAGCGCGCCCGTGACCAGGTAGGAATTACCCATGTTGAAGCGGGCGTCACCCAGATAGGCGAAGGCGACCTCGCCCAGCGGCTTGTCGGTGTGCTCGGTGACGGTGAGGACATCGGCGAGCATCTGGGTCGGGTGCCAGTCGTCGGTCAGACCGTTGTAGACGGGCACGCCGGCGTTCGCGGCGAGGGTCTCGACGGTCTCCTGCGCATCGCCCCGGAACTCGATCGCGTCGAACATCCGGCCAAGGACGCGGGCGGTGTCGCGCGCGGACTCCTTCTTGCCGATGTGCGAACCGGCCGGGTCGATGTACGTCGTCGACGCACCCTGGTCGGCGGCGGCCACCTCGAAGGCGCAGCGGGTGCGGGTCGAGGACTTCTCGAAGATCAGCGCGACATTGCGGCCGCGCAGCCGCTGGACCTCCGTGCCCGCCTTCTTGGCGGCCTTGAGTTCGGCGGCGAGCGCGACGAGCCCGAGGAACTCCTCGGCCGTGAAGTCCAGCTCCTTGAGGAAGTGGCGGCCTGCGAGATCTGTCGCCATGGTGGCTGCTCCTGGGGCGGGTAGGGGGACGGCTGGGCCATGAACGGGATGCAACGCTGGAAGTATATACGTAAGAGCGCATCACTATACGGCATCGCGTTCGACGGGACAGCTCATGCAGCGCGGACCTCCCCTCCCCCGCCCCAGCTCACTGCCGCGGATCTCGATCACCTCGATGCCCTCCTTGCGCAGATGCGTGTTGGTGGTGACATTGCGCTCGTACGCGACGACCACGCCCGGCTCGACCGCGAGCACATTGCAGCCGTCGTCCCACTGCTCGCGCTCTGCGGAGTGCACGTCCTGGGTGGCGGTGAGCACCCGGATCCGGTCGAGGCCGAGCGCCGCCGCGATCGCGCGGTGCATGTGCTCCGGCGGATGGTCGGTGACCTTGAGCTCCTGCTCGCCCGCGCCCGGCTCGATCGTGTACGAGCGGAGCATGCCCAGGCCCGCGTACTGGGTGAAGGTTTCTCCGTCGACCATCGTCATCACCGTGTCGAGGTGCATGAACGCCCGTCGCTTCGGCATGTCGAGCGCCACGATGGTCCGCGCCGAGCCCGCCGCGAACAGGCCGCGGGCCAGCATCTCCACGGCCTGCGGGGTGGTCCGCTCGCTCATCCCGATCAGCACGGCGCCGTTCCCGATCACCAGGACGTCACCGCCCTCGATGGTGGACGGGTAGTCGCTCTGGCCCCGCGACCAGATGTTGAACGGCCCCGCCTCGAGCCCCTTGAACAGCGGGTGGTGGCGGTAGATCGCCTCGAAGTGGACGGTCTCGCGCTGCCGGGCCGGCCAGCGCATCGCGTTGATCGATACACCGTCGTAGATCCAGGCCGAGGTGTCGCGCGTGAAGAGGTGGTTCGGCAGCGGGCCGAGCAGGAAGTCGTCCAGATCCATCGCGTGGAAACGCACCGACGTCGGCTCCGGATGCCCCTCCAGGAACTCCCGCTTCGTCATCCCGCCGACCAGCGCCTCCGCGAGATCGGCGGCGGGCAGTTCGTCGAAGGCGGCCCGCAGATGCCCGGTGGCGAGCGGCCCGTACTCCTTCTCGTCGAAGACCCGGTCCAGGACGAGCGCGCGGGCCGCCGGGATCTCCAGCGATTCCCGCAGCAGATCTCCGAAGAGATGCACCTGGACGCCCCGGTCGCGGAGCACGTCCGCGAAACCGTCGTGCTCCTGTCTGGCCCGGCGCACCCACAGCACGTCGTCGAAGAGCAACGCGTCCTTGTTGCTGGGCGTGAGCCGCTTCAGCTCGAGGTCTGGCCGGTGGAGTATGACGCGGCGCAGCCGCCCGGTCTCGGAATCGACATGAAATCCCATGCCCCCATCCTGTCCCGCGGCGGCGCCACTCACCCGGCGAAGCGCCAGGCGCCCGGCCGGGGCGGGGCGGGGCGGCACGGTCCGCTCGGTCGGCTCGGTCGGCTCGGTCGGCTCGGTCGGCTCGGTCGGCTCGGTCGGCTCGGTCGGCTCGCGGAAGGGTTGATGACGACGCTTGCTCGTCAACAGCCCGCTCGGTGCGCTCCGGCCGGACGCCTCCCACGACGTCCCCAGCGAGAGCAGGCACTGCACCCCGCGCCCGCCACGCGCCTGCAGCGGCCGGACTGCCAGTTTCTTACGCCGACCGGCCCCGCACCCGGGCCGCCAACTCCGCGATCTCCGTCGGCCCGACCCGGCAGCAGCCGCCGACGAGCCGCGCCCCCGACGCCACCCAGTCCCCCACCCGCCCCGCATCGAACGTCGTGCCACCCGCCCAGCCGCGCCGCTCCGCGTCCCAGCGCTCACCGCTGTTCGGATAGACCACCACCGGCTTGCCCGTGACCGACACCGCGAGCGGCACTGCACGGTCGGCATCGGCGGGGCTGCAGCAGTTCACCCCGACCGCGATCACCTGGTCGTGGCCCGCCGCAAGACCGAACGCCGCGGCCAGATCCTGACCGGCCCGAGTGCGCCCGCCCGCGATGCTGTACGAGAGCCACACCGGCACCCCGCACCCCTCGACCGCCCGCAGCAGCGCCTCCGCCTCGTCGGCATCCGGCACCGTCTCCAGTGCGAGAACATCGGGCCCCGCCGCCGCCAGCGCCTCGATCCGCGGCCGGTGGAACCGCTCCAGCTCGCGCACGCTCAGCCCGTAACGCCCCCGGTACTCACTGCCGTCGGCAAGGAAGGCGCCGTAGGGGCCGATGGAGGCGGCTACCCAGAATTCGGGGGGCTGGGCGTGGCTTCGGGGGGCCTCCCCCCTCCCCCTCCCCACCCACCCCTCCCCGCCCCCACCCAACTCTCCGGCGCAACGCGCCAGTTGCACACTCTCCGCCAGCAGTCGTTCGGCCTCGCCACGGCTCAGCCCTCGGCGGGCGAAGCCTTCGAACGTGGCCTGGTAGCTGGCGGTGGTCACTACCTGGGCGCCCGCCCGTACGTACGCCGTGTGCGCGGCCTGGATCTGCCGCGGATCGTCGGCGAGCAGCCGGGCCGACCACAGCTCGTCGCTCAAGTCGCAGCCCTGGTCCTCCAGTTGGTTGGAGAGGCCGCCGTCGAGGACGACCGGTCCGTGCGCGAGGGCCGCGGCGAGTGTCCGGGCGGGCCGCACGGTCAGACTCCGGTCAGCTGCGGCAGCACCTGCGAGGAGATCAGTTCGAGCTGATCGAGGTCGTCGAGATCGAGCAGCTGGAGGTAGATACGGGACGAGCCGGTCGCCTCGTACTTGCCGATCTTCTCGACGACTTCGGCGGGCGAGCCCGCGAGTCCGTTGGCCTTGAGTTCCTCCACCTCCCGTCCGATCGCGGCGGCCCGGCGGGCCACCTCTGCGTCGTCCTTGCCCACGCAGACGACCAGCGCGTTGGAGTACACGAGGTCGTCCGCCCTGCGTCCGGCGGCTTCGGCGGCCGCCTTCACCCTGGTGAACTGCCGCTCGCTGTCCTCGATGGAGGCGAACGGGATGTTGAATTCGTCGGCGTACTGCGCGGCGAGCCGCGGCGTGCGGGTCGCCCCGTGCCCGCCGATCAGGACGGGCACCTTGGCCTGCGCGGGCTTGGGCAGCGCGGGCGAGTCACTGAGCTGGTAGTAGGTGCCCTGGTAGTCGAAGGTGTGGCCCACTTCGGTGGACCAGAGTCCGGTGACGATGGCCAGCTGTTCCTCCAGCCTGGCGAATTTCTCCTTCGGGAACGGGATGCCGTACGCCTTGTGCTCGTCCTCGAACCACCCGGCGCCCAGGCCGAGTTCGACCCGGCCGCCCGACATCTGGTCGACCTGGGCGACCTGGATGGCGAGGACGCCCGGCAGCCGGAAGGTGCCGGCGGTCATCAGGGTGCCGAGGCGGATCCGCTTGGTCTCGCGGGCGAGTCCGGCCAGGGTGATCCAGGCGTCGGTCGGGCCCGGGAGTCCGTCGGCGGACCCCATCCGGAGGTAGTGGTCGGAGCGGAAGAAGGCGTCGAAGCCGAGGTCTTCGGTGGCTTTGGCGACGGTCAGGAGAGTGTCGTAGCCGGCGCCCTGCTGAGGCTCGGTGAAGATGCGAAGATCCATGCCTCCATCCTGCACCGTTGGGCCACCGTCAACCTCGCCTCCACCACTCGCCCCACGGCAGCTCGGTCGGGTGAATATTCAGTGATCCAGCAGCTCGCGCCCCCTCTGACCAGTGACGTTGGCGTCAACCAGTCGTTGGCCCGGGGGGAGCCGGACCGCCCGGCCCGCGTGTCGGCGGCCCTGTGGTGCGTCGACCGATTCTCCGCCCTGTCCGCCCCGCGGGAGGGCTTGGGCCGAGGAGGCCGCCATGTCCCAGGAAGCCGTGCCCGAAGAAACCGTGCCGCAGCAGTCGGCGCCGCAGCCCGCCGTCGAGCGGAAGGGCGCGCCGAAGGGGCTGCTCCAGCAGATGGAAGAGCTGATGGCGGCGCTGAACGCCGATCTGACGCAGCTCGACGCGGACCTTCAGTCCACCACCGACCGCACGCCGCCCGCCGACGGTCCGGGCGAGGCGCAGCAGGCGCAGCAGGCGCACGGGAACGAGGCGCGCGAACAGCACAAGGGCCGCGAGGACCGCGAGGACCGCTGACAGCCGGGGCCGGGTGGGCCCTGGGTGACCGGTCGTCCGGCAGCGGCAGCGGCAGCGGCAGCGGTCAGCGCCGGAACGCGCCAAAGCGCCCAGGGCTCCCGCCCTCGCCCCACGCGCCCTCGTCCCCCGCGCCCTCACGGCGGCCCCGTAGCCCCGTCCCGCAGCACTTCGCCCGATCTCTCCTGCTCTCGCAAGGTGAGCCGGCGCAGCATTCCGCGGATGCGGTCGCTCGATTCGTCGGCGGCGTCGATGGCCTCTATGCACTGCCAGTACAGCCCCTCCTCGTCGGTGGCGCAGGCCACGGAGACGAGGGCCATCGAGACGTCGCCGAGCAGGGCGCCCAGGGATGTCAACGCGCCTGCGGGGTCGGTCACTTCGGTCAGTTGGGCGGCCCGGATGCCGCTGCGGCGCATGCCGGGATGGTCGAGGACGGCGCAGCCCCGGCCGCCGGCTTCGCTGAGGCCGCGGGCTTCGCCCCTCAGTTCCGGCGGGCCGGTGGCCGCGAGGTGGCCGCCGATCGCCTGGGCGAGGGCTTGGGCCTGCCAGGCCTCGCCGACGATGTCGAGCACTGCCCTGCTCTGGGCCAGGGTGTGTTGGCTGAGTTTGACGAGCCGTACCGCATCCATCCGATTTCCCCGTTCGTGCGACGGACCCGAGCTTCGCGTCCACTACCTAGCGTGAGCGTGAGTGGCTCGGAAAGCCAGAGGAAATCGGAAATCTGTGCACAGCAAGCCGATTGTGAGTATCTCGGTCACTCGGATGAGTGACTCTCCGTGTCCGTCGGCGAGTTGTTCGGGTGCTTCGGCGATCCCGGGACGGGGAAGCGGAGTTCATTGCGGTCGATCTTGGCGGAGAGGGCGGCCAGCGCGTCGATGCCGAGCACCTCGCAGAGTTGGAGGAGATAGGCGAGGACGTCGGCGACCTCGTCGGTGACGCGGTGGGCCCTGTCCGGGTCGGTCATCACCCGGGCCGACTGCTCGGGGGTGAGCCACTGGAAGATTTCGAGCAGTTCGGAGGCCTCGACGCTGAGGGCTGCGGCGAGGTTTTTCGGGGTGTGGTAGGGCTGCCAGTCGCGGGCGGCGGCGAAGGCGGCGAGCCTGCGCTGCAGGGCCGGTACGTCGAGTTGGTTCACGGTGCCAGGTCTACCACCGTCGCCCCGTGGGCCTCGCGGGCCCCCGCTCCGTCCCCGACGGCGGCGAGCAGCCGGATGTGGCCGCGGGCGCACATCTCGGCGGCCAGCGCGATGAGTTCGCGGCTCTGGCGGGGGTCGAGTGCGCGGTCGAGTCCGTCGGCCAGCACGGCGAGGGTCTGCATGGCCGGGGGTACTTCGGCGACGGTGTCGACGGCGAGGACGCCGGGTCCGGTGAGCAGGACGAGGGCGAGGGCCAGGTAGCGGAGTTCGCCTTCGCCGAGTCGGCCGACGGGGGTGGCGTGCCGGGTCGCGCCGCGAGCGAGGACGGCTCGTAACGTGCCGTCGGCGAGTTGCTCGGTGGTGAGCCCTGTGACGGGGCCGGCGCAGCCCGCGCGGGCCGCGGTGACGAGGCGGCCGTGGCGGATGCCGCATTCGGTGCGGGTGCGCAGGAGGACTTCGGCGAGGTTGTCGCAGCCGCGCCTCAATCGTCCTGCACCGCTTCCCTGGGCGGGGACGACGGGTTCGCGCATGCGCTGGGGCTGGGGGTCGCAGGCGAACACCGAGCGCAGGGCGACGACGACTTGTTCGGCGGCGGCCAGGACCCGCAGTTGCCCTTCCGTCTTGCCCGCTACGCGCAGTGGCAGCAGCGCGGTGCCGAGCCGGTCGTCGGGGAGCGGTGCGCGGGTGACGGGGACCGCGCCCGCGGTGTGCCAGGCCGCCTGGACGGTGGAGCGGCTCGGGTCGCGCAGGGCGGTGCTGAGGAGGGTCTGTCCTTCGCTGGTCAAACGCTCGCCGACGACGCGGAGTTCCGGTTCGGCCTGGATCGCGAGGTCGAGGCGGGCGGGTCCGGCGGGTCCGTCCACGGTGCAGCCGATGCGGAAGCCGCGGCGGCCCTGGGCGTCGGCGTCGGCGCGTTCGGGCACGCAGCCCGCGGGGTCGCGGAACACGGATCCCAGCGACGCGCCCGAGCCGAGTCTGGCGAGGGCTTCGAATGCTTCGAGGACGCTGGTCTTGCCGCTGCCGCTCGGCCCGGTGACCAGGGTGAGCGGGCCGAGCGGGATGGCCGCACCGCGGTGTGCCCGGAAGGAGGACAGCCTGAGTTCGGTGACGGTGGGTCGATCGGGGCGGCCGGTCCGGTCACTGTTGGTGGTCGTCGTGGTCATGGCTGGGACCGTACGCAGCCGTAAAACTGACGAACCGTTCCGCCTCGGTGACCTTCCTACTAATGAGGGACGGCACAGCGCTGCGGGACGGTCCTGGGGCGGGGCGGTGGGGCGATGGGGGGCGGGTCAGGGGTGCGGGACGGCCGCCGCGGCGATGCCTTCCACTTCGGTGCCGGCCGGGGCGAGCAGGAAGACATTGCGGTCGACGCGGTGCATTCCGCTGCCCAGGCCGAAGACGACGCCGGTGCTGAAGTCGAGGATCCGCTTGGCGACTTCGGGGTCGGCGCCCGTCAGGTCGAGGAGGACGGGGATCTGTGCGATGAGGTACTCGGCGACTTCGCGGGCGTCCGCGAAGATCTGCACCCTGAGGACGACGAAGCGCCGTTGTTCGACGGTCGCGTAGTCGCCGGGGATGGTCTGGTGGTCGACTCTGGACGGCCATTCGTTGCGGCCGCGCAGCGGAACGACCTGGGCGAGCCCCTCCCACTGTTCGTCGGTGACGTCGTACCTGCTCACCGGACCACCTCGCCCACGTGCTGTATCTGCATCCGGCCATGATGACGCCGCTCACCCGTTCAGCCCAACTTCGACACGGCTCAAGAGGTGTCGGCTATGACTCATCTCATGGGCTACGGCTCTTCTCACGGGGTGGCGCGCGCAAACGCGTCCCTATGGGAGGCCGTTCGGGATCGTGTCTAGGAGCAGGCCGGGCACAGTCCGCGGTAGGTGATCTCGGCGCGGGACAGGGTGAAGCCGAAGCGTTCGTCGGCCGGGAGATCGGCCAGTGGGTCGCCGGTGGGGTGGACGTCGCGGATGGTGCCGCAGTTGGAGCACACCAGGTGCTGGTGGGGGTGGTGGGCGTTGGGGTCGTAGCGCTTGGCGCGGCCGTCGGTGGAGACCTCCAGGACCTCGCCGAGGGAGACCAGCTCGCCCAGGGTGTTGTAGACGGTCGCCCGGGAGATCTCGGGGAGCCGCTCGGCCGCCTGGACGTGCACTTCGTCGGCCGTCAGATGGACGTGGTCGCCGCCGTCCAGGACCTCCGCGACGACACGCCGCTGGGACGTCATCCGCCAGCCGCGCCCTCGCAGCCGTTCGAGCAGGTCACTCATACCGGTTCACCTGTCCACGCTTCAGGGGTCGGGATTCGGTGGAACACGCGCAGTGTGCCAGGGAGCAACCGCGTTCCGAAGGGATCTGGGCTTGGTGTACTTCTTGACTTGGATTTGGTCCATCGTAGGATCGATGCCGCCGATAGCCTAGGGACAGGAAGACTTCCGTCCCACCCGCAACGGCCGTGTCCCCCAGACCCTCGCGGCGAGGGCCCCGACCCGGTCCCCGTCCGCAGTCGCAGGCCCCGGCTTCACAACGCAACAAGGCCGAGGCCGTCAGCCGGTGCCCGTGCCCCGGTCGTTTCACCGCCCGCAGTTCCTGAGCACTGTGATCCACCGAGTGAAGAAGGATTGCCATGTCCGAGAACCCCGATGCAATCGTCACCGACGCCAAGACGGAGGGCACAGGCGGCTGCCCGGTCGCGCACGAGCGCGCACCGCACCCGACGCAGGGCGGCGGAAACCGCCAGTGGTGGCCGGAACGGCTGAACCTGAAGATCCTCGCGAAGAACCCGGCCGTGGCGAACCCGCTCGGCGAGGAGTTCGACTACGCGGAGGCGTTCAACGCCCTCGACCTCCCGGCCGTGAAGCGGGACATCGCGGAGCTGCTCACGACCTCGCAGGACTGGTGGCCGGCCGACTTCGGCAACTACGGCCCGCTCATGATCCGTATGGCGTGGCACAGCGCGGGCACCTACCGCATCAGCGACGGCCGCGGCGGCGCCGGGGCCGGCCAGCAGCGGTTCGCTCCGCTCAACAGCTGGCCGGACAACGCGAGCCTCGACAAGGCCCGCCGCCTGCTGTGGCCGGTGAAGAAGAAGTACGGCAAGAGCCTCTCCTGGGCCGACCTGATGGTCCTGACGGGCAATGTGGCTCTGGAGACGATGGGCTTCAAGACCTTCGGCTTCGGCGGCGGCCGCGCCGACGTCTGGGAGCCCGACGAGGACGTGTACTGGGGCCCCGAGACCAACTGGCTCGACGACGAGCGCTACACCGGCGACCGTGAGCTGGAGAACCCGCTCGGCGCGGTCCAGATGGGCCTCATCTACGTGAATCCGGAGGGCCCCAACGGCAACCCGGACCCGATCTCCGCGGCGCGCGACATCCGCGAGACGTTCCGCCGGATGGCGATGAACGACGAGGAGACCGTCGCCCTGATCGCGGGCGGCCACACCTTCGGCAAGACCCACGGCGCGGGCCCGGCGGACGCCGTGGGCAACGACCCCGAGGCCGCTCCCCTGGAACAGCAGGGCCTCGGCTGGAAGAGCAGCCACGGCACGGGCGTGGGCGCCGACGCGATCACCAGTGGTCTCGAGGGCATCTGGACGAACACGCCGACCGCCTGGGACAACAGCTTCTTCGAGATCCTCTTCGGCTACGAGTGGGAGCTGTTCAAGAGCCCCGCGGGCGCCCACCAGTGGCGGCCGAAGGAGGGCGCCGGCGCGGACACCGTGCCGGACGCCTTCGACGCGTCGAAGAAGCACGCCCCGACGATGCTGACGACCGACCTGTCGCTCCGCTTCGACCCGGCCTACGAGCAGATCTCGCGGCGCTTCCTGGCGGACCCGGCGGCGTTCGCGGACGCCTTCGCCCGTGCCTGGTTCAAGCTGACCCACCGCGACATGGGCCCCGTCGTGCGCTACCTCGGCCCGGAGGTTCCCTCCGAGGAGCTGCTGTGGCAGGACCCGCTGCCGGCGCGTTCGTACGAGCTCGTCGACGCGGCGGACATCGCCTCCCTCAAGGAGAAGGTGCTCGCCTCGGGCCTCTCGGTGTCGCAGCTGGTGTCGACGGCGTGGGCGGCTGCCTCGTCCTTCCGCGGCAGCGACAAGCGCGGCGGCGCCAACGGCGCGCGCATCCGCCTGCAGCCGCAGAGCGGCTGGGAGGTGAACGAGCCCGACGAGCTGGCGACGGTTCTGCGCACCCTCGAGGGCGTCCGTACGTCCTTCAACGCGGCGCAGTCCGGCGGCAAGCAGATCTCGCTCGCCGACCTGATCGTGCTGGCCGGCGCGGCGGGTGTGGAGAAGGCCGCCAAGGACGGCGGCGTCGCCGTCGAGGTCCCGTTCGCGGCGGGCCGGGTGGACGCCTCGCAGGAGCAGACGGACGTGGAGTCGTTCTCGGCCCTGGAGCCGACGGCCGACGGGTTCCGCAACTACCTGGGCAAGGGCAACCGCCTGCCGGCCGAGTACCTGCTGCTCGACAAGGCGAACCTGCTCACCCTGAGCGCCCCCGAGCTCACCGTCCTCGTGGGCGGCCTGCGCGTGCTCGGCGCCAACCACCAGCAGTCCTCGCACGGCGTGTTCACGGACAGGCCGGGGACGCTCACCAACGACTTCTTCGTCAACCTGCTCGACCTGGGGACGACGTGGAAGGCGACGTCCGCGGACCAGAACACCTTCGAGGGCAGTGACGGCGCCACGGGCCGCGTCAGGTGGACCGGCACCCGTGCCGACCTGGTCTTCGGCTCCAACTCTGAGCTGCGCGCGGTCGCCGAGGTGTACGCGAGCGACGACGCGAAGGAGAAGTTCGTGAAGGACTTCGTCGCGGCGTGGACCAAGGTCATGAACCTGGACCGGTTCGACCTCGTCTGATCCAGGGGTCCAGGCCGGCTCGATCGAGCCGGCCTGGACCGTTTCCGCAGGTCAGACCTCCCCGGCCGGCGCGGGTGCGTCGGCCCCCGGGGAATCGGCCTCACCTGCGGCGACGGCGGTGGTGGTCCGGTACGGCGCCGCGGCGTGCTGGGCGGCGTACAAAAGGGCGGGTTTCATCTTCGGCCAGAAGTAGGAGTCCTGGCAGGAGTAGGGCGGGGTGAATCCGTCGCAGCCGCGGCCGTCGCTGTCGCCGACCTCGATGGTGAAGCTGGCGAGGCCGAGCTTGTCGAAGGCCCAGTCGTCGGTGCCGCCGGACGCGTCGTACAGGATCTCGCCGGCCTGCCCGGACTTGTACCCCGTGAGCGAGCCCATCTCGGTGGCCAGGGCGCGCAGCGCAAAGTCGCTGCCGGTGTGCGCGGTGTGGTCGAACCCCCAGGGCAGCAGCACCATGTTCGCGTCGCCATGGAGGCTGATCATCATGCCCCGGGCCTCGGCCGGGGCGGGGTCGCCGTTCTCGGTGCCGGTGCGCACGGCCGGGTACAGCTGCCGGAACAGGCCTTCCAGGGCGGCGTTCTCCGGCTCGGAGTCGGCGGCCGGGCCGAGGTACTCCTGGCCGCACGGCTTCTGCGAGGTGCCCAGGCCGCCCCAGTGGGTGCCGGCGTTGCGGTTGAGGTCGATGCCGATCTGGCCGTTGCGGCCGCAGGTCGCGCCGTGGGAGTCGTTGGCGTTCTTGCGGTGGAGTACGGGGTTGTCGCCGCCGGAGGCGACGATGTCGACGCCGTCCGGGTTGGCGAGGGGCACGACCCACATCTCGGTGGTGTCCATCAGCCTGGTGATGTCGGCGTCCTTGCCGTACTGGGTCGTCAGCTCGTCGATCCACCGCAGGGCGACCTCGCCGGTGGTGATCTCGCGGGCGTGGATCTGCCCCATGAGGAAGAAGCGGGGCTTGGCGGCGTTCGGGACGAGCGCGCAGTCCCCCGGCTGCATCTTGGTGACGCAGACGGCCTTGAGGTCCCGCCCGGCGGCGCTGTCCTGCTTCTTCCGCCAGGACTGCCCGTACGTGACGACGGTGGCCAAGTCCGGGTGCTGGGTGGCCACTTGGTCGAGGTGGGCGTAGTTCCCGTCGACGGTGCGGTAGCCGCCGTGGTAAGTGGCGCCGACGGCGGGCCGGACGGTGGTGGGAGCCGGCCGCGGCTGAGTCCTGACGGCGGTCGGGCTGAATCCGATGTGCTGCAGGGAGGCGGCGGTCGTCGGATCTCCGAGAACGAACAGGTCGTTTCCCTCCCGCCGCTCCAGGAGGTCGAACCCCGCGGCGGCGAGAGTGTGCGCGTCCTGGGGGTGCCGGATCGGTACGCGGTAGGTGACGAGGGTGTCGGCGTACGGGCCGGGGGTGTCGGCCGTGGCGGCCGGGGGAAGCACGGCAGCAGCCAGGACGAGGCCTCCGGCGGCCATGAGCGCGAGCCGTCTGTCGGACATGAGCGGGCCTTCCGTGGGGGTACGGGGGCGCGCGGAGCCGACGAAGAAGCCCGGCGGCGGGCCTCACGGGCGCCCCGAGCCGTCGCCTTGAGCCTTGTGCCGCGAGGCTATGGCTGCCGGCGGGCTCGCGCCTGGGCGGCGGGGGATGTGGGTGATGCCGGGGGGCAATTGGGTGAGGGCTTGCGGGGTCGGCAGCGAGCACCTCATGCGGCCACGGCATACCGTGTTGCCCATGACGCAAGGTGACGGCGATCTCGACAGTCTCGTACGCAAGCGGATTCGTGCGCTGCGGCTGGCGCAGGGCTGGTCGCTGGAGGAGCTGGCCGGGCGGGCCAGGCTCAGTCAGTCGACGCTCAGCCGGATCGAGAACGGGCAGCGCAGGCTCGCCCTTGACAGTCTCGTCACGCTCGCCCGCGCTCTGGACACGACGCTCGATCAGCTCGTCGAGAGCGCCGCCGACGGTGTCGTCTCCAGCCCGGTGATCGACTCCGCCCGCGGCCAGATGCGCTGGCCCGTCAAGGCCGACCCCGGCATGACCGTGATCCGCCAGCGCATGACCGAGCCGCCTCCGGACAACCCCTCGCACATGCGCGCCCACCCCGGCCGCGAATGGCTCGTCGTCCTGTCCGGCACCGCGGTGCTTCTGCTCGGCAACCGCCGCTTCCGTATCGAGACCCACCAGGCCGCCGAGTTCCCCACGATGCTGCCGCACGCCATCGGTGCCGAGGGCGGGCCGTGCGACGTCCTGGGCATCTTCGACCGCGACGCCCGCCGCAGCCACCAGCGTCCTGACGGCGGTGGCGGCGGTGGCGGCGGTGGCGGCGGTGGCGGCAAGGGCCAGTCCTGAGGCTGCCGGCGACCGGCCCTGGTGTCGTTTGCGCGTTCGGCAACCCGGGAGGGCATCACCTTGCGCATCCCGGGAGCTGTCGTGCCGTATGCGCATGGCGGCCCTAGCGTCGACGGCATGACCCACGCATCCCCACGCCCAGCACACGACCACCAGCACGAGACCGACAGCGCAGCCCAGGCGGAGATTCTCGACCTGGACGCGGAGGTGCTCGCCGAGCACACCGCGTCCATCACCGCATCGCTGCCCCTGAAGTCCACCCCGCGTCACATCGTGGACCTGGGCTGCGGCACGGGGGCCGGCACCTTCGCTCTCCTCGCCCGCTTCTCCGAAGCCGAGGTGACCGCGGTGGACTCCTCGGCCGACCACCTGCGGCGCCTGCGCGAGAAGGCCGGAGCGAGCGGCGTGGGCGACCGGGTGCGTACGGTGCAGGCCGATCTCGACGCGGCGTGGCCCGACCTCGGAGCGCCCGACCTCGTCTGGGCGTCGGCCTCGATGCACCACCTGGCCGACCCCGCCCGCACGCTGCGCAAGGTCCATGAACTGCTCGCGCCCGGTGGTCTTTTCGCCGTCGTCGAGCTGGCCGGCTTCCCTCGCTTCCTGCCCGAGGGCGGCCCCGCGGAACGGCCCGGCCTGGAGGAGCGCGTGCACGCCGCGAGCGGCCGGCACCACGCCGCGCACATGCCGCACCGCGGCGCCGACTGGGGCCCCGAGTTGACCGACGCCGGGTTCACCGTCGAAGAGGCACGCACGATCGACGTGAACCTCGACGGCTCCCGCCACGAGGCGGTCGGCCGCTACGCCCTCCACAGCCTTCAGCGCATGCGCGGCACCGTCGCACAGACCCTGCCGGCCGAGGACCTCACCGCGCTCGACCGGCTGCTCGCCCCCGACGGCCCGCACAGCGTCCTGCGCCGCGCCGACCTCGTGGTCCGCACGGAACGTACGGTCTGGGCGGCGCGCCGCGCCTGATGCCCGTCCGGAGAGCCACAGTTCGGGGCGCCCGGAATGTACTGGAGTGGGCGCGTGTGACCGGCATCTCAGGTACGCCTCTCGCCTCGATGGCCTGCGGGCATACAGAGCGTGCATCAGAGATGCGCTCGATCGGTTTGCGGGCGGGATACCGGCTTTGTGTAATTCCAAGCCCAGTTGACCTGTCCTGCCTGTCAGCCCCCGGCGTCCGGCAGCTCGGCAGGTCGGCACAGAAACGGACTTGGAGCGCCTGGCATGAGCGCCACACAGACAACAACAACGACGACTACAGCACCGAAGACGCACGACGGTCGCAGCAGGTTCATTCCGCTCCTCGCGCTGGGCACGTTCGCGCTGGGTGTGGACGCCTATGTGATGGCCGGACTACTGCCTCGCGTATCCAAGGACCTGGGCATTTCGGCGTCGTCGGCCGGGCAGATGGTCACCGTCTTCACGCTCTGCTACGCGCTGGGCGGGCCGGTCTTCGCCACCCTGCTCGCCAAGCGGTCGGTGAAGGTGCTGCTCGGCGTGGCGCTGGGGGTCTTCACGATCGGCAACGCCTTGACCGCCCTCGCGCCCACGCTGCCGGTCCTCCTTGTCGCCCGCGCGGTGGCGGGCATCGGTGCGGGCGTGTACTCGCCGACAGCCGCCGCCACGGCAGCGGGCCTCACCACCCCGGAACGGCGTGGCCGCGCTCTCGCCACCGTCATGGGCGGCCTGAGCATCGGCACCGTCATCGGCGTTCCGGCCGGCATGCTCCTGGCCTCGCGCATCGGGTGGCGCGGCACGCTGTGGCTGATCACCGCCATGGGCGTGGTCGCGCTGATCGCCATCGTGCGGCTTCCGAAGATCGAGGTGAGTCCTCCGCCGCCGCTGGGCCGGCGGGTGCGGGCCCTCGCGAGCGGCCGGGTCGCGGGCATCGTCTCCGTCTCGCTGCTCGGCGGCATCGCCAGCCTCGGTCTGTACACCTACCTCGCCGAGTTCCTGCTCGACGCCGCGCACACCGATCAGACGGTCTGGGCCATGTGGGCGTGGGGCGCGGGCGGCATCCTCGGCAGCCTTCTCGTCGGCCGCATCGTGGACCGGACCAGGCGTCCCTTCGCCGCGGTCGGCTGGATCCTGGTGCTCGTCGTGGCCGGTCAGTTCGCGCTGCCCGCCGCCGCTCATGCCGCCGCGGCCCTGGCGGTCGTCCCGCTCGTGATCTGGGGTGCGGCCGCGTGGGCCCTACAGGTGCCTCAGCAGCACCAGCTCATCGCGGCCCAGCCCGAACAGGCCACGGTCGCCGTCTCGTTGAACAGTTCCGCCGTCTATCTCGGCAGCGCCATCGGGTCGGCGCTCGGCGGCCTCGTGCTGGGCCTCGGCACCGCCCCAGCCCTGCTGCCGTACTGCACGGGCGCACTCACCGTGCTCGCCCTCGTACTGCACCTGACCGTGGTACGGGGTGCGGCGCGGCCGGTCGCGGCGCGGCAGGAATGCCAACGCAGTACCCGTGACCTGGGGAAATGACCGGAGTTGGCTAGCATCGTGTGCATGGATATCGGGCTGCGTCACCTGCAATGCTTTCTGGCCCTGGCCCAGGAGCAGCACTTCACCTGGGCCGCCGACCGTCTCGGTATCTCCCAGCCCACGCTGAGCCGGCACATCCAGCGCCTGGAGGCGGTACTGGGCCGGGCCCTGGTGGACCGCAGCACCCGCCACCCCCGGCTCACCGCGGAGGGGCAGCGCCTGCGGGCCGATCTCCAAGTCCTGCTGCCCCAGCTGGAAACGGCGCTCCGGCCTGCCGAGCCGCCGTCCTCGCTGCGACTCGGCTATGCGTGGGGCTACCCCCTCCAGCGCGGCCGCCGGGCGCAGGCCACGCTGGAGGAGCGGCACCTCGTCCTCGTGCAGCCCGTACGCCGCGACGACCGCACGGCCGGACTGCGCGAGGGCGCCGTGGATGCGGCCCTGTTGTGGGGCACGGTCCGCGATCCGCGCCTTGTCTCCGCCGAGATCCTGCGGGAACCGCACATCGCGGCGGTCGCCCGGACCTCCACCCTGGCGGTGCGTGACCGGGTCACCTGGCGTGATCTGGGGCGCCGTTGCATCATCGTCAACACCGTCAGCGGCACGCTCACCGCGCAGGACTGGCCGGCCGACGCCACTCCCGAGATCGGCGCGGAGACCTCCAACATCGAGGAGTACCTGCACGCTGTCGCCGCCCGGCGCGGGGTCGGCGTGCTCCCCGTGTCGGTGGCCGCCCAGCATCCGGACCCGGACATCCTGTACCTGCCGCTCACGGGCGCCCCGCCCGCGGTCCTCACCTACGCCTACCCGCGCACCAACCCGCACCCCTACGCCGCGACGTTCGGCCACGCCCTGCGCCAGGACTGCCCCGCCGAGCGGTCCGGCGTCGTACGGGGCCTGAAGCGGAGGGCTTCGGCGGATGCTTAGGGAGTTGGGTGCGGCCCGGAGCGATGCGTCGAGGATCAGCGCTCTGTGCCGGAGCCGCCGACACGCCGGCAGGCGTCGAGGAGCGTGGCCAGACGGCGTGACGGCGCATCGGGGCGGACCGCCAGAAAGGTCTGGACGGCCGGCGCGGGGGCCCGCCCGGCACAGCGCCGAGCACCTCACGGTGGCACGACGGCGATGTGGGTGAGAGACCGGCTGAACGGGCTCTGGCACGACGAGGACTTCGAAGCCTGGTATCCCCAGGACGGCCCGGCCCGGGTTGTCGCCCGCGCAGCTCGCCACCGTCTGCGTGCTGCAGTTCCTGCTCAATCTGTCGGACTGGCAGGTTGTGGAGGCGGTGCTCTGCGGCATCGACTTCAAGTATGCGCGTAAGGGTTCACTGAGGTTGAATGCGAAGTGTCATGAAGGGCTGACCCCTCACGCCCTGCGGTCGCGATCGTCGGAGGCTGGGCTCATACGGTGGCGACGCCCCGTTCCGCGTGTTCCAGGAAGGCCGGGCCCGCGCGCTCTACTCGCCGCGCGGCAGGAGCAGGGTGAACCTGGTCGGGTGGGTCTGGGTGATGTTCAGGCGGCCCCCGGCGGACTGGGCCAGGTCCGTCGCGAGGGCGAGGCCGATTCCCTGCCCGGGCCCGGTGGAGCTGCCCCGCTCGAAGAGCGTGGATGGCGGCAGAGAGAGGGAGCCTTCGTCTCCGACGTCGATGGCGAGGGCTTCACCGAGGTCGCGCAGCGTCACCTCGACGGTTCCCCGGCCGTGCCGGTGGGCGTTGTCGAGGAGGATGTCGAGGATCTGGTCAGCGGTGCGCCTCGGCAGGGGCTCCGCGGTGACGGCAGGGTCGAGGGTGAGCTGGAGGCGGCGGCCGTCCTGGGCGAGCGGTCCGTGCCAGCGCAGTTCGGCGCGTTCGAGAAGGTGCGCGGCAGTCTGGGAGGCGGCGGTGGTGTTCGGGGCCGTCGGGGCCTTGGCGAGGCTCAGGACCTCGTCGATGGTGTCGTTGAGGTGGTGGGACTGCTCGAGTGCCTCTTCGACGGCTCCGCGCAGATCGGCGCCGGGCTTGGACAGGGCCGTTTCCAGGCCCAGTTGGAGACCGGCGAGCGGGGTGCGCAACTGGTGGGAGGCGTTCGTGGTGAACTCCCGCTCGTGCTGCAGCAGATGGGTGAGCCGGTCGACCATCGTGTTGTGGCTGTGGGCCACTTGGTCGATCTCGGCGACGCCACAGGCAGCGGCGCGAGCGGTCAGGTCTCCGTCGGCGACGGACTGGGAGGTGCGGGCGAGTGCTTCCAGCGGGGCGGCGAGGGAGCGCGCCTGGTGGCGGGCGAGGAGGAGTGCGACACCGAAGGCGGTCAGGGCCGCCGCGAGCAGGGCTCCCCACGCGGCCAGGACGCGTTTCCACACACCGGTGGTGCTCGTCGAGGCGCGGACCACGCCGATGACGTGTTCGGCGCTGGAGACGGGAACGGCCACGACGAGTTCGCCGCCGGTGTCCTGCTGTGCGACGGCGCCGGCAACGGCACGTCGGGTGACCGCATCGGCGGAGGCCGGGCCGGTGCCGGCACGCCGCCGCATCGCCGTGTCGTAGATCCCGAGGTCGCCTTCGGACTGTCCCGTGGGCAGTTCGACGGGGTCGCCCGCGGCGAAGTCCGGGCTGACGCGCACCGCCGCAGACAGGGCCTCGCGTTCCAGTTCGCCGCGCTCGTCGGCGAACAAGTAGCCCCGGATCACCACGGCGAGCGGTACGGCGAGCAAGGCCAGTGCCACCAGCACGGCCACGACGGCCACGCGGGCCACACGCTGTCTCATGCCGCCCATGATGATGGCGGCCGCGCCCACTCGGCGGGACGCGAGCGTGGTTTTGCCGTCCTCTAACCCTGGGCGCGCCGACCGTTAACCCGGTGCTCCCTAGCGTCACAGGTGTGGCAGCACGCCGTGTCCGTGACGGGCACCGGCTCTCTTGTGAAGGGGCACCGGGATCATGCGACGCACACTCTTCGTTCCGATGGCGTCTGCGGCGCTGACCGCGGTGGTACTGGCCGGATGCAGCAGCGGCAGCACTCCCCCACCAGGCTCCGGCACGTCCAGCGTCTCGCAGACACCCGCTCCGGGGGCGACCGAACCCAATCCCCCCGGCGACATCCCCGACAACCAGGCGTACGTACCCTACGCGCCCGGCGGGGGCGGCTTCACGGTCAAGGTCCCCGAGGGCTGGGCCCGTACGGACTCGGGTGGCACGACCACCTTCACGGACAAACTCAACCGGATAGAGATCGCCCCCCGGCCCGCCCCGGCCGCGCCCACGGCCCAGTCGGTGACCACCCAGGTCGTTCCGGTGCTCCGCCAACAGGTGCCCAAGTTCTCGCTGGGAAAGGTAAGTGTCGTCCCGCGGCAGGCCGGTTCCGCGGTCCTGCTCACCTACCAGGGAGACACCGCTCCGGATCCGGTGACGGGCAAGGTGGTGCGTGATGCCTTCGAGCGGTACGCCTTCCACTCCGGCGGCCGCGAGGTCGACCTGACGCTCTCCGGCCCGGTGGGCGCCGACAACGTGGACCCCTGGCGCATCGTGACCGACTCGCTCCGGTGGCAGTGATGACCGTCTCCTCCGGTGCCGTCGCACCCGCCCTTCCGACCACCGAAATCGCGGTGGAGGCACGGGAGTTGTACCGCTTCTACCGATCCGGCGATGAGGAGACGCTGGCGCTGCGCGGGGTCAGCGTGCAGGTCCGTCGCGGGGAGACCGTCGCTGTCCTGGGGCCGTCCGGCTCGGGCAAGTCGACGCTCCTTGTCTGTCTGGCGGGGCTGGACGAACCGGACGGCGGCGCGGTGCACGTCGCCGGGGAGCGCATCAGTCACCGGCCGGAGTCCGAGCGGGCCCACCTCCGTGCCCGTCGTATCGGAGTCCTGCTCCAGTCGGACAACCTCATCACCCATCTGGATGTGCGTGCCAACGTCCGCCTCGCCCAGACCGCCGTTCCCCGCGCCGGCGGCCGGGGTGTGGACGAACTGCTGGACGAGGTCGGCCTCGCCCACCGCGCCCGGGCTCTGCCCCAAGAGCTGTCCGGCGGTGAACTCGCCCGCGCGGGACTGGCCGTGGCGCTCGCCAACGGCCCGGACCTCCTGCTCGCGGACGAGCCGACGGGCGAGCTGGACGGAGCCGCCGAGCAACGCGTCCTCGAACTGCTCCGCAGCCGCGCGAGCGAGGGCCGCGGGGTACTGATCGTCACCCACAGCCCCGAGGCCGTACGGGTGGCCGACCGCGTCGTCGTGCTGCGCGACGGGAGGGTCGCATCATGACCGGCCAGGAGGTGCTGGTGCGCTGCGAGGATGCCGCGCGGACCTTCGGGAGGGGGCCGACGGCGGTCGTCGCGGTGCACGGTGCGACCTGTCAGATCCGTGCCGGTGACCGCATCGCGATCGCCGGGCCGTCCGGTTCGGGGAAGTCCACGCTGCTGCATCTCATGGCCGCGCTGGAGAAGCCCACCAGCGGGCAGGTCACCTGGCCCGGACTGTCCCAGCGGCCGCCGGCGGGCGCGATCGGTGTCGTCTTCCAAGGGCCGAGCCTGATTCCGGCCCTGACCGCGGTCGAGAACGCCGCCCTGCCGCTGGTCCTCGCCGGCGTTGCGGACTCTGCGGCGCAGCTCCGTGCCGCTCATGCGCTGGCCCTGGTCGACGCGACCGACCTCGCGAACCGGCTGCCCGAGGAACTCTCCGGCGGACAGGCCCAGCGCGTGGCGATCGCCCGCGTCCTGGCACTCGGCCCGCGCCTGGTACTCGCGGACGAACCCACCGGACAGCTGGACCGCACGACCGGCCAGCACATCATCGACGTGCTCCTGACCGCCGCCGACGAGCTCGGCGCCGCTCTGGTGGTGACCACCCACGATCCGACCGTGGCGCAACGCCTGACCGAGCAGTGGGCGATGCACGAGGGCCGCCTGGTCCCCGCGTCCACTGCGCGGCCACCAGCCGGGACCGAACCGCGGCAGAAAGGCAGGACGCCATGATCACCTCATGGACCGGCGGACTGCTGCGGCGGCGCACCGGACGGCTGATCGCCACCGCGCTCGGCATCGCCCTGGCCGTCGCCCTGATCGCCTCCCTCGGTTCCTTCCTGACCGCGTCGAAGTCGACCATGACGCTGCGCGCGGTGCGCGACGTGGCTGTCGACTGGCAGGTCCAGGTCCAGCCGGGAGCCGACCCCGACGCGGTCCTCGCGGCCGTCCGGTCGGCGGACGGCGTGCGGCAGGCCGAGCGCGTCGGCTTCGCCCGCAGCACCGGATTCCAGGCCACCGTCGCAGGCAGCACGCAGAGCACGGGGGCGGGTGTCGTCCTGGGGCTGCCCGACACCTACCGGGCGGCGTTTCCGCACGAGATCCGGCAGTTGACCGGCGCCGCTTCCGGGGTCCTCATCGCCCAGCAGACCGCGGCCAACCTGCACGTCGGCCCCGGCGACACGGTCGCCATCAGCCTTCCCGGCAGCCCGCCGGTGAAGGTGGCCGTGGCCGGAGTGGTCGACCTGCCTCAGGCCGACTCGCTGTTCCAGAAGGTCGGCGCCCCGCCGCAGTCCCAGCCGGCCGCCCCACCCGACAACGTCATCCTGCTGCCGACGAAGTTGTTCGCCCCCCTCACCGCGCCCCTGGGGAAGCTCGACCCGGCCGCCGTCACCACGCAGATCCACACCGCCCGCAACGGCCGGCTCCCCGCCGATCCCGCCGCCGCGTACACCACCGTCGTGGCGGCCGCGCACCATCTGGAGGCCCGCACATCGGGCGGCGCCGTGGTCGGCGACAACCTGGGTGCCGCCCTCGATTCGGCCCGCAAGGACGCCCTGTACGCACAGATCCTCTTCCTGTTCCTCGGCGTGCCCGGCGCAGTGCTGGCCGCCTTGCTCACCGCCGCGGTGGCCGGGGCAGGCGCAGGCCGGCGGCGCCGCGAGCAGGCGCTGCTGCGCACCAGGGGGCTGCGCATCCGTCAGGTCACCGCGCTGGCCGCGGCCGAGGCCGTCGTGGTCGGTGTGACCGGAGGGCTGCTCGGTCTCGGCACCGCGGCCCTGACCGGCACAGTCGTCTTCCGCACCGCGTCCTTCGGCGCCACGACCGCGTCCTCCGCCGCCTGGTCGGCTCTTGCGATGGGGCTGGGCCTGGTCGTGGCCGCCGCGACGGTCCTGGTCCCCGCCGTGCGGGACCTGCGGGGCGGCACGGTCGCCCAGGCCCGGCAGGCCGTCGGCCGTATCCGCTCGCCCTGGTGGATGCGCGTCGGGCTCGACTTCATCCTGCTCGCCGTGGCGCTGCTGGTCTTCAAGGCGTCCAGCGCGAACCAGTACGCCCTGGTCCTGGCCCCCGAAGGGGTGGCGAGTATTTCGGTGTCGTACTGGGCATTTCTGGGACCGGCGCTGCTGTGGTGCGGCTCGGCCCTGCTGTTGTGGCGCCTGGCCACCCTCGCCCTGACGCACGGACGCCGCCTCCTCACACGGGCGGTCCGACCGCTGACCGGAACGCTGGCCGCCACCACGGCCGCTGCGATGTCCCGCCAGCGCCGCCCACTGGCCCGCGCCATCGTGCTGCTCGCGCTCGCCGTCTCCTTCGCCGCCTCCACCGCGACGTTCAACGCCACCTACCAGCGGCAGGCCGAGGTCGACGCACAGCTCACCAACGGCGCCGACATCACCGTCACCCAGCCACCCGGCACCGCCACCGGACCCGGCGCGGGCGCCGCACTGCGTGTGGCAGGCGTACGGCACGTCGAACCCGTCCAGCACCGCTTCGCCTACATCGGCGCCGACCTCCAGGACCTGTACGGAGTCCAGCCCGCCACCATCACCTCGGCCACCGCCCTGCAGGACGCCTACTTCGCGGGCGGCACCGCAACGAGCCTCATGGGCAAGCTCGCCGCCCGACCCGACTCCCTCCTGGTCAGCGAAGAGACCGTCAAGGACTTCCAGCTCCACCCCGGCGACACCGTCAACCTGCGCCTGCAGGACAACCGCACCAAGGCGCTGACCAGCGTCCCCTTCCACTACGCGGGCATCGTCAAGGAATTCCCCACCGCCCCCAAGGACAGCTTCTTCGTCGCCAACGCCGACTACATCGCCAAAGCGACCGGCAGCAACGCCGTGGGCGCGTTCCTGGTCGACACCGGCGGCACACACCAGAGCGCCGTGGCCGCCGCCCTGCGCCACCAGGTGGGCACCACGGCGACCGTCACCGACATCACCCAGACCCGCTCCACGGTCGGCTCCAGCCTCACCTCCGTCGACCTGTCCGGACTCACCCGCATCGAACTCGGCGCCGCAGTCCTGCTGGCCGCCGCGGCCGGCGGCATCGTCCTTGCTCTCGGACTCGCCGAGCGGCGACGCACCTTCGCCATCACGACCGTCCTGGGCGCCACCCGCAGCCAGCTGCGCGGACTGATCCTGAGCGAAGCCGCCGTCATGACGGCCGGCGGTCTCACCGGAGGCGCGGTCATCGGCTGGGCCCTGTCGCAGATGCTGGTCACAGTCCTGACCGGAGTCTTCGATCCACCGCCCGCTGCCCTGACCGTGCCGTGGCCCTACCTGGCACTGACGGTTGCGGCGGCAGCCCTGGCCATCACAGCGGCAGCCCTCAACGCCGCCCGCCGCTCCACCCGCCCAGCCGTCGAAGAACTACGCGCCTTGTGACACCCCGCAACACCCGTGAGCCGGACCTCGCCGAGCGCACGGCCTGTCACCCCCCGATCCAGCTGCCGGCACCTACCCTTCACCTCATGCGCCAGCCCGAATCCCACGAGCGGACCAGCGTGCTCCTCATCGAAGACGACGAGACCATCGGACGCCACCTCGACGCCGGACTGCGCAGCCACGGCTACCACACGTCCTGGTGCCGAACCGGCGCGAACGGCCTGGCCCAGGCCCGGACCGACCCCCCGGACGTCGCCCTCCTCGACCTCGGACTGCCCGACACCGACGGCATCGACATCGCCCGCGAACTGCGCACCCACCACCCCGACCTGCTCCTGGTCATCCTCACCGCCCGCAGCAACGACATCGACATCATCGCCGGACTGGACGCCGGAGCCGACGACTACCTCGTCAAACCCTTCGCCCTGACCGTGCTCCTCGCCCGCCTCCGCGCACACCTGCGCCGCCGCCCAGCAAGCCCGGCCCAGGCACAACCGCTGATCCGGCTCGGCGACCTCACGGTGGACCTCACCGCCCGCCGCTGCCTCGTGGCAGGCCACGAAATCACCCTCCGCCTCAAGGAGTTCGACCTGCTCGCCGCCCTCGCCCGCAACGCCGGCGCCGCCGTCTCCCGCGAAAACCTCATGGCCCAGGTCTGGGACGAGAACTGGTTCGGCCCCACCAAGACCCTCGACGTCACCCTCGCCTCACTCCGCCGCCGTCTCCACCAGGAAGCCGCCACCACACCCCACCCCGTCAACCTCCCGCAGATCACCACACTGCGCGGCCACGGATACCGCCTGGACCTCATTCCGCCGACAACACCCACCACACCGAACAGTCCGTGAAGGCCAACGGCCTCACAGCGAAACATCACCGAACTTCATGACCGGGTCACCGGGCTGGTCCTCGTGCCGGTCGGACGTGACGACACATCTGATCGGCACGGGGAGGCGGGATACCGGAACCGGTCAGGGGCCGTACGTTGGCTGAGCACGAAGGGCAGACGCTGCAGCGGATCGAATGTTCGCGCCAGACCACATCGTCCGCTGCTTCGTCGGCAACCTGACCACGCGACCCAGAACGTTCGTACTGCTCGGACTCCTCTATCCGCCGCGCGACATCGTCGAGAACCACCATGAAGAACCGTTCTCGCTGTAAACGGGCCACGCAAGGAACGTCTCATCCGAACGAGGGGTCCTACATCCAGCTCCGAATTCCCGCAGAATCGGCGGGCATTGCGTCCGAGGCAGCACGCCCGGGGAACCATGGGAGGACCGCATGAACCGGGGCCTCAACGAGCGACAGCAGGCCGTGCTCGACTGGGTGAGCCAAGGGTGTCCCGACGGAATCTGGCCGGACAGCACGTACAAGGTCAGTGCTCGGGCCCTGCAAAGCCGAGGACTCATCAAAGTCACCAAACGCCACGGGCATTGGAACGCCCAACTCACCGACAAGGGGCGGCAGCATCTCGCCGACAGTAATGCCAGCCCCGGGGAGCGGAGCGGCGAAGCACCTGACGTGCCCGAGAGAACTCTGACACCGCCACACCCCCATACCGTGCCGAAGACCCGAACGAACTACACCGACCAGCTCCTCGAAGAGCTCGGGGCCAACAACAACTTTCTCATCAAGCCGGTCGAATCCGGCCCGCACGCGGTGAATTGGGCATCGCGGGTCAGCGCCGCACGCAAGTCCGGCAAGATCCCTCACACCCAGGAGCTCTGCGGAAAGCAGACCCACCGCGGCTACGAAATCAAGCTCACCGACATCCCCGCCTGGCGCCTCGCCGAACTCACCCCAGTCATCGTGCCAGCGAGACTCACCCAGCCCCATACCGTGGTGGCCGCTCTGCAAGAGCAACCCCGCCGCATGGAATTGACGAAATCCGTCTACGGCCGAGCCCTGCGCATCATCCAGGCCCTTGTCACCGCCACCGAATCACAGGGCCATACGGCAACACTCGGCCCCACTCAAACCGCTCCCCCACCCCGCCACCGCCGGAAGGCAGCACCACACTTCACTATCACCGCCCACGGCGAAAGCATCGACTTCCTCGTCCTCCAAGAACAAGACCACAGCAAACACATGCCCACCGACAAGGAACGCGCCGACGCCACGAAGCACACATGGACGCGCATCCCCCGCTTCGACTACACCCCCGCCAACCGGCTGCGTTTCATCGTCCGCGGCGGCACAGCACACCGTGGCAGCGAATGGACCGACCTCCCTGGCCGGCCTCTGGAAGACCAGCTCGCCGAAATCGCGCAAGAAGTCGACCTCCGCGGCGAAGACGCGGAACGCAACCGCCGCGCAGACGAGCAAGCCCAGGAGGCGGCACAGCAGAGCTGGGAAAGCGCCGTGCACAGAGCCTAACGCCGCATACACCCACGCCTATCGCGTCAAACACCTCGAAGAACAGACAGATGCCTGGCACCAGATCAAGCGCCTGACCGAATACGTCGCAGCAGTGCGCAGCCACGCCACATCACTGCCGCCCGGGCAGGAAAGGACCGAGATCGAGGCGTGGCTCGCAATCGCAGACGCCCACCTCCAACAGCTCACCGAGTCCGCCTTGACGCCGAAGCTGCCCACACCATCGCAGCCCAGCAGCTCAGATCTCGAGCCGTTCCTCAGCCACCAAAGCCTCTACGAACCTCGCTCCAACTGAGCCCCAAATCGGACCATAACCGGCAGGGTCTCACCAAGAGACAGTAAAGAAGGAGCCCCGGAGGGCCGCACCTGACGTACCGCCACCTGCAGGAAGTCATTCTTGACGACCCGTCAGAACGTGCGTCAAACGTGCGTCAGAAGGGCCTCACGTGCGTCGAATATGCGTCAAGATATCGCCCGTAACGCCCACAGCGCACATAATGCACACTCGGCGAAACCGCAGGTCAGGAGCCCTTTTCGGTGGGCTCAAGGATCGCGATGCATTCAACATGATGGGTCATCGGAAACAGATCGAACGCCCGCAGCGTCCGCGGCCTGTACCCCGCCTCCGCGAAGTACGCCAGGTCGCGGGCCAGGGCCGCCGGGTCGCAGGCCACGTAGGCGATGCGGCGGGCGCCCAGGGCTGCCAGGTGCTTGACCGTCTGCTTGCCGGCGCCCGCGCGGGGCGGGTCCAGGACGATTAGGTCCGCTTCGGTGATCTTGGTGCGGGGCAGGACCTGCTCGACCTTGCCCTGTTCGATGCGGACCCGGGGCAGGTCGGCCAGGTTGTGGCGGGCGTCCTCCACGGCTCGCTTGGAGGACTCGATGCCGAGGACCGCCCCGGTCTCGCCCACGCGCTCCGCGATCGCGCCCGCGAACAGGCCGACGCCGCAGTACAGGTCGAGCGCCATTTCGCCCTTGCGCGGCATCAGGCCCTGCATCACGGCCTTCACCAGGGTGTCCGGCGCCTGCGGGTGGACCTGCCAGAAGCCGCCCATGCCGACGCGGTAGGTGCGGCCGTCCGCACGCTCGCGGACGAAGGCACGGCCGTGCACGCGGTGGACTCCGCCGTCCTTCTCCTCGACCCGGAGGACCGAGACGGGCTTGTCGAGTTCGACCAGGGGGAGGCGGCCTCCCGGGTTCGGGGTGAGGACCACCTGGCGGTCGTGCGAGCCCGAGGACGCGATCGCCTCGACCGACGCCAGCTGCGGCCACTCCCGCTTCTCGATGCCCAGTTCCGAGACTCCGGGAGAAGCGATCATGCAGTGGTCCACCGGCTCCACGGCGTGCGAGCGGTGCTTGCGCAGGCCCGCGCGGCCCTCGTCGTCGATCGCGTACTGGACGCGCGTGCGCCACGCCGGGACCTGGCCCGCGGGCAGCTTGTCGCCCTCGGCGGGCACCACCGTGCCGTCCCAGCCCGCCTCCTCGGGGGTCAGGCCCGCGAGCCGGCGGAGCTGCTCGGCGATGACCTCGCCCTTGAGGCGGCGCTGGGCGCCGGGCTTGGCGTGCTGCCAGTCGCAGCCGCCGCACTTGCCCGGGCCGGCGAAGGGGCAGGGCGCTTCGACCCGGTCCTTGGAGGGCTCCAGGATCTGCACGGCGTCGGCGCGCAGGAAGCGCGAGTCCTCCTCGCCCTCGGTGACCCGGGCGACGATCTTCTCGCCGGGCAGGGCGTGGCGTACGAACAGGACGCGGCCCTCGGCGGTGCGGGCGATGCAGTGGCCGCCGTGCGCGACGGGGCCGACCTCGACCTCGTACTCCTCCCCGACCAGCGACGCCTGCGACGGCTCGGATGCGTTCTGCTGCATGGGTGGGTGACTCCAGAGGTGAGGGAGGAAACGGCAAGGCGGCCGGGTGAACAGCCCACCAGTCTACGTGGGTGTCGCCCGGCCGCCCGCCACAGGCACGGCACGGCTCGGCTCACGCCCGGCGCCGGGCGGCTCGGCCCGGGCCGGCGGACCGCCCCGCTCAGCTCTTGTTGCTCGGCTCCTTGGGCCGGGACACCGGGCCCCGTCGCACCGAACCCGGCGCGTTCCAGTCCGCCCGCCTGCGGGCCCGCTTCTTGGCGGCCTCGGAGGACTCCAGCTGGTACGGGACGGAGGTCACCATGACGCCGGGGGTGAACAGGAGACGGCCCTTGAGCCGCAGCGCGCTCTGGTTGTGCAGCAGGTGCTCGTACCAGTGGCCCACCACGTACTCGGGGATGAACACGCTGATCGCGTCGCGCGGGCTCTCGCGGCGCAGGCCCCGCACGTACTCGATGATCGGCCGGGTGATCTCGCGGTAGGGCGAGTCGAGGATCTTCAGCGGTACGTTGATGCCGCGCCGCTCCCACTCGTCCTTGAGGGCCTTCGTCTCGGCCGGGTCGACCGAGATCGACAGCGCTTCCAGCTGGTCGGAGCGCATCAGCTTGGCGTACGCGAGGGCGCGCAGGGTGGGGCGGTGGACCTTGGAGACCAGGACGATCGAGTGCACGCGCGAGGGCCGCACGCTGTCGTCGCTGGGCTCGTCGGGGGCCGCGATCTCCTCGGAGACCCGGTCGTAGTGCTTGCGGATCGCGGTCATCGTTCCGTAGAAGATCACCATGCCGAGCAGTGCGACCCAGGCGCCGTGGGTGAACTTCGTGGCGAGGACGACCACGAGCACCAGGCCGGTGAAGAACGCGCCGAACGCGTTGATCGCGCGGGAGCGGATCATGCGGCGTCGCTTGGCCGGGTCCCGCTCGGTGGCCAGGTGGCGGTTCCAGTGCCGGACCATGCCGGTCTGGCTGAGCGTGAAGGACACGAAGACGCCGACGATGTACAGCTGGATCAGCCGGGTCGAGTCCGCCCCGTAGATCACGACGAGCAGGACGGCCGCGCCGGCGAGCAGCACGATGCCGTTGGAGAACGCGAGGCGGTCGCCGCGGGTGTGCAGCTGGCGGGGCAGGTAGCGGTCCTGGGCGAGGATCGAGCCGAGCAGCGGGAAGCCGTTGTACGCGGTGTTCGCGGCGAGGAACAGGACGAGGGCGGTGGCCGCGGCGAGCACGATGAACAGGAAGCTGCCGTTGCCGAAGACGGCCTCGGCCACCTGGGAGATCACCGGGTTCTGGACGTATCCGGAGCCGAGCGGGGTGCCGTTGTGCAGCAGGTCCTCGCCGGGCTTCTCGGCCATCCGTACGTGGGTGCTCATGGCCAGCGCGATGATGCCGCAGAACATGGTGACGGCCAGGGCGCCCATCAGGGCCAGGGTGCTGGCGGCGTTCTTCGACTTGGGCTTGCGGAAGGCGGGCACGCCGTTGCTGATGGCCTCGACGCCCGTGAGGGCCGCGCAGCCGGAGGAGAAGGCGCGCAGGAGCAGGAAGACGAGGGCGAAGCCGGCGAGGCCCTGGTGCTCGGCCCGGACCGTGTAGTCGGCGGTCGGTGCCTTCATGGTGTCGCCCATGACCAGGCCTCGGTAGGCGCCCCAGGCGATCATGATGAAGACGCCGGCGACGAAGACGTACGTCGGGATCGCGAAGAGCTTGCCCGACTCCTTCACGCCGCGCAGGTTCATCAGGGTGAGCAGCACGATCACGGCGACGGCGCACAGCACCTTGTGCTCGACGACGAAGGGGATCGCGGAGCCGAGGTTCTCGATGCCGGAGGCGATCGAGACGGCCACGGTCAGCACGTAGTCGACCAGCAGGGCGGAGGCTACGGTGAGTCCGGCCTTGGGACCGAGGTTGGTGGTGGCGACCTCGTAGTCGCCGCCGCCGCTCGGATAGGCGTGCACGTTCTGCCGGTAGGAGGCGACCACGGTGAACATCAGCACCACGACCGCGACCGCGATCCAGGGGCTGAAGTGATACGCCGACACCCCCGCCACGGAAAGCACCAGGAGTACTTCTCCGGGAGCGTACGCAACGGACGAGAGCGGGTCGGAGGCAAAGACGGGGAGTGCGATGCGCTTGGGGAGGAGCGTTTCTCCCAGCTTGTCGCTGCGCAGCGCCCGGCCGATCAGGATCCGTTTGGGCACGTCGGTCAGTTTGGACACGCAGAGGATCGTAAGCGCTCTGTCTTAATAAGGCCCACCCGGCTCCCGTCGACGGGTTTGCGTGATGGGGGCACTGAGTGAGTGCATCGCCGGGCGGGCCGCATAAGCTCATCAGGCGGCAACGTGGATTTTTGTTGCCACGCTGTTGCCCGGCTAGCCGAGAAGGAAGTAGTGAGCAGGGTGTTTGCGCAGGTCATCGGGGCGACCAGGAGTGCGGGGTAAGGGGACGTGCACATCGTCATCATGGGCTGCGGGCGAGTGGGAGCCGCTCTCGCGCAGACCCTGGAACAGCAGGGGCACACGGTCGCGGTGATCGACCAGGACCCCACGGCCTTCCGTCGGCTGGGTTCGGGCTTCGGCGGGCGCCGGGTCACCGGCGTCGGCTTCGACCAGGACACCCTGCGCGAGGCGGGCATCGAGGAGGCCGGGGCGTTCGCCGCGGTGTCCAGCGGTGACAACTCCAACATCATCGCGGCCCGGGTGGCGCGCGAGATGTTCGGCATCGAGAACGTGGCGGCACGGATCTACGACCCGCGCCGTGCCGAGGTCTACCAGCGGCTCGGCATCCCGACGGTCGCCACGGTCAGCTGGACCGCCGACCAGATGCTGCGGCGGCTGCTGCCGTCCGGCGCGGAGCCCTTGTGGCGCGACCCGAGCGGTGGCGTGCAGCTGGCCGAGGTGCACACCTCGACGGCCTGGATCGGTCACAAGATCAGCAAGCTGCAGGAGGAGACCGGCGTCCGTGTCGCGTTCCTCACCCGGCTGGGCGAAGCGGTGCTTCCGACGTCCCAGACAGTGCTGCAGGAAGGCGACCTGGTGCACGTCATGATGCGTACCGACGAGGTCGAAAAGGTCGAGGCGGCGTTCGCCCAGGGTCCCGAGGAGGGCGGTCACTGATGCGGGTTGCGATTGCCGGGGCCGGCGCGGTGGGCCGTTCCATCGCGGGCGAGCTCCTGGAGAACGGGCACGAGGTGCTCCTCGTCGACAAGGCGCCCACCGCCATCTCGGTGGAGCGGGTGCCGCTGGCGGAGTGGCTGCTCGCGGACGCCTGCGAGATCACCTCGCTCGACGAGGCGGCGCTGCAGCGCTGCAACGTGGTCATCGCGGCCACCGGTGACGACAAGGTGAACCTGGTCGTCTCGCTGCTCGCGAAGACCGAGTACGGGGTGCCGCGGGTGGTGGCCCGGGTCAACAACCCGAAGAACGAGTGGCTGTTCAACGAGTCGTGGGGCGTGGACGTCGCCGTCTCGACGCCGCGTCTGATGTCGGCCCTGGTCGAGGAGGCGGTGAGCGTCGGCGATCTCGTACGCCTGCTGCGCTTCAGCCACGGCGACGCCAACCTGGTCGAGCTGACGCTGCCGCCGGAGTCGGCGATCGCGGGCACGCAGGTCGGGGACGTGGCCTGGCCGGAGGACACCTCGCTCGTCACGATCATCCGGGGTACCCGGGTGCTCACGCCGAGCCAGGAGGAGACCCTGGAGGCGGGCGACGAGCTGCTGTTCGTGGCCGCGCAGGCCCGCGAGGAGCAGCTGGAGGACCTGCTGTCGGTCCGCCGCGAGGACTGATCCTCCCGAGTACGCAAGGGAAGGGCCCGGAACCGATGCGGTTCCGGGCCCTTCCCTTGCCGTGAGCGGCTATGCCTCGCCGGCCGCGGCCCTGCGGGCCTTCTCGGCCGCTTCCTCCGCCTCCATCTCGGCGAAGACGTCGATCGGCGCCGGGGCCTTCGCGAGGAAGACCCAGGTGAGCCAGACCGCGAGCAGGAACGGCGGGATCTTCAGGGCGATCAGGACCCAGCCGAGCTGCGAGGTGTTGGCCCACCAGTACAGCGGGAAGAGGATCGCGCACTTGGCGAGCAGGATGAGCCCCCAGGCCCAGCTCGCCTTCGCGTACGCCGTCTTGCGGCCGGGGTTGCGGGTGCGCCAGGACAGGTTCTCCTTGAAGACCGGGCCGAGGATCAGCCCGATCAGCGGCACTCCGCACAGGGTGGTCACGATGTACGCGAGCGCCAGGCCGAGGGTGTAGAGCATGCCCGGCAGGTAGAAGTCCTTGGCGTTGCCCGTCATCATCGCGAAGACCACGCCGAAGGCCACGCCGAAGACGCCGCTGAAGGCGTGCTTCATCGTGTCCTTGCGGACCAGGCGGACCACGACGAGCAGCAGCGACACCGCGAGGGCGGCGATCGCCGAGGTGTGCAGGTCCTTGTTGACCGTGAAGATCGTGACGAAGAGAAGTCCCGGCAGGACCGTCTCCACCATGCCGCGCACGCCGCCGAAGGCCTCGAAGAGCGCGGCCTCGGTCACGGCTTTCGCGTCGTCGGCTGGCTGAGTGGGCGTGGTGGTCGGCTTGTCGACTGACGTCACCGGCTACTCCTGTCCGAGCGGTCGGAGTTCGTATTTGGGGTTGAACAGGACCCGCCGGCCGTGGCTCATGGAGATCCGGCCCGAAGCGATGAGCTTGCGGCCCGGCTCGATGCCCACGATCGAGCGCCGTCCCAGCCACACCACGTCCAGTGGGGCGGTGCCGTCGAAGAGCTCTGCCTCAAGGGCCGGCACACCCGCCCGCGGACGCAGGGTGACGGTCCGCAAGGTACCAGTCACCTTCACTATCTGGCGGTCACTGCACTCGGAGATGCGGGTGCACCCCGTGGCCTGCGTGTCCTCCTGCAGTTCCGCGGAGTGCAGGTCCTCCTGCGAGGTGGACAGCCGGTCGAGCATCCGGCGGAAGCGCCCCGCGGGCTTCTCGGTACGAAGGTCAGCACTCATACAGAAAGCGTACCGGGGGACACCCCCACGGGATCAAAGCGTGTGGTCAGCACGGATTCGGCACCGCCCGGGCGACTCAGCGTTCGAAGCGGTAGCCCATGCCCGGCTCGGTGATGAAGTGGCGCGGGTGCGAGGGGTCGAGTTCCAGCTTGCGGCGCAGCTGCGCCATGTAGACCCGCAGGTAGTTCGTCTCGGTGCCGTAGGAGGGCCCCCAGACCTCCTGGAGCAGCTGCTTCTGGCTGACCAGGCGGCCGGTGTTGCGTACGAGGACTTCGAGCAGATGCCACTCGGTCGGCGTCAGGCGTACGTCGCGGCCGTCGCGGTTGACCTTCTTGGCGGCCAGGTCGACGGTGAAGCCCTCGGTCTCGACGATCACCACGTCGTCGGCGCCGTCCGCGCCGCCGACCGGCTCGGCGCGGCGTACGGCGGCGCGCAGGCGGGCGAGCAGTTCGTCCATGCCGAAGGGCTTGGTGACGTAGTCGTCGGCGCCGGCGTCCAGCGCCTCGACCTTCTCGTCGGAGGTGTGGCGGGCGGAGAGCACCAGGATCGGGACCCGGGTCCAGCCGCGCAGCCCCCGGATGACCTCGACGCCGTCCATGTCGGGCAGACCGAGGTCGAGCACGACCACGTCGGGGTGGCGGGCGGCGGCGAGCTGGAGGGCACTCGCGCCGTCGGGGGCCGCGTCCACCTCGTACTTCCGTGCCTTGAGGTTGATCACGAGCGCGCGCACGATCTGCGGCTCGTCCTCGACCACGAGCACCCGGGTCATCTGGGATACCTGCCTTCTGCGTGTACTGGCTGAGCGGTTCGGTTCATGAGGTGACCTGGGCGGAGAGGTCGGCGGGGGCGCCGCCCGGGCCGGGGGCGGCGCGCACGGTGAGGACCATGGTGAGGCCGCCGCCGGGGGTGTCCTCGGCGGCGAGGGTGCCGCCCATGGCTTCGGCGAAGCCCCGGGCGACGGCGAGGCCGAGGCCGACCCCGGCACCGCGCGGGGCGTCGCCGTAGCGCTGGAAGGGCGCGAAGATGCGGTCCTTGGCGGCGTCGGGGACGCCGGGGCCGCGGTCGGTGACCCGTATCTCGACGCGCTCGGCCAGGCCGCTGGCGGCCACCGTGACGGGGCTGTCGAGCGGGCTGTACTTGACGGCGTTCTCGACGATGTTGGCGACGGCCCGCTCCAGGAGGCCGGGGTCGACCTCGACCATGGGCAGGGTTTCGGGGATGTCGAGGACGACGCTGTCCTCGGGGACGCCGCCGAGCGCCATGGGCACGACCTCGTCGAGGTCGATCTCGCGGATGAGCGGGGTGACGGTGCCGGTCTGCAGCCGGGACATGTCGAGGAGGTTGCCGACGAGGTGGTCGAGCCGGTCGGCGCCGTCCTCGATGCCTTCGAGGAGTTCGGCGCGGTCCTGTTCGGACCATTCGACGTCGTCGGAGCGCAGGGACGTCACTGCTGCCTTGATGGAGGCGAGCGGGGTGCGCAGGTCGTGGCTGACGGCGGCGAGCAGGGCGGTGCGGATGCGGTTGCCCTCGGCGAGCTTGCGGGCCTCCTCGGCCTCCCCCACCAGGCGCTGGCGGTCGAGGACCACGGCGGCCTGCGCGGCGAAGGCGCCGAGCACACGGCGGTCCTCGGCGGGCAGCACCCGCCCGGACAGGGCGAGCGCCATGTGGTCGCCGACCGGCATGTCGACATCGGCGTCCTCGGGCCGGGCGACCGGGTGCGGTCCGACGCTGCCCGCGCGGGTCCAGGGCTCGACGTCGCTCACGCGCTCCAGGAGGGCGACCGACTCCATGGCGAAGGTCTCGCGGACCCGCTCCAGGAGGGCGTCCAGGCTGGTCTCGCCGCGCAGCACGCTGCCCGCCAGGAACGAGAGGATCTCGGATTCGGCGCGCAGGCGGGCGGCCTGGTGGGTGCGACGGGCCGCGACGTCGACGACGGAGGCCACCGACACGGCCACCAGGACGAAGATCACGATGGCGACGATGTTCTTGGGATCGGCGATCGTGATCTTGTGGATGGGCGGCGTGAAGTAGTAGTTCAGGAGGAACGAGCCGAACGCGGCCGAGGCGAGCGCCGGGACGAGCCCGCCGAGCAGGGCCGCGGCCACCGTCAGCGTGAGGAACATCAGCATGTCGTTGGCGAGCCCGAGGTCCGCGTCGACATTGGTGAGCAGGACGGTGAGCAGGGCGGGGCCGATCACGCCGGCCGCCCAGCCCCACACGATGCGGGCCCGCCCGAGCCGGGCGCCGCGCGCCACGGGCAGGCCGCGGCCCTTGGCGACCTCTTCGTGGGTGACGATGTGGACGTCGAGGTCGGGCCCCGAGTCGCGGGCCACGGTCTGTCCGACGCCGGGTCCGAGGATGTACTGCCAGGCCTTGCGGCGGCTGGAGCCGAGGACGATCTGGGTGGCGTTGACGCCGCGCGCGAAGGCGAGCAGCGAGGCCGGGATGTCGTCGCCTATGACGTGGTGGAAGCTGCCGCCGAGGTCCTCGACGAGGGTGCGCTGGACGGCGAGTTCCTTGGGCGAGGCGGAGGTGAGGCCGTCGCTCCTGGCCACGTACACCGCGAGGATCTCGCTGCCGGAGCCCTTGGCGGCCATCCGGGCGGCGCGGCGGATGAGGGTGCGGCCCTCGGGTCCGCCGGTGAGGCCGACGACGATGCGCTCGCGGGCCTGCCAGGTGGACTTGATGTCGTGCTCGCCGCGGTACTGCTGGAGGTATTCGTCGACCCGGTCGGCGACCCAGAGCAGCGCGAGTTCGCGCAGGGCGGTGAGGTTGCCGGGCCGGAAGTAGTTGGACAGGGCCGCGTCGACCTTGTCGGACTTGTAGATGTTGCCGTGCGCCATGCGGCGGCGCAGCGCCTGGGGCGACATGTCGACGAGCTCGATCTGGTCGGCCCGCCGCACCACCTCGTCCGGCACGGTCTCGCGCTGGCGTACGCCGGTGATCGACTCGACGACGTCGCCGAGGGATTCCAGGTGCTGGATGTTGACGGTGGACACGACGTCGATCCCGGCCGCGAGCAGCTCCTCGACGTCCTGCCAGCGCTTGGTGTTGCGGGCGCCCGGCACATTGGTGTGGGCCAGTTCGTCCACCAGGGCGACGGCGGGCCGGCGTTCCAGGACGGCGTCGACATCCATCTCGGTGAAGGCGCCCCCGCGGTACTCGATCTCGCGCCGCTGGATCTGCTCCAGGCCGTGGAGCATCACCTCGGTGCGCGGCCGGCCGTGGTGCTCGACGAACGCGACGACGCAGTCCGTGCCGCGCTCCACCCGGCGGTGGGCCTCGGACAGCATCGCGTAGGTCTTGCCGACTCCCGGTGCCGCGCCGAGGTAGATCCGAAGCTTGCCGCGTGCCATGGCCCCATTGTCTTTCAGAATTCAGCTGCGTACGCTGCGTCGACCTTACGGCCAACAATTCCGGCAAATGGGGTGGGGGTAGGGCGGGGGCCGCGTATTGACGCGATTCTGATGCCCCGCCCCGCTGGTCACCCGCGGTTCGGCTGGGGGCCGTGGTCGACGAGCTCCCCGTCGTTCAGTTCCAGCACCCGGTCGGCGAGGCCGAGGAGCTGGCTGTCGTGGGTGGCGACCACGGCGGTGACGCCCTCGCTGCGCACCACGGCGCGGATCAGCTCCATCACCGCCAGGCCGGTGTCGGCGTCGAGCTGCCCGGTGGGCTCGTCGGCGATCAGCAGGGCCGGCCGGTTGGCGAGGGCGCGCGCGATGGCGACGCGCTGCTGCTGGCCGCCGGAGAGCTCGCCGGGGCGCTGCTTGGCGTGGTCGCCGAGCCCGACGAGGGAGAGCAGCAGGTCGACGCGCTGTTCGCGCTCGCGCGGGTCGGCCTTCTTGAGCCGCATCGGGACGCCCACGTTCTCGGCGGCGCTGAGGATGGGGATGAGGCCGAAGGACTGGAAGATGAAGCCGATCCGGTCGCGGCGCAGCTCCAGGAGGTCCTGTTCGCCCAGGCCCACGACGTCGGTGCCGTCGACCGTGATGGCGCCCTCGTCGGGCCGGTCGAGCCCGCCGAGGAGGTTGAGCAGGGTGGTCTTGCCGGAGCCGGAGCGCCCCTTGAGGGCAACGAGCTCGCCTCGCGGCACCTCGAAGGAGATCCCGCGCAGCGCGTGCACGGCGGCGGCGCCGCTCCCGTACGAGCGGTGGAGGTTGACGACCCGGACCATCGGCCCGGTGGGCCGCTCCCCCGCGACGGCCGTGCCGCCGCCCTGTGCGGTGCTGCTCTGCGTCATGCCCGACTCCCCCGTACGTACGTGTGCGCGGCCGGGCGCCAGTATGTGCAGGTTGCACCCGGCCGGGCAATGGATCGCGGGGAGTCTGCCCGGATTGCCCGCGCGAGCGGGGGCCGCGCGGGCAACGGGGCGGCGGCCGGAGCCGGCCGGCCCGCCAAGTACCGCCCGCCGACGCCGCGTTGGCGCCCGGAGCGCCGGCCCCGGACACGCCGATGGGCCGCGCCCCCTGTCCGGGAGTGCGGCCCATCGGGCACCTCTGTGTGCGGTACGGCGGTGAGGTCAGCGGATCTCGCTGATCTCGGGGCCGCGCTGGAGCTGGCCCATGCCGCCGGAGAAGCGCGAGCCCTCCTGGTCCTCCTGCTGCACGCCGTCGGGCACCATCTGCGCGTCGTTGGGGAGCTTCAGGACGATCGGGTCGCGGGGCGCCATCGGGCCCTCGCCGCGCACCACCACGGTGTCCCGGAAGATCGTCTCGAGCAGCCCGGCGGCCTGCGGCTGCACCGCGCCCTGGCCGGAGATGACACCGCGCAGGAACCAGCGCGGGCCGTCCACGCCCACGAAGCGGACCAGCTGGACACCGTTGGTGCCGTCGGGCAGCTGCACCGGGACCTGCGCGCGCAGCTCCCAGCCCAGCGGGCCCTCGACCTCGTCGATGATGCCGCCCTGCTGGGTGATGCCGGAGGCGATCTCCTCGCGGACCTCGCCCCAGATGCCTTCCTTCTTCGGGGCCGCGAAGGCCTGCAGCTGGACCGCGCTGTCGTTCAGGACGACCGTGGCCGCCACGATCGCGTCGCCCGCGACCTCGACCCGCAGCTCCATGCCCTCGACCCCGGGGACGAAGAGTCCGCCGAGGTCCACCCGGCCCTCGCCGGGCTCGGTGACCTCGGCGAGGTCCCACGGCCCGTCCGGACGGGGCGCGGGCGGCAGGTTCACCCTGCGCACCTCGCCGGCTCCGTCGGCGTCGGTCCCGTCGGACGCGGTGCCCTCGACAGCCTGCTCGGCCTCGCCCGCCGAGTCCTCGGCGTTACCGCTCTTCTTGCGACGTCCGAACACGTCACTGTCCTTCCCGGTCGGATACGACCGAAGCGTATCGATTCCCACCCGTAGTGCCGCCACCGGCGGCCGAACCGTCCACGGCGGAATGACCGCCGGTGGACCCGAAGCCCCCCTCGGCCCGCGCCGAGCCGGGAAGCTCCGCCACCTCGTGGAAGCGCACCTTCTCGACCTGCTGGACGACCAGTTGGGCAATGCGGTCGAAACGCTCGAACCGAACGCTCTCGCGAGGGTCGAGGTTGACCACGATCACCTTGATCTCCCCACGGTACCCGGCATCCACCGTCCCCGGGGCATTCACCAGGGCGACACCGCAGCGGGCGGCGAGCCCCGAGCGGGGGTGCACGAAGGCCGCGTACCCGTCGGGCAGCGCGATGGAGACGCCGGTCGCCAGGACCGCGCGCTCGCCGGGGGCGAGCTCGGCGGCCTCGGTCGTCACCAGATCGGCTCCGGCGTCGCCCGGGTGCCCGTACGCCGGGATCGGCACCTCCGGGTCGACACGGCGGATGAGGACATCTACGGGTTCACGGGTCACGGGTTCACCTCGAAGGCGCGGGCGCGCCTGACCTGGTCGGGGTCGGACATGGCGGCCTGGATCTCGGCCGGGCGTCCGTTGTCGATGAAGTGGTCCACCTTCACCTCGATGAAGAGGGCCTGGGCACGGACCGCCACGGGTCCCTCGGGGCCGCCGATGCGGCCGGTGGCCCGGGAGTAGATCTTGCGGCCGGCCACGGCGGTGACCTCGGCCTCGAGGTGCAGCACCGTGCCGACCGGCACCGGGCGGGCGAAGTCCGTCTCCAGGCGGCCGGTCACCGCGATCACCCGCAGCAGCCAGTTCAGCGAGCCGAGCGTCTCGTCGAGCGCCGTGGCGAGCACCCCGCCGTGGGCGAGGCCCGGGGCGCCCTGGTGGGCTTCGCGCACGGTGAACTCGGCGGTGACCCGCACGCCCTCTTCGGCGCGGGCGGCCAGGTGCAGTCCGTGGGGCTGTCCGTCTCCGCAGCCGAAGCAGTGCCCGTAGTGCGCACCGAGGAGCTCGCCGGGTGCGGGCGCCTCGGGGTGCCGCACCGGCGCTATGGCGTCGGCCGGGGGCGTCAGGGACGCAGATGTAGCAGTCACAGCCGCAGACCTTACCCGCGGTCAAGGCGCAGGTCGCGCCGTGCCAAGCTAGCTTTCATGCAGCCCAATGCCCCGCAGTACGCAGAACGCCTCACCGCGCCCCGGTCGTGGTGGTTCATCTCCGTCCTCGTCGGCGTCGCGTGCGCGCTGATGCTGCTGCCGGTGGGCACCCTGCCGATGCTGGCCGGCTTCGTCGGCGGCACCGCGGCGTCCTGGGTGATCGTGAGCTCGTACGGGTCGGTGCGGATCCGGGTGCTCCCGGACACCCTGGTCGCCGGTGAGGCCCGGATCCCGACGAAGGCGCTGGGCGAGCCCGAGATCCTGGATGCCGAGGAGGCGCGGGCCTGGCGGCTGCACAAGGCCGATCCGCGCGCGTTCATGCTGCTGCGGGCCTACATCCCGACGGCGGTGAAGGTGGAGATCACGGACCCGGCGGACCCGACTCCGTACGCCTACCTCTCGACCCGGGACCCCGAGGCGCTGAAGGCGGCGATCGACGCGGTCCGCACCGCCTGAGCCCGGCGCTTCAGCGGCCGAGCTCCCTGGGGGTCTTCCCCTGCGGCAGCGGGTTGTCCGGCTGCTCCAGGGCGGGCAGCTCGGGCAGCGCGTCCCAGGGCACCTGGCGCTCGCGCAGGTCCTTGCGGATGTGCCCGGCGAGCTTCTTGGTGTCCCGCCGGTTCATCACGGCGCCGACGGCCGCGCCGACCATGAACGGCGTCAGGTTCGGCAGATTGCGGACCATGCGCTTCATGATCTGCTGGCGCAGCTCGCGCTTCATCTGGCCGCCGAGCGCGAAATTGAGCGACGTCGGCTTGGTGACGTCGATGCCGCGCTCCTCGGTCCACGACGTCAGGTAGGCCATGGAACGCTCCTTGAGCGTGCCGGGCGGACGCATTCCGTAGACCTCGTGCAGCTCGGCGATGAGCTTCAGCTCGATGGCGGCGACGCCGGTGATCTCCGCGGCCAGCTCGGCGGGCATCGCGGGCGGAACGGGCAGCATCGCGGCCGCGCCGATTCCCGCGCCGACCGTGGAGGTGCCGTTGGCGGCGCCCGTGATCAGTTTGTCGGCGATCTCCTCCGGGCCGAGACCCGGGAAATGGGCGCGCAGGGTCGCCAGGTCCCGCACGGGAATGCGGGGGGCGACTTCGATGATCCGGTCGGCAAGGTGGCCGAGCGAGGCCTTTACGCCCTCGCCGCCCTTGCGTACGCCCTTCTTGAGCACCGGAACGCTCTTCCTCAGGGCGGGTACGCCCTTGTCGAGAGCGCCCTTGCGCAGGGCGTCCAGGCGTCGGGCCCCGGCCGCGGGCCCCGCCTTGTGCTCCGTGTCCGGTGCCGTGACGGCTGCTTCGAGCGAGGCCTGGTGGCCCCGCTCGGCGTCACGTGCACCGTCGGCAGCGCTCACCGCAGGGAGGCAGGCCGGCTCGGCGGGGTCTTCCACGCCTTCTGCCGGGCCTGTGCCGCCCTGTGGCGCCTCGGTGGAACCCGGGGCACCCTTCCTCCGGAACGGTCGCTTCCGGGGCGGTTTCGCGCCTGCCACAGCCGGCCTGCTCAGTCGCAGTCGCGGCAGATCGGCTGGCCGTTCTTCTCCCGGGCCAGCTGGCTGCGGTGGTGCACGAGGAAGCAGCTCATGCAGGTGAACTCGTCGGCCTGCTTGGGCAGGACGCGCACGGCGAGCTCTTCGTTGGACAGGTCCGCGCCGGGCAGTTCCATGCCTTCGGCGGCCTCGTACTCGTCGACGTCGACAGTCGAGGTGGACTTGTCGTTGCGCCGGGCCTTCAGCTCTTCAAGGCTGTCGGAATCGACGTCGTCGTCGGTCTTGCGTGGGGTGTCGTAGTCCGTTGCCATGTCGCTCTCCCCCTCTGGGTGGTTGCGGTGTCTCAGCGCACGTAACGCGTGAGAGGCCGGACTTGTGCCCGACCTGAGGCGGAGATTTTGCCTCACATCAAGGTCTGTTACTCAATCGACACCCAACCGCACTCCTCAAGAGTGATCGTCTTGGATGGCGATCGGGACCGTACACGGTCCTAATGTCGCACTTCACCAGCGCCACCCCGTGTACTTCCCGTGATCTCACCCCCTGGAAACCCGGACTTTTCCCGGGATTCCAGCGGATTCGACGATCACGGAGAGTAGGTGGCCGGATGTTTGCCTTTGTGACTGATCACACACGAAACTCACAGGAGCAGGTCCCGAAAATTCCGCGCAAAGCGAACTGTCAAAACGGCCTCGAGCAGCGTCTCAGACCGGGAGGGTGACACGCATCACGAGGCCGCCGCCTTCGCGGGGCTCCGCGATGATACGGCCTCCGTGAGCCCTCGCGACCGACCGGGCGATGGACAGGCCGAGGCCGACGCCCTTGTCGCTGCCGGTGCGCTCCGTGCGCAGCCGCCGGAACGGCTCGAAGATGTTGTCGATCTCGTACGCCGGAACCACCGGCCCGGTGTTGGTCACCAGCAGCGTCGCGTGGCCGTCCCTGAGCTCGGTGACCACCTCGACCCAGCCGCCTTCGCGGATGTTGTACCGGACGGCGTTCTGGACCAGGTTCAGGGCGATGCGCTCCAGGAGGACGCCGTTGCCCTGGACGACCGCGAGGCCGCGCTCGCCGCGGACCTCCACACCCTTGGCGTCGGCCTCGGCCCTGGCCTGGTCGATGGCGCGGGAGGCGACCTCGGCGAGGTCGACCGGCTTGCGGTCGATGATCTCGTTGTCGCTGCGGGCGAGCAGCAGCAGGCCCTCCACCAGCTGCTCGCTGCGCTCGTTGGTGGCGAGCAGCGTCTTGCCGAGCTGCTGGAGCTCCACCGGGGCGCCGGGGTCGGAGAGGTGCACTTCGAGCAGCGTGCGGTTGATCGCGAGCGGGGTGCGCAGCTCGTGCGAGGCGTTCGCGACGAACCGCTGCTGTGCGGTGAAGGCCCGCTCCAGGCGGTCCAGCATCTCGTCGAAGGTGTCGGAGAGCTCCTTGAGCTCGTCGTCGGGGCCGTCCAGCTCGATCCTTCGGCTCAGGTCCGTGCCGGCCACCCTGCGGGCGGTCCGGGTGATCCGGCCGAGCGGTGACAGGACGCGGCCGGCCATCGCGTACCCGAAGGCGAACGCGATGACGCTGAGGCCGACGAGGGCGAGCAGGGAGCGGCTCAGGAGGTTGTCGAGGGCGTGCTGGCGCTGGGCGGCCATGCAGGCGCTGATGGCGTCGTTGAAGGCCCCGGGGGTGCCCCGCTCCGGAAGCTGGCAGCTGCCGCTGGAGACCACGATGTTCTGGCCGTCCACGATCTTGAACGGGGTGCTTCCCGCGTGCAGGGCCTGGGCGGCCAGCAGGTAGATGATCGAGAGGAGCAGTATTCCCGCGATCATGAACATGCCGCCGTAGAGCAGCGTGAGGCGTATGCGGATGGTGGGGCGGAGCCAGGGGAAGGGCGGCTCGGCGGACTTCGGGGCCCAGGTGGGCTTCGGAGGCGCCGTCGGCGGCGCGGGAGTGGCGGCCATCGCCGTCAGATCCGGTAACCCGAGCCCGGCACGGTGACGATCACCGGGGGCTCGCCGAGCTTGCGGCGCAGCGTCATGACGGTGACCCGCACGACGTTGGTGAACGGGTCGGTGTTCTCGTCCCAGGCCTTCTCCAGGAGCTGCTCGGCCGAGACGACCGCGCCTTCGCTGCGCATGAGGACCTCCAGGACCGCGAATTCCTTGGGCGCGAGCTGGATCTCCCGGCCCTCGCGGAAGACCTCGCGGCGGTTGGGGTCCAGCTTGATGCCGGCCCGCTCCAGGATGGGCGGCAGCGGCACGGTGGTGCGCCGGCCGAGCGCGCGCACGCGGGCGGTCAGCTCGGTGAAGGCGAAGGGCTTGGGCAGATAGTCGTCCGCGCCGATCTCCAGGCCCTCCACGCGGTCGCTGACGTCTCCGGCGGCCGTCAGCATCAGGACACGCGTGGGCATGCCCAGCTCGACGATCTTGCGGCAGACGTCGTCGCCGTGGACGAGCGGGAGGTCCCGGTCGAGCACGACCACGTCGTAGTCGTTCACACCGATGCGCTCCAGGGCCGCGGCGCCGTCGTACACGACGTCGACGGCCATGGCCTCCCGGCGCAGTCCGGTGGCCACCGCATCGGCGAGCAGTTGCTCGTCCTCGACGACGAGTACGCGCACGGCGCATTTCCTTCCCTAGGGACCCGCGTCGTTCGCGGGCAAATCTCTGCACTGGACCAGTGACTGTGCGCTTCCATCCTGCCCCTTACGCCCATAAACCGGCGGTAAGACGGTGCCGGACCGGAGCCCGCCCGCCACCTGCGGCTTTCGGCCAGACGAGGTGAGTGCAGCGGGAATGGACAGGATTGGCGCGGCAGTTGAGGTTTCTTTGAGAGTGGGCTTGGGGAGGACGACTGCACACCCCGCGATCACGCCCTGTATGTGGCATGCCACATCTTCCTGTCGTGGTCGCGTCCCACCGTCGGCACACCCCCGTGCCACCGACCCACGACGAGGGGGCGCACCATGGACGCTTTCACCGCAGGACTTCTGCAGCGCATCAGGACCACGGAAACCGACCTCACACGGGCGCGCGAAACCGGCGACGACTTCCTCGCCGACGTCGAACAGGCCGAGCTGGACGACCTGCGTCGTCTGGCCGCCGAGCACGGCGTCGAGGTAGCCGCAGCGCTCTGACCCCACCCACCGGGAAACCCCGGCGCCACGGGACGGCGCCGGGGTTTCGTCATGCCCGGGGGCCACGACGGGGCGCTCAGTCGTGCCAGGCCCCGTACTCCTCCAGGAGCGACTGGAGCGGGCCGAAGAGCTCCGGGGACGCGGCGATCGCCAGCTCGCGGGACGGGGGTGTGCCGGGGCGGCCTCCGGTGAGCGCGCCCGCCTCGCGGGCGATCAGGTCGCCGGCCGCCAGGTCCCAGGGGTTGAGGCCACGCTCGTAGTACGCGTCGAGCCGGCCGGCCGCCACGTCGCACAGGTCGATCGCCGCCGAGCCGCCGCGGCGGATGTCGCGGAACCGCGGGATCAGCTGCTGGGCCACCTCGGCCTGGTGGGCGCGTACGGCCTTGACGTAGGCGAAGCCCGTCCCCACCAGGGACTGGGACAGCGGGGCCGGCGGGCGGCAGCGCAGCGGGCGATCGCCCTCGAAGGCCCCGCCGCCGAGCACGGCGTGGTAGGTCTCGCCGCGCATCGGGGCGGCGACCACGCCCGCGACCCGCTCGCCGTCCTGTTCGGCGGCGATGGAGACGGCCCAAGTGGGCAGCCCGTAAAGGTAGTTGACGGTTCCGTCGAGGGGGTCGATGACCCAGCGGATGCCGCTGGTGCCTTCGCTGGAGGCGCCCTCCTCGCCGAGGAAGCCGTCGTGCGGGCGGTGCTCGGAGAGGTAGCCGGTGATCAGTTTCTCGGCGGCGATGTCCATCTCGGTCACCACGTCGATGGGGCTGGTCTTGGTGGCGGCGACGGCGAGGTCGGCCGGGCGGCCGTCGCGCAGCAGCTCGCCGGCCCGCCGGGCGGCCTCCAGGGCGAGGCCGAGCAGTTCGCGGTGCAGAGGGTCGGTCATCGGTGCTCCTTACGCGTACGGGCTGTCGGCGCCGGCGGCCGCGGGCTTGGCGCCACCGCGGCCGGCCGGGCAGCAGCCGACCGCGCAGAGGTCGTGCGAGGGGCCGAGGGCGCCGAGGGCGCAGCGCTCGGCGGGCAGCCCGCGCTCGGCGGCGGCCCGCTCGACGACGAGCTCGCGCACGGCCGCGGCGAAGCGCGGATCGGCGCCGACGGTCGCGGAGCGGGCCACGGGCAGGCCGAGCTCGGCGGCCTTGGCGGTGGCCTCCGTGTCGAGGTCGTACAGGACCTCCATGTGGTCGGAGACGAAACCGATGGGGACCATGACGACGGCTGGGGCGCCCCCGCCGTGCAGCGTCTCCAGGTGGTCGCAGATGTCCGGTTCGAGCCAGGGGATGTGCGGGGCGCCGGAGCGGGACTGGTAGACGAGCTGCCAGGGCCGCTCGACGCCGGTGGCGACCTGGACGGCGTCGGCGATGATCCCCGCCACGTCGAGGTGTTCGCGGACGTAGGCGCCGCCGTCGCCGTGCTCCTCGACGGGCCCCGAGGTGTCGGCGGCGGCCGTGGGGATGGAGTGCGTGGTGAAGGCGAGGTGGGCTCCCGCGCGGACGTCCTCGGGCAGCTCGGCGAGCGACGTCAGGACGCCGTCGATCATGGGGCGGACGAAGCCGGGGTGGTTGAAGTAGTGCCGCAGCTTGTCGACCCGCGGCACCGCGAGCCCCTCGGCCTCCAGCGTCGCGAGCGCCTCCGCCAGGTTCTCGCGGTACTGCCGGCAGCCCGAGTACGAGGCGTACGCGCTGGTGGTGAGGACCGCGATGCGGCGGCGGCCGTCGGAGACCATCTCGCGCAGGGTGTCGGTGAGGTAGGGCGCCCAGTTCCGGTTGCCCCAGTACACCGGCAGGTCCAGGCTGTTCTCGGCGAAGTCCTTGCGCAGCGCGTCGAGCAGCGCGCGGTTCTGCTCGTTGATGGGGCTCACCCCGCCGAACAGGAAGTAGTGCTGCCCCACCTCCTTGAGCCGCTCCTTGGGGATGCCGCGGCCGCGCGTCACGTTCTCCAGGAACGGGACCACGTCGTCGGGGCCTTCGGGGCCGCCGAAGGAGAGCAGCAGCAGGGCGTCGTACGGGGCGGCGGCCGCGGCCGCTCCGGGAGCTGGATCGCGCAGTTCGGACATGACTCGATCCTGCCATCCGCCTCTGACAGCGGCTGAACCGAGCCGGAGAATGCCGGGAGCACCGGGGACCTTCGAGGAACGCGAGGCAGCGACTTCCGGAGGAAGCCGGTCGGAAAAGGCGGTGCGCTCGTCGACTTCAGCGTCGTAAGCTTTAGGAATTAATTACACGCGTCACGCCGGATCCCGGAGCCCCCGTTGCCCAGTCCCTACCGCGCGATATTCGCCGCCCCCGGCACCAAGGGGTTCTCCGCCGCCGGCCTGCTGGGGCGGATGCCGCTGTCGATGATGGGCATCGGCGTCGTGACCATGGTGTCCCAGCTGACCGGCCGCTACGGCCTGGCGGGGGCGCTCTCGGCGACGCTCGCCATGTCGGCCGCCGTGGTCGGCCCCCAGATATCCCGGCTCGTGGACCGGCACGGCCAGCGGCGGGTGCTGCGCCCGGCCACCCTGGTCGCGGTCGCCGCCGTCGCCGGGCTCCTCCTCTGCGCCCAGCAGGGCGCCCCGGACTGGACGCTGTTCGTCTTCGCGGCGGGCGCCGGCTGCGTGCCGAGCGTCGGCTCGATGGTGCGGGCCCGCTGGGCCGCGATCTACCGCGGCGACGCCCAGAACCTGCACACGGCGTACTCGTGGGAGTCGATCGTCGACGAGCTGTGCTTCATCCTCGGGCCGATCCTGTCCATCGGGCTCTCCACCGCCTGGTTCGCCGAGGCGGGCCCGCTGATCGCCGCCTGCTTCCTGGTGGCCGGCGTCTTCACGCTGACCGCCCAGCGCGCCACCGAACCCGTGCCGCATCCGCACGAGCACCACAGCGGCCGCTCCGCGCTCGGCTCGCGCGGACTCCAGGTCCTGGTCGCCACATTCGTCGCCACCGGCGCCGTCTTCGGCTCGGTCGACGTGGTCACCGTGGCCTTCGCCGACGAGCAGGGCCACAAGGCGCTGGCGAGCGTGGTGCTCGCCGTGTACGCGCTCGGATCCTGCCTCGCGGGAGCCGTGTTCGGGCTGCTGCGCCTCAAGGGTGCGGCGTCGAGCAGGTGGCTGGTGGGCGTCTGTGCGATGGCGGTGAGTATGATCCCGCTCCAACTGGCCGGGAACCTGCCGTTCCTTGCCGTGGCGCTCTTTGTCGCGGGCCTGTCCATCGCACCGACGATGGTGACGACGATGGCCCTCGTCGAACAGCACGTACCGCGCAGCAAGCTCACCGAGGGCATGACCTGGACCAGTACCGGGCTCGCGGTCGGTGTGGCCCTCGGCTCCTCCGCCGCAGGTTGGGTGGTGGACGCGGCGGGAGCGCAGGCGGGGTACCTGGTGTCCGGCGTGTCGGGAGCGCTCGCGGCGGTGGTGGCGTTCCTGGGGTACCGCCGGCTTCGCAGGCCGGTGACGCATCGGGAGGGGCTCGAAGCAGATGAGCGGAGCGAACGGCAGCAGCACCTGGCGTAACTGGGCGGGGAACATCACCGCGCGGCCGGCGAGGGAAGTGTCCCCGGCCTCCGCGGCCGAACTCGCCGAGGCCGTGCGCCGGGCCGCCGAGGACGGCCTGACGGTGAAGGCGGTCGGCACCGGCCACTCCTTCACCGCGGCCGCCGCCACCGACGGCGTGCTGATACGTCCCGACCTGCTGACCGGCATCCGCGAGATCGACCGCGCCGCGATGACCGTCACGGTGGAGGCCGGCACCCCCCTGAAGCGGCTGAACGCGGCGCTCGCCAGGGAGGGCCTGTCGCTCACGAACATGGGCGACATCATGGAGCAGACGGTGGCGGGCGCGACGAGCACCGGAACACACGGCACCGGCCGCGACTCTGCTTCGATCGCCGCCCAGATCAAGGGACTTGAGCTGGTCACCGCCGACGGCTCGCTCCTGGCCTGCTCCGAGAAGGAGAACCCCGAGGTCTTCGCGGCGGCCCGGATCGGGCTCGGCGCGCTCGGCGTCGTCACCGCGATCACCTTCGCCGTGGAACCGGTCTTCCTGCTCACGGCCCGCGAGGAGCCGATGGCGTTCGACAAGGTCACCGGCGAGTTCGACGCGCTCTTCGCGGAGAACGAGCACTTCGAGTTCTACTGGTTCCCGCACACCGGCAACTGCAACACCAAGCGCAACAACCGCAGCGCCGGCCCCGTCGCCCCGCCCGGGAGGCTGCGCGGCTGGATCGAGGACGAGTTCATGTCCAACGGGCTCTTCCAGGTGGTGTGTTCGCTCGGCCGGGCCGTGCCCGCGACGATCCCGTCGATCGCCAAGGTGTCCAGCCGGGCGCTGTCCGCCCGCACGTACACCGACATTCCGTACAAGGTCTTCACAAGCCCGCGCCGGGTGCGGTTCGTGGAGATGGAGTACGCGCTGCCGCGCGAGGCCGCGGTCGGGGCGCTGCGCGAGGTGAAGGCCATGGTGGAGCGCTCGCCGCTGCGGATCAGCTTCCCGGTGGAGGTCCGCACCGCGCCCGCCGACGACATCGCGCTCTCCACGGCCTCGGGGCGCGAGACCGCCTACATAGCCGTGCACATGTACAGGGGCACGCCGTACCGGGAGTACTTCACCGAGGTCGAGCGGATCATGACCGCGCACGCGGGCCGGCCGCACTGGGGCAAGGTGCACACGCGCGACGCGGCCTACTTCGGGGAGGTCTACCCGCGCTTCGCCGAGTTCACCGCGCTGCGCGACCGGCTCGACCCGGAGCGCCGCTTCGGCAACGCCTATCTGCGGCGCGTGCTCGGCGAGTGAGAGGGCTACGGGGTGGGGCTGCCGCCGGTCCCGGACCGAGGGGTGCTCTGCCCGCCGGAACCGCTCCCGGATCCGGAGCTCTGGGACGTGGACGGCGTGGGCGTCGGGGTCGGTGTCGTACCGCCCGAGCCGGATCCGGATCCCGAACCCGAGCCCGGATCCGTGGACTTGGAGGGGGAAGGCGTCGGCGAGGGACCGGTCGTCGACGAATCCCCTCCGGTCGTGCCGCTGCCGCCGGCACCCGGCGTCGGCGAACCGCCGGTGCCGGGCGCGTGCTTGTGGTCGTCGCCGGTGTCCGACGGCGCGGACGGCTTCTCCTGCTTCTTGGAGCCGCCGGTGAGCACGGACGAGAGCGTCGTCCCAGTGCCGTTGCCGCCGACCTCGCCGCCGGAGATCAGTTCGTACGCGGTGATGCCGCCCATCGACACGCCGAAGACGACGGCCGCCGCGAGCAACGGCCGCTTCCATCCGCGCAGCCGGGTGCCGTGGACGGTCGCCTCGTTGAACTGCTTGGCGGGGCGGGCCGCGGACGACAACAGCCGGGTCTCGTCGAGCGACTTCAGCAGCTGGGTGCGATCGGCGTCGGCCTGCGGCAGCATCGTCGTCTCGTCGAGCGACTTCAGCAGCTGGGTGCGGTCGGTGTCGGTTTGCGGCAGGACCGTGGTCCCGTGCTGCGCCCCCTTGTACGGGGAGACCACGGGCACCTGGCGCGAGCCGGACTTCGCCTGGACGGTGACCTCGCGCAGCTGCTCGCCGGTCCGCTTGAAGAAGTGCTGGAAGACGGTGCCGCCGCAGGTGGCGACCACGCTCACGACACCGGCGCCGACGAACGTGCCGTACACGCCCATTTGCGAGGCGAGCACCGCGGCGGTGACCGCGGCGAGCGCGCTGCCCGCGACTTGAGGCACGCTCAGGTCGATGCGCTTCTTCTCTTCGGTTCCGGTGTCCGGCTTGTCACCCATTGCCAGCCTCTGTTCGCCCTTCTGGTCCGTCTTGCACAGAGAAAGGACATTTGAGCGAAAGGAATAGTTCCGTTTCCGTGGATTGTGTGAAGCAGGACACGTACAGATCACTCGCCAAGGCTTTACAACGGGTCCAACTCCCGTACCCCGCGAGAACTTCGGCGGCGCGCCGGTCCACCCCGGTGGCCCGAATGGAGTACTGTGGCGAGCCCTGGGCCCCGGGTCCCACACGGGTATCCGGGACTTACGGGAGGGGGCCGAACGCGGCACTCGAACCGGCGGCGCCGCGGCACCGCACGGGCGCCTGCTGCACAGAGTGACCATCCCGGTCACTCTGCGTTGCGAAAAGGTAACCGTGCCATAACGGCGTTCCAGGGCCCATGCCCGACACGCCGGGCAACTCGGCAATGTTGTGGCAGGCTGCACCCGGGCAGGCCACACTCGACTAGCGGAAGCAGCGACGCACGTGACGTCGGCAGGCACCACCCGGGAGGTCCCCATGCCCGAACTGCGTGTCGTGGCCGTCTCCAACGACGGCACACGACTGGTGCTCAAGGCTGCGGACAGCACGGAGTACACGCTTCCGATCGACGAGCGGCTCCGGGCCGCTGTGCGCAACGACCGAGCCCGCCTCGGACAGATCGAGATCGAGGTGGAGAGCCATCTCCGCCCGCGCGACATCCAGGCGCGTATACGAGCCGGTGCCTCCGCGGAGGAGGTCGCCCAGCTCGCCGGCATCCCGGTCGACCGCGTACGCCGTTTCGAGGGTCCCGTCCTCGCCGAGCGCGCCTTCATGGCGGAGCGGGCGCGGAAGACTCCCGTGCGGCGTCCGGGCGAGAACACCGGTCCCCAGCTCGGCGAGGCCGTCCAGGAGCGGCTGCTGCTGCGCGGCGCCGACAAGGACAGCGTCCAGTGGGACTCCTGGCGCCGCGACGACGGCACCTGGGAAGTCCTGCTCGTCTACTTGGTCGCGGGTGAGCCGCACTCCGCGAGCTGGACCTACGACCCGCCGCGCCGGCTCGTGCAGGCCGTCGACGACGAGGCCCGCTCGCTCATCGGCGAGTCCGACGACACCATCACCGCGGTTCCCGAGCCGAGCTTCCCGTTCGTGCCCCGGATCGCCCGGCTGCCCCGGGACCGGCCTCTGGACCGCGCCCTGGACCGGCAGTTGGAGCGTCCGACGCCGCCGCCCGAGCCGGTGGCGGACGAGAGCGACTCGCTGACAAGCCTGCTCGAAGCCGTGCCGAGCTTCCGCGGCGACATGGTCGTGCCCGAGCGTCCGACGGCTCCGCCCGAGCCGCCCGAGACCGAACCGGCCGCCGAGCCGGAGGTCGAGGAGCCGCCCGCGCCGGCCGCTTCGGCGGGTGCGGGTTCCGCGTACGCGGATGTGCTGATGCCGCGCACGGTGGCCGGTCATCGGGACCGGCTCACCGGGACCACCGATCGGCAGGCCGAGGCGGACGGGGTGCGGCCCGGGCGGCGGGCGGCTGTCCCCAGCTGGGACGAGATCGTGTTCGGGACGCGGCGGAAGAAGCAGGACTAGCAGGACCAGCGGAACTGGGCGTTCTGCTGGTTTCGGCTTCAACGCCGGTTGTTCGGCTGCGGGTCCGCCGTGGCTGGTCGCGCGGTTCCCCGCGTCCCTGAGGGCATGCAGGGGATCCGCATGCATCATGCGGGCGGGCGCGGGACAGCCCCGCGCCCCTGAGGGCGCGGGGTGCCGCCTCCCCCTACTGCGGGTCCGGCCCCGTGGCCACCGGCCTTGACTCGTCCGACGACCACTCCGACCATGAACCCGCATACAGCGCCGCCGGGATGCCCGCCACCGCCAGGGCCAGGACCTCGTGGGCGCCCGAGACTCCGGAGCCGCAGTACACGCCCACCTCGGTGCCCGAGGCGCCCAGGGACTTGAAGCGGGCGGCCAGTTCGTCGGCGGGCAGGAAGCGGCCGTCCGGGGCCACGTTCTCGGTGGTGGGCGCCGAGTGGGCACCCGGGATGTGTCCGCCGACCCGGTCGATGGGCTCCACCTCGCCGCGGTACCGCTCCCCCGCACGGGCGTCGAGCAGCAGTCCGGAGCGGGCAAGGGCCGCCGCCGCGTCCGCGTCGAGGAGCTTGACGGCGCCCGGCTCGGGCCTGAAGTCGCCCTCCGCGGGGGCGGGGATCTCGGTGGAGAGCTCGCCCGTCCAGGCGGCCAGGCCGCCGTCCAGGACGCGCACGTTCCGGTGGCCCGTCCAGCGCAGCAGCCACCAGGCGCGGGCAGCGGCCCAGCCCTGTCCTCCGTCGTACACGACGACCGGCGTCCCGGCCGACACGCCCGCCCGGCGCATGACCCGACCGAATTCGGCCACGTCCGGCAGCGGGTGGCGGCCTCCGGATCCGGGCGGGCCGGCCAGTTCCGCGTCGAGGTCGACGAACACGGCACCGGGCAGGTGTCCTGCCGCGTACTCGGCCCGGCCGTCGAACGCGGGTGCGCCGGCCGCCTTCGCCAGGCTCAGCTGCCAGCGGATGTCGAGCAGTACCGGTGGCCGCGGCCCGGCCGCCTCGGCCGCGAGTTCGGGTGCGGAGATGATGGCATTCATGGACTCATCCTTGCGCAGAGTCCACCGGGAACGTAACGCTCAGGAAAAGGATGAGCGGCCCCAAAACGGGCATCCTCCTGCGGGAACGCGCCAAAAGCGGCGCGGCCGGGGCGCGGTGCGGCGCTGGTGGTGGAAGCATCGGCCCGGGTGCGCGGGTTCCCGAACCGCACCACCGAGCAGCAGTTTGGCGACGGTCGAGGAGAGAGTGACGATGACCCAGTCGGAGACCCGGCGCACACCTGGCACGCCTTGCTGGGTAAGTCTCATGGTGCACGGTCTGGCCGAGACCCAGGAGTTCTACGGGGCACTGTTCGGCTGGGAGTTCCGGCCAGGACCGAACCAGCTCGGCCCGTACGTCCGCGCGCTGCTCGACGGCAAGGAGGTCGCGGGAATCGGCCAGCTGCCGCCCGACCGGCACCTGCCGATCGCCTGGACCACCTATCTGGCGACCGACGACGCGGACGCCACGGCCGAGACGATCCGGCACTGCGGCGGCACCGTCGGCGTCGGCCCGCTCGACGCGGGGGACGCGGGCCGGATGGCGATCGCCTCGGACCCGGTGGGCGCGGTGTTCGGCATCTGGCAGGCCGGTGCGCACGTCGGCTCCGCCGTCGCGGGCGCGCCCGGCACCCCCGCCTGGAACGAGCTGGTCACGCGCGAGACCTCGACGGTCGGCAAGTTCTACCAGGCGCTGTTCGGCTACGACGTGGAGGCCGTCGTGTCGGCCGACTTCGACTATGTGACGCTCCATCTGGAGAGCCGCCCGGTGGCCTCGTTGCACGGCGTGGGCAACGCCCTGCCGCGCGACAAGGGCGCGCACTGGATGACGTACTTCGAGGTCGCCGATGTCGACGAGGCCTCCGTGCGGGTCGCCGACCTGGGCGGGCACGTCCTTCAGCAACCGCACGAGGGCGCGAGTGGACGCCTCGCCACGGTCGCCGACCCCGAGGGCGCGGTGTTCACCCTCGTACGATCGAACGGATGAGCCCAACTTCCTTGCTCCCTATGTGAGTTGCGGCTGACTGAGCCGGGGCACGCACGCGGTCCACTGTGGCGTACACCAGACGTACCCATCGCTTCCTCGCGCCCGGTTACGGTCTGCTCGGCCGACGTGTGCCTGCGGGACACTGGCCGCCGGGGGTAACGCATGGGGGATGCAGGACACTCGGGGGCCCGCAGCGTGCTGGAAGGCACCTTCGCGCTCCTCGCCGCGATGGAACGGCTCGGCCAGGCCGGCGTGACCCGGCTCGCCGCGGAGAGCGGACTGCCGAAGGCCACCGCTCACCGGCTGCTCCAGCAGCTGGCGGATCTCGGCGCGGTGGAGCGGCAGCAGCAGGGCCAGTACCGGATGGGGCCGAGGATGTTCCGGCTCGGGCAGGCCTGGCAGCCGTACCCGGGGCTCGGGGCAGCGGCGCGCGCCCCGCTGCGGCGGCTCGCGTCGGCGACCGGGGCGACGGTGACGGTCGCGGTGCTCTCGGAGGGCAGGACCCTGATCGCGCACGCCTCGCCCGGCGAGCTCGACGAACGGATGCCGGTGCGGGCGGGCGCGGTCTTTCCGTGGGCCACGGCGGCGGGCAAGCTCCTGGTGGCCGAGGCCCGGCCGAACGGCCTTTTCGGGCCACTGCCGTCGGGCTGGCGGTGGGAGGCGGCCGCGATCCAGGAGCGGGGCATCGCCTTCGACCGGCAGGAGCTCATGGAAGGCGTGAGCTGTGTGGCAGCCCCGGTCCACGGCGCGAGGGGGCGTCCGGTGGCGGCGGTCTGCGCGCTGGTCGATCCCGACGGCCCGCTGGAGCGGTTCTCGGAGGCGGTGCGGCAGGCGGGGTGTGCCGTCAGCGCCGGATTGCGGGCGGCGCGTTCCGCTGAGCGGAACCGCGCGTGACAGCGGCAGGGCCCCGGGGCCAGGCTTCCAGTCCGGCACACCTGCCGTTGAGACGAAGGGGAAAGCGATGAGCGGGGGAAGCAGGTCACGGCGGTGGAACTTCCATGTTCTGGCGACCGTGGTGGTATGGGTCGTGGCGCCCGAGGTGTGGGTCGGCCGCGACCGGTCGGGCAGGGGCGGCGCATGACCGGCGCGCCCCTGCCGGGCGGTCCGGCGGCGGGCGAACTGGCCCGGCTGCTGCGCCGCAAACGGATCGAGACCGGACAGTCGATGCGGGTCCTGGCCCGCCGGATCGGACTGTCCGCGCACAGTCCGGTCTCCGACTACGAGCAGGGCAGGCGGCTGCCGCCGCCGGATCTGGACAGGGCGCTGGAGGCGGCCCTCGAAATTCCCGGCGGCACGCTCGCCCGGCTGCGCCGCGAGGCGCTCGCCGAGCGGGCGGCGGCGATACTGGACGGCGAGTCGGCGGAGCACGGTGAGGCGTACGTTCCTGCCGAGCCGGGTGGGGCATCACCGCGGGGCCACCGGAGGCCGCGGGCGCTGCTGCCGGTGGCGCCGGGTGCCGGGCCCGGCGGTGGCGCGGCACCGGCGCTCGGCTTCGCGCTGGGCGTCCCGGCCGCGCTCGCCGTTGTCATCCTGTGGGGAGCGGCGCGCCGCGCGGCGCGCTGAGTGCCTCGTGCGCGGCTGCCGGGGCGAGGGACCGGTAGCCGCGCGCGTGGTACACCAAGGGGGCGTCGCCGAAGCGGCCTCTTGACGACGTCAACGAGCCGTCTCCAGAAGCGAGTTGGGCTTCCAGCACGCGGCCGAGCACCATGCTGTGGTCGCCCGCCGGGACAATCCGTTCGTGCGCGCACAGCAGCCGGACGAGCGAGCCCCGCACCGCCGGAAGGCCGCCGAAGGCATCGAGCCCGGGTCCGGCGAACCGGTCCTCGCCCTGGGCGGCGAACCGGCGCGCCACGTCCTCCTGCCCGGCCGCGAGCACGCTCACGCACCACCGGCGGGCCGTGCGGAGCACCGGGTGGCAGGAGGCGGTGGCCGCCACGCAGAACAGCACGAGCGGCGGCCGCAGCGAGAGCGAGCACAGCGAGCTCACCGTCATTCCGTACGGCACACCGTCCGGGTCCCGCACGGTGACGACGGCGACCGGGCCCGCGATGCGCGCCATGGCCGCCCGGAAGGTGTCAGCGTCCATCGCGCGCACCGCCCACGCCCGCCGCGGAGAGCTCCTCCAGCATGTCCAGCGCCTCGGCCGGTTCCGCGTCCGGCGGGAGCAGGCCCTGGTCATGCAGGTGGAGAAGGCCGTTGAGGTCGTCGGCCGCCCGGCGGGTCTCGCCGAGCCGGGTCAGGCACTCCGCCCGGCGGCACAGCAGCCCCGCGAGGTCCGCGCCGGGGAGTGCGAGCGCCCGGGTGAAGTCGGCCAGGGCCTGCTCGGTGTCCCCCGCGGCCAGCAGGGCGAAGCCCCGGTTGTAGAGCACGTCCGGGTGCTCGCCGCCCAGCGCGAGGGCTGCCGTCAGATCGGCCACCGCGCCGTGCGGGTCGCCCTGTTCGAAGGTGAGGACCGCGCGGTCGGTCAGCGCCGGGACGTTCGCCGGGTCCCCGGCGAGGGCCCGGTCGTAGGCATCGCGGGCCGACTCCGGCCGCCCCAGGGCCTGTTCGGCGAGTCCGGCCAGGCACAGCAGCCGGGAGTCGTCGCCGTGCAGCGCGAGGCCGGCGCGCACGTCGGCGAGCGCCTCGCCCGGCCGGTCCGCCTCGATCAGGAGGGCGACGCGCGCGAGCCTGGTTCCCAGCTCGTCCGGCTCCAGTTCGAGGGCGCGGGCGAAATCGGCGAGCGCCCCTTCGACGTCCCCCGCCTCGGCCCGTACATCGCCCCGGTTGTGGAAGAGCTCGGGCATCGGCGCCGACACCTCGACGGCCCGGTCGTATCCGGCGAGCGCGCCGGCCAGGTCGCCGCGCCGGCGGCAGAGGTTGGCGCGGTCCACGTGGTACTCGACGTAGTACGGGTCCCGGGCGATCAGCTCGGTGAAGTCCGCGTACGCCTCATCGAGGCGGCCGAGCGCATAGCGCACCCGGGCGCGGTTGTGCAGGAGCTGGGAGCGGTGCACGACGTAACGGTCGGGCGGCAGTTCGCGCTCCAGGCGCTCGATGCCGCGCGCGGTGAGGTCGTGCGAGCGCTCCAGACCGCCCCGGTGCATCTCGACGAGGGCGAGTCCGTTGTCCTGGAACACCTGGTAGTAGGCGCCGAGCACCGGGTCGGGCTCCAGGGCGGCCAGCGCCCGCGCGTTGTTCATGTACTCCAGGGCCAGGTCGTGGTCCCTCGGCTCCAGGAAACGGGTGTGCAGGACGGCGAGCGCGTAGCTGGTCGACATCTGCACCCGGGGTGTGGCGTACCGGCGGCGCAGTTCCCGGTAGAGGGCGACGCACTCCTCCGGGCGGCCGAGCGGCACCAGGGCGCTCGCGGCCTTGGCCGTGAAGTGGCAGTAGTCCTGGGCGTCGGAGTCCGGGTCGCAGAGGGCGCGGCCGCGCATGCCGAGGTCGGCGGTCGCCTCCGAGTAGCCGATCGCCACACAGAGTTCGAGGGCGGTGCGCAGGGCACGGCGGCCCGCGCCGTACGGATCGGCGCCCCGCTCGCGGTGGCCCGGGATCGCGCCGAGCAGCAGACCGCGGTCGGGGCGGGCCTCCAGTTCGGCGGCGCGCTCGTCGTGCAGCGCGGCCCGCGCCGCATCGGGGAGCGCGCGATAGGCCGCGTACGCCTCTGGGTCGTCGCTGGTGCAGTCCGTCCAGACGTAGCCGCGGGCGTCCAGCGGAGGGGTGACGAGGGCCGGTGCCACCGGAACGGCGTCGGTGAACTTCCCTACGGCGTCGGCCAGTTCAGGGGTCAGCGGTTCGTCCGCTCCCGCGATCGCGATCCTCAGCACCCCGGGGTCGGCGCGCCGCACGAGCAGCGCCAGGAACTCCTGCTCGGTGGCGGAGGCCGCGTGTACGTCGTCGAACGCGAGGGTGAGCGGCGGGCCCTGGCGGCGGCGGGCGTGGGCGAGCAGGAAGTCGATGATCCCGTGATGGGTGGCCCGGATCATGCGCTCGGCGAAGTAGCGGGTGCGCTCCTCGTGCGGGGTGTCGTCGACCAGCGAGGGCGGCGGCGGGCCGATGCGGCCGGCCAGTTCGGGGACGATGTAGAGCAGGGCGGCCCGGTGCTCCTCGACCAGTTCCGGCCCGGTCTCCCATGCCTCGGGCACATAACGGTGCAGCAGCGCGGTGAGCGCCGTGCACGGGCCGCGGAGCCACTGGTGGCAGGTGGTGGTGAACTCGAAGGGGCCGGCGGCTTCGAGCGCGGCCCGGCGGTCGGCACTGCGGGCGCCGGTGATCCGGAGGTGGCGAGTGGTCATGACGGGACTCCACGGGAGGTACGGCGGCGACGGAGGTGGACCCGCACGGTCAGCCAGGCCCAGAAGGCGATCTGCACGATGTTGAGCGCGGCGAACACCAGGCTGTCCCAGAACGGCAGTCCGCTGCCCGCCGAGGAGATCCCGTCCGCGAGCAGCCGTACGGTCTGCACGAAGAGCGGCACGAACACCAGCGGCGCCATGGCCAGCAGCACGGCCACCCCGACCGTGAAGAACGGGGCGTACCAGCGGGCGACGGCGAGATCGCGCTCGGTCCACTGGGACAGGTCGACGCGCGCCGGGCGCCCGAGGATGCGGCGCAGCCGGTTCAGGACGAGGGCGCGGGTGGCCGCGTGCAGGTCGTGGCAGCCGAGCGCGGTGGCGAAGACGTAGTAGACGTCCGTCTCCAGGAACAGGAAGAGCTGGTAGCCGCAGCGGATCAGGATCGGGAAGGCCATCGCGAGCAGCAGCCGGCCCGCCACGGGCTCCGCGCCGCCGGACGTCCGCAGCGCGAAGGCGACGAGGCCGAGGGTGCTCACCACCACCAGGTCGACCAGCATTCCGGCGAGGAAGGGCAGATACCGCTTGCGGCGCTCGACGGTGAGCAGGCCGTTCATGCGGGTCTCGAAGACCACGATGTAGAGCCGTGTGCCCATGCCGAGTTCGCTGGGCAGCCCGAGCCGGCGGCCGGCCAGGACGTGGAACGCCTCGTGCAGGCCGACGAAGGGCAACTGGCCGAAGACCACGACGAGTTGGACCAGGAGCAGCGAGTCGGTGTAGAAGACCTGGCCCGGGTGGGGCGCGAGATCGGGTGTGGTGGCGATGACGGCGAGCCAGGCGGCGACGAGCAGGGCGTAGCAGCAGAGCGCGGGGCGCGAGAACAGGACCTGGGCCAGGCGCTGGAAGCGGACCGGCGCATCGGGCGCGGCCTCCTGGGCGTCGCCCTCCCCCCGCAGGAACCCGAGTTCGCCGAGGGTGTCGAGGAAGTCGGCCATGTCGAGCTGTTCGCCGTAGTGCCCGGCGTACCAGGCGGCGGCCTGCGCGGGCGTCTGGCCCTCGGTCATCCGCCGCAGCGCGGCGGCCCCGTCGGGTGGCAGGACGGCGAACGCATCGGTGTCGGGCCGCCCCACCAGGACGCCTTCGCCGTCGGGAACGAAACTCAGGCGGTGGAAGGAGACAGGACTGTCGAGGAGCACGGGACGCCTCCCGGTAGGTGTACGGGATGGGGACGGGGCCCGCGCCCCTTGGTGAAGGCGCGGGCCCCGCTGCGCACACGTCGCTGGAGCGTGCCGGTCAGAAGGCGAAGATGTTGTAGTGCGTCTGGCACGGCGCGGTCAGGCGGATGGAACCGGTCTTGCGCACGACGATCTTCTTCATGGTGTCCTCCTTGAAGGGAGCCGTCCGCGGTGGCGGCGACAACCCAAGGAGTACAGGGGCTCCGGTGGTCGTGGTGTTCGGGCGAACCACTGCCGAACACTTCCGTGCCGAGCGCCGGACGCCCGCCGAACACGCGGGACCGGCTGAAGATGCCGGTGCCGGCCAGGATCAACCCTGCGGGATGGGACCTCCCGGGGTCCGGGGCGGAACCCCGGGGGGTTGAGCTACAGCGTGTTCCGCCCGGGCCGGGTGGAGGCGGTGGCTGTGATGCTCACCGCGGCCAGCACGGTCACGACCGCGGCGAAGACGACCGCCGAGGCGGTCAGCGACGTGACGGTCACCAGGAGACCGACGCCGATCGCCGGTACCGCCATGCCCAGATAGGCGCCCACGAAGTAGGCGGACACGACCTCGCTCGTCCGGCCGGGCGGCGCGTGCCGGGTCACCAGCGCGAGCCCCGCCTTGAAGGCCGCGCCGCCGCCGGCGCCGCTCAGCGCGGAGCCCAGAAGGAACAGGCCCGGCGACGAGGCGGGCAGGGCCGCCACGATGAGAACGAGCCCGAGGGGCACGGCCACCATGCCCGCGACGGCGCTGGTGTGCGGGGCGAGGCGGACCGTGGCGAGCTGGGCGAGGCCGGCCGAACCGAACGCGCAGAGGACCACGACCCCGACGGTGACCGGGCTGGTGATGTGCAGCCCTTCGGCCAGGAAGCGGCTCGTGAGCGCGGAGAGCAGACCGAGCACCGCGAGCGAGCAGAATGCGGCGGCCGCCGCGGCGGTGAACAGCGAGCGCATGTCCGCCGGGATGCCCAGGCGTTGGGGCCGGATGCTCAGCCGTCCCCGGGACACCGTCTCCGGGAGCCGGGCGAGCAGGAGACCGGGCAGCGCCATCGCGGCGAGCACCAGGTAGGGCGTGACCAGCGGGTGGGGAACGTACCTGACGAGGACCCCGGAGAGCAGCGGGCCGCAGCCCAGTCCGGCCATGCCCGTCACCGAGGAGATCAGGGCGGCCTTCGCCCGGTCCAGGTGCAGCTCGCCCAGATAGGCGGTCGCCGCGCCCATGGTCAGCCCGACCGACAGGCCCGAGAGGACCCGCCCCGCCACGATCCCCGGCAGGGTGGGGAAGACCCCGAACGTCAGGCAGCTCAGTACGGTCAGGGCCAGCGCCGGGGCGATGGCGGCCCGGCGCCCCATCTGGTCCGACAGCCCTCCGAAGAGGAGCAGGACGACGAGGATTCCTCCCGCGTACGCGGCGAAGACCAGGGCGATGACGAGGGGCGTCAGACCCAGTTTCTGCGCATAGAGGGAGTAGACCGGGGTGGGAAGGGTGCCGCCCAGCATCACGACGAACAGCAGATAGGTGACGGTCCAGGCCGCGGCGGGCCGGGGCCGCGGGGCGGCCTCGGCGGCGGGGCGGACATGGTCGGTGGTCATGGGCTCTGTCTCTTTCGGGGTCGTCCCGCGGATCATGCGACGGCGTCGAGTTCTCGGGCGGCGAGGTAGGCCCGCACTCCCTTCCACCCGCACTTGCGGCCGAGGTGGCCGGTGGTGACCAGCTCCTCCAGCAGGGGCGGCGGCGCGAACTCCGCCCGCCCGTAGTCCTCGTGGAGGCGGCGTTGCACGGCGAGCGCGACATCCGCGCCGACGGTGTCGAGGAGACGTGTGGGGCCGATCGGCTGGCCGCCGACGGACTTGGCCACCCCGTCGAGGAGCTGGGGGCCGACGACGTCGTGGTGCAGCAGCGCGAGCGCGTCGTTCAGATAGGGGAAGAGCAGGTAGTTGACGAGGAAGCCGGTGCGGTCGGCGCATTCCACACCGGTCTTTCCGAGCCGCCGCACGACGTCGTGGGCCGTGGCCAGCGCCCGTTCGCCGGTGCGCTCGCTCCGTACCACCTCCACCAGCGGCATCATCGGGGCCGGGTTGAAGAAGTGCAGGCCGACGACGTCGCCGGGACGGCCGGACGCCTCGGCGCAGTCGCGCACCGGGAGGCTGGAGGTGGTGGTCGCCAGGACCGCCCGAGGCTTGCACACCGCGCCCAGTTCGGCGAAGAGTCCGCGTTTGACGTCGCGGTCCTCGATCACCGCCTCGACCACGAGGTCGGCCCGGGCGAGCACGGAGCGGTCCGCGGTGCCGGACAGAGTGCCGCGCCTCTCCCCGGACGCCGGCCCGGCGCCCGGCAGGGCGAGTTCGACCGCCTCAACCGCCGCTGCCGCCTTGGCCTCGGTGCGGGCCACCAGCACGGTGCGGTATCCGGCCCGCAGGAACACCTCGGCGATGCCGGTGGCCATGGTGCCGGATCCGACGACGGCGACCGTGCCGGCCGGCGGCGAGGACGGCCCGGAGGGGACCGGCGGCCGGGCAACCGGTCCGCCCGTCCGGTGGTCGTGGAATCCGCGGCCCGACTTCCTGCCGAGGTCGCCGCGCCCGATCAGCCGGCCGAGCACCGGGGCGGGCTCGAAGCGCGGGCCGAGGCGACGGTGCAGCCCGTCGAGGACGTCCTTCGCGGTGTCCAGGCCGATGCCGTCCAGGATCCGCAGCGGTCCTTGGCGCCAGCCGCAGCCGAGCCGTACCGCCGTCTCCAGTTCCTCGGTGCCCGCACGGCCCTCGTGCTGCATCCACGCGGCCTGGTTGAGCATGCCGAACACCAGGGCCGGCGCGATGGATCCGGGCCGGTCGGGAACCTGATGGACCTTCAGCCCGGTCCGCTGGAGCAGGTCGCCGAACGCCGGCGCGCTCCGGTGCGTGGCGCCCGGTGCCGCTGCCAGCTCGACGGCGGTGAGGCGCTCGGCGTCCAGGAAGCGCAGCGCGAGGAGGTCCGGGCGTCCCGCGCCCGCGAGTTCGGCGGCCGTGGCGGTGAGCGCCGTCGTGACGACCAGGGCGTCGGGCCGGCCGTGCCGGGCGATGCCGGCGAGCACGGCCCGCTTGGCGGACTCGGTCTCGGGCACCGCCTCGATGACCACGTCCGCGGCGCCGGTCTCCCGGAGGTCGTGCGTGACCCGCACGTCCGTCCCGGCGAGCCGTTCGCGGCCGCGCTCGGCGCCCGCCGCGTCCGCCTCGACGCCGACGGTGGGCACGCCCGCCGCGGACAGCCGGCGGGCCAACTCCGCTCCGGCGCCGCCGAGTCCGACGACCGCGGCCGTGGCGATGTCCCCCGTTGTCATGTGGTTCTTCCCTTCTCTCAGGCGGCCGTGAGGACCAGCGCCGCGTTGTGCCCGCCGAAGCCGAGCGAGGTGCTGACCGCGACCCGGAGCGGCGTGGTGCGCGCCTCGCCGGTGACGACGTCCACCGCGATCTCGGGGTCCAGCGTCCGCACATTCGCGGTCGGCGGGACCACGCCGTGGCGCAGGGCCAGTGCCGTGTAGGCCGCCTCCACCGCGCCGGCCGCGGCGAGGGTGTGTCCGGTGACGCCCTTCGTCGACGTCACGGCCGGCCGGGAGCCGAAGACCCGGTGCAGGGCGCGGGCCTCGGTCAGGTCGTTCATCGGCGTCGACGTGCCGTGGGCGTTGACGTGGTCGACCTCGTCGGGTGCCACGCCCGCGTCGGCGAGGGCCGTGCGCAGCGCGCGGGTCACCCCGGTGCCGTCGGGGTCCGGGGCGGTGGCGTGGTGGGCGTCGGAGGAGGCGCCGAACCCGGCGATGTGCGCATGGCCGCGGGCCCCTCGGGCGGCCGCGTCGCGGGCCCGTTCGAGCACCAGCACCCCGGCGCCCTCGGCGGCCACGAATCCGTCCCGGTCGGCGGCGAACGGACGCGACGCCGAGGCGGGGTCGTCCCGGCGGGCGGACAGGGCGCCCATCCGGGAGAGGCCGGTGAGCGTCGCCGGGCTGATGGCGGACTCCGTACCGCCCGCGACGACGATGTCGCACACCCCGCCGGCCAGCCAGTCCCGCGCGACACCGAGGGCCGAGGCACCCGAGGCGCAGGCCGTCGCCGTGACGAGGCTGGGGCCGTGGACGCGAAGGTCCATGGCGACGTATCCGGCGACCATGTTGACCATGGCCATGGGGATCATGAGCGCGGACACCTCGTCGGGCGCTCCCCCGTAGTACGTGCGGTGTTGCGCCTCGACCGTGGCGGTGCCGCCCAGGGAGTTGCCGATGACCACGCCGACGCGCGTGCTGTCCCAGGTCTCCCGGTCGAGGCCCGCGTCGGCGACGGCCTGCCGGGCGGCCACGATGGCCAGCTGGACGAACCGGTCGAGCCGCCAGGCGGTGCGCCGGCCCAGCAGGGCGTTGGCGTCGAAGCCCGGCACCCGGCACGAGAAGTCGACGGCCAGGCCCGCGAGTTCGGGGTCGGTGGCCGCGGCGGAGACTCCGGAGCGGATGCGCTGCCAGTTGGCCTCGGCCCCGATGCCCGCCGGGGTGACCAGACCGATGCCGGTGATCGTGACGGTCCGGTCGGCCCGCGCACTGGACCCGGGCATCACACCATCGCCCGCTTCGCTTCCACGGCCGCCACGGCGTCGTCGATACGGAAGGAGGAGTCCAGGTCGCCCTCGGCCAGATCGACCCCGAGTTCCTTGCGCAGGATCAGGCTCAGTTCGACGAGGACGAGCGAGTCGATGTCGAGCTCGTCGAAGGTGGCGCCGGAGAGGACCTCGTCCTCGGGGAGTCCGAACTTCTCGCCCAGGATCGCGACCAGGCGGGCCTTGAGGTCGAAGGAGGTGGGGGTGGTCATGTCGTCGTCCTTGTCCGCCGGGTCACGGCCCGGCCGCTGTCGGTCTTGGTCATGGGTGAGGTCATGGGTGGGGTCATGGGTGGGGTCGTGCCTGGGATCGTGAGTGGGATCGCGTGCGGGGTCGCGCACCCAGCCGTGCGCGCAGTGGTGCGCCCCGTGGTGGGCGAAGGTGTTTCACGGGTGGGTGCCCGGCGCGGCCGCGGGCCCGTCGCCGTCGAGCCCCGGCACCGGTTCGACCTGGAGCTCGGGCCATCGAAGGGCCGCAGATCCCCAGGTGAGGCCGCCGCCGAAGCCCGTGAGCAGCACGCGCTGGCCCGGCCGCAGACCGCCGGAGGCCGCCGCGTCCGCGAGGGCGAGGGGGATGGATCCCGCCACGGTGTTGCCCACCCGGTCCAGGTTGACCACGAGCCGGTCCTCGGCGAGGCCCAGTTGCTCGCCGACCGCCCGCAGAATGCGGACGTTGGCCTGATGGGCCACCATCCGGTCCAGCTCGTCACCGCGCCAGCCGATGCCGTCGAGCAGCGCCTCGGCGGACCTGCTCATGCTGAGGACGGCCTGGGTGAACACCTCTCGCCCCCGCATGGAGAACCACTCGTCGCCCTCGGGGGCGGGGGCCCCGGTGGAACGCTGCCGGGAGCCTCCGGCCCGTACGGTGATCAGCTCCTCGCCGCCGCCGTCGCTGCCGAGGTCGAAGCCGAGCAGTGCGCCCGGCTCGTCCGTGCGGCCGGCGCGGAGCACCACCGCTCCGGCGCCGTCACCGAAGATGGCGCGCGTGGTGCGGTCGGCCGGGTCGAGGATGGTGGAGAAGGTGTCCGCGCCGATGACGAGTGCCCGCCGCGCGAGGCCCGCGGTGACCATCGAGGCCGCGGTGGCCAGGGCGTAGACGAAGCCCGTGCAGACCGCGCCCACGTCGAAGGCGGCGACCGGGCCGAGACCGAGCCGCCGCGCCACCACGGGCGCGGTGGCCGGGCAGGGGTGGTCCGGGGTACTGGTCGCGAGGACGACCAGGTCCACGTCCGGCGCGGGCCCGCCGTCCGCACCGCCGTGTTCCCTGGTGCGGCGGGCCGACTCCAGTGCCCTGCGGCCGGCTTCGACCGCCAGGTCCGAGGTGGCCTGCCCCGGGTCGATCACGAACCGCTGCCGGATGCCCGTGCGGGTGCGGATCCATTCGTCGGTGGTGTCGAGCTGCTCGGCCAGGGTGCTGTTGGCGACCGCCTTGGCGGGTACCCAGCCACCGAGTCCGCACAGGACCGCGGCGCGGCTCACGGCATCTCCCTTCCTGCGGCCGGTGCGGCCGTTCTGACGGATGTGGTCCAGGTGCGCCCCGCCGCGGCGACCTCGCCGCCCTGCTCGAACTCGACCTGGTAGGAGCGGAGTTCGGGCAGCGCCGCGGTCATGCCATGGCCGTCGGCGCGGGTTTCGGCGGTGAGGCGCACCGCGACCGGGGCGTCGAGTTCGACGAAACGGTGGAAGGAGAAGTCGGCCGCGACGAGCGTGGTGCGCTTCGCGGCGGCGCCGGAGATCCGGGCGGAGGCAGCGAGGCAGAGCTGACGGGCCGCCTCGATCAGGACCATGGCGGGCACGTGGTCGTAACTCCGGTCGAACAGGCTGGAGTTGTCCGACGGAAGCCGCAGTGCGGCCCGCGCCTCGCCCCGCCCCGCATCGGCCACGACGTCCGCCAGGACGACGTTCGAGGCCCGCGTGCGGCCGACGAGGTGCGGCGCGACGGGGACCGCGGGCGCGGCGGGGCGTGCCGCGGCCGGGTCCCGCCGCCCCCGCAGCGTGTCGTAGAGCTCGTTCGAGACATGGCGCACGTCGATGCGCGCCGTGCCCAGACGCCCACCCGGAAGCGTCAGGCCGAAGGCGTACGAGACCTTGCGCGCGCCGGCCCGGGAATGCGGGCGGCCTCCGGCGTCGACGGCCAGGGCTATTTCTGCCGGGAGTTCGCCCGGCGCCGCGGCCGGGGACGCGAGACCGGGCAGCCGGAACGAGCAAGAATGCAGCAGGAACTTGCTGTCCGGGTCGATTCCGATGAATTCACGGCCACCGTAGGGGCCGGCCTGGCGGCAGCATTCGAGAAGAAAGAGCGGATCGATTGTTCCGGTTCGGTGATCCGTGAAGTACGCATGCGCCTTCGGTGTCCTGGCCGTTGCCAGGTATTCCTGTTCGTCCGTCTTCCGCACACCGGTGAGGAAGATTTCCGGGAGTGCCCAGCTATCCAGCACGGGCAGGTCACCGGTACCGACGCGGTGATCCACAGAGGCCATGAATTGCAATTTCCTACACCAACCGCCCACAGATGAAGAGGGTTTGGACAGATCGTCGCGCAGTCACGGAAACACCCTGAAAGGAAGGTCACCTTCCCCAGTATCTGCTCCGGCCGGTTCCGCAATGCAGAACTTCCCTTTCGCGTATGACGATCATGGCATCGCTCCGATGCGACCGTCAACCCTGTTCCTTCCGTGTAACGCAAGGCACATTCGCTGAACTTTCCCTGTTTTTACCGAGTCGACGTAACCGCTCCGCGCTCTCGCGAGGAATTCCGGACAGGAAATGCAGAAGCTCCATGACCCACACGCGTGCGTGTGGGTCATGGAGCTTTGCGAGCGGTGTTCTCAGCGGGACGCCGGCCGTCCCAGCGCGGTACGGACGTCCTCGACCACCTGCGCGACGACGGCGTCGGCCCGGCCCTCGAAGTAGAAGTGGCCTCCGGGGTACAGGTGTTGCCCGGCGAAGTGCTCCGCCCCGTCCGCCCAGGCCTCCAGCTGGTCCAGCGGGACCACCTGGTCCCGGTCGCCGCCGAAGAGCGAGAGCGGCACCCGTACGTCCGGCCGCCCGGCGCGCGGCACCCACGTCTCGACCACGCTGAAGTCGGCGCGCACCCGTCGCTCGAACAGCGCCCAGAGGTCGTCGTCGGCCAGGACCGCGGGCGGCATGCCGCCCATCCGCCCCAGTGCCGCGCGCAGTTGGGCGTCCGGCAGCAGATGCAGCGGCCGGCCGTCACCCGGAACGGCGTCGTAGGGGGCCTCACACGCCGAGACACCCAGCCAGACCGGCTCCGGGAGCCCGCGGTCGGCCAGTTGGGCGGCCGTCTCGTAGGCGATCAGCGCCCCCATGCTGTGCCCGAACAGCGCGAACGGGCGGTCCAGGAGGTCCGTGACCGCGTCCAGGAGATGGCCGGCGAGCCCCCGGGCGTCGCGGTACGGGGGCACGTGGCCGAGCTGCCCCCGGCCCGGCGCCTCCAGCAGGCAGACCTCCCAGTCCGCCGGGAAGTGCTCGGTCCAGTCGTTGAACGCGAGGTGCGAACCCGCCGCGTGGTGCAGCAGGAAGACCCGCAGTGCGGGGTCGGCCACCGGCCTGGGCCGGACGACGGCGCCGCTGCGCGCCGCGGTGTCGGTGAGGGTGGGCTGTGTCATGACGGTTCCTCGTCTGGATGGGTAGGGGACGTCCGCTGCGGTCGCCGGCTCGGCTCAGGCGGCGGCGAGCTCCCGCCGGGTGGCGCGCAGCATGCGGGTCAGGACCGTGCTGTCCCCGGCCTCGCGGAATGCGGCGCCCTCGCCCAGGAGCCCCTCGACGGTCTGCCGCCACAGCACCGGATGGTCGATCTGTTCGAGCAGTACGCCGTCGACACCGGCGTCCGGGTAGGGCCGCGCGTGCCGGTTGGAGATCACCGGGAACCGGGGTGCCCCCAGAGCCACCGCCCGCAGCACCGGGGCGAACTCCGCGACCGCGGGGGCCATGTGGCGGGTGTGGAAGGGCCCGCTGACATCCAGGCGCCGCACCATCCGGGCACCCGCCGCGAGCAGCACCGGGGCGGCCCGGTCCAGATCGGTCACCGGGCCCGCGATCACCGTCTGGTCCCAGGTGTTGAAGTTGGCCGCCGCGACGTCGGCGAAGCCCTCCCTGCGCAGCACCAGGCGGAGCACGGCGTCGTCCAGGCCCACCACGGCGGCCATGCCGCCGTCGGTGACGCGCGCCATGGCGCGGGCCCGCGCGGCGACCAGCCGCAGACCGTCGCCGAACCCGAACACCCCCGCCGCCTCCAGCGCGTTGTACTCGCCCAGGCTGTGCCCGATCGCCACGTCGGGCGGACCGTGTTCGGCCAGCGCCGCCCGGTGGCCGAGGGCGTTGACGGTGTACACGGCCGGCTGGGTGTACTCGGTCCGGCCCAGCCGGCCCTGCGGGTCCGTGAGGCACAGCTCCCGCACGGAGTAGCCGAGGACGTCGTCCGCCTCCTGCTCCAGCTCGGGGAAGCGGGCGAACAACTCCCGTCCCATTCCGACGAATTGGGACCCCTGGCCGGGGAACATGAGGACGCGTGTCATGTGAAGGGTGATCCTTGCTCGCTCGGGGCCTGCTAGGCCGATTCCGTACGGTCCGGTGTCTGCGCGGGACAGGCCACCAGGCGGCTGTCGCTGAAGAGCAGCGCCGGGTCCTGCGAGAGCTCCTCGAAGGCCTCGACCCGGCCGATCAGCACGGTGTGGTCGCCCGCCGGATAGGTCGCGGCCAGCGAGCAGTCGAAGGCGGAGACTCCGTCGAGGAGCACGGGCGCGCCCGAGTGCGCGGCCGGGCGCCACGGCCGGCCGGCGAAGCCTTCGGCCCCGGCCGGCCGTGCGGAGTCCGCGAACCAGCGGGCGTCCGGCTCCTGGTGGGCGGCCAGGACCGTGGCGGCGAAGCATCCGCTGCGCAGGATCTGCTCGCGCAGCCGCGAGCGGCGGCCCAGCGCCACCAGGATCATCAAGGGGTCCATCGAGGCGGTGGCGAAGGCGTTGACGGTCGTCCCGTGCGGTTCCCCGTCGAGCACGGTGGTGATCACCGTGACCCCGGTGGGGAACCGGCCGGCCGCCCGCCTGAAGCTCCGGCGTGCCGCCTCGTCCGACGGGGCGGCCGTCCTCGGTGCCGTGTCCAGGCCTGTACTCATCGGGCACTCAGCTTCCGCAGCTCGTTGAGGTGTTCCAGACCGTCGAGCACCGTCTTGACGGGCAGGCCGAAGTCGATGAGGCAGGCGGTCTCGTCCACGCCGAGGCCCGCCAGCCGCTCGACGACGCGCGCGGCCTTGGGCACCGTGCCAAGCAGCCCGCCGTCGTCGTAGTAGCGGTCGAAGGCCCGGCCGACCAGGAAGTCCACGTCCTTCTCGCGGAGCTTGGCCGGATCGATCCGCCGGGCGCCGCCGGTCTGGGAGCCGAGGAGCAACCCGAGGGAGCCGCGCAGGTATCCGCACAGCGGCTCCCGGACCAGCTCCCTGACGGTGTCGTCGTCCTCGCCCAGGAACGTGTGCACCATGAGGACGACATGTCCGGGCCAGCCGTCGGCGTCCGGGCGTGCGGCGACCGCCTCACGATAGGCGGCGATCTTGGTGGCGAGCTCGTCGAGGTCCTGGCCGAGGAGGTGGGTGAGGATTCCGGCGCCCGCCGCCCCGGCGTTGCGGAAGGTCTCCACTCCGCCCGCGCTGGTGATCCACAGCGGCAGCCGGCGCTGCACCGGCTCCGGGTAGATCCGTACCCGCTGCTCCTCGCCGACGCCGTCCCGCACGGTCAGCTGCTCGCCGCGCCACAGCCCGCGCACCTGCTCCACGGTGTCGAACATGACCTGGCGGCGGTCCGCGTACGACTCGGGGCGGAGCGCGAAGTCGACGGCGTGCCAGCCGGAGGCGAAGGCGAGGCCGACCCGGCCGCCGGAGATGTTGTCGACGACGGACCACTCCTCGGCGATCCGCAGCGGATGGTGCAGCGGGGCGACAACACTGCCCGCGCGGATGCTCACGCGGCTGGTCGCCGCGGCGATCGCGGCTCCGGTGACCGCCGGGTTGGGGTAGAGCCCGCCGAAGGGGTGGAAGTGGCGTTCCGGGGTCCAGACCGCGGTGAAGTCGTTCTCGTCCGCGAAGCGGGCGCCCTTGAGGACGAGGTCGTACGCGCTGCCGGAGGCCGCGTCACCGCCGTCGTCCCCGAAGTAGAACAGGCTGAAGTCCATCTGAGTCTCTCTGCCGGGTGGTTGGGATGAAAAGGGGCCAGCGCGTCAGGCGGCGACGGGCTCGTCCGCTGCCCGGGGCGGCGTGGCCGACGCGCGGGTGCGCTCCGCCCAGCGCGCGACGGACGGCGTGGCGAGACCGCCGGCCAGCAGGATGCCCGCGAAGAGCAGCCAGCCCGGCCTGCCCCAGCCGATGAGCACGGCGGTGGTCAGCATCGGCGTGATCGCCGAGCCCACCCGCTGGGTGAGCCCGAACAGGCCCTGGTACTGGCCGTGGGCGTGCGCGGGGGCCAGTTCGTAACTGAGCGCCCAGGAGCCCGCGGAGTGCAGCATCTCGCCGATCACCTGGACCAGCGCCCCGAGCAGCAGGCAGACGACCGCCACCCACGCGGGCTGGCCGGCCGAGAGCGCGAAGATCCCGCAGCTGACCGCGAGCACCACGCCCGACCTGCGCATGGCACGGGCGCCGCCCGTCACGTCCTCCGCGCCCCGGCTGAGGCGCACCTGGAACAGCACGCACATCGCGGTGTTGAGGAACATGATCGCCGCGTAGACGGAGACCGGGGCGTCCGTCCGGTCGGCGATCCAGATGGGCAGCGCGGCGGTGAGGAGCGCGTCGGTGCCGAGCACCAGGACGGCGTTGAGCACGGAGACCGTCAGATACGGGACGTCCCGCAGGACGTGCCGGGCCCGGTGGTCCTCGGGTGCCCGGCCCGGGGCCGCGGCGGGCAGGGCCAGGCAGGTCAGTCCGGCGCCGAGGAACAGCACGCCGGCGCCGAGCAGCATGCCGGCGTAGAGGGCGTGCGAGTCGGCGGCCAGGGCTACGCCGCCGAGCAGGGTGCCGCCCGACAGGCCGACGTTGTTGACCGACTGCAGGTAGGCCCGGGCCTTGACCCGCTCGTTCGACGGCAGCGCCTCCGCGATCAGGGCGCCGCGCGCGACCGCGCTCGCCGAGTCGGCCATCGCGGCCAGGCTCACGATCACCAGGAAGCCGGCGAACCCGCCGACCAGGGCGTATCCGCAGACCAGCACGCCCTGCGCGACGCCCGAGACGATGGAGGTCCGGCGTGCGCCGAGCCGGTCCGACACCTGGCCGGCCGGAATGCTGACCAGCATCGCGAGGACCGCCGAGACGGTCAGCCCGATGCCCACCCTGTCTGCGGGAACGCCGACGGACCGGATGAAGTACAGGACGCTGACGGAGAGCAGGAAGCCGTTGGCCACGGTCCGGCCCAGGTTGCTGACGGCCAGGATCCTGACGATGCCCGGCGGTGGCTTGAGGTCGTGAAGTATCGACATCGGTGGTGCACTTCTCCTTGGTGTCCGGCCGGCGGCCGGGGACCGCACGGGTCAGGAAACGGAGGCTGCCTCGGTGAACCGGCGCCGCAGCGCGGGGCGGTCGATCTTTCCGTTGGGGTTGAGCGGGAGCTCCGTCAGACACGTGAAGCGGCGCGGCACCATGTGGACCGGGATGCGCTTGCGCAGCCAGAGCATCGCGTCGGTGGCCGTGAGCTTCTCGCCCGTGTAGAAGGCGACGAGTTCGGTCTCCTCGGCGCCGGGCACCGCGAGCACGACCGCCTCGGTCATCGCCGGGTGCCGGCGCATCGCCGCCTCGATCTCGCCGAGTTCGATGCGGTAGCCGCGCACCTTGACCTGGTTGTCGAGCCGGCCCAGGTGGACCAGGTCACCCTTCTCGTGCCGGACGCGGTCGCCGGTGCGGTAGTAGTGCTCGGCGCGCACCCCGCCCGTGCCGTCGTACGCCGTGGCCCGCTCGCCGTCGAAGGAGAGGAAGCGGCCCCGGTCGTCGGCCGGGTCCAGGTATCCGTCGAAGCGCTGCGAACCGCGCACGCACAGCTCGCCCTCGGCCGCCGGGCGGCCTTCCTCGTCGAGGATCAAGTGGTCCAGGAAGCCGTAGACGGGACCGATCGGGACGGTGCCGTTCGACGTCTCGGGCCACTGTCCGGGGTCCGCTGCCAGCCTGAACTCGGTGCAGGCGACGGTGAGTTCGGTGGGGCCGTAGACGTTCTCGATCACCGCCCCGGGAGCCACCGCCTGCCAGGCCTCGGCCTGACGGTACGTCAGCTGCTCGCCGATGAAGATTCCGTACCGCAGTGCGGTGACGAGCCCGGCCGGCAGGTTGCCGAGTCCCGCCGCCACCGACACGAGGGAGGGCACCGAGAACCAGTGGGTGATGCCGCGCTCGACCAGGTAGTCCACCGGCGTGAGCAGGTCGCTGCGCCGCGGCACCACGAGCGTGCCGCCGCCGCCCCAGGTCACGAAGAGGTCGAAGACCGAGGGGTCGAAGGTGAGGTCGAAGGTGTGGGACACCCGGCACCCCGGGCCGACCTCGAACCGGGCGATGTTGTGGGCGATGTAGGCGGACAGGTTCCGGTGCCTGACCGGCACGCCCTTGGGGCGGCCCGTGGAGCCGGAGGTGAACAGCACATAGGCGATGTCGTCCGGCGTGGTGCGGTACTCCGGCAGCGCGGCCGGTGCACCGGCGTGCGGACCGGCGACCTCGGCATCGGTCAGCAGGAGCCGCGTGTGCTCCGATCCGAGCTCGAAGTGCGGGAGTTGGGGCGCGCCCGCCTCGTCCACGATCAGCGTCTCGGCGTCGGCCAGGTCGTACACGGAACGGTTGCGCTCCGCCGGATAGCCCGGGTTGAGCGGGGTCACCGTCGCTCCCAGGCGCTGCGCGGCCAGATAGCCGGCGAAGGCCGTCAGGCTCCGTGACGCGAGCAGCGCGACCCGGCGCGGTGCACTGCCGCGGGCCAGCAGGATCCGCTCGGCCAGCGCTGTCGCGCACGCGTCGAGCTCCCGGTAGGTGAGGCTGCGGTCGTGCAGCTCCAGCGCCGTGGCCTCGGGGAACCGGGCGGCGGAACGGGCGAACCATTCGTGGAGGGTGCGGTCAGTCATCGTGGTCCTTGCGCAGTAGCGGGTCGAGGAGTTCGGCGAATCCCGGGTGGCGTGCCGCGGCGGAGGTGAGCGCGGCGCGCAGCAGCGGCCCGGTCGGCGCGGGGTCGGCGCCGTTGCGGTCGAGCCAGGGCTGCCAGGCCTTCGCCTCCGGACGGCCGTGGCCCGCGCCGGCGGCGGCGAGCAGGCGCGGGGCCAGCGGCGACAGGACGGGGTTCTCCCGGTCCAGCGCGCGCAGTGCCACCGCGCGCTGCCACTGCCGTACGGGTACGCCCTCGGTCGGCCAGCCGGCCTCACCGAGCAGGGCGAAGAGTTCGCGCACGGTCACCGGGTCCGGGCTCACCAGGTGGTAGGCGCGGCCCACCGATCCCGGTGCGTCCATGAGTTCGGCGACCGAGCGGGCCACCAGGTCCACCGGCGACACCGCGAAGGCCTGCTCGTCCAGGGGGTGCCGGCCCACGGCCAGGCCGCCGGCGAGCAGGTGCCACAGCGGGTCGTCCGGGTCGCAGGCCCCGGTGGCGGCGCCGAGCAGCAGGCCGGTGCGGAAGACCCGTACCCGCATGCCGTCCGCTTCGGCGCGTTCGAGGAGCCGCTCGGTCAACCAGGCGGCCACGGCGGATCCGGGGCGCTCCGGGTCGAGCGGCTGGGCGCGGTCCTCGGGAACCGTGTCGTCCCCGCCGAGCGCGGAGCCGCAGGCGGCCAGCGTGGACAGGCACGTGAAGTCGTCGATCCCGTGCTCACGCATCCAGCCGAGGAGATCGGCGAGCGGCAGCACGGTCGTCGCGCGCAGCTCCTGGTAGGAGGCCGTGCCGCCGGGCCGCGGCGCGGCGTGCACCACGCGGCCGACCCGGGCGGCCAGTTCGCCGTCGCGGTGCTGCGCGCAGAGCTTGCCGAGGTCGGCCGGGGAACCGAGGACGAGAGGGACCCGGCCGGCGTCCGGTTCGGGGAGGCCGAGGGCCGCGGCGGCCGTACGAAGGTGGCGGCGGCCGCTCTCCTCGTCCGGCTCGTCGAGGACGACGTACACACGGCCCCGGGCGGTCCTCAGCAGTGCGTCGAGGAGGCAGGCGTCGAGCGGTCCGGCGCCGCCGGTGAACAGCGTGTCGGTGCCCCGGGAGCGGGGTGCCGCGCCGGACGGCGTGAGCGGGAGGGCCAGATCGGCGTCGATCAGGTCCGCTTCGCTCGCCTCGGCCGCCGTCGCGCCGCGCTCGGGGCCGGGGTCCCCCGCCGGGCCCGGTGACTGCGTCAGCCCCCGGACGATCTCCGCCATCCTGCGGACGGTGGCCTGGCCGCCGCCGGCCCGGTAGACGTTGACGGACACGCCGTAGCGGCGCTGGACGGCGGCCTCGATGCGCATGGCGGTGAGCGAGTCCCCGCCGAGCGCGCCGAACTCGTCGTCGGCCCCGAGGGTCTCGACGCCGGTCAACTCCCGCCACAGCGCGAGGAGTTCGGCGTCCACGTCCTGTGCTCGGGCGGGCTCCGGCGCCGGAGCGGCGGGGTCTTCGTACGCCGGGGTGTCCGGGCGGGCGATGGGCGGCAGCCGGTCCAGTGCCCAGTAGCGCTTGCGGCTGAACGGGTAGGCGGGCAGTGCCACCCGGCGCCCGCGGCCCGCCGTCCGCTCCGGCCAGTCCACGTCGACGCCGTGCAGCCAGGCCAGGGTGACGGCCTCGTCCAGACGGTCCGCGAGCGCCTGGCCGCCGTTCTCGTCGAGCCCGTCCAGCGGGAGCACGAACCGGCCCTCCCCGGACTCGCCCTCGCCGAGCAGGATCAGGAAGCGGTCGGCGGACGCCTCGTGCGCCGGGCCGGTCACGACCTCGGCGCGCCCGCGGAAGGCCGCGCCGAGCCGGGTCACCAGGGCCTCGGGCGCCCGGCCGTCCTCCGGCAGCACCAGGCGAACTCCGCGCACGGCCGCGGGCGTCGCGGGCGCGGGCCGGCGCAGCGCCTCGGCGAGCCGGCCGGCCGGAGCCGACACCACCCGGCGCCGGGCGAAGGAGCGGCGGCCGACCCGCAGCGTGTGGGCGACGTCGCCGGCGGCCGGCGCGCCCCGCTCCAGTTCCTCGGCCAGGTCCGCCGACAGCTTCTCCAGCTCGTCGTCGGTGCGGGCCGAGAGCACGAGGCGTACGGTCTCGCGGTCCGCCGCGCCGGGCCGGGTGGGCTCCGGCGGCGGCCCGACCACCACGGTCGCGTTGGTCCCGCCCAGGCCCATCGAGTTGACCAGGACGTAACGGCCGTCCTCCGCGATGTGCCCGGGCTCGGCGGAGATGCGGAACGGGCTGTCGGCGAGCACACCGGGGCTGCGCGGGCGCTCGAAGAGGGGGTGCGGCGGCAGCTCGCCGGTGCGGGCCACGTGCACGGCCTTGATGAGTCCGGCGACTCCGGCCGCCGGTCCGCAGTGCCCGATGTTGGCCTTGACCGACCCGAGGCCGCAGTAGCCGGTGCCGCCCTCGGCGGACCGCGTGCCCTCGGTCAGACCGCGCAGTTCGATCTGGTCGCCGAGCGGGGTGCCCGATCCGTGTGCCTCGACGTACCGCAGCCGGTCCCCGCTGATCCCGGCGACATCGAGTGCGGCGGCCACCACGTCGGCGAGGCCCGAGGGGCTCGGGGCGGTGAACCCCGAGCGGCCGGAGCCGTCGTTGCCGACCGCCGAGCCGTGCACGACGGCGAGCACCGGGTCGCCGTCGGCGAGCGCGTCGGAAAGCCGGCGCAGCACGACCGCGCCGACGCCCGAGCTGAAGGACGTACCGGTGGAGCGGGCGTCGAAGGGGCGGCAGTAGCCGTCCTGCGAGGCGAGGGCGCCCGCGTGGTGGCGGTAGCCGAGCATCGGTTCGTTGACGGCCGCGCCGCCCGCGAGAGCCAGGTCGCACTCGCCGGACAGCAGGCTGAGCACGGCGTAGTGCACTGCGGTGAGCGACGAGGAGCAGGCCGTCTGGACCCCGACGGACGGGCCGCGCAGGCCGAGCTTGTACGCCACGCGGGACGACAGGAAGTCCGGGAGGCCGCCCAGGTGCAGCGCCACGTCGTCCGCCGCGGCGAGGACGCCTTCGCTGCGCGCGCGGGCCACCGTGAGCGCCGTCATGTAGGTGCTGGCGCTGGCGCCGGCGAACACACCGGTGATCAGCGGGTCGCCGGTGGGCAGGTGGCCCGCCGACTCCAGCGCCTCCCAGCACACCTCCAGGAAGAGGCGCTGCTGCGGGTCGGTGGCCTCGGCCTCGGCCGGGGAGTAGCCGAAGAACTCGGCGGCGAAGTCCTCGGCGCCCTGCAGGGTCGCCGCGGTCTTCACATAGGCCGGGTCGTCGAGGACCTCGTCGCTCAGTCCGGCGGCGCGCAGCCGTTCCGGGTCGAGATCGCGGAAGGAGACCCTGCCTTCGGTGATGTTGCGCCAGAACTCCTGGGGGCCCCGGGCGTCCGGGAAGCGGCATCCGACGCCGATGACGGCTATCGCGGTGTCGTTGTTCACGCGGTGCTCTCCGGGGCGCTCGTGCCGCGCCGGGACCGCCCGAGGAGCCGGCCGTGGCCGCGGCCCGGGCCCTGCTGCTCGGCGGGCTCGGCCGCCGGGGCCCCGGGCCCGCCCGCGGCGAGCAGGTCGGCCTGCGCCTCGACGGTGCTGTGCTGGAAGAGGTCGGCCGCCTCCAGCTCGCGGTCGGTCAGCCCGGACAGCGTGTCGAGCAGCACGATGAGCAGGAGCGAATCCCCGCCCACGTCGAAGAAGTTGGCGTCGTGGGGGACGGTGTCCACGTCCAGCACCTCGCGCCAGGCCGCGGCGACCCGGTCGGTCATGGCGGTGCGGTCGAGGGCCGGGACGGGGGTCGCGGCGGGCGAGGGGGGCTGGGTGTCGGTGAGCACAGGGGACTCCAGGTCGGTGGCGAGATCGGTGGCGGCGGAGGTCAGTTCGTCGAGCAGCGCCTCGACGGTGGTGGCGTCGAAGAGCGCGGTGGAGTAGGCGAGGGAGAGGACCAGGCCGTCGGGTCCGCCGGTGGCGGTCAGCTCCAGTTCGTACTTGAGCTTGAGTGCCGGCGGCACCCGGTACCGCGTGGTGAGGCCGGCTCCGAGATGCGGCGCCCGCGCGGGCTCGTCCGTCGCGTTGACGTACACCGGGGTCACCGCCGGGCGGCTGAGGTCGCGGCCGGGATGCAGTTCGGCGGCGACCGCGTCGAACGGGGCGTCCGCGTGGCGGTAGGCGGCCGTGGCGGACCGCCGGATCCGGTTCAGCAGGGTGCGCCAGTCGGGGGCGTCGGTCAGGTCGGCGCGCACGAGCAGCGTGTTCACGAACATGCCGACCGTGTCCGCGGCGCCGGCGCCGTCGCGGCCCGCCCACGGGAAGGCGAACAGGAAGTCCCGCTGGTTCCCCCGCCGGGCCAGGACCGCGGCGAGCAGGGCGGTCGCGGTCATGAAGGTCGTGCAGCCCAGCTCCGCGCCGATCTCCCGGACCCTGTCGCCGAGTTCGGCGGGCAGCCGGGTCTCGCGGGTGTCCGCGTCGATGGACTGGATCGCCGGGCGGGCCCGGTCGTACGGAAGACCGACGTCGGTCGGCGCACCGCGGAGCCCGGCCAGCAGTCCCGCCACAGCGCCGTCGGACGCGGGCTCGGTCACCAGGTCCGCGGGGTGCGGGGCGGGTGCCTCGGCCGGCGGGCGGCCGTCGGCCGACGCCCGGTACTGCTCGGCGAGCTGGTCCATGACGATGCCGAGCGACCAGCCGTCGGTGACGATGTGGTGCACGCCGTAGAACAGCAGTGTCCGGTGGTCGGCCAGGGCGATCACCTCGCCCCGGGCGGGGGCCTGGGTGGCGAGGTCGAAGGGCGCCCAGCACACCTCGGCCAGATGGTCCTCCAGGCGCTGCCGGCTCCAGAGCGAACCGTCGACCAGGGCGACCTCGGGCGCGGAGCCGTCGGTCCGGTAGAAGACCTTGCGGGCCCGGGCGTCGAGCGTGAAACGGGAGCGCAGACCCGGATGGCGGGCCAGGACCGCGCCGAAGGCCTCGCGCAGCAGCGCGTGGTCCACCGGGCCCTCGATCTCGACGAGGCTCGGAGCGAGGTACGCGGCGCGCAGCGCCGGAAGCCGGTCGAGGAACCAGAGCCGCTGCTGCACCGGCGTGGCCGGGTGGCGCCCGTCGCGGGCTTGCTGTGCACGGGCCGCGCCCCCGGCCGCCGGAGCCTCGGCGCCGGCGGCCAGGAAGCGGGCCAGGCCCGCCACCGTGGGGTCGGCGAGGAAGCCGCGCAGCGGAACGGTCCTGCCCCACTCGCGCTCCGCGGCCGCCAGCATGCGCACGGCGAGCAGCGAATGGCCGCCCAGCGTGAAGAAGTCGGCGTCCGGCCCGATCTCCTCGGCGTCCAGTGCCCCGGCCCCCCGGTCGGCCTCGGCCAGGGTGTCCGCCATGAGGCGGGCCGCCCGCCGCTGCTCCGCGGTCAGCGGCGTCCTGCGCCGCTCACCGCGGGCGAGGGGCGCCGCCCGCAGTTCCGCCAGGGCCGCGAAGTCGACCTTGTCGTTGCTGGTGCGGGGCATGGCAGGGACCGCGTACACCTCGGAGGGCAGCACGGCGGCGGGCAGCCAGCGCAGCAGCGGGCGGACGACGTCGTCGTGGCTGCCCAGCTCCGCGCCGGCCGCCGACTCCACGTAGGCGACGAGGCGTTGAGGGGTTCCGGTGGCGTGGACGGCCGCCGCGACGATGGCGGGGTTCTCCTCCAGGAGCCTGCGCACCTCGTTCGGCTCGATCCGGTTGCCCAGGATCTTCACCTGGTCGTCGGCCCGGCCGAGGTACTCCAGCTGACCGTCCGGCCGGAGCGACACCCGGTCGCCGGTGCGGTACATCAGGGCGCCCGGCTCGTGCGGGTACGGGTCCGGGAGGAAGGCCGCCGCGGTGCGCTCCGGCTGGTCGAGGTAGCCGAGTGCGACCCCTGCTCCGGCGACGTACAGCTCGCCGGGGACCTGGGCCGGGAGTTCCTCGCCGTGCGGACCGAGCACGTAGGCACGGGTGTTGGGAAGCGGGCGGCCGATGGCGGGGGCGCGCTCGTCGTCGGGGTCGACCGCGGCGAAGGTGCTGTTGCAGGAGGCCTCGGCGGGTCCGTACACATTGCGCACCTCGGTGTCCCAGCGGCGCGCGCACTCGGCGGCCAGCCGGCGCGGCAGCGCCTCGCCGCCGCAGTAGACCACCCGCAGGCTCGATGTGCCGCCGGGGTCGGCTTCCAGCATGGCGTGCAGCAGGCTCGGGGTGAGCGAGCCCGCGACCGTCGCCCCGTGCGGTCCGCGGGTGAGGCGCAGGAGCGCGGCGGGGTCGCGCCGCTCGACGTCGTCGGCGACGATCAGCCGGGCTCCCGCCAGGAGCGCCTCGAAGACGTTGAAGGCGGCCGGGTCGAACGCGGTGCCCGCGGTCAGCAACAGCCGGTCCCCGGGGGTGAGCCGGGCGTCGTCCGCCCACCACAGCGCCGTGTTGAGCAGCCCCCGGTGCGGAACCAGCACGCCCTTGGGCCGGCCCGTGGTTCCCGAGGTGTAGATCACGACGGCGACGTCGTCGCCCGCCGGACGGGCCGGGACCGCCGGGGCGTCGTCGCCGAAGGCGCGGACCTCCTCCAGGCGGACCGGCTTGACCGCGGTGTCGAGACCGCGCAGCAGGTCCGCGCCCGCCTCGTCGACGAGGACCACGGACGCGCCCGTCTCCCGGAGGATGAACTCGATCCGGGCGGCCGGGGTGTCCATCGCCAGCGGCACATAGGCGGCGCCGGAGCGCAGCGCGCCCAGCCAGCCGGCCACCAGCGCTCCGCCGCGTGCGCAGAGGACGGGTACGAGCGTGCCCGCCGCGGCTCCGTGCGTGCGCAGCCGGTGGGCCACTGCCCACGCCCACCGGTCGAGTCCGTGCCAGGACAGTTCGGTGCCCGCGCAGCTCACCGCGGTGGCGGCGCCCTCCATCGAGGCGATGCGCGCGTCCAGCAGGTCGAGCACGGACCGCGCTCCCTGATGATCCGTCAGATCGGTCATGCCCGGTCCCCCTGTTCGGCTGTCGCCAGACGTTCTCGGTACTCCCCCACGAGGTCCCGCTCCTCGCCGAAGAGGACTCCGGGCCGCGGTCGGCCCGCGGCGGGCCGGGTGAGGGGGAGGCGGTACAGCGGCGCCTGCGGGTCGGCGACGGCCGCGGCGAGCAGGACCTGGAAGTGCCCGGACACCGCGCGGACCCTCTCCTCGGTGTACCGGTCGATGTCGTATTCGACGGTGGCGAGGATCCCGTCGCCGTCGTACTCCAGGACCAGCGTCAGGTCCTGCTTGGCGGTCCCGGTGGGCAGGAGTCGCGGCGCGGTCCACCGGGGCCGGTCCCCGAGCCGCGGCGCGGGCATGTTCTGCAGGACGAACCCGACGCCGACCAGCGGCCCCTGCGGGCGGGAGCGGTCGGCGGCCGCCCGTGCCGTCAACTGGTCGAAGGGCAGCCGCTGATGGGACAGGGCACGGAACGACTCGCCCCTGACCTCGTGGCACAGCCGCTCGAAGGACCACCGGGCATCGAGCCGGCAGCGCAGCGGAACGGTGTTCACGAAGAAGCCGACGAGCTGCTCGACGCCGGGGTGCGGGCGATTGGCGGCGACCGTGCCGAGCAGGAACTCCTCCTGGCCGGTCCAGCGCTGCACCACGGCCTGGAACGCCGCGAAGAGCACGACGAAGTCGGTGGCTCGCAGCCGCGTCGCCAACTCCCTCGTGTTCGCGACCAGTTGGGACGGGAGGCGGAACGTGTGCTGTCTGCCGAGCCGCTCCCCCTCGGGGAGGGCGCGGCGCGGCGGGCAGGGCCCGAGCGCGAGGTCCCCGGGCACCGCCAGGATTTCCGCGAGGCGGGCGTCGAGCCGTTCGGCCATGGCCGGATGCCCGCCCGCCTCGCGGTCCCAGGCGGCGAAGTCCGCGTACTGCACGGCCAGTTCCGCGAGACGGGGCACGGCGCCGGACAGCGCCTGCTCGTAGGCCTCGGCCAGGTCCTCGTACAGCGCGGTCAGCGACCATCCGTCGACGGCGATGTGGTGCACCACCAGGAGCATGGCGTCGCCGTCCGCGCCGCCCTGCCACACCACGCAGCGCAGCGGCGGGGCCGTCGTCAGGTCGAAGGGTGCGCGGGCGTGCGGGGCGAGCTCCTCGTCGTCGCGCAGCGCGCCGGGGATCACCTCCAGCGGCACCGGTACGGGTTCGCCGACGTACTGGACGGGGCGGCCGTCGCGCAGCCCGTAGGTGGTGCGCAGGACCTCGTGGCGGGCGACGACGGCGGCCAGCGCCCGGGTGAGCGCGCCGATGTCGACCGGTTCGTTCCACCGGGTCAGCAGGGGAACGTTGTAGACGGCCGAACCGGGCGCGGCGGCGTCGATGAACCAGAGGCGTTCCTGCGCGTACGACAGCGGCGCGACGGAGGCCGCCCGGCGGCTCAGGGGCGGAGTCGGCGGCTTCGCCATCATGCCTTCCTTCCGGGGAGGTCGAGGTGTCGGGGGCGGCGGCGCGTCACGGCAGCACCACCTCCGACCGGCCCAGCTGCCGGGCGAGTTCGCCGAGGTCGGGGGCGAGCAGCAGATCGGCGGGCTCGATGTCGACGCCGAGCAGCTCGCCGATCCGGGAGGCCGCCTGGGTCGCCAGGATCGAGTTGCCGCCGAGCGAGATGAAGTCGTCGCCCGGCCCGATCACGCGCGTGCCGAGGAGTTCGGCCCAGACGCCGGCGAGTACGTTCAGGAGCGGGTCGCCGAGGTCCGGGCCCGCTTCCTCCCGACCCGCGCCGGCCGGCTCCGCAGCGGAGTCGAGCAGTTCCTCGATCCGCCGCCGGTCCGCCTTGCCCGTGCTGGTGAGCGGCAGGGTGTCGAGGACCGTCCAGCGGCTGGGGAGCATGTACGCGGGCAGCGCCGACGCCAGGTCCGAGCCGAGCCGGCGGGCCGTCTCCTCCGGAGGCGCGGACGAGGCGAGGCAGGCGGCCACGAGCCGTGCGTCGGGGCCTTCGCCGGTCTTCGCGACGAAGGCCGCCCCGGTGTGGCCGGTCGCGACCGCCGCGCGCTCGATCTCCTCCAGCTCGATCCGGAAACCGCGCAGTTTCACCTGCCGGTCCGCGCGGCCCACGATCTCCAGCTCGCCGTCCGGCAGCAGCCTGGCCAGGTCCCCCGTGCGGTACATGGGCTCGCCGGTGCCGGGCTCCGGCACGAAGGACCGCGCGGTCCGCTCCGGCAGCCCCAGGTAGCCGGTGGCCACGCCCGGTCCTGCGATGCAGAGTTCACCGGTCGCGCCGGGCTCCACGGGCCGCAGGTCCTCGTCCAGGACGTGAATCCGCGTCTCCTGGATCGCCCGGCCGACCGGCATCCGCTCCCGTCCCGCCAGCGACTCCTCGGTGCAGTCGAAGGAGGCGGCGATCACCGTCGCCTCGGTCGGACCGTACGCGTTGACGAGCCGCCCGGGCGGGGCCGCGGCCAGCACCCGGCGGACCGCGGAGATCTCCAGCTGCTCGCCCCCGACGAGCAGGGTGCGCAGCGTGCCGAGCGCGTCCGGCCGGGCCCGGGCCACCAGGTGGAACAGCGAGGTGGTCAGCAGCAGGGTGGTGATGTCCTCGTCGCGGACGAGGGCGGTCCAGCGCTCCAGCGCGAGGTCGGCCACGGAGGGCAGGACGACGAGGGTGGCGCCGGCGGTCAGCGCGCCCCAGACCTCGAAGGTGGTCGCGTCGAACGCCGGGTTGGCGATGTGGCCGACCCGGTCGCCCGGCTCGATGGCGCAGTAGGTGGCCCCGGTGACGAGGCGGCGTACGCCCCGGTGCGGCACGACGACACCCTTGGGCACGCCGGTGGATCCCGAGGTGTAGCCGATGTACAGCGGCGCCTCCTCGTCCACCGGGACGTCCGGCACCGGCTCGTGGCCCGGGTCGCTGCCCGGCACGGCGAGGCGCGTCACCCCCGGGGCGCTCCCGAGCCGCCGCTGGCGCCGGTCGTCCCCCTTGGCGACGACCGCGACGCGGACGCCGGCTCCCTGGAGGATCCCTGTCACCCGCTCCGCCGGGGCGTGCGCGTCGAGCGGCAGATACGCGGCTCCGGCCCGCGCGATGCCGAGCAGGGCCACCACGAGGTCCGCTCCGCGGTCGAGGTCGACCGCGACGGGGTCTCCCGGGAGCACGCCACGCGCCGCCAGCGCGGAAGCCATCCACCCGGCGCGCAGCCACAGTTCCCGGTAGGTGAGCGAGGTCCCGGCCGGATCCCGGACCGCGCAGGCCTCGGGACACCGCGCCACCCGCTCGGCGACGATGCGGTGGACACCGTGCCGCTCGCCCTTCGGCGAGCCGGCTCGCGGATACGTACCCATGGATGAATTCCTCTGCTCGAAGTCTGTCGTGGTGTCCGGGGGCGCGGTGAGCGCGGCGCGAGTCCCGGGAGCGCGGCTCAACGGGCTTTTCCGATCTTGCGGTTGACCACCGTGGTGACGGCGACGCTCAGCAGGCAGCAGGCCAGGTGGAGCCAGTAGAACAACGGGATTCCGCACAGCCGCGGCCGGTCGGGACGGACGGCGATAACCAGAACGGGAGCCGCGATCGGCACGACGAGCAGGAGGCGCCAGGCCCGGGGCCCCCAGGACATGCGTCGTCTCTCTCCGGATCTTCGCCTCGCCACCACGACTGCTTCTCCCAGTGGATTGATCCGGCGCCCGGGGAAAACGGACGGCGTCCCGGTAGGCGAAGGGCCATGTCGTGTTCTCCTTTCCGAAGTGCCGGTGAAGTTTCTGGCTGCCCAAAGCGACCTCGCGGCAGCACAGGAGTTCTGTCTCCTGCGTGCGGAGGTTCGCGTTCCAGATGGCGGAATTCGGGCCGTCGGCGGCCAGTACGGTGAAAGGGGGCGTCGCAAGGCCACGACGGGCCCGCGGATTCCCCCGAAACACCGCGGCGGGATTGCCCCCTTGCACTCCCGCCGAAGCTTCCGAGTGTTAGTTGCGCGAGTTCCCGGTTGGGTTTACGCCGTCGGCCGGCTTTTCGAAGTGGCGTGCGTCACTCCGCCCGTCACCGGGCAGACGAAAGGGCCGGCCCCGCCAAGGACCGGCCCTTTGTGGTGAATCGGCCTCAGACCAGATGCCGTCCGCCGTCCACCATCAGCACGGATCCGGTGGTGTATGCGGCGTGCGCGAGGCCGAAGACCGCCTCGGCCACGTCCTCGGGCGAGCCGACCCTGCACAGCGGGGTGTTGGCGGTGATCCAGTCCCGCGAGCCCTCCCACACCTCGGGGGCCTCGTCGTACCACGGCGTGTCCACGAGCCCGGGCGCGACCGCGTTCACCCGGACCTCGGGGCCGAACGTCGCGCCGCACAGCCGGGTGAGGTGGTCGACGGCCGCCTTGCTCACGGCGTACGGGATCGAGCTGCCCATGGCCCGGCTGCCCGACACGGACGAGATGTTGACGATCGAGCCGGACCCGGTGGCCTTGAGGTGCGGCTGGGCGGCCTTCATCATGTGCCAGGTTCCGATGACGTTGACGTCGAAGATCTCCCGCCAGACCGACTCGTCGACCGCCTCGGTGTCGTCGAGCGGGATGAACCGGGTGAGCCCGGCGTTGTTCACCAGGACGTCGAGCCGTCCGAACTCCTCCACGGTCGCCTCGACCACGCGCCGCGCGTCCGCCGGGTCGGAGACGTCGCCCTGCACATAGATGGCCCGGGGCAGTTCGGCGGCCAGCTTTTCACCGGCCTCGACGGACGTCGCCGAGTTGATGACCACGCACATTCCGGCCTCGGCCATACGGCGGGCCACCGCGGCACCAATTCCCGATGACGAGCCGGTTATCAGCGCGACACGAGCGTCGTTCACGAATACCTCCACAGGTCGAAAGCGGGGACAAGCGGGATGTTCCAAGCCAACCCGTCCGCATGGGAAAGGGCCTTGACGCCCCCGCGACGTGATCCGTAGGGTACCACCAAGTGGAATTCATTTTCCGCATTGTGGAATTCAGGGTGAGGCGTCATCATCCCGTTCCAGCGGCCGAGCCGGTCCGGCAGCCGCGGACGGGCACGCCCTCCCGGAGCTTGGGGGCATCATCAACGGGGCCATCGCGGTCGGATTCGCGCTCATCACAGGTGGTGCGGCCCTCGCCGGAGCGCGCGGGGCGCCGCGCGACGAACTGCCGCACCCGGCCCGCTGGGCCCTCGCCGGCCGAGGGCTCGGCACCGCGTCCACGAGCCTGCTCCTGGGCGGCACCGTGTACACGGCCTACACCTACATCGCGGTGCCGGGGCTGATGTTCGGCACCGGCGGCCTGGCGCTCTACTCCCTCGTGTACACCATGCTGCTCTCGCCGCTCATCATGGTGCTGCTCCCCCGGCTGCGGGACATCGCCGCGCGCCACGGCCTGATCACCGGGGCCGACTACGTCCGCGCGCGGCACGGATCGCAGCCGCTGGCCCTGGCCGTCGCCCTGACCGGCATCCTGGCGACCATGCCCTACCTGGCCCTTCAAGTGGTGGGCATGACAGCGGTGTTGCGCTCCATGGGCATCGCCCCCACCAGCCTGGCGGGCGGCGCGGCACTCGCGCTGCTCTTCGCCCTGTTCGCCCTGGTGACCCACCCCGGCGGGCTGCGCGCGTGCGCACGGATGTCGGTGGTCAAAGCACTGCTCATCGGCGCCATGGTGGCTGTGCTCGTCACCCTGGCCGTCACCGAACTGGGCCCGCCCGGAAGGGTCTTCGCGCTGGCCGACCACCGCATCGCGACCGACGGCCTGACCATCGGCGTGCCGCCGCAGGGCTTCACCGCGTACGCGACGCTGGCCCTCGGCTCCGCCCTCGCCCAGCTGATGTACCCACAGGTCCTGATGGTGTCCCTGGCCAGCCGGAGCGGGAACACCCTGCGCGCCGCCACGAACTTCCTCCCCGCCTGGAGCCTGTCCCTGGGCCTGTCCGCCTTTCTGGGCGTCGCCGCCCTCGCGTCGGGGAGCCGCACTCCATCCGGCCACGCCGAGCTGGCGGTACCGATGCTGGTCCGCACGCTGGCTCCGGACTGGCTGGCCGGAGTGCTGTTCGGGGCGCTCGCCGTGGGCGGCCTGCTCCCGGCGGTCGTCATGGCGATGAGCATGGCGATGCTGCTCGTCCGCAACGTCTACAGCGAGTACCTGAACCCCACGGCCACGCCCAAGCACGAAGTCCGCGTCGCCCGCGGGGCGTCACTGGCCATCATGGCCGGGGCGGTTGCCTTCGCACTGCTGCTCCAGCCCCAGGACACCATCAACCTCCATCTGCTCGGCGGCATCTGGATCCTGCAGACCCTGCCCGCCGTCGCGCTGTCCCTCTTCACCCAGTGGTTCCACCAGCGCGCCCTGTTCATCGGCTGGGCGGCGGGCATGGTCCTGGGAACCGCCCTCGCGGGGCTGCACGGATTCTCCTCCGTCGTCGACATCGGAATCGGCCCCTTCCACGCCCCGGTCTATGTGGCGATGGCCGCCCTCGCGGTCAACCTCGTCACCGCCGCGGTGCTGACCCCCCTCCTCGGCCCGCTCGGCGTCCCACGGGGTCACGACAGCATCGCCAGCGGAGCCGCCTGGGAACGACGCGGTTCCAAGTACGCCTTCGTCGTCGAGTGAGTGAGGACCCCGTCGTGAAACCGTTCCTGCCGAGACACCCCGGGCCGTCCCGCCCCGCGCCCGCACGCACGCCCGGCCCTTCCGGCGCACCCGGCCCCGAGGCGACGGATGTGCCGTCGGGGGCCGGCCCCGGAATCGCCCTCGACCTGCGCGACGCCGACCGGGAAGTGGCCATCGCCCATCTCTTCGACCAGTACTACGCCCAGTTGCTGAGGCTGGCAGTGCTGCTCGGCGCGGACCAGGAGGCCGAGGACGTCGTCTCCGAGGCCTTCTACCAACTCCACTGCCGCTGGGCGAAATTGAAGACACCCGACGCCGCGATCGGATATCTCCGGTCCATCGTCTGCAATCTGACCCGCATGCGCATTCGCCGCATCCGCGTCGCCCGCCGGCACAGCTACCAGGAACTCGACGAACAGGTCCGCTCGGCGGAACAACAGGTACTGCTCAACGACGACCAGCGGGCCCTGATAGAAGCGCTGCGCGCGCTCACCGCGCGCCAGCGCCAGACGATCGTCCTGAAGTACTGGCTCGACCTCAAGGAGACCGAGGTCGCCGACACGATGAAGATATCCGTCGGTGCGGTGAAATCGCACACCGCTCGCGGAATGGCCAAGCTGACGGAAACGATGACGGGGAGTGTCCGGTGAGCGCGCGCATGGAGGAGCTGCTGCGGGACGCACTCGAAAACGTCGCCTCCGCCGTGCCCGACGAATCCCGCCAGTCCTACCGCAAGGAGCAGGCCCGTTGGCGCCGGCGCGAATACCGCCGCAGATGCGTCGTCGCCCTGCTGGTGTTCCTGATCGTCGGAGCCGTCTGCACCATCGGCCTGCTGGAACTCTCGGGTGCCTCGCCGGACAACCACGTCATCTTCTACAACGGCGCCCCGGGTACGACGGACGACGGCTCGCGGCCGCTCGGCCGGTAGGTCCCGCTACGGGGAGAGCCGCGCGGCACCCGTCCTCGGCTGTCCCGCGGCGAGGCGCGCGGGCCGTCGGGCAGCCGTCCCCGTCGCCTCACCGACCGCCGCCGCGAAGGCCTCCGCCTGCGCGGTGGGCCGCAGGCGATGGCGGACGAGGCCCAGCTCGGAGTCGGGCAGGCCCTGCACCGGTACGAAGGTGAGGGAGCCCCGGCGCCCCTGGTGGTCGGCCGTGGACCGGCACAGCAGCATGGCGCCACGGTCGGCCGCCGCCAGACTCAGCCCTTCCTGGAGCGTGTTGACGCTGGGGCCGGCCGGCACGGGAAGGCCACCGGGGGTCAGGCCGGGGGCCTGGGCCCGGCGCCAGTACTCGGGGGCGCCGCCGTCGATGCCGATGAGCCGGCAGCCGGCGAGTTCCTCGGCGGACAGCGAGTCCCGGGCGGCGAAGGGGTGCCGGACGGACACGGCGAGCGTCTGCGGCTGCCGGGAGAACACCGGGCCGAGGACGAGGTCGTCCTCGGCCACCGGCAGCAGGACCACCGCGCAGTCCACCTCCTGGCGGCGCAGCGGCCCGAAGGGGTCGGAGAGCGGGATCTCGACGATGTCGACCGCGCAGTCGGGATACCGGTCCCCGAACCGCGCGATCGCCCGGCTGAGGGAGTCGTCGACGCTGCCCTGGAAGCCGATGCGCAACTCCCCTCCCCTGCCTCGCGCGACAGCCCGGGCCTCGTCGACCGTGGCACGCAGGGCGTCGTACGCGGGGCGCAGGTCCGCGAGGAACTTCTCGCCCAGCGGCGTCAGGCGCACCCGGCGGCTGGTGCGTTCGACGAGCGGGGCGCCGATACGGCTCTCCAGGGAGCGCAGCAGCTGGCTGACCCGGCTCTGGGAGACGTACAGCCGCTCGCCCGCCCGGCCGAAGTGCAGCTCCTGGGCGAGCACGAGGAACGACTCCAGCTCACGCATCTCGACACCGCTCATGGTTCCCCTTCCGCACGGCCGCTCCGCGCCGCCGATCGAGTAGTCCCGCTTATCGAAGGATGAGGGATCGGCCGTTGTTCCCGCAGGTCGGGACGGGTTGGCTGGCCGCATGGCACAGACTGAGGAAATCACAGGCACCGCCGGGGTGCCTCAGCGGCCGGCAGCCCGCGGCCGGCTGGGCGTCGCGGCGGTCGCGAGCGCGACGTTCACGGTGGTGACGTCCGAGATGCTGCCCGTGGGCCTGCTGACACCCATCGGGGACACACTGAAGGTGACCGAGGGCACCGCCGGGCTGACCCTGACCATCACCGGTCTGGTCGGCGCGGTGTCGGCACCGCTGCTGACACCGCTGTTGGGCCGGTTCGACCGGCGCCCGGTGCTGTGTGCGCTGATGGCGGTCCTGACGGCGGGCAACCTGCTGGCCGCGTGGTCACCGCACTTCGCGGTGATGGTGGCCGCCCGCGTCCTTGTGGGCATCGGCATGGGAGGCGTCTGGGCGATCGCGGCGGGCCTGGCGGTACGTCTGGTGCCGCCGAAGTCCGTCGGCCCCGCAACGTCGTTGATCTTCAGCGGGATCGCGGTGGCCTCGGTGCTCGGCGTCCCTGCGGGTACGTACATCGGCGAACTGGCCGACTGGCGTACGGCGTTCGTGACGGCGGGAGCGCTGGCACTGGCCGCGCTGATCGCCCTGGCGGCCCTGCTGCCGCGGCTGCCGGCCGAGCAGGAGATGCGGCTCGGCGGTGTGATGCGGCTGCTCGGCGAAGCGCGGGTGCGAACCGGACTGGCCGTCGTGGCGCTGCTGGTCACCGGACACTTCGCCGCCTACACGTACGTGCGGCCCGTACTCGAAGAGGTCTCGGGAGCCGGCGCCGGGATGATCGGCACGCTGCTGCTCGTGTACGGAGTCGCCGGCGTGGCGGGCAACTTCGCCGCCGGTGCGGGCGCCGGGCGGTCGCCGCGCTCCACCCTGCTGGTGATCAGCGCGGTGCTCGCGGCCACGGTCGCGCTGGTACCGGTGCTCGGCGGCTCCGTCCTGACCGCCGGTGTGCTGCTCGCCGTCTGGGGACTGTCCTACGGCGGCGTGTCGGTCAGCACCCAGACCTGGCTGCTGGCTTCGGCGCCAAAGACGCGCGAGGCCGTGTCCTCGCTGTTCGTCGGTGTCTTCAACGGGGCGATCGCGCTGGGCGCGCTGGCCGGAGGGCTGGTCGCGGACGGCGCCGGGGCCGGCGCGGTGATGTGGCTGGGCGGCGGGCTCGCCGTCGCGGCCCTCGCGGTGACGGCGCTCGGCAGGGCCCCCTCGTCGGGACGCCTGTGAGACCGGGCCTGCGTCGACGTCCGCTCAGGGCGCCGCGACAGGCAGCACGTCCGGGGAGAGGGCCGCCGCTCGGGCCGAGGCGCTGGTCATGCGGCGGCGGTGGTGGCGCCGGCACAGGACCTCGTAGCCGATCTCGTCCTGCGACTGGTTGACGTCGCCGACGACCACCTGGGCGCCCTCGACGACCATCCGGCCGCCGATCGTGCGGGCGTTGTGGGTGGCGCGCGCGCCGCACCAGCACAGCGCCTCGACCTGAAGCACCTCGACCCGGTCGGCGAGTTCGACAAGGCGCTGCGAGCCGGGGAACAGCTTGGAGCGGAAGTCGGTGGTGATACCGAAGGCGAAGACGTCGAGTTCGAGGTCGTCGACGACCCGGGCGAGCTGGTCGATCTGCCCGGGCGCGAGGAACTGGGCCTCGTCCGCGATGACGTAGTCGCAGCGGCCGCCCTTGGAGAGGTGGGCGACGAGGTAGGCGTAGAAGTCGAAGCCGTCGGCGGCCTCGACGGCGTCGGTCACCAGGCCGAGCCGGGACGACAGCTTGCCCGCGCCCGCCCGGTCGTCGCGGGTGAAGATCATGCCCTGGAGGCCGCGCGCGGAGCGGTTGTGCTCGATCTGAAGAGCGAGGGTGCTCTTTCCGCAGTCCATCGTTCCGGAGAAGAACACCAGCTCGGGCATGGGGAGGTGACGGCCTTTCAGGTCTGTGGAGGGAGGGTGGTTACGAGCGTACTTCGAGGAGCGGTACGAGCTGTTCCACCGGGGTCATCGAGCCGTGGTTGCCGACCATGAGGGACTCGTGGGGCTCGCGCCGCGAGGCGGTGATGACGACGTCGTCGCGGGCCGCGGCGACCACGTCGCCGATCCGCCCGTGGACCCGCTCGTCGATGTGCGGGCCGAACCAGCCCGCCGCGATCGCCTCGTCCCGGCTCGCGACCCAGAACTGCTCGCCGAGCACCTCGCGCCAGCAGGTCAGGACGTCGGAGACCGCGCCCGGCACCGCGTACACATGGCGGGCCCGGCCCTCGCCGCCGAGCAGGGCGACGCCCGCGCGCAGCTCCCAGTCCTCGTCGAAGTCGATGCGGGACTGCTCGTCGAAGGGGATGTCGATCATGCCGTGGTCGGCGGTGATGTACAGGGCCGCGCGCGGCGGGAGCTGTTCGGCCAGGCGCTGGGCGAGCCGGTCCACGTACATCAGCTGGCCGCGCCAGGCGTCCGAGTCGACGCCGAAGCGGTGGCCCTTGCCGTCGACCTCGGAGTAGTACGTGTAGACCAACGACCGGTCACCTGCGGCGAGTTGGGCCGCCGCGAGGTCCATGCGCTCCTCGCCGGAGAGCCGGCCGCGGAAGCTGCCGCCGCTGAGCGCGATCTTGGTGAGCGGGGTGTGCTCGAAGTCCGGCGAGGACACCTGCGCGGTGTGCACGCCGTCCTGGTCGGCGAGCTGGAAGACGGTGGGGTACGGCTGCCAGGCGTGCGGGTCGGTCCACGGCTTCCAGCGGAGCTGGTTCATCAGCTCGCCGCTGTCGGGGTTGCGCGCGGTGTAGCCGGGCAGGCCGTGCTCGCCGGGGGCCAGTCCCGTACCGACCGAGGCGAGCGAGGTCGCGGTGGTGGCGGGGAACCCGGCGGTTATGGGCCGCCCGGTGCCGCCGCGCGAGGTGGCGAGCAGGGAGTGCAGATACGGGGCCTCGTCCGGGTGGGCCTTGATCTGCTCCCAGCCGAGGCCGTCGATCAGGAAGACGCAGTTGCGGTCGGCGGGGGTGAGCTCCGCGATCCGCTGCTCGAATCCGGGTACGCCCTGCCCGGCCACGAGGGTGGGCAGCAGATCGGCGAGCGATCCGGTGCCGTACTCGGGGACGGGTGCGGTGTCGAGGGCGAGGGGTTCGGGGTCCTGCCAGGCGGGCTGGGCCATCAGCGGCCGGTCGCCGCGGTCGCCTCGGACAGCGCCTGGGCGAACGCCAGCGTCTGGCGCACCGTGTCCGGGCCGTCGCCGGCCTCGCTGACCCTGAGGCTCAGGTCGTCGGCGGTGGAGTTGCCGGTGTAGCCGTGGTCGGCGTCGCAATTGGGGTCGCCGCAGGCGGCGGGCTCCAGGTCGATCCGGGCGACCGCACCCCAGCCGATGGTCAGGACGACCTCGCGGGGCAGGGTGCCGGGCGTGTACGACTCGGGGTTGGCCACGACGCGGCTCACCACGACCGACGAGATCCGGCCGAGCTTCACGGACTCGGTGGAGGTCGTCGCGTACGGCGTCGGGGAGCTGGTGTCGGCGTTCTGCTCGTCGGTGTGGCTGACGATGAAACGGTTGTCCGTGAGCACGAGGACCGTCACATGGCGGCGTACCTCGTTGGCGTCGAACGTGGTCTCCTGGTGCACCAGGTACGACGAGATCGGCTCCCCGCCGACCGCGGCCTCCACTGCCTCGGCCACAAGGGCCGGGTAGTAGCCGCTGCGCTCGATCGCCGCGCGGAGCCCCTGGGTCGTCGTACCGGTCTTCGCCATGGGGTCCATCTTAAGCTGCCGCACGGGGCGGACGGCCCCTCAGAGCTCTCAGTAGCTGGGCAGGCGCCTGGGACCGAGGTCCGTGCGGGGCGGGGCGGGCGCCAGGCGGACGCTCGCGCCGAGCACCGACAGGCCGTGCTGGGCGACGATGACGGGTTCCAGGCCCACCGCGACCACCTCGGGATGGTCGTCGACCAGCCGCGACACCCGCAGCAGCAGCTCTTCGAGCGCCGCGGTGTCGACGGGCGCCGAACCCCGCCAGCCGAACAGGAGCGGCGCCGTCCGGATGGATCGCAGCAGTTCGGCGGCGTCGCGGTCGGTGGCCGGAATCAGCCGGTGCGAGGTGTCACCGAGCAGTTCGGAGGCGGCGCCCGCGAGTCCGAAGGACAGCACCGCGCCGACCGCCGAGTCGATCGAGGCGCGCACGACGGTGTCCACGCCGCGCGGGACCATGGCCTGCACGACCGGCTTGAGCTCCTCCGGCTTGCCGAGCGTGGCCGTCAACTCGGCATATGCGCGGGCGAGTTGGTGCTCGTCCGCCAGATCCAGGCGTACGCCGCCGAGGTCGGGGCGGTGGCGCAGATGCGGGGCGGTGGTCTTCAGAGCCACGGGGTAGCCGAGGCGGCGGGCGGCCTCGACGGCACGGTCCGGGTCGGGCGCGGGCAGCGTCGGGCGCACGGGGATGCCGTACCGGCCGAGCAGTTCCTCGGCGTCCTGAGCGGCCAGGGTCGTGCCGCGGGGGTCCGGGGCGGGGCCCAGGAGGCGGTCGACCAGGGCGGCCGCGCCCGGCTCGTCGATGTCGTCGTACTCCCCCACCTTGCCGGGGTCGGCCGCCTCCCGCCGCCAGCGGGCGTAGCGGACGGCTTCGGCCAGCGCCCGTACGGCTCGCTCCGCGGCGGGGTAGGCCGGGATGCGTCGGGCCTCGCGGGGTGGCCCGCCGACGGGAGTGCCGAGGCTCTGCCCCGGACCCCGCTCCTCATATGTCAAAGGGGCTGGACCTTCGCCGGCCGGTACCGGGTCCGGCGGAGACGTGGGCGCCCCCCTGTTCACCGTGCGGGCCGCCGCCGACAGCGCTTCCGCCAGGCCGCCGATCTCCACATGGACCACCGCCACCGGCTTCGCCGGCGCCGTCGCGGCCGCCTCGCGCAGGGCGTCGGCGAGGACCTGGCCGTCGCCGGATTCCATCGCCCCGTTCTCGCCGACCCACGGGATCGCCGTCACCACGACCGCGTCGCAGGCATCGTCCGCGAGGGCCGCAGCCAAAGCCGCGCGGAAGTCGGCCGGGGTCGCCCCCGTCGTCAGGTCGAGGGGCCTCAGCGGGCGCAGCCCCTCGGTCAGGCAGGCGTCGTACGTGAGGAGCCCGAGCGATTCGGAGTTGCCGAGGATCGCCACGCGCGGGCCGGCGGGCAGCGGCTGGCCCGCGAGCAGCAGGCCCGCGTCCACGAGTTCGGTGACCGTGCCGACCAGGATGACGCCCGCCTGGCGCAGCAGCGCCGAGACCGTGGCGTCCGGCACCCGGGTCACCGGCACGGCGTGGCCCGGCGGGGTCGTACCGCTGTGCCGGGCGCCCTTGACCACGACGACGGGCTTCGCGGCGGCCGTGCGGCGGGCGAGCCGGGTGAACTTCCGCGGGTTCCCGATGGATTCGAGATAGAGCAGGACCACATCGGTGGCGGGGTCCTCGTACCAGTACTGGAGGAAGTCGTTGCCGGAGAGGTCCGCGCGATTGCCGGAGGAGATGAAGGTCGACAGGCCCGCGCCGCGCCGGTAGAGGCCCGACAGGAGGGCGATGCCGATCGCGCCGGACTGGGTGAACAGGCCGATCCGGCCCGCGGCCGGCGGCTCGGGGGCCAGCGAGGCGTTCAGCCGCACCCCCGCCGCGGTGTTGATGATCCCGAAGGCGTTGGGGCCGATCAGCCGCATCCCGTACGAGCGGGCCTGGCGGACCAGGGCGCGCTGACGCTCCCTGCCGTCCGGGCCGCTCTCCGCGTAGTCGGCGGCCAGGACGACGAGGCTCTGGACGCCGTGCTCCCCGCAGTCGGCGACCGCTTCCGGCACGCGTTCGGCGGGCACCGCGACGATCGCCAGGTCGACCGGTTCGCCGATCGCGGCGACGGAGGGAAAGGCGGGGACGCCGTCGAGCTCGCGCTGCTCCGGGCCGAGCGCCTTGTTCACGGCGTACGTCCGTCCGGTGAATCCGGCGTCCAGGAGGTTGCGCAGGACCGTGCGGCCGACGCCGCCGGGGGCGCGGCCGGTGCCGACGACCGCGACCGAGCCGGGCGCGAGCAGGCGCTGCACCGATCTCGCCTCGGCGCGGTGCTCGCGGGCGCGCTGCACGGCGAGCGACTCGGCGGTGGGCTCCAGGTCGAGCGTGAGGTGGACCGAGCCGTCTTCGAAGGACCGCTTCTGCTGGTAGCCGGCGTCCGTGAACACCTTGATCATCTTGCTGTTGGCGGGCAGCACCTCGGCCGCGAACCGCCGGATGCCCCGCTCGCGGGCGACCGCCGCGATGTGTTCGAGCAGCGTGGAGGCCACACCCCGGCCCTGGTGCGCGTCCTGGACGAGGAAGGCGACCTCGGCCTCGTCGGCGGGGGCGGGGGCCGGGCGGCCCTGGGCATTGATGCGGTCGTAGCGGACGGTCGCGATGAACTCGCCGCCGACGGTCGCGGCCAGGCCGACCCGGTCGACGTAGTCGTGATGGGTGAAGCGGTGGACGTCCTTGGCGGAGAGCCGGGGGTAGGGCGCGAAGAAGCGGTAGTACTTCGACTCGTCGGAGACCAGCTCGTAGAAGGAGACGAGCCGCTCGGCGTCCTCGGTGGTGATGGGCCTGATGCGCGCGGTGCCGCCGTCGCGGAGCACCACGTCGGCCTCCCAGTGGGCCGGGTACGCGGGGTCGGACGCCGTCGTCATACCGAAAGCGTACGGGTCGCGGGGCCGTACGGGGCGGGGCAAGGTGGCAAGGGCCGATCGGCATCACACTGGGGCCTAAGGTCGGTACGAGCACCGCGCACCACATGAGAGACTGGTCTAGACAACCGTCAGAGATTTCGAAGGGCAACACCATGGCTGAGCGCCGCGTCAACGTCGGCTGGGCCGAGGGCCTGCACGCCCGCCCCGCGTCCATCTTCGTCCGTGCCGCCACGGCTGCCGGAGTCCCCATGACGATCGCCAAGGCCGACGGCAACCCGGTCAACGCCGCGTCCATGCTCGCGGTGCTCGGCCTGGGTGCGCAGGGCGGCGAGGAGATCGTGCTGGCCTCCGACGCCGAGGGCGCGGACGTCGCTCTCGACCGGCTGGCCAAGCTGGTCGCCGAGGGTCTCGAGGAACTCCCCGAGACCGTCTGACCCGGTCGGCGCGGCACCGCGTCACACCGAAGGACCGCTGATCCCGCATTCGGGCCCGGCGGTCCTTTTCTTTTTCCCTCGGCTCGGGGCATCGGGTTCTCGCGGGCATTCGGTGCGCGGAAAAACCAATTCCGGACAGCACAATGCGGCGGCCCTTTTGGCCTTTCTTTGTATACGGCCACGCTGTTAAGTGCGGGCGCTCGCGGTGTTTACGGCATGTTGCGAAGTTCTCACGGGTGCGGGCCCGCGCAGCCGATGGGCGGAAAATGATCGCTCGGCGTGCAGGGCGGTGAGCGAGCGGGCGCGTTCGGCATCCCCGCGGGCCACCGCGTCGGTGATCGCGCCGAGTTCGGCCCAGGCCTCGGCCGGGCGGGCCGGCGCCTCGACCGCGTACATCCAGGCGACCTTGTGCCTCAACTGCGTGAGCAGCGCGATCAGTCCGGGGCTCGCCGAGGCCTGGGCGAGCGTCTCGTGGAACCAGCCGCCGAGCGAGCGCAGATCCTCGCCCTGGCCGCGCCTGGCCCGGTCCTGCCCCAGCCTCACCAGGCCGCGCAGCACCTTGAGATGGGCCTCGCTGCGGCGCCCGGCGGCGCGGGCCGCGGCCAACGGCTCAAGGAGCAGCCGCAGTTCGAGCAGGTCGGCCGCCTCCAGGTCGGTGGGCTCGGCCACGCAGGCGCCGGCGTGCCTGCGGGTGGTGACGAAGCCCTCCGACTCCAGGGTGCGCAGGGCCTCGCGCACAGGAACGCGCGAGACTCCGTAACGGCGTGCGAGGACTTCCTCGGTGAGCCGGCTGCCCCGCTCGAAGGCACCCGAGACGATGTCGTCGCGGATTGCCGTGCATACCGAATGCGCCGGAATGCGCATGGCCGAACCTCCGCCTCAATCCTCGCGAAACGCGATCGCGCAACGCCTGTTCGGCGACTCTATGGCAGGCCTTGTTAATTCCCGGTGACGGGCCGGAACCAATGGATATCTTCTGGCCAATACGAATGGCCCCCGGCATGCTGTCGGGGGCCTTCGGTATGCGCGGGGGCGCTTCGGACGTCCTGGACGTCTCGTACGCCTTGGGTGTCTCGGGTGTCTCAGACGCCGACGCCGTGCGAGCGCAGGTAGGCGATGGGGTCGATGTCCGAGCCGTAGTCCGGGCCGGTGCGGGCCTCGAAGTGGAGGTGCGGGCCGGTGGTGTTGCCGGTGTTGCCCGACAGGGCGATCTGCTGGCCCGGCTCGACGGACTGGCCGACGGAGACCTGGATCACCGAGAGGTGGCCGTACTGGGTGTACGTGCCGTCGTTCATCTTGATCACGACGTTGTTGCCGTACGCGCCGCCCCAGCCCGCCTCGACGACGGTGCCCAGACCCACGGCGTGCACCGAAGTGCCGCTCGCCGCATGGAAGTCGATGCCGGTGTGGCTGCCGGAGGACCACAGCGATCCGCCGGTCTTGTAGCCGGTGGACACATAACTGTCGGATATGGGGGCCACGAAGGTGTTGAGGCGCTTGCGCTCGGCCTCGCGCGCGGCGCGCTCCTTGGCCTCGCGTGCCTCCTTGGCCCGCTGCTCGGCCTTCGCCTTGGCGGCGGCCTCGGCCTCGGCCTGCGCCTTGGCCTTCGCGGCGGCCTGCTTCTGCGCGTCGGCCTGGGCACCCACCTGGTCGGCGATGCTGTCGCCGATGACGATGGCCTGGGTGAGGCCGGTGTCGACCGTGGTGGTGCTGGGGGCCGCCATGGCCGGGGAGGCGAGGGTGCCTACGACTCCGGCGGTGGCGAGGGTGGCGATGCCCGCGATGTTCGCGCTGCGGCGCGTCATACGGCTGGGCGCGCGATGCTTCCCGGTGGCACGGGTGAACGCCATGGAGTGGCGGTGTCCTTTCCTTCCATCTCGCCTACCGGGTTAGCTGACGGGTTCGGAGCAGGAAGGTCTCCTACGGGCTCCTCCGCGGGCGGAGGCGTCCGATTCACCCCAGGGACTGAGTGGGTCCCCGGCTCCCCAGGCTCGCGCCTTCGGGGACTCGGCGATCACTGTCCGGTGCCGCGGCTGCGACGGGTGGTGACGGACAGCGGGACCGACGCTAGACGGCTGATCTTTCAATCACCAAACAGACACCGGTTTTTGTAGCGCACGCCACATGACAGACAGGCAACCTCTCCTACAAAACGGACATTGGGCCGACATGGGGAGGACCCCGGTGGCACATCCGCCACCGGGGTCCCGTAACCCTCCGTCGTCCGTCTGCCTCGGCCGGCCCGGACGGTGCCTCAATCAGCCTGCTACGACGGTCACTTCACCGATTCCGAGGGCCCTGACGGGCTCCTCGATCTGTGCCGCGTCGCCCACGAGGACCGTGACGAGCCGGTCGGCCGGGAAGGCGTTGACGACGGCCGCCGTCGCCTCCACGGTGCCGGTCTCGGCGAGCAGCGCGTACAGCTGCGCCTGGTAGTCGTCGGGGAGGTGCTGCTCGACCTGGTCGGCCAGCGTCCCCGCGACGGCCGCCGCGGTCTCGTACTTGAGCGGCGCGACGCCCACCAGGTTCTGCACGGCCGTCTCGCGCTCGGCGTCCGTCAGACCCTCGGCGGCCAGCGTGCGCAGCACCTTCCACAGGTCGTCGAGGGCCGGGCCGGTGTTCGGGGTGTCGACCGAGCCGCTGATGGCGAGCATGGCCGCGCCGCCGTCCGGCCCCGAGCGCAGCACCTGGCCGAACGCGCGGACCCCGTAGGTGTAGCCCTTCTCCTCGCGCAGCACGCGGTCCAGGCGCGAGGTGAGGGTGCCGCCCAGGCAGTACGTGCCGAGCACCTGGGCCGGCCAGACCCGGTCGTGCCGGTCGGCGCCGATGCGGCCGATGAGCAGCTGGGTCTGGACGGCGCCGGGGCGGTCCACGATGACGACCCTGCCGGTGTCGTCGGCGGTGATCGGCGGCATGGGGCGCGGCTCGGCCGTGTTGCCCGTCCAGTCGCCCAGGGTGTCCGCGAGGATCGCGTCGAGGTCGGTGCCCGCCAGGTCGCCGACGATGACGGTGACGGTCGTCGCGGGGCGCACGTACGCCTCGTAGAAGGCGCGCACCGCGGCCGCGTCGATGGCGGCGACGGTCTCCTCGGTGCCCTGGCGGGGCCGCGACATGCGCGCGGAGGCCGGGAACAGCTCCTTGGAGAGCTGCTTGGCGGCCCGCCGGGACGGGTTGGCCAGCTCGTGCGGGATCTCGTCCAGCCGGTTGCGTACGAGCCGCTCGACCTCGGAGTCGGCGAACGCGGGGGCCCGCAGCGCCTCGGCGAGCAGCGAGAGCGCCTTGGGCAGCCGGGAGACGGGCACTTCGAGGGAGACCCGGACGCCGGGGTGGTCGGCGTGCGCGTCGATGGTGGCGCCGCACCGCTCCAGCTCGGCGGCGAACTCCTCGGCGGAGTGCTTGTCGGTGCCCTCGGTCAGGGCGCGCGCCATGATCGTGGCGACGCCGTCGAGGCCCTCGGGCTCAGCGTCCAGCGGGGCCGCGAGGAAGATCTCCACGGCGACGACCTGCTGGCCCGGGCGGTGGCAGCGCAGCACGGTCAGGCCGTTGGCGAGCGTGCCGCGCTCGGGGGCCGGGAAGGCCCACGGCGTGGCGGTGCCGGCGGCCGGCTGCGGGTGGAACTCCATGGTCACGACAGCGTCCGTCACTGGCCCGCCTCTTCCTCTTCGTTGCCTGCCTCGGGTGCCGCGGTGGGCTCGTACACCAGGACGGCCCGGTTGTCGGGGCGCAGGGTCGCGGCGGCGACCGCCTTGACCTCTTCCGCGGTGATGTCCAGAACGCGGTCGACGGCGGTCAGGGCGAGCTGCGGGTCGCCGAACAGCACGGCGTACCGGCACAGTTCGTCGGCGCGGCCGGCCACGGTGCCGAGCCGGTCGAGCCACTCGCGCTCCAACTGGGCCTGGGCGCGCTCCATCTCCTCCTCGGTCGGGCCCTCCTCGGCGAACCGGGCGAGCTCCTCGTCGACCGCGGCCTCGATGTCGGGAACCTCGACGCCGGCCGACGTCTTGACGTCCAGCCAGCCGAGCGAGGGGGCGCCGGCGAGCCTCAGCAGGCCGAACCCGGCCGCGACGGCGGTCTGGTCGCGGCGGACCAGGCGGTTGTGCAGCCGGGAGGACTCGCCGCCGCCGAGGACGGTCAGCGCCAGGTCGGCGGCGTCCGACTCGCGGGTGCCGTCGTGGGGCAGCCGGTAGGCGGCCATCAGGGCGCGCGCCGGGACGTCCTCCTCGACGACCTCGCGCAGCTGCCCGCCCATGGTGTCGGGCAGCGCGCCGTCGCGCGGCGGCTGCTTGCCGTCGTGGGTGGGGATGGAGCCGAAGTACTTCTCGACCCAGGCCAGCGTCTGCTCGGGGTCGATGTCGCCGACCACCGCGAGCACCGCGTTGTTGGGCGCGTAGTACGTACGGAAGAAGTTCCGGGCGTCTTCGAGCGTCGCCGCGTCCAGGTCGGCCATGGAGCCGATCGGCGTGTGGTGGTAGGGGTGGCCCTCCGGGTAGGCGAGGGCGGTCAGCTTCTCGAAGGCGGTGCCGTAGGGCACGTTGTCGTAGCGCTGGCGGCGCTCGTTCTTGACGACGTCGCGCTGGTTCTCCATGGACTGCTCGTCGAGGGCGGCGAGCAGCGAGCCCATGCGGTCTGCCTCCAGCCAGAGCGCGAGCTCCACCTGGTGGGCGGGCATGGTCTCGAAATAGTTGGTGCGCTCGAAGCTGGTGGTGCCGTTCAGCGAGCCGCCGGCCCCCTGCACCAGCTCGAAGTGGCCGTTGCCGTGCACCTGGTGGGAGCCCTGGAACATGAGGTGCTCGAAGAGGTGGGCGAGGCCGGTGCGGCCCTTGACCTCGTGGCGCGAGCCCACGTCGTACCAGAGGCACACCGCGGCGACCGGGGTCAGGTGGTCCTCGGAGAGCACCACGCGCAGGCCGTTGGCCAGTCGGTGCTCAGTGGCTGTCAGACCGCCGGAGCCGGCCTGCGCTGTGGCCGTGTGACCCATGGGCATGTACGTCCCTTCGTTCGCGATGTGCAGTACTGCGAGGTGAAGTACTGGCGGGGGAAGTCCTCAGCTGAAGAAGTCCTGCCACTGTATGCAAGCGCGCGGGCACCTGGCGAAGTTCCCGGGTCGCGGTCGGCGTTGTCAGTGGGACGGTCCACAATGGTCGGCATCAGACCCGAATCCGGTACGTGAAGGAGCAGCAGCCGCGATGGCCCGCCGCAGCACGAAGACCCCGCCGCCGCCCGACGACTTCGAGGAGCGGATCCTCGACATCGACGTCGTCGACGAGATGCAGGGCTCCTTCCTCGAGTACGCGTACTCCGTGATCTACTCGCGGGCCCTGCCGGACGCCCGGGACGGCATGAAGCCCGTCCAGCGCCGCATCGTCTACCAGATGAACGAGATGGGCCTGCGCCCCGACCGGGGCTATGTGAAGTGTGCCCGCGTCGTCGGCGAGGTGATGGGCAAGCTGCACCCGCACGGCGACGCCTCGATCTACGACGCCCTGGTGCGCATGGCGCAGCCGTTCTCCATGCGCCTTCCGCTGGTGAACGGGCACGGCAACTTCGGCTCGCTCGGCAACGACGACCCGCCGGCCGCCATGCGCTACACCGAGTGCAAGATGGCGGACGCCACATCCCTGATGACGGAGTCCATCGACGAGGACACCGTCGACTTCGCGTCGAACTACGACGGCCAGGAGCAGGAGCCGGTCGCCCTTCCGGCCGCCTATCCGAACCTGCTGGTCAACGGCTCGTCCGGGATCGCGGTCGGCATGGCGACCAACATGCCGCCGCACAACCTGGGCGAGGTCATCGCCGCGGCCCGCCATCTGATCCGGCACCCGGACGCGGACCTGGAGGCGCTGATGCGTTTCGTGCCGGGTCCCGACCTGCCGACGGGCGGGCGGATCGTGGGCCTGGGCGGCATCAAGGACGCGTACGAGTCGGGCCGTGGCACCTTCAAGATCCGTGCCACGGCGTCGGTGGAGAACGTCACGGCGCGCCGCAAGGGCCTGGTCGTCACCGAGCTGCCGTTCACGGTCGGCCCGGAGAAGGTGATCTCCAAGATCAAGGACCTGGTCGGCTCGAAGAAGCTCCAGGGCATCGCCGATGTGAAGGACCTCACGGACCGTTCGCACGGCCTGCGTCTGGTCATCGAGATCAAGAACGGCTTCGTCCCGGAGGCCGTCCTGGAGCAGCTCTACAAGCTGACGCCGATGGAGGAGTCCTTCGGCATCAACAACGTGGCGCTGGTCGACGGCCAGCCACTCACCCTGGGGCTCAAGGAGCTTCTGGAGGTCTACCTCGACCACCGCTTCGATGTCGTACGGCGCCGCAGCGAGTTCCGCCGCACCAAGCGCCGCGACCGGCTGCACCTGGTCGAGGGTCTGCTGGTGGCCCTGGTCGACATCGACGAGGTCATCAGGATCATCCGGTCGAGTGACAACTCCGCGCAGGCCAAGGAGCGGCTCATCGAGCGCTTCTCGCTGAGCGAGATCCAGACGCAGTACATCCTGGACACGCCGCTGCGCCGGCTCACCAAGTTCGACCGGATCGAGCTGGAGAGCGAGCGCGACCGGCTGACCGGCGAGATCGACGAGCTGACCGGGATCCTGGACTCGGACAACGAGCTGCGCAAGCTGGTCTCGGCCGAACTGGCCGCGGTGGCCAAGAAGTTCAGCACCGACCGGCGCACCGTGCTCCTGGAGTCGGCGGGCGCCCCGGTCGCGGCCGTCGCCCTCGAAGTCGCGGACGACCCGTGCCGGGTGCTGCTCTCCTCGACGGGCCTGCTGGCCCGCACCGCCACCGGCGACCGGTTCGTGGCCGGTGAGGAGGACAAGCGCGTCAAGCACGACGTGATCGTCTCGGCGGTGCCCGCGACCCAGCGGGGCGACGTGGGCGTGGTGACGTCCAGCGGGCGCCTGTTGCGGCTCGCGGTGATCGACCTGCCGCAGCTCCCGGACACGGCGTCCGCGCCGAACCTGTCGGGCGGCGCCCCGATCTCGGAGTTCCTGTCCTCCCTCGAGCCGGACGAGACGGTGGTGTGTCTCACGACGCTCGACGAGTCCTCGCCCGGTCTCGCGATCGGCACCGAGCAGGGCGTCGTCAAGCGGGTGGTGCCCGACTACCCCGCGAACAAGGACGAGTTGGAGGTCATCACCCTCAAGGACGGTGACCGCATCGTGGGCGCGGCCGAGCTGCGCACCGGCGAGGAGGACCTGGTCTTCATCACCGACGACGCCCAGCTCCTGCGCTACCAGGCGAGTCAGGTACGCCCCCAGGGGCGGCCCGCGGGCGGGATGGCCGGTATCAAGCTGACCGACGGCGCCAAGGTCATCTCGTTCACCGCGGTCGACCCGGCCGGGGACGCGGTGGTGTTCTCGGTCGCGGGCTCGGGTGCCACCCTGCTCGGCGACACGGCGGTGTCCGCGAAGCTGACGCCGTTCGACCAGTACCCGCGCAAGGGCCGGGCCACCGGCGGGGTGCGCTGTCAGCGGTTCCTGAAGGGCGAGGACAAGCTGGTGCTCGCCTGGGCGGGCCCGGCCCCGGCCCGGGCGGCCCAGGCCAACGGCGCCCCGGCACAGCTCCCGGAGCCGGACCCGCGCCGCGACGGCTCGGGCACACCGCTGGTCTCCCCGGTGACGGTCCTGGCGGGCCCGGCCTCGTAACGAGGGGCGAGCGCCCCGAAAGGGGCGCGGGGAACTGCGCGATCAGCCCCCACAGGCCCGCGGGCAAAGCATTCCGCCTCCTGCTTCCGGCCGGGCGCTCAGCTGCAAGGGGCTGGGGAGTCAATCGAACTCCCCAGCCCCTTCCGGCTCCCGGGGCTCGGAATCCGGCTCCGGCACGTACCGCAGAACGCCCCACATCGCATGCTCGGGCGGGGTCTCCCCCGAGTCCGCCACCACACACCCGGCGAGCTGCTTGTCCAGCGCGGCCGCGTCGATGCCGGCGCCGATGAGGACGAGTTCGGTGCGGCGCTCCTGCTCGCGCTCCCACGGCTCGGGGTAGAAACGCAGGAACCGGCCCACCGCGTGCAGGCTGTACCGGTTGCGGGCGTCGGCGGCTCCGAAGTCGACGAATCCCTTGATGCGGTAGAGGCCCTCGGGCCGGGTGTCGAGGAAGGCCATCAGGCGGCGCGGGTCGATCGGCACGTCCGAGGTGAAGGCCACGGACTCGTATCCGGCGTGCAGATGGGGATGCGCGTGGCCGGTACAGGAGCTGTGGTCGTGGCCGTCCTCGCCGCAGTCCCCCTGCGCGGACGCGTCGTCGAGGAGGTCGTCGAAGGCGAGCTGGCCGACGCGTTCGGTCAGGGGCCTGCGGTCGAAGAAGAGCTCCGGGTCGACCCGGCCGTACGCGGACTCGACCACCGCGGCCGACCCCGCGAGCGCGGTGCGCAGCCGGGCCAGGTCCGCCTCGCCGACCCGGTCCGTCTTGTTGAGCACCACCAGGTCGGCGACGCTCAGGTGCCGCTCGATCTCGGGGTGCTTCTCGCGCGTGGCGTCGTACTCCGCCGCGTCGACGACCTCGACCAGGCCCCCGTACACGATCCGCGGGTTCTCGCTGGCGAGCAGCATCTTCACGAGTTCCTGGGGTTCGGCGAGACCGCTCGCCTCGATGACGATGACGTCGAGACGGGCGGCGGGCCGGGTCAGCTTGTCCAGGTAGAGGTCGAGTTCGCTGGCGTCCACGGCGCAGCACAGGCAGCCGTTGCCGAGCGAGACGGTGGAGTCGCCGAGCTGGCCCGCCACCGTCATGGCGTCGATCTCGATGGAGCCGAAGTCGTTGACGATGGCTCCGATGCGGGTGCCCCGGCAGGCTCTGAGCAGATGGTTGAGCAGGGTGGTCTTGCCCGAGCCGAGGAAGCCCGCGAGGACGATGACGGGGATCTGCTTGCTCGGGCTGTTCACCTGGGGCCTTTCAGACTGCGGGTACGGGCTGCGGCGGGGGCGGGCCCACGTAGCGGGCCGCCGGGCGAATGATCTTCGAGTCCGCCGACTGCTCCAGGATATTGGCGCTCCAGCCGACCACCCGGGCCGCGCAGAACGTGGGCGTGAACATCTCGCGCGGCAGCCCGCACAGCTCCATGACCACTCCGGCGTAGAACTCCACGTTGGTGTGCAGCTCACGGCCCGGCTTGAGCTCGGCCAGGATCGCCTCGACCTGGCGCTCGACCTCGACGGCGAAATCGACGAGGTGCCCGCCGAAGCCCTCCGCGATCCCGCGCAGCATGCGCGAGCGGGGGTCCTCGGTGCGGTAGACGGGGTGCCCGAAGCCCATGATCCGGTCGCCGGCCAGGACGCGCTCGCGGATCCAGCCGTCGATGCGGTCGGGGGTGCCGATCGCGTCCAGGGTGTCGAGGGCGCGGCTGGGGGCACCGCCGTGCAGCGGCCCGGAGAGCGCGCCGACCGCGGCGACCAGGCTCGCCGCGACGTCGGCCCCGGTGGAGGCGACGACGCGGGCGGTGAACGTGGAGGCGTTGAAGCCGTGGTCGATGGTGGAGATGAGGTACCGCTCGACGGCCCGGACGCGCTCGGGCCCGGCCTCTGAACCGGTCAGCATGTAGAGGTAGTTGGCGGCGTACGGCAGGTCGTCGCGGGGCTCGACCGGTTCGAGTCCCTGGCCGAGCCGGTGCAGCGCGGTCAGCAGCGTGGGCACGGCGGCGCAGGCGGCGAGCGCGTCCTCGGCGCGCTGCGTCGCGTCCAGGTCGTACACCGGCCGGAAGCCCTTGGCCGCGCCGAGCAGGGAGAGCGCGGTGCGCAGCCCGGCGAGCGGTCCCGACAGGGCGCCGGTGCGGGCGATGCCGGGCAGTGCCTCGCGTACGCCGTCGGGCAGGTGGCGCAGTGCGGCGGTGCGGGCGGTGAAGGCGGCGCGGGCCGCGGCGTCGGGCAGCTCGCCGTGGAACATCAGGTGCCAGACGTCCTCGAAGCTGCGGCTCTGGGCGAGCTCGACGGCCGAGTACTGGCGGTAGTGGTAGAAGCCCTCGCGGCCGCGGACGTCCCCGAGTTCGGTGTCCGTGACGACGACGCCCGCGAGACCGCGGGGTACCGCGGCGGGGGCCGTGATGGTGCTGGCCATGTGGCTGCCTCCTTCAGTTCTTCATGTTGACTCGACTGTCTATGATTGACTCCGAAGCTGTCAATGTTGATTGAATCAATATGGATACGGTGACCCCATGAGTGATCAGGCACGGCTCACCACCCGCGAGGCGGCTGAGCGGCTGGGCGTGAAGCCCGAGACGGTCTACGCGTACGTCAGCCGCGGACAGCTGAGCAGTGAGCGCGCCCCGGGCGGCCGGGGCTCGACCTTCGACGCGAAGGAGCTCGACGCGCTGGCCCGGCGCAGCGGCCGCCGCGAGCCGGGCCCGGGCACCGCGAGCGGGGATTTCACGTTCCGCACCGGCATCACCCTGATCGACAAGGACCGCTACTACTTCCGCGGTGTCGACGCCGTCGAGCTCGCCACCGCGTACGGCTTCGAGGAGGTCGCGGAGTGGGTGTGGACCGGGGAGCTGACGCACGGCCCGCGGTTCACCGCGCCGCAGCCGTTCCTGGACGCGGCCCGGCTCGCCGTCAACGCGCTGCCCGTGCACAGCAGCACCATGGACCGGCTGCGCGGTGCGGCGGTCGCGGTCTCGGCGGCCGACCCGCTGCGCTTCGACCTCGACCCCTCGGCGGTGCTCGGCTGCGGCCGCATGCTGATCCCCACCCTGGTCGGCGCCCTGCCGACGGCCGGCAAGCGGCACCGCGGCGAGGGCCGCACGGCCTGGCAGCTGTGGCAGCGCCTCACCCCCCAGCTCCCCGACGAGCAGTCGGTTCGCCTCCTCGACACGGCACTTGCGCTGCTCATCGACCACGACCTGGCCGCCTCCACGCTCGCCGCCCGGGTCGCGGCCTCGGCCCGCGCGCATCCGTACGCCGTGGTCTCGGCGGGGCTCGGCGCCCTGGAGGGGCCGCTGCACGGCGCGGCGAGCGGGCTCGCCCACCGCACCCTGGCCGAGGTGCTCGACCGCGGGAGCGCGGCCCCGGTCGTCGCCGACCACCTGCGCTCGGGGCGGCGCGTGCCCGGGCTCGGCCACCGGCTCTATCCGGGTGAGGACCCGCGCGCCCGGGCCCTTTTCGCACTCCTCGAAGCGATTCCGCAGGCCTCGGACGCGCTGGCGGCGGCGCGCGACGTGGTCGACACGACGGCCCGGCACACCGCGCTGCACGCCAATGTCGATCTTGCGCTTGCCGTCATCAGCGTGGCTTTCGGCATGCCCGCCGAGGCCGGCGAGACGGTGTTCGCGGTGGCCCGCACGGCCGGCTGGATCGCCCACGCCCTGGAGGAGTACGCGGAACGCCCCCTCCGGATGCGCCCGAGCGGCCACTACACCGGCCCCCGGCCGCCCCGCCCGCTGCCCGCCTGAGCGGATCCGGCGCGGCCTGAACTCGCCTGTCTCCAGGCCTACTTGGCCCGGCCGGGACGTACCGCCAGACTTGCCGCATGGAACTCACAGTGCCGGTCAAGGACGGCGAAGTCCGGGCCGAGGACACCGGCGGCGAGGGTCCGCCGCTGGTGCTGCTGCACCCGGGGGTCGCGGCCTCCGGCGTCTGGGACCCGGTCATGCCGGCACTCACCGGCCGCCGCGTGATCCGGTACGACGCGAGGGGCTTCGGGCGCTCCCCCGCACCCACCGCGCAGTACTCCCTGTCCGCCGATCTGCTCGCGGTGCTCGACCACTTCGAGGTGGACCGGGCCGTGCTCGTCGGGTCCAGCATGGGCGGCGCGACCGCGCTGAGCCTCGCCCTCGACGCCCCCGCGCGGGTCGCCGGGCTCGCCCTGTTCTGCCCCGGCGTCACCGGCGCCCCCGCCCTCGAATCCCCCGAACTCATGGCACAGATCGGCGAGTTGGCGCAGAAGGGCGACATGGAGGGCATGGTGGATCTCACCCTGCGCACCTGGGGAGCAGCCGGAACCGGCGGCGACCCCGAGGCCGCCGCGCAGGTGCGCGCGGCGATCCCGGGGTGGTTCACCAATCTGGGCCGCCAGATCCCGGACGCGGGCGCCTTCGACCGGCTCGGCGAGATCACGGCGCCGTGCCTGCTGGCCCTCGGCGAGCTCGACCAGACCGAGGTGATCCGGTGCAACGAGGAGATGGCCGCCCGCATCCCGGGCTGCCGCCTGGTCCGTCTGGCCGACAGCGACCACTTCCCGTCGCTGCGGGAGCCGGACCGGGTGGCCCGGCTGACCCTGGAGCTGTACGACAGCGCCGGCTGAGCCCCTGGTGATCAGGAGCCGTACGCCTCGCATCGCGTGTCCTGGCGGCCCGCTGCCGGGATGCACGGAGATCGCCCTGTGACCGGACCGGGATTTCGGGATGTGCCCCGGGCCGTCTAACGTGCCTGTGCATGACCGCCCCGCCCACCAGGACCACCCCGCGCCGGCGACGGCTTGGCTGGCCGCGGCGCGTGTTCTCCCAGGTGCTGCTCATGCAGCTGGCCATCGCCGCCGGAGTCGCCGTGCTCGCGACCGGGCTCTTCCTGGCCCCGCTCAGCGCCCAGCTCGACGACCAGGCCATGCGGCGCGCGCTCGCCATCGCCGCGACCACGGCCGCCCAGCCGCAGGTCGCCGACGACCTGCTCGCCTCGCGGCCGTCCGCCCAGGGACCGGTGCAGGCGGACGCGGAACGGATCAGGCAGGCGACCGGCGCCGAATACGTGGTGGTCATGGACACTCGCGGGGTGCGCTGGTCGCACACCGACCCCGGCGAGATCGGCCGGGTCGTCTCCACCGACCCGACCGACGCCCTCGCGGGCCGCGACGTCATGGAGATCGACAGCGGCACCCTGGGCCGCTCGGCCCGGGGCAAGGTGCCGCTGCGGGACGCCGGCGGCCGGATCGTCGGCGCCGTCTCGGTCGGCATCGAGTACGACAGCGTCCGGGCCCGGCTCCTGAACGCGATCCCAGGCCTGCTCGCCTACGCGGGCGGCGCGCTCGCGGTGGGCGCGCTCGCCGCCTATCTGATCGCCCGACGCATCCACAAGCAGACCCGCGACCTGGCCTTCTCCGATATTTCGGGACTGCTCGCAGAGCGCGAGGCCATGCTGCACTCCATCCGCGAAGGCGTGGTCGCGCTCGATGGCGACGGCCGGATCAGGCTGCTCAACGACGAGGCGCAGCGTCTCCTCGGCGTCGGTCCCGAGGCCGGGGGCCGGGCCCTGGACGAGGTGCTCGGTGCGGGGCGTACGACCGATGTGCTGGCCGGCCGGGTCGAGGGCACCGACCTGTTGACCGTGCGCGGTCACCGCGTCCTCGTCGCGAACCGGATGCCGACCGACGACGGGGGCGCCGTCGCCACCCTCCGCGACCGCACCGAGCTGGAGCGCCTGGGCCGCGAGCTCGACTCGACACGCGGCCTGATCGACGCCCTGCGCGCCCAGGACCACGAGCACGCCAACCGCCTGCACACCCTGCTCGGCCTGCTCGAACTGGAGCTGTACGAGGAGGCCGTCGAGTTCATCACCGAGGTCGTCGGGGTGCACCGGGCCACCGCGGAGCAGGTCACCGAGAAGGTCAGGGACCCGCTGCTCGCCGCGGTCCTGGTCGGCAAGGCGACGGTCGCCGCCGAACGCGCGGTCGCCCTCAGCCTGTCCCCCGCCACCTCGCTTCCGGACCGGCTCGTCGATCCGCGCGGCCTGGTCACGGTCACCGGCAACCTCCTCGACAACGCCCTGGACGCGACGGCCGGGTCGCCCGGCGCCGCGGTCGAGGTGGAGCTGCGCGCCGAGGGCCGCACCGTCGTCCTGCGGGTCCGCGACAACGGGCCCGGCATCCCCGCCGAGCACCGTGACCTGGTCTTCACCGAGGGCTGGACGACCAAGGAGCCGCCCGCCCACGGCAAGCGGGGGCTCGGCCTCGCGCTGGTCGGCCGGTTCGCGGAAAGGATGGGCGGCAGCGCCCGGGTCGGCGCGGGCCCGGACGGCGGGGCCGAGTTCACCGTCGTGCTGCCGGACGCGCTGAGCGAGGCGCTGGAGCAGGAGCTCACCGACGACGGGCATCGGCGCGAGGCCGTGGAGGAGGCGCGATGATCGACGTACTGGTCGTGGACGACGATCCCCGGGTCGCCGACATCAATGCCGCGTACACCGCGAAAGTTCCCGGATTCCGGGTGGTCGCCCAGGCGCATTCGGCCGCCGGGGCGCTCGCCCGGATCGTCGAGCGACCGGTCGACCTGGTGCTGCTCGACCACTATCTGCCGGACGAGAACGGCCTCGCGTTCGTACGGGAGCTGCGCAGGCTCGGCCACCACACCGACGTGATCATGGTGACGGCGGCCCGCGACGTCGCCACCGTGCAGGCGGCGATGCGCCAGGGCGCCCTCCAGTACCTGGTCAAGCCGTTCAACTTCGCCGGTCTGCGCACCAAGCTGGAGGCGTACGCCGTGCTGCGCCGCACCCTGGACGGTGGAGGCGAGGCCGAACAGGCGGAGGTGGACCGGATCTTCGGCGCGCTGTCCGTCCCCGCCGAGCCCGACCTCCCCAAGGGCCACTCCCCCACCACCGCCGACCTGTTGCGCAGGGTGCTGAAGGAGGCCGAAGGCTCGCTCTCGGCACAGGAGATCGCGGAGCGGGCCGGGGTGAGCCGTCAGACGGCCCAGCGCTATCTGAAACTCCTGGAGCGGGCGGGCCGGGTGCGGCTCGGCCTGCGCTACGGCGAGACCGGCCGCCCCGAGCACCGCTACGAGTGGGCGGCGTCGCAGTAAGCCGCCCCGGACAGGGGGTTTCCGCTCTGCGGGGTCGGTTGTTGCGGGGCTTGCTGTTGCGGGGTTGGTTGTTGCCGGATCAGCTCTGCGGGGCCTTCTTCACGAACTCCGTCGTGAAGGTCTGGGACAGATCGACCTTGGCGGACTTGAGGTTGGGGTTGAACGCCTTGAGCACCCTCTCGACCGTTTCCGGCCCGTTCTCGGGCATGACGCCGTCCTTGGTGAACATCGGCAGCGTGCTCTTGATCGACTGCGCGTAGAGGGCCTTGCCGCCCTGCGCGTAGTCCGCGGGCATCTTCGCCGCGATCTCGTCGGCGCTGTGCGCGGACATCCAACGCAGCGTCCTCACCAGGGCGTTGACCAGCTTCTGCACCGTCTGCTTGTGGCCGTTCACCCACTGAGTGTTCATGTACAGACTGGACGACGGGTAGGGGCCGCCGAGCGCCTGCTGGGAGCCTTCGGGCGTGCGCATGTCGATCAGGACCTTGCCCAGCTTCTGGTCGACGAGGGTGGCGACCGTCGGGTCGGTGGTCATGCCGCCCTGGATGGAGCCCTGCTTCAGGGCGGCGATGAACGTCTGCCCCGCGCCCACCGCGACGGGCGTGAACTCGCTCGTCTTCACCCCGTCCCGCACGGCGAGGTACTTGGTGAGGAAGTCCGTCGAGGAACCGAGCCCGGTGACGCCGAGCTTCTTCCCCTTGAAGTCCTTGGGCGAAGCGATGCTGCCCGCCGCCTGGTTGGAGACCACCTCGACCTCGCCGGGCGCGTGCGAGAACTGCACCACGGACTCCACCTTCTTGCCCTTGACCTGGAGATCCAGCGTGTGGTCATAGAACCCGACGGCGCCCTGGACGTCGCCGGAGATCAGCGCGGTCTCGGCCTGCACCCCGGCGGGCTCGGTCAGCAGCTCCACGTTCAGGCCCTCGGCCTTGAAGTAGCCGAGCTGCTGGGTCAGCATCGCCGGCAGATAGATGACCTTGTCGAGACCGCCGACCATCACCTTGACCTTGGCCTGTCCGGACGCGCTCTTGGCATCCGAGGCGGAGTCGCCACCGCATCCGGAGAGGGTCATCAGCAGGGCGACACACAATCCTCCGGCCAGGACGGCCGAGGGTGCCCTGCGCGGGTCGTGGGTGGCGGGTCGCCGGGAAAGGGGCGTGTTTGAAGTGGCAGCGTCCATAAAGGCGTTGGGATTGCTCGGCATGATCATCACGTCCCTGCGATCAATGTTCGGTACGTACAGGAAAGGGGGCTCACGGAGGCCCGTCGGCGCCCGGTGCGGGTCGGCTCCCGGCCGGTCAGCGCTCGGTGCCCGCCTCGGCCGGGCGCCAGCGGAACAGGCGTCGTTCGGCGAAGGTGAGCAGCCCCTCGGTGAGCAGCGCCACGACCGCGAGGATGGCCATCGCCGCGTACACCCCGGCGGCGTTGAACGTCCCCTGCGAGGCGGCCACGAGGAGGCCGAGCCCCTTGGTCGCGCCGATGTACTCGCCGACGATCGCGCCGATCAGCGCGAAGCCGAAGCTGACGTGGAGGCTGGTGAAGATCCAGGAGGTGGCGGAGGGGATCACCACCTGGAGGGTGACCCGGCGGTTGCTCGCGCCCAGGATGCGGGCGTTGTTCACCAGGTTCCGGTCGACCTCGCGCGCCCCCTGGAAGGCGTTGAAGAAAACCGGGAAGAAGACGAGCACGACGGCGGAGGCGACCTTCGAGGCCGGTCCGAGCCCGAACCAGATCAGGAAGATCGGCGCGAGCACGATGCGCGGGATGGCATTGAGCACCTTGATGTACGGGCCGAGGACATCGGCGAGGAACCGGATCCGGCCCAGCGTGATACCGAGCACGACACCCGCCGTGACCCCGAGGAGCCAGCCGAGCAGCGCCTCGTAGAGGGTGTACCAGATCTGTTCCCAGAGCGATCCCTGCGCGGTGCCGTGCACGGCCCACTCGCGGATCTGGTCCCAGATCGCCGACGGCATCGAGAAGTTGAACGGGTCGATGATCTCGGCGCGGGCCAGGATCTCCCAGAGCGCGACGACCACCGCCAGGAGCAGGACGCGGCTGCCGTGCACGAGGAGCCGGCGATTGCGGGCGGCGCGGGCGCGAGCCACGGTGCGGGTGCCGGGCTCGACCCCGGGAGCGGCGACGGTGTCAGGCGACATCGGCCACGCCCCGCTCTCGGGTGATGCGGACCTCTTCGCCGAGCGATTCCCAGATCTCCCGGTAGATCTCGACGAAGCGGGGTTCCAGGCGCACCGACTCGACCTTGCGCGGGCGCGGCAGGTCGATGTCGAAGATCCGCTTCACGGTGGCGGGGCCCGCCGTCATCACGACGACCCGGTCGGCGAGCGCGATGGACTCCTCCAGGTCGTGCGTGACGAACACGACGGAGGCTCCGGTGCCGGACCACAGGTCGAGAAGTTCGTCCGACATCAGGGCTCTGGTCTGCACGTCGAGGGCCGAGAACGGCTCGTCCATCAGCAGGATCCGGGGGTCGTTGACGAAGGTCGCGGCCAGCGCGACGCGCTTGCGCTGGCCGCCCGAGAGCTGGTGCGGATAGCGGTCCTCGAACGCCGAGAGGCCGACCCTGGCCAGCCAGGCCCGCGCCATCTCCTTCGCCTCGGCCTTCGGTACGCCGCGAAAGCGCGGGCCCGCCATGACGTTGGAGAGCACGGTGCGCCAGGGGAAGACGGCGTCCTGCTGGAAGACGAAGCCGACCTTGTCGCCGATGCCCTCGACCGGCTCCCCGGCCACCAGGACCTCGCCCTCGGTGGGCTCCTCCAGGCCGCTGACCAGGGTCAGCGTGGTCGACTTCCCGCAGCCGGTGGGGCCGACGACCGCCACGAACTCGCCCTGCCCCACGGTCAGATCGAGCTCCCGCACGGCGGTGTGCAGCGTCCCCGACGGCGTACGGAACGCCTTGCCGGCGCCCCTCAGCTCGATGGCGGGGCTGGTGTCTGTGTTCATGGAGCGGGACCGTAGATGCGGCCCGCGCCACGGCGTCAGCCTTGTGGTCTCAAGACACACTTCTGCTCGCAAACCCCTGTTGTGCTCGTTTTGCGCGCGATACAACTGCGGGGTTCGAAGAGCGGGCATGGAGGAGGAGAGCGTCTTGATCGACGTCCTGGTCGTGGACGACGACTTCCGTGTCGCCGAGATCAACGCGGCGTACGTCGGGAAGGTTCCCGGGTTCCGGGTCGCGGCGCGTGCGCACAGCGCCGCCCAGGCCCTCGCCACGCTGGAACGCCGCCGGATCGATCTCGTCCTGCTCGACCACTTCCTGCCCGACGAGACCGGGCTCAGTCTGGTCCGCCGGATGCGGCAGCAGGGCCACCACACCGACGTGATCATGGTGACGTCGGCGAGTGACGTGGCCACCGTCCAGGCCGCGATGCGCCACGGCGCGCTGCACTACCTGGTCAAGCCGTTCACCTTCGCCGGGCTCCGGGCCAAGCTCGACTCGTACGCGACCTTGCGGCGCACGGTGGAGCGGGCGGCGGGGACGGCCGGCGGCGGGCCCGCCGCCCAGGACCAGGAGCAGGTCGACCGGATCTTCGCGGCCCTGCGCACCGGGCTGCCCACCCGCCACTCGGTACCCACCGCGGAGCTCATCCGCGACGTCCTGCACACCGCGGACCACCCGCTCTCCGCCCACGAGGTCGCCGACCGGACCGGCCTGAGCCGCTCCACGGCCCAGCGCTATCTCCGCCTCCTGGAACAGTCCGGCCGCCTCCGCCTGACCCTGCGGTACGGAGAGACGGGCCGTCCGGAACATCGCTACGCATGGGCGGTATGAGGCTCAACTGCCTGCGTTCTGAGGGAAGTTGCACCGGTTCGAAACCCGGGCAGGGCGGGTACTACACCGCGCCCGCCCCCGTCAGGGACCGCACCTCCGCCTCCGCGTTCTTCGCCTCGTCCGGGATTTCGCCGGAGGTCACCGTGCCGAGCCAGCCCGCGAGGAATCCCAGCGGGATGGAGACGAGCCCCGGGTTCTGCAGCGGGAAGAACTGGAAGTCCACGCCGGGGAAGAGGGATTCGGGGCTGCCGGAGACCACGGGCGAGACCAGCACCAGGACCAGTGCCGGGACCAGCCCCCCGTACACCGACCACACCGCGCCCCGCGTCGTGAAGTTCCGCCAGAACAGGGAGTACAGCAGCACCGGAAGGTTCGCGGAGGCGGCCACCGCGAAGGCCAGGCCGACCAGGAACGCCACATTGAGGTCCCGGGCGAGGAGGCCGAGGGCGATGGCCACCGCCCCGATCCCCACCGCCGCGACCCGCGCGACCGCCACCTCGCTGCGCTGTTTGGCGTGTCGGCGCCGGAGCGAGGCGTACAGGTCGTGGGCGACGGACGCCGAGGAGGCGAGGGTGATGCCCGCGACCACGGCGAGGATCGTGGCGAAGGCGACGGCGGCGACGACGGCGAAGAGAACCGTTCCGCCTGTGGAACCGGCACCACCGCCCAGGTTGTAGGCGAGCAGCGCAACAGCCGTGTTCCCGGCGGGATTCGACGCCTTGACCTCGGCCGAGCCGACCAGTGCGGCCGCACCGAAGCCGAGCACGATCGTCATGAGGTAGAAGCCGCCGATGAGGCCGATGGACCAGACGACCGAGCGGCGCGCGGCCCGCGCGGTCGGCACGGTGTAGAAGCGCGAGAGGATGTGCGGCAGCCCGGCCGTGCCGAGGACCAGGGCGAGCCCCAGGCTGATGAAGTCGCACCGAGCCGTCCAGTCACCGCCGTACTTGAGACCGGGCGAGAGGAACTCCTTCCCATGGCCGCTGTGTTCGGCCGCCGAATTCAGCAGCAGGTTGATGTCGCCGTGGAAGCGCAGCAGCACCAGCACGGTGAGGGTGATCGTGCCGGCCATGAGCAGGACGGCCTTCACGATCTGGATCCAGGTGGTGGCCCGCATCCCGCCGAGCGACACATAGACCACCATCAGGGCGCCGACTCCGATGACCGTCCAGCTCCGCGCGGCATCGCTGGTGCCGCCGAGCAGCAGGGCGACCAGGCTCCCCGCGCCGACCATCTGCGCCACCAGATAGAGAACGGAGACGGTGACCGAAGAAGTTCCCGCCGCGACCCTGACCGGGCGCTCGCTCATCCGGGCGGCGACCACGTCGGCCAGGGTGAACCGGCCGCAGTTGCGGACCAGTTCGGCGACCAGGAGCAGCACCACGAGCCAGGCGACGAGGAAGCCCACGGAGTACTGCATTCCGTCGTAGCCGAAGAGCGCGATGAGTCCGGAGATGCCGAGGAAGGAGGCGGCCGACATGTAGTCGCCCGCGATGGCAAAACCATTCTCCATGGGCGAGAAGAGGCGCCCGCCGGTGTAGAACTCCTCGGCCGAGCCGCGCCGGTTGCGGCTCACCCAGGTGGTGATGGCGAGCGTCGCCGCCACGAACGCACTGAAGAGCAGCAGCGCCAGAGTCTGATGGTCCCCGCCGACGATCACCTGTTGGTCCCCCGTGTCGTTCCCTGTCCGCCGGTCCACCGGGTCCCGCGACCCTGTTCTGCCTGCGGGTGGGGTCCGTCGCGCGGTGGGTTGTTCTGCTGGTTCTGCTCGAACACGACCCAGCGCAGCTCCAGCGCGGCCCGGTCCCGGCGCAGCCTCGCATGGCGCGCGTACGCCCAGGTCAGCAGGAAGGTGGTGAGGAACTGGGCAAGGCCGGCGACCATCGCCACGTTCAGCGCGCCGGCCACCGGGCGGGCCATGAGGCCGGGGGCACCGACCGCGGTGACCACATAGGCGAGGTACCAGGCGAAGAAGGCGAGGACGGCCGGGACGACGAAGCGGCGATAGCGGCGGCGCACCTCCTGGAAGGCCGCGCTGCGGTGCACTTCGAGATAGATCTCGGCGGGGCTGAGCCGTTCGTCGCCGTCGCCGTCATGCTGTGCGGGCACGGTCGCGGGGACCGTCTCGCCGTCCAGTTCACCCCACCCGGAGGCGAGGGCGTCATACCAGGGGTCGTCGATCCGCGCCGCCGCGGGATCACACCCTTCCTGCTCGTCCACCGCACAACTCTCCTTGCCCACGGCCCCGTTCGGCCGCGTGGCCCAAGGATGGGCAGAGGGGGCGGGCCCTGAGCTCTCCTATGCCCCCGCTTCACTCCATTAGGTGATGGAGCAAGGTGGCGGAGCCGCCTCGGGACAACCGGCTAGCCCCGCGGTGGCTGGGCGAGGCCGTGCAGGTAGGCGTACCGCATGGCCTGGACCCGGTCGCGCACCCCGGTCTTGCCGAAGATGTTGTTGATGTGTGTCTTCACGGTGGCCGTCGAGATGTGCAGGGCCCGCGAGATCTCGGGGTTGGACATCCCCTCGGCGACCAGCCCCAGCACTTCGCCCTCGCGCACGGTGAGCCCGTCGGGCAGCTCGGCCGGTGCGGCGGGGACGGGCGGCGGCGCGGTCACCCGTTCCAGGAGCCGGCGCTGCACGGCGGGGGCGAGCCCGGCCTGCCCGGCCAGCACGTCCTCTATCGACTTGACGATCTCCTCGCCCCCGGCGTCCTTGGTGAGATAGCCCCGCGCTCCTGCCTGCAGGGCCGGGAAGAGCGAGTCGTCGTCCGCGTACGTCGTCAGGATCACCACCTCGGTGCCGGGATGCCCGGCCCGGATGCGGCGAGTCGCCTCGACCCCGTCGCAGCGCGGCATGCGCAGGTCCATCAGGACGATGTCCGGAGCCAGTTCGGCCGTGAGGGCGACCGCCTCCTCGCCGTCTCGCGCCGATCCGACGACTTCGATGCCCGGCAGCAGGCCGAGCAGCATCACGATGCCCTCGCGCACCACGGACTGGTCGTCGGCCACGACCACCCTGATCGTCCCCCGTGCCCCGGGCCCACTCCCGGTCATGCGGGCACCCTCAGTCTCACCACGAAGCCCTCCTCGTCCGGCCCGGCCTCCAAAGTCCCGCCGAGCAGTTCGGCGCGTTCTCTCATCCCCAGCAGACCGTATCCGGAACCACTGACAGCGAGCTCCCCCGCCCGCTTGCGCCCGCCCGAGTCCCTTACTTCCAGGGCCACTTCGTCCGGCAGATACTCCAGCCGTACGGCGACGACCGCGCCCGGCGCGTGCTTGCGCACATTCGTCAGGGCCTCCTGCGCCACCCTGCGCACCGCCTGCGAGGCCTCCGCGGGCAGCGGCCTGCGCTCCCCCTCCACCTGCACCCCGGCGCCCGGGGCGAGCCCGCTCCCGGCTCCCGATCCCTCGATCAGGGTCTGCAGAAAGTCCTCCACCGGGGTCATCTCGCCGCGCAGCGCGGAGAGCGCCTGACGGGTCTCGGCCAGGCCCTCCCTCGCCATGCCCCGGGCGGCCACCACCCGTTCGAGGATCTTCTCCCGGAACTCCCCGGGCGGCTCCCGCTCGATCAGCAGCCGCGCCGCCTCCAGGTGCACCAGCTGCGCGGAGAGACTGTGCGCCAGTACGTCGTGGATCTCGCGGGCGATCCTGGCCCGCTCGCCCAGCGCGGCGGACCGCGCCTCGGCGGACCGAGCGGCCCGCTCCTGGGCGAGCAGCCGCTGGGCGTTGCCCCGGGCCTCGGCATCGAGGCGCAGCACATATCCGGCGAGCCCGAGCCCGGCCGCGGTCACCGCCGTAGTGAGCCAGTTGTCCGTGTTGACCAGGCTGTACGCGGCCAGTGCCACCACCGTGCACGGCACGGCGGCGCCCAGTGGCAGCCGTTCGAGGGCGGTCACCGCGCAGCCGCACCACAGAACCAGCGCGAGCACCGGCCAGCCCGCCGCCCCGGCGCCGACGGCGGCTCCCATCACCAGCAGGAGGGTGGCCAGCGAGGGCCAGAGCCGGTGCTCCAGGGTGAACCGGAAGAACACGCGGGCCAGCAGCACGGAGCCCACCACGAGGGCCACGCCCGCCACCCAGGCCCACGCCCGGTTCCCTGGGCCCTGCTTGCTGCTGAACGTGGACCAGAGCAGCCCGCCGAACACCACGGCCCTGATGCCCCGGGCGACATTGCGTCTGGCACGGGTCAGGCCCTCGCGGGAGAGTGCTTCCCGCGAAGGCCAGCTGAGCCAGGTCTCCAGGGTCACACGCGGTCCTTCCACACCTGCTGGGCGGGGCTTGCGGCAGCAACACCGTACGACGCGAGGGCCGGGCGGGCCCTCCACATCAGGAGGGCGCCGCGGACGAGCAGCGAGGCGGCCAGCGCGACCAGGATGGCGCCGGTGCCCAGGTGGATCCCCGCCAGCGCGCCGAGCCCCGCGAGCCCCACGCGCAGGGCGATGCCCAGGACCCAGATCCCGGCGGTGGCCTTGGTGCCGCGGGACCACACCGTGCCGTCCGGCTCGGTCCATATCTTCGAGGTCCAGGCCCAGCCGACGCCCATGAGGACTCCGGTCACGAGCTCGGCGCCGAGCAGGGCGATCGAGCCGGCCTGGTGGTGCTGGTCGACGAGCCCTCCGTTCTTCACCGCGAAGAACACCAGGACGGCTGGAATGATCCACCACTTCCTCCCGTCGCCGCCCAGCTGCTGCGGCTTGAACTGGCGGACGAGGATCAGCGCCACCACCGCGACTGCCACGAGCACGTTGAAGAGCGCGGACATCGGAGCCTCCGGACTACGAGAAGACGAGGAAGACGAGACGCCGGGAGCCGGAATCTCCGTACGTCTACGAAGTTACGGAAACGACCTGGTCAGAGGCATCGGATCAGGGGTGGACCGCGGGTGGATGTTCCGTCTCCACCCACGGGTGGAGACGGCGAACGCCGGCCTGGGGAAGCCCCCGGACCGGCGTTCGCCGGGCCCGGATCACGCGTCGATGCGCGAGCGGTCCAGCGTGGCCGCGGAGCTGGTGATGAACTCCCTGCGCGGCGCCACCTCGTTGCCCATCAGCAGGTCGAAGACCTGCTCGGAGGCCTCCAGGTCGCCGATGTTGATCCGGCGCAGGGTACGGAACCGCGGATCCATCGTGGTCTCGGCCAGCTGGTCGGCGTCCATCTCGCCAAGGCCCTTGTAGCGCTGGATGGTGTCCTTGTAGCGGACGCCCTTGCGCTGGAACTCGAGCAGCGTGGTGCGCAGCTCGTTGTCCGAGTACGTGTAGACGTACTTGTCCTGGCCCTTCTTGGGCTGGACCAGCTCGATCCGGTGCAGCGGCGGCACCGCGGCGAAGACCCGGCCCGCCTCGACCATCGGGCGCATGTAGCGCTGGAAGAGGGTCAGCAGCAGGATCCGGATGTGCGCGCCGTCGACATCGGCGTCGACGAGCAGCACGATCTTGCCGTACCGCGCCGCGTCGATGTCGAAGGTCCGGCCCGAGCCCGCCCCTATGACCTGGATGATCGCGCCGCACTCCGCGTTCTTCAGCATGTCGGAGACCGACGCCTTCTGAACGTTGAGGATCTTGCCGCGGATCGGCAGCAGCGCCTGGAACTCGGAGTTCCGCGCGAGCTTGGCGGTGCCCAGCGCCGAGTCCCCCTCGACGATGAAGAGCTCGCTGCGCTCCACGTCGTCGCTGCGGCAGTCGGCCAGCTTGGCCGGCAGCGAGGACGACTCGAGGGCCGTCTTGCGGCGCTGCGCCTCCTTGTGCTGGCGGGCCGCGATGCGGGTGCGGGCAGCCGCGACGATCTTGTCGAGGACGGCCCTGGCCTGCGCCTTCGCGTCGCGCTTGGTGGAGGTCAGGAACTCCTTGAGTTCCTTGGCGACCACATTGGCGACGATCCGGTTGGCCGCGGACGTACCCAGGACCTCCTTGGTCTGGCCCTCGAACTGCGGCTCCGCGAGCCGGACGGTGACGACCGCGGTGAGCCCCTCCAGGGCGTCGTCCTTGACGACGTCGTCCTCCGCGACCCGCAGCATCTTGGCGGAGCGGAGCACCTCGTTGACCGTCTTGGTGACCGATCGCTCGAAGCCGCTGACGTGGGTGCCGCCCTTGGGGGTGGCGATGATGTTCACGAACGACTTGAGGTTGGTGTCGTACCCGGTGCCCCAGCGCAGCGCGATGTCCACGCCGAGCTCGCGGGTGACCTCGGTCGGCGTCATGTGGCCGCGCTCGTCGAGGACCGGGACGGTCTCCTTGAAGGTGCCGGAGCCGGACAGGCGCAGCACGTCGTTGACGGCCTTGTCCTGGGCCAGGTACTCGCAGAACTCGCTGATCCCGCCGTCGAAGCGGAACGTCTCCTCGGTCTTGCCCTCGCCGTCGAGACCCCGCTCGTCGCGGACCACGATGGTCAGGCCCGGCACCAGGAACGCCGTCTGGCGGGCGCGCTGGTAGAGCGTGTCCAGGGAGAGCTTGGCGTCCTTCAGGAAGATCTGGCGGTCCGCCCAGTAGCGGATGCGGGTGCCGGTGCGGCCCTTGGGCACGCGCTTGCCCTTGAGCAGCCCGCTGCCGGGGTCGAAGGGCGCGTCGGGGCCCTGCTCGGTGAAGATGCCGGGCACCCCGCGGCGGAAGCTGATCGAGTGCGTGGTGGTGCGGTCGACCTCGACGTCCAGGCGGGCCGAGAGCGCGTTCACCACGGAGGCGCCCACGCCGTGCAGACCGCCGGACGCGGCGTAGGAGCCGCCGCCGAACTTGCCGCCGGCGTGCAGCTTGGTCATGACGACCTCCACGCCGGAGAGCCCGGTCTTGGGCTCGACGTCGACGGGGATGCCCCGGCCGTTGTCACGCACCTCGACGGAGCCGTCGTCGTGCAGGATCACTTCGATGTGGTCGCAGTAGCCGCCCAGGGCCTCGTCGACGGAGTTGTCGATGATTTCCCAGAGGCAGTGCATCAGACCGCGGCTGTCCGTGGACCCGATGTACATGCCGGGTCGCTTGCGGACCGCTTCGAGGCCTTCGAGTACGAGCAGATGCCGAGCGGTGTAGTTGGAGCCGTCGCGGTCTGCCCCGCTCAGCAGCGCAGTGGACGGAACGGACGTCTCGGCGGTCACGCAGTTCGCTCCTCGCTGAATTTCAATTGCGCCCCTGGTGGGTAAGGGGTCGGCGTCGGTCGCCGGTCAGAGGGTACCGAGGCCTGGTAGAGCCGTTGTAACGCCACCCTCGCGAATCCTCATGCTAGTCCAGCGTCGCAAACCTGTTCGATCCCTCGTGGGGGTGATGCGGATATCACGTTCCCATTCAGGCATGAACCATTTAGGCTCCGGGCACGTCCTCATGAACAACCGGCAACCCCGCCGGGAGGGCCAAACGAGACAAGCAACGCGAAACCCGTAAAGCTCCGCAATACGGCTCATTCGCCGCCAACCGGCAGCAGACAGCCACCTTGACCAAGAACTTTCGAGGAAAAGCCACGAGCGGGAACGTTTTCGGCCTGGTTGGATGTTGACCCTGGTACGACAGCTCGTCGAGCTAGAGAAGAGGCGACGTGACTACTGTTCTGACCCCCGCGAGCCCCCTGACGGCCGCCGACCGTTGCGACCGCTGCGGCGCACAGGCCTACCTTCGCGTAGTCCTGACCAGCGGCGGCGAGCTGCTCTTCTGCGCTCATCACGGACGTAAGTTCGAGCCGGAACTGAAGAAGATCGCCGCTGACATACAGGACGAGACGGACCGCCTCACGGCGGTGCCCGAGTCCGCAGGCGACGAGGATCGCTGAGACCTCGCATCACGACGAGCCAGGGCCGGTCCAGGACCGGCGACGGGCGGTCGCTCCCCGTGCAGGGGGAGTGACCGCCCGTTCTCATGTCCGGACGGCTCTCCCGTCCGCTCAGGCCGTGCCGGGCCTCGCCACGGCCGACACCCGCGTGTAGACCCCGGGGCTGTCGGCCCGCCCGCAGCCGTTGCCCCAGGAGACCAGGCCGATGAGCCGGCCCTGGGCCACCAGTGGGCCACCGCTGTCGCCCTGGCAGGCGTCGTGGCCGCCCCTGGGATCGCCTGCGCACAGCATGGTGGACGCCTCGTACGTCCCGTCCGAGTTCGGCGGGTAGGCACGCTCACAGGCCGCGTCCGACAGCACCGTGACGGCCGCCGCACGCAGCGCCGTCGGATACCTTCCGCCTCCCGTCGTGTCGCCCCAGCCGTAGACCGTGGCCCGGGTGCCCGGGGTGTACGCCGCGTCTCCCGCCGGAGCCGTGGCGATCACGTACGACGCGGGCAGCGGGGCGGCCAGGGTCAGCACCGCCATGTCGCCCGCATTGGTCCCCGCGTCGTAGCCCGGGTTGACCCACGTGGCGCTCACCGGGATCTCCTGGCCGGCGGTCGAACGCAGCTCGGTGCGGCCTGCGATCACTTTGAGGTCCTGCACCTGGGACACGTCCACGCCCAGCACGTCGCGGCGCAGACAGTGCGCGGCCGTCAGGACCGTGGTGGGCGAGATCACCGCTCCCCCGCAGAACTGACCCGCCCTCGTACCTCCGAACCGGTCACGGCTGGACAGCGCCACCACCCAGGGGCTGTCCGAGATCTGGACCTTCTGCCCACCGATGACGACCTCGTCGGCGGCCGCGGGCGGCGGCGCCCCCAGTGCGGTGACCACAAGGGCGGCCGCCCCTGTCACGGCTCGGGTGATGCAGCGGCGCATAGGGTCTCCTGACTCTCGGTGACACAGGCACACTCAGCGTCAATCAGTGAGCCGTGCACCGCACCCGCGGATACGCCCGAGGGCCCGGCCTCCCCAAGGAGACCGGGCCCTCGATGACTTACGACCGCGACCTAGTCGAGGTAGTCGCGCAGGACCTGCGAACGCGACGGGTGGCGCAGCTTCGACATGGTCTTGGACTCGATCTGGCGGATCCGCTCACGGGTCACGCCGTAGACCTTGCCGATCTCGTCCAGCGTCTTCGGCTGGCCGTCGGTGAGGCCGAAGCGCATGGAGACCACGCCCGCCTCACGCTCGGAGAGCGTGTCGAGCACCGAGTGCAGCTGCTCCTGGAGGAGCGTGAAGCTGACCGCGTCGGCCGGGACGACCGCCTCGGAGTCCTCGATGAGGTCACCGAACTCGCTGTCGCCGTCCTCACCGAGGGGGGTGTGCAGCGAGATGGGCTCGCGGCCGTACTTCTGGACCTCGATGACCTTCTCAGGGGTCATGTCGAGCTCCTTGGCCAGCTCCTCCGGGGTGGGCTCGCGGCCCAGGTCCTGGAGCATCTGGCGCTGGACGCGCGCGAGCTTGTTGATGACCTCGACCATGTGCACCGGGATACGGATGGTGCGGGCCTGGTCGGCCATGGCGCGGGTGATCGCCTGACGGATCCACCAGGTGGCGTACGTGGAGAACTTGTAGCCCTTGGTGTAGTCGAACTTCTCGACCGCGCGGATCAGACCGAGGTTGCCCTCCTGGATGAGGTCCAGGAAGAGCATGCCGCGACCGGTGTAGCGCTTGGCCAGCGAGACCACCAGACGGAGGTTGGCCTCCAGGAGGTGGTTCTTGGCGCGGCGGCCGTCCTCGGCGATGATCTCCAGCTCGCGCTTGAGCTTCGGCGCCAGCTTGTCGGCGTTCGCCAGCTTGTCCTCGGCGAAGAGGCCGGCCTCGATGCGCTTGGCGAGCTCGACCTCCTGCTCGGCGTTGAGGAGCGGGACCTTGCCGATCTGCTTCAGGTAGTCCTTGACCGGGTCGGCGGTGGCTCCGGCGACCGCGACCTGCTGGGCGGGAGCGTCGTCCTCGTCCTCGTCGGACAGGACGAAGCCCTTGCTCTCGCCCTCGGGCTCCTCGTCGTCACCCTTGCCGGGCGCGGCGTCCTCGAGAAGCTCGTCGCCCTCGACGACCTCTTCGTCGTCGCCCTTCTTGGCGGCGGTCTTCTTCGCCGCCGTCTTCTTGGCCACCGTCTTCTTGGCGGCGGTCTTCTTGACGGCCGCCTTCTTGGCGACAGCCTTCTTGGGGGCGTCCTCGGCCTCGTCGGCCGACACGTCCACGGTCTCGGCCGGTGCCGCGGAGGCGGCGACGGTCCTGGTGGTGGTCACGGTCGTCTTGGCCGCGACCGTCTTGGTGGCGGTGCGCTTCGCCGGGCTCTTCGCTGCGACGCTCTTGCGTGTGCGCTTCGGTGATTCCGCGGCACTGACCATCAGCGTCACACCCTCTTCCTCGAGGATCTGGTTGAGGCTGCGCAGAACATTCTTCCACTGGGTCGGCGGAATCTGGTCGGCTTCGAAGGCCCGACGCACGTCATCGCCGGCGATCTGTCCATCAGCCTTTCCCCGCTCGATGAGCGCCATCACAGACTCGGACTCGGCGATCTCCGGCGGGAGCGTACGGGATGTGCTGGCCGACACGAACAACCTCTCGAAACGATGGAAAACGGCTTCCGGCCCCGCCCAGGATCGGGCCGGAGCCGACGACCACCGGCTGGGAATGTGCCGGGGGCGCGGGCTGAACCTCGGAGCTGCACAGCGCCACGCATGGCCGCTGTATTCCCTCCTCGGCTGTTACCTCTTAAGTCATCGCATGGTTCCGAGGAGTGTTACGCGCAATCTTCGTGGCCCGAGTCACACTCCAAAGGCGACCAAGGGGTCACAAGGGGCATATACCCCGTAATTGAGCGCGCCGGACCCCCTCCAGGATCCGGCGGCACAGCAGGTCCGGCGGGGTTCCGGTCAGTGCTCGCGCGGCGCGGGGACGACCCGCTCCACCTCCGGGTGGACGGTGAGCAGTTGACGTACGGCCGTCTCGGCCGCCAGGGCGTCGCCGTTGGCGAGGGCGTCCACGATCCGCCCGTGGTGCGCGAGGGAGCCGTCCGAGGGGCGGTCACAGCCGGTGACCGGGGAGCCGGAGACCTGGAGCGCGGCCGAGACGATGCCGGAGAGATGCTCCAGCATCCGGTTGCCGGCGAGCTGGATCAGTAGGGAATGGAACTCGGCGTCGGCCCGCGAGAAGGTGATCGCGTCCCCCTGGGCGAGCGCGTGGCCCATGATCTCCACCATGTCGCCGAGGCGCTGCTGGATGTCCTCGCGGCCGTGCCCAGCGGCCAGACGGGCGGCGAGCGGCTCGATGGTCCAGCGCAGCTCGGCGAGCTCGCGGCGCTGGTCGTCGCGCTGGGGGCCGAACGCGCGCCACTCGATGATGTCGGGGTCCAGCAGGTTCCAGTCGCTGACCGGCCGGACCCGGGTGCCGACGTTGGGCCGGGCGCTGACCAGGCCCTTGGCCTCGAGCACGCGCAGGGACTCGCGGACGACCGTGCGGGAGACCTCGAACCGCTGGCCGATCTCCTCGGGGACGAGCGGGCGGTCCGCGCCGAGGTCGCCGGAGACGATCATCTGGCCGAGCTGCTGGACGAGTTGGCCGTGCAGGCCGCGGCCGCGGCTGCCCGCCGCGCGTCGGCCGACCCGGCCGAGTTCCGCGTCGCCGCTGTCCCAGGAGGGGGTGCCGATCCGGTCGGAGGGGCGCGCCTCCCCGTAGGGGTAGCGGTCGAGTTCGCCCGGGGCCGAGAGGCCGGCGTCGGCGGTGCGGGCGGTCATCATGGTGTGCGCAAGGGTGCTCATGCACCCTTTGTCGGCGGGACCGCGGCGCCCCTTGAGGTCTTTGGTGAAAAGCACACGAAAGGGTGATCACCGCCCGCCCCGCAATTGACGCTTTATCGGAAAGAAGCGGGCATTCCCAAGGGAGTTCTGGGCAGATGCTCGCTCTCCGGCCCCCGGCGCCTCACCAACGGGCCCTGGCGCGCAGGCCGGTGACCAGGTATGCGCAGATCAGGACGGTGAGCGACAACGCGAGCGCGGCTCCGACCGGTTCGGCGACCAGGTGCAGGACGACGATCAGCCAGTGGTCGAGGGCGTGCGGCCACCGCACCCAGGCCAGGTCGCGCAGCCGGTCGGGAAGCCCGGCGGCGGAACGCACCGCGTGCCCGTCGACAGCCTTCTTCAGGAGCGGTACGACGACGACGGGCACGGCGAGGACCGCGGCGAGACCCGCGACGGTGGCCCGGAAGATCCCGGCGGCCAGCAGCCCGGCCCAGGCGCAGCCGACGGTCAGGGCGGCCCAACTGGCGCCCGGCGCAACCCATTCGTGCCATGCGCGCGGCGGCCGTGCCATGGCGGCGCCGTACACCAGGCGCAGCATCTGGTAGTCGACCGCGGCGGCGAGTGCGGCGAGCAGGAGGGCCGCCGCGGCGGTCACGGCGAGCTTTGCGCCGAGCAGGCCGAGCCGGCGCGGGACGGTGCCCCGGTCGGCGGCGAGCGCCGGATAGCGGTACTCGTCGCCGAAGGCGAGCGCGCCGAACAGGCCGGCGCCGAGCGCGGCGGGCGGCAGCGGAAGGAGGCCGGGCCAGGCAGCGAGGAGCCGCGGCAGCGGGGCGTGCCCGGCCCTGGCGAGCAGCACGGAGAGGACGGCCGACAGCGCCAGAACGCCCGCCGCCAGCAGGAACGTTGTCCGTACGCCGAGGAGCCTGCGCAGTTCGTAGCGCAGGGGGCGCAGCGGGGTGCGGGCGGGCCGGCGGGTGATGGGCAGGGGGTGGGAACCCCGGGGCGGTCCGGGGCGTTCCTGGGGTGGGACGGTGACGATCGGGCCGGCGTCGCCGACCTCGTCGGCGAGTCGGTGAAGCAGCACGCCGTTGCGGAAGGCCGTCTCCCCGACCTCCGCGCAGCTGCTGCCGTACACGGACAGGTGGTTGCCGTCCTCGGCGACCACCTCGACGGAGCGCTGGGCGGCGCGCGCCTCTCGGCTGACCAGGGCGCCGAGGCGGGCGGCGTGCGGGGTGGCGACGGCGACGCGGGGCCGCAGCCGGGTGCGGGCGAACTCGGTGACGTACTGGTCGGCGACGAGGCGGCCGCCGTCGATGGTGACGACGCGGTCGGCGACCCGGGCCGCCTCCTTGGGGTCGGCGAAGGTGCACAGGACGGTGCCGCCGTGGTCGGCGTGGCCGCGCAGGAGTCCGTAGAGCCAGGCGTTCTCGCGGGGGGAGAGTCCCTCGGCGGGCTCGTCGAGGATGAGGGTGTGCGGGTCGCCGAGGAGGGCGGCGGCAAGGCCGAGACGGCGGTCCATGCCGAGCGAGAGGGTGCCCAGGCGCTGGTCGGCGAGGCCCGAGAGGCCGACGACTTCGAGCATCTCGTCGGCGCGCGAGACCGGGACGCCCGCGACGGTGCACATCAGCTTGAGCTGCCCCCTGGTGGTGCGTACGGGGTGGCCCGGCACATCGCCGAGGAGGGTGCCCACTTCGCGGGCGGGGTGGGCGATTTCGTGCAGGGGGCGGCCGCGGAAGTAGGTGACGCCCCGGCCCGGTTCGAGTTCGAGCATCAGGCGCAGGGCCGTCGTCCGCCCCGAACCCGGGGCGCCGAGGAGGGCCGTGAGCTGCCCGGGTCTCGCCTCGAAGGTGAGGTCGTCCACGGCGGGCGGAAGGTCTCGGCGGGGGGCACTGGTGAGTCCGATTGCCTGGAGCATCGTTTCTCCCGCGGTAGATGAGACCGCTCGGCGGCAGGCCGGGGTACCGCAGCAAGATAACGCGACATTTCGGACTTTTGGCGCAGGGTTGGGGCGATGTGGCCCCGGATGTCAGGCCTTTGGGGGGCCACGGTGGGGCAAGCGGACGTCTGCCGGCCCCGACCGGCCCCCCCGCCCCGATGACAGGACGGGCTCGCGGCTGCCTCTGCTCCTGGGGGCCGGATCGGCACCGGGGCCGGCGCGGACCCTGCCGGATCTCTCGGTCCTTGTGCCCTTCGGGCCGGGCCTCAGACCTCGGGGCGCAGCATCGGCGGGTTGAGCAGCGTCGCGCCGCCGGCCCGGAACAGCTGGGCGGGACGGCCGCCCTGCCGGGTCGTGGTGCCGCCGGCCGGGACCAGGAAGCCCGGGGTGCCGGTCACCTTGCGATGGAAGTTGCGCGGGTCCAGGGCCACGCCCCACACCGCCTCGTACACCCGGCGCAGCTCGCCGACGGTGAACTCGGCCGGGCAGAAGGCAGTGGCCAGCGAGGAGTACTCGATCTTCGACCGGGCCCGCTCCACCCCGTCCGCCAGGATCTGGGCGTGGTCGAAGGCGAGCGGCGCGGGCTGCTCGCCGTCACGGCCGAAGCCGCCTTCCTGACCGAGCAGGTCCTCCACCGGAGCCCAGCGCGCACTGTGCGCGTCGCCGCCCGCGCGGGGTGCGGGCAGGTCGGGTGCGAGGGCGAGATGCGCCACGCTGACCACCCGCATGCGAGGGTCGCGCCGGGGGTCGCCGTAGGTGGCGAGCTGTTCGAGGTGGGCGCCGTTGGCGAGGGCCGGGGCCGACGGGTCCGAGGCGCACAGTCCCGTTTCCTCGCCGAGTTCCCTGGCCGCCGCGGTGGAGAGGTCCTCGTCGTCGCGGACGAATCCGCCGGGCAGCGCCCAGCGCCCCTGGAACGGTGGCTCCCCGCGGCGCACCACGAGCGCGCAGAGCGCGTGGCGGCGCACGGTCAGCACGACCAGGTCGACGGTCACGGCGAAGGGCGGAAAGGCCGACGGGTCGTAGGGCGACATGCCGCGATCATAGTCGTCTGCCTGACGATAAACACTCCCCTCGACACCCTCCGGCACTTCCTCTCCCCGCGCACCTCCCGCGGCGCTCATCCCCCTCAGCCTCCCAACTGGAGCCATGCGGCGGCCTGCTCGACCATGCCGACCCCGAGCCTGCTGATCCGTACGGTGAACTGCTCCCCCGCGACGCTCAGGCCGGCGAGCCGGACCGCCCCCAGCGGGGCCGACCGCATCGGGTCCAGCGCGACCGATCCGGCCGGGGCGTCCGGGCGGATCCCGGCCAGGGTGGTGAGCAGCTGGATGCCTGCCGCGGCCGCCACCGCCGCCGGACGACAGGCCGCCGGATGCGGCACGGGCACACTGCCGGCGGTGCGCTGCTCCCCCGCGTACATCTCGGGCAGCCGGTGACCGAAGGCTTCCGAGGCGGCCAGGACGCCCCGCAGCAGGGCCGCGGCCTCCTTCTCGTAGCCGGCGGCCGCCAGGCCCGCGACGGCGACGGCGCTCTCGTGGACGCGCACCGCCCCGGCCCGGTGCCCGAACGGGTTGTACCCGGGCTCCTTGGCGGCGAGCCCGCGCAGCCCCCACCCCGAGTCCATCGCGGGGCCGCCGAGCAGCCGGGCCAGCTGCTCGGTCTGCACCTTGTCGAGCAGCCCGGGCGCGGGGCGGCCGCCGCCCAGCAGCCCCGTGTCCAGCAGGTGGGCGGCGCCCGCGCCGAGCAGCGGGACCGGGCGCCCGTCGGCGGTGCGGGCGGCGGCGGGACGGCCGCCGCCGAGGTCGTCCAGCCAGAACTCCGCCCGGAACCGGTCCCTGAGCGCCCCGGCCCGCGCGAGCCAGGCATCGGCGCCGGGACGGCCGCACTCCCGCAGCAGTTCCCCGCCGAGCAGCGCGGCCCGGTGGACGTGGGCCTGGGTCTCGGCGCGTACGAACCCGGCGGCCCCGGGGCCGGTCTCGGCGAGGTAGCCGTGGTCGTCCAGAGCGGCGGCCAGCCAGTGCAGGCAGCGCTCGGCGGCGGGCAGCAGCTCGGTCACCTCCGGTTCGGGCAGTCCCCAGCGCCGCGCCTCCGCGAGCACCACCGGGAAGGCCAGGGTGGCTTCCACTCCCGTACAGCCCGGCGGAAGGTAGGGGCCCGCGTCCCTGAACGGGCCCGGAATGCGCCCCAACTCCGCTCCGGGTCCGCCGAGTTGAGTCCTGGCGAGGGTGCGGAGGGTGGCCGCCGCGAGCCGGGTGGACAGCGGCAGCACCATCCGGGCCGCCCAGAGCGCCTCCGCCGGCGCGGCCCCGCACCGCCAGGGGACTCCGGCCGCCGCGTACAGGTCGGCCGGGCGTGCCGGGTCGCGGATCAGGAGAGCCCGCAGATCGTCGATGCTGTGGTGGAGCAGTGCCGCGACGCGCGGGTCGTCGCCCTCGGCCCGGGCTTCCTGGGGCGAGGGCAGCGGGCTCGCGACGTGACCGGGCGGGCGGACCGGCCGGCCGGTCCTGATGCTCAGCCGGATCGTGCACGAGCCGCCCGGAGGCAGTTCCACGGCCCAGCGCAGCACCCCGGCGGAGGCGAGCGCGTCGGTCGGCGGAGGCTGGGCGGTCACCGCCGCGTGGGCGCGGCCGGAGGTCCAGCGCATTCCCGAGTCGTGGACGCTCGCCGGGAGTTCGGGACCGGCACGGCCCGCGGCGACCGCGCCCAGCTCCGCCAGGTCGGTGCCGAGCGCGATCTCCACCGGGAGCCTCAGCGGCCGGGCCGCCGAACTGCTCAGGGTGATGCGCTCGGTTCCGTCCGCGTGGCGGAGGCGCTCGACGGTGATCTCGGGGTCGGGCCCGCCGTCCGCCGTGGTGCGGACCACCGCGAGGAAGCGGGCGCGGTCGGCCGATATCGCCCTGCCCTGCACGGCGATCGGGTCCCGGCCCGCCACCCTCAACTGGCAGCGGGAGAGCAGCCGCCGGCCGTGCTGGTAGAAGCCTTCGAGGCCCTGCCCGGTCAGCTGTCCGTGCTCCGGCGACACCGCGAGGCCGGGCAGGGCCACGCAGATCACGGCCGCGTGCACGGCGGGCAGCTCGCCGAGCGGCCCGGAGGCTCTCGGCAGGACCGGCCCCGGCGTGCTCCCGGTGCCGGTACGGGGAGGGGCGGTGAACACCATACGTACCCTTTCCTCAGCATTCCGGGCGCCGACGACGGAGGGGGCGGAGCCTGCCGCCCGTGCGGCGCGGTGCCCGGTGCCACGCCGCCACTCGGGTGAACGCCGCGAGCCTCGACCGGGTCACGGACGGATCGCTGCGCCGCGCGACCCGGGTCCGGATGCCCCGCGCCTCCCCCATTCCCCGGCCTCCTTCAATCGCCCCGGCCCGCGCCTGCGGACCGAGCAGTCGACGCCGTCTTCACCCCTCCCGATTGACCCGCTCCCCACCCCTGCGGCGCACCCGGTCACGTACCTTCTCCGGATGCGGGTGGGCAGGTCCTGGACGGCCCGAACTCTCCGGCCTGCGTGGCGAGTTGGCACTCTTCCGCGCGGCCGGCGCGGACTTGCGCCGCGGCTTGGGGCGGGGTGTCCGGCGCGCGGGCGGATCCGCGGACTCCTCGGCGCCTCCGGGAAGGGAAGCAACCGAGTCCTCTGGCACGGACGGCTCCGCAACGCCCCCGGCCGGGTCGGCGGCATCCAGCCCCGCCAGCCTCGCGGCGCGTTCCTGGCGCAGGCAGACGCGCAGCTCTTCCGGGTCGAGGCCGCCGTTGCAGGCCCGGTGGAGCAGTTGGGCGAAGCGGTAGTCGGGGTCGGCCCGCAGGGCGAGGCTGAACGCCACTCGGGCGTTCGGGTCGTCGCCGGTCGACCAGGAGACCCACCCGGCCAGGGCGAGCAGCGCGGCGGCATGGTCGCCGTACGGGCCGACGCAGCGACGGGCCAGCGCCCGCCACAGGCGCAGGGCGGGCCCGGCTTCCGCCCCCTCCATCCACTCCGCGGCCCAGTCCCGTGTCGTGCGGTCCTGGAGTCCGAGGATCACCGCCGCCGCCTCGTCGTGGGCGATGAGCCCGTCGTCCAGGTCGTCCGACGCGTTCCCGCCGAGGAGCAGGGTGCCGGCCCCCCGGCCGCCTGCCGGGAGGACGTCCGTGCCGCGGGCCGGGGCGGGTGCCTCCGCGATCCGGCGCATGAGCCGGGCCGCCAGGTCGAGCGTCTCGTCGGCCACGGTGCGCCGGTCGCCCTCGCTCAGGATGCGGGGGAACATCTCGGCGGCCGCGGCGTCCAGCGCCCGTTCCTGGTCGGCCGCCGCCCCGGTTCGCCACGGCGCCAGCCGCTCCTCCATCTCCCGCAGGGATCCCCGCACTTGGATGCCCGCGTAGGTGGCGGCGGCCGCCATGACGGAGGTGCCCGGCAGGGCGAGCACAGTGCCCTCCGGTGGACAGCACCGGGCGTCCGGGCAGCAGTACGACCAGTAGCGGCCGTCGGAAATGCAGAGCGCTTCCAGTACGGGGACGTCGAGGCCACCGCACGCGATGCGGAGCCGCTGAGCCAACGGCCGCAGCCGCTCCATCACTTCGCGTCCGCTGCCGCCCGGCGACGGGTCCTGGCAGAGGAAGACGACGATTCCGTCGGGCCGTGGTCCGCGCCGCTCGCTACCCGTGATCAGGCAGTCGGCGAGCTGGCCGGCGATGTCGGACCACTCCTGCGGCGAGGCGGGGAGCCCGACCCTGACCCGGCCTCCGAACCGCCCGCTCTCGCCGTGCAGCGCGACCAGCACGGCCGAGTCGGTCGGGTGGAAGCCCATCAAGTACGGCAGCGCGTCGGCCAGTTCGGCCGGGCCGCGCAGGGTGATCCGCGGCTCGCCCGACGAGCCGTGGGGTTCGGACGCGCGGGAGGCGGCCCCGCAGGGCTCCTGAGGCTCGGAGAGCCCAGACCCCCAGGACTCGCACCCGCAGGATTCGGTCGCGCGGGAGTCGGGCTCATGGGATTCGGATTCGTGGGATTCGCTTGTGTCTCGCATGACTTGAGGGTTTCGCGATCACAGATCTCCCACCACCCCTGTGGATAACCTTGTCCACAGGGCGAAGGTGCTGGTCATACAAATGGCGCGACCAGCGGCGGGCGGCCCAACTACCGCTTTCACATGCCTGGTTCAGCCCTGCCAGGAGTGAGGCGCGCGATGGCCCGGGGTGCGCCATCCCGCCCTGGAGCGGCCGCGCCTGACGGCCGGGGAGCCGGCCTGGGCGGCGGCGCGGGCCAGGAGCACCGCGGTGATCGCGGCAAGTTCCTCGGGACCGGCCTCGCCCCGTTCGATGCGTACGACCGTGTTGCGCACGACTTCATCGCGTACGGCTCCATCGCGTACGACGCCATCCGGTACGACAGCATTGGCGCTCACAGCTTGAACTCCCTTGCTACTGGGGTGGGTTGCCGTGTTTGCGGGACGGCAGGTCGGCGTGCTTGGTCTTGAGCATCGCCAGCGAGG
>NZ_BAAASQ010000033.1:0-1781 GCF_039532965.1 Streptomyces mauvecolor | reverse complement strand
GCCACATCGAGCCCGCTGTTCTTGCGGGCCTCCTGGATCAGCCGGATCGCGTCACGGGCCAGGCCTGCGAGGCGCAGTTCCGGGGTGATCTCCAGGTCGAGGGCGACCGTCGCGCCGGAGTCCGAGGCCACCGACCATCCCTCGCGCGGGGTCTCGGTGATGATGACCTCGTCGGGGGCCAGTGCCACGGGCTCGCCGTTGACCTCGACCGACGCCGTGCCCGTGTCGCGCAGCGAGGCGGACAGGGCCGCCGCGTCAGCGGCCGCCACCGCCTTCGCCACGTCCTGGACGCCCTTGCCGAACCGCTTGCCGAGCGCCCGGAAGTTGGCCTTCGCGGTGGTGTCGACCAGCGAGCCGCCCACCTCGGAGAGGGAGGCCAGGGAGGAGACGTTCAGTTCCTCGGTGATCTGTGCGTGCAGTTCGGGCGAGAGGGTTTCGAAGCCCGTCACCGCGACCAGGGCCCGCGACAGCGGCTGGCGGGTCTTGACGCCCGACTCCGCGCGCGTGGCCCGGCCCAGCTCCACCAGGCGGCGCACCAGCGCCATCTGCGAGGAGAGCGCCGGGTCGATCGCCGCCGTGTCCGCCTTCGGCCAGGACGTGAGGTGGACGGACTCCGGCGCGTCGGGGGTCACCGGCACCACCATGTCCTGCCAGACGCGCTCGGTGATGAACGGCGTCAGCGGGGCCATCAGGCGGGTGACGGTTTCGACCACGTCGTGCAGGGTGCGCAGCGCGGCCTTGTCACCCTGCCAGAAGCGGCGGCGCGAGCGGCGTACGTACCAGTTGGAGAGGTCGTCGACGAAGGAGGAGAGCAGCTTGCCCGCCTTCTGGGTGTCGTACGACTCCAGGGCCGAAGTGACGCCCTCCACCAGGGAGTTGAGCTCGGAGAGCAGCCAGCGGTCCAGGACCGTGCGGTCGGCCGGGGCCGGGTCCGCCGCGCTGGGTGCCCAGTCGGACGTACGGGCGTACAGGGCCTGGAAGGCGATCGTGTTCCAGTACGTCAGGAGCGTCTTGCGCACGACCTCCTGGATCGTGCCGTGGCCCACCCGGCGCGCGGCCCACGGGGAGCCGCCGGCCGCCATGAACCAGCGCACCGCGTCGGCGCCGTGCTGGTCCATCAGCGGGATCGGCTGGAGGGTGTTGCCGAGGTGCTTGGACATCTTGCGGCCGTCCTCGGCCAGGATGTGGCCCAGGCACACGACGTTCTCGTAACTGGACTTGTCGAAGACCAGGGTGCCCACGGCCATCAGCGTGTAGAACCAGCCGCGCGTCTGGTCGATGGCCTCGCTGATGAACTGCGCCGGGTAGCGGGACTCGAAGAGCTCCTTGTTCCGGTGCGGGTAGCCGTACTGCGCGAACGGCATCGACCCCGAGTCGTACCAGGCGTCGATGACCTCGGGCACGCGCACCGCTTCGAGGGAGCAGCCCTCGTCGGTGCAGGTGAACGTCACCTCGTCGATGAACGGGCGGTGCGGGTCCAGGGCCGACTGGTCCGTGCCCGTCAGCTCGGTCAGCTCCGCGCGCGAGCCCACGCAGGTCAGGTGGCCCTCCTCGCAGCGCCAGATGGGCAGCGGGGTGCCCCAGTAGCGGTTGCGGGACAGCGCCCAGTCGATGTTGTTCTTCAGCCAGTCCCCGAAGCGGCCTTCCTTGACCGAGTCGGGGAACCAGTTGGTCTTCTCGTTCTCCCGCAGCATCGCGTCCTTGACGGCGGTGGTGCGGATGTACCAGGACGGCTGCGCGTAGTAGAGCAGCGCGGTGTGGCAGCGCCAGCAGTGCGGGTA